>NZ_CP007795.1:0-810000 GCF_000632475.1 Azospirillum argentinense
ATGCGCGGCGAGGACATCAAGGCGTTCCGGGAAGGCCGAACGCTGAACCAGCCGGATTTCGCGGCTTGGCTGAACGAAAAGCTCGGCCGGAAATACGACAAGGCGAAGATCTCGCGTTGGGAGAACGGCAGCGAGAAGATCCCGGCCCCGGTCATTTCCCTGCTGCTGCAGGAGAAGATCGGAACGGTGACGCAGCATGGTCCGGCGCTGATCTGTGCGGCGGCCAACCGCAAGGGCGGTGTGGGCAAGACGGCCTTCACCGTCAACACCGCCACCCTGCTCGCCCGGCACTTCAAGGTCCTGCTGATCGACGCGGACCCGCAGGCCAACGCCACCATCCATCTCGGCATCAACTCCATCGAGCGCGAGCGGGAGGAGAAAACCCTCTACTACGCGCTGAAGGCGTCCGTGGAGGCGCTGAAATCGCGGGGGAAACACTTCGACCTCGGCGACTACATCGTCACCACCGACAGCGGGCTGGACGTGATCCCCAGCGGCATGCGGCTGGGCGACGCGGAGGCGGAGTTGCAAAGCCAGTCCTCCGGGGACTGCGCGCTTCGTGAATGCCTGGATGGCGGGGCACGGCAGAGCTACGATTTCATCTTCGTCGACACCCCGCCGCATTTCGGCATGCTGGCGCGCAACGCGTTGACCGCCGCCAACACCGTCGCCATCCCCTGCCAGACCGAGATGCTGAGCGTCGCGGGTGTGGAATTCCTGCTGGAGAACCTGGACATGATCCGCCGCCGGGCCAACCCGGGGGTCAGCGTTCTCGGCATCCTGCCGACGATGTTCAACGCAAGGCTGACCCAGGACCAGGCGTCGCTCGACGACATCCGCAACCTGTTCGGCACGAAGCTGCGCGTCTTCGGCCCGATCCCGCGGGCGACCGTCTACGCCCAGGCGGTGGCCGCCGGGCGCGCCGCGCTGGAGGCGGTGCCGGACGCGCCGGGCTACGAAGTCTATCAGGCCGTCGCCGACGCGCTGATCCAGGAACGTGCCCGTATGCCGGAGGTGATGGCCCATGTCGCGTAAACTGGCCCGGACGAACACCGGCGTGCTGACCACCGCGGCGGCGGAGCGCCAAGCCCGCGAGGACGGGCAGGGCTTCAACCGCCGCGGCCCGGTCGTCGTAGAGATCGACGTCGGCCGCATCGTCACCAACCCCGACCAGCCGCGCCGCCATTTCGACGAGGCGGACATGGAGGCGCTGAAATCCTCCATAGCCCAACATGGGCTGGCCCAACCGGTCGGCGTGCAGCAATTGGGCGACGGCCGCTTCCAGCTCGTCTTCGGGGAGCGGCGCTTCCGCGCCGTTCGGGCGCTCGGCCACCCGACCATCTACGCTGTCACCGTCACCGGCGCGTCGGACGAGTTGGCGCTGATCGAGAACGTCGTCCGCGCTGACCTGTCGCCCTTCGAGGAGGGTGACGCCTACGCCCGGCTGATGGAGCGCCACGGCTACCGGCAGGAGGATGTCGGGCGGATCGTCGGCAAGGACCGGGTGGACATTTCCCGCGCGCTCCTTATCAGCCGCCTGCCGCAACGCATCCGCGACGAGTATCCGCTGCACCGCCCGGCGCGCTACCGGCTGGTAGAGATCGCGCGGCTGAAAGGGGAGGGGGACCAACTGCGCGGCTGGGACGCGCTGGTCAATGAGATGGCCCGGCGCTCCGCCGACGAGGAGGCTCCGGCGGCCACGGCGGCGAAGCCCCGCGGAAACGCGGTGCCGACCGGCAGCGCCCTGCCGAAGCCGCTGGCCAAGGCGGTGTTCGGGGCGCGCCAGACCGTCGCCAGCGTCCGTGAGCAGGGCTTGGCCTTGGCGGACATCGACCGCGAGACGCTCCGCGCGATCCGCGATGATATCGACGCGATCCTGAACGCCGGTCCGATTGCCGGGAAGGGCAGGGGAGGGGAGTGAGAAGAACCGGCTCCGCGAGAAAATTTTCTCGCGGAGCGCTGACGTCCAATATGGTTTAGTTGCTCGCCAAGGCCACTGGCGCGGCCGGACTCCGGGCGCTGTCCAACGACTGCAGCAGGTTCGTGCGGGCCATCACCAGGAGCAGGTCTGTCTGGGTCACCACGCCCAGCAGCCCGCCGCTTCCATCCACGATGGCGACCTCGTGCGTGCGCCCGTCCGACAGCGGGCCGAGCAGGAGGAAGGCCGGGGTTTCCGACCCGGCGGTCACCGGCGGGGCCATCACAGCGGCCACCGTCGCGGCGTTCCCGACCAGATGCTGGTATCCGACCAGACCGACCACCACGTTGCGCCGATCGACCACCGGCAGGGTGCGGAAGCTGTGCTCAATCAAGAGGGCGCGGGCCACCTCGGGATGGGCCTCCGCGCTCACCGTCACCACGTCGCGGGACATGATGTCGCCGCAGGTGATCCCGCCGTGCATCCGCTCCATGGCGTGAAGCTCTGCCTTCTCCAGAAGGGCGCTCAGGTCGTCGCGGTTGACGTCCAGCGCCTCTCCCAACTCGCGGATCGCCTCGTCCAGGTCGTCGGCGGTCAGGCCGGCGCGCGTTTGGGCGGGGGGATCGGCGGTGCCGTGGCTGTTGGCCGGCTTGGGTGGCGCCCGGTGCGGGTAGGAATGGCCGGAGAAGCGATGGAACGTCCAGCCCGCCAGCACCAGCAGGATGGAGTTGACGGCCACCGGATAGAACACGAACTGCATCCCCGACGCCGCGATCACCGGGCCGCCGATCACCGCGGTCAGCGCGGCGGCGCCGCCCGGCGGGTGCAGGCAGCGCGTCATCGACATGGTCGCGATCGCCAGCGCCACCGCCACGCCACCGGCCAGCATCGGATCGGGGATCAGCGCCGCCACCATCACCCCGACCAGCGCCGACAGGGTGTTGCCGCCAATGATCGACCAGGGCTGGGCCAGCGGGCTGGCCGGCACCGCGAACAGCAGGACCGCCGATGCCCCCATCGGCGCCACCAGGGCCGGCACGCTGGTGATGTGGGTCAGCAGGTTGTGGCACAGCAGGCCGGTCGCGGCGAGGCCGAGCATGGCGCCGCAGCAGGCGATCAGCCGGTCCTTCAAGTTCGCACCGGGCAGGATGGGCCTGAACAGGGCAAGGCGGCGGCGGTTTTCGCGTTTCTTCAGCAGAGTGATTTTCCAGCGGCGCAGCAGGAGCCGTATCTCGCGGTGCATTCGGCCCGGTCCCTCCCAAGGTTTCGGCGTGCGGCGGCAGGATAGAACCTCAAGCTAAGTTGAGGTCAAACGGAAAGTGCCGGATCGCCTCACCGTTTCCGCGCGGTGTTGCCGCCATCGGACCGGAAGCCGGGGGCGGGCGCCTTGACCGGGGGCAAGGGGGCGATCCCGTCCAACGCCTCTTTCAGCCCCAGCACGCGCTCGACCGACGCCGTCCACTGGGCGACGGTCGCCAGATTGTCGATGGGCCAGGACAACGCCGCGACGGCTTGCTGGAAAGCCTGCGCGGTCTGCATCATCACCCCCAGCGTGATGACTCCCGCGGCGTAGCGGGGCGCCACCACCAGAATGGGAAAGACCGCGGACAGCACCGAATAGGACGCGCCGAAGGCCATCACGCGGACCAGCGCGCCGGTCTGCCGCTCCCAGCCGCGGCGCACCCCGTCGAACAGCAAGGATATGCGGCCGCGCTCCACGGCCTCGCCGCGCTGCCGGGCGATGACCGAAGCGTTCTCGCGAACCCGCGCCAGCCCGAAACGGAAATCCGCTTCCAGCCCCTGCCGGCGCTCCGCCGCGCGGACCAGCGGCCGGGCGACGGCGACGGCCGCGGCGGTCCCGGCGGCGGCAAAAGCCAAGGCGAGGACAAGCAAATGGCCGGGCACCGCAAGGCTCACGCCGCCGAACGCGACAGGCACCACCCCGGAAAGTTGCCATAGGATGCTGGCGAAACTCACCAAAAGCAGCAGGCAATAGGTCAGCGAATGGCCGAGATCGACGGCGAGTTCGGTGACGATGCGGACGTCCTCGGCGATGCGCCCGTCCGGATTGTCGTGATCGCCGGGACGGGAGGGGAGGGCCTGTTCCCGCCCGTCCGACACCCATTCGCCGACCAGCCGCCGGGTCAGCCACGCCCGCCAGCCGAACTGGAGGCGCCGCTTCACCCACAAATGCGCCACGGTGACGGCGATGTTGTAAAGCAGGATGCCGCCGGCCGCCGCGGCCATCACCGGCAAACGCTCCAGCGCCCGCTGCTCCAGCGCGTCGAACAGGCGCTGGCTCCACAAATTCATCATGACCGGGACGGACACCTGCGCCACCGTCAGGGCCAGCAGGGCCACCGCCAGCAGCCACACCGACCAGCGCTCCCGCCCCGACCAGTAGCCTCCGGCCAGTCCGACAAAGCGCCGGACGAAGCCGGAGGCGGTCCTTGGGAAGATCCGTTTCGCCATGACCGACCATCCCGGCCGCTCAATCGAAGCATCCAACCGAGACGCCCGACTCTCAGGCGCCTCGGCTCAGCCTACCACCCTTCCGGCGGAGGGGAACCGGAACAAGCGGTGATCCCCTCATCCCGCCGGATCAGGCGGCCCGGACGGTGGCGATGAAACTGCGCACCTCGCTGCGCAGGCGCTCGGCCTCGGCGGCCAGCTCCTCCGACGTGCCATGGACATGGCTGGCGGCACTGCCGGTCTCCGACACCGCCGTGCTGACGCCGGCGATGTTGCGCGACACCTCCTCCGTCCCCTGGGCGGCCTGGGACACGCTGCTGGCGATCTCGCGGGTGGCGGCGGCCTGCTCCTCGATGGCGGCGGCGATGGTGGTGGCGATCTCGCTCATCCGGCCGATGGTCTGTCCGATGCTGCCGATGGCCTTCTGCGCGCCGCCGGTCGTCTGCTGGATCTCCTGCACCTTCGACTGGATCTCGTCGGTCGCCTTGGCGGTCTGGTTGGCCAGCGCCTTCACCTCGCCCGCCACCACGGCGAAGCCCTTGCCGGCCTCGCCGGCACGCGCCGCCTCGATGGTCGCGTTCAGCGCCAGCAGGTTCGTCTGGGCGGCGATGCCGCTGATGATCTCCACCACCTGCCCGATCTGCTCGGCGGCGGTGACCAGGGCGCGCATGGTGCGGTCGGCCCCCTCCGCATCCGTCACCGCCTGACCGGCGATGCGGGTGGAGATCTCCACCTGCTGACCGATCTCGGCGATCGAGGCCGACAGCTCCTCCGTCGCGCTGGCGACGGTCTGCACGTTGGCCGAGGCCTCCTCGGAGGCGGAGGCAACCAGCAGCGAGCGCTCGCTGGCGTCCGCCGCGGTGCCGGACAGGGTGCTGGCGGCGTTGTTCATGCCGCCGGCGGCGCTCGCCACCGCCTCGACGATGCCCTGGACGGTCGCCTCGAAGGTGTCGGCCATGCGGATCATGGTGGCGCGGCGCTGCTCGGCGGCTTGGCGTTCGGCCTCCTCCTGGGCCTTGCGCATGCGCTCCATCTCCTCGGCGTTCGCCTTGAAGACCTGGAGCGCACGGGCCAGCGCCCCGATCTCGTCCTTTCGCCACCCCTCGTCCACCTGCACCGTACGGTCGCCCTCGGCCAGCCGGCCCATCGCCCCGGTGATGGCGCCGAGCGGACGGGTGATCGCCCGCGAGATCATCCAGGCCAGCAGCAGGCCCAGCGCCACCGCGGCGGCGGTCACCGCGGCGCCTTGCCGCTCGGCGGCGGTCACCGCGGCGGCGGCGCTGACCTCCAGCCCCTTCAGGACCTCAGTGGAGTGCTGGCGGATCGACCCGATCTTCCCATTGATCTGGGCCCCGGCGCGGGTCAGCGTGTCGGCGTTGACGCGCGTCATCTCCTCGGCGATGGCGGCGATGCGCTCGATGCCGGCGGTGTAGCGCGGCAGCTTGGCAAGCAGCTCGGAGCGCTTGGCAGCACCCGGGGAATCGGCCCAGCCCTTGGCTTCGTCTTCGACGTCGGCGGCCACCGCCGCCAGATCCTGGCGGATGCGGACCAGATCCTCGGGCTTCGTCTCGGTCACGAAGCGGGCGACCAGAACGCGCACCAGCAGATACTGCTCACTGACACCCGCGGCCTGAACGGTGCGGTCCAGATTGCCGGTCTGCCGTTCGGCCGTCACCAGATCGCTCAACGTCCGACGGATGTCGGCCCCCAGCTTGTTCACGACCTCCGCGACGATGCCGTCCCGTTCGGTGCGCAGGGCGACCAGCCGGTCGAAGCCGGTCAGGAAGTCCCGTTCCAGCCCGCGGATCTCCTCCACCGCTTGACGGTCGGCGCCGTCGCGGATGCCGGGGGCCGCCTTGTCCAACTGCCGGCGGAAGTCCCCGGCTGTCGCGCGGAAGCGATTGGCAGCACCGTCCGTGCCGGAAACGAGAAACTCCGCTGCCGCCCCCAGCGCGTCGGACAGCGCGGTATCGGCCTCTCCCAGCGTCACCGTGACGTCGGATTGCGCCGCGTAGCTGCGCAGCGCCGCATCGTTGGACCGAAGGCCGCTCCAGGAAACCGCCCCCAGCGTGACCAGCAGGGCCAGCGTGACCCCGAAGCCGGTGTAGACCTTGGTTGCGGTGCGCAAGTTGGCGAAAGCACGAAGGGAGGTGGTCATGATGGGATTTCCTGCCTGGGGTATTTTTTGTTCGGCGTCGGTTGCCCGCACCGGATCAAATCATTCTCAAATTCCGTACCAACTCCCAATCCCCGCGCAATTGCTGTTCCACCCAGCAAAAATCCCGAGCGGGCTGCGCGGTTGTTCCTTCCCAACCGTTGCAATTTGCCAACGCGCTCCCATCCGCGTCGCAAATCGCCACGCCCGCGCCGGCAAGCTGCGAATCGGAACGCCGGAACCGTCCCGATGTTGAGGGCCGATGTTGAGGCCCCATGTTGAGGGAAGCGCCGCCAGAGCGCAGACTGGAATCCCGCACACGCACGGAACAACGAGAGGTCGGTCATGCCGGACAGCAAGCATTTCGCTCCGCCCGGACCCATCGGGTTTGGTGGCGCTCCGCTCGGCAACATGTTCGAGGAGGTGCCGGACGACGTCGCGGAGGCCACGCTGGCCGCCGCCTGGGACGCCGGCATCCGCTATTTCGACACGGCGCCGGAATACGGCCCCGGCATCTCGGAGCACCGGTTCGGCCATGTCCTGCGCAACCGTCCGCGCGACGAGTTCGTCCTGTCCACCAAGGTTGGGCGCCTGCTGCGCGCCGACGCCAGCAAGGGCGGCCAGCACGGCCCCTTCGTGAAGGGGCTGCCCTTCCGGGTGGACTACGACTACACCGCCGACGGGGTCCGCCGTTCCATCGAGGACAGTCTGCAGCGGCTGGGCATGGCGCGCATCGACATCGCCTACATCCACGACTGCGCGGAGGACGCCCACGGCGACCGCTGGCTGGAGGTGTTCGACACCGCCATGAAGGGCGCCGCCGTGGCGCTGACCCAGCTCCGCGAAGAGGGCGTGATCCGCGGCTGGGGGCTGGGCGTCAACCGGGTGGAGCCCTGCGTGATGGCGCTGGAGCGCGCCGATCCCGACGTCTTCCTGCTGGCCGGGCGCTACAGCCTGCTGAACCAGCCGGCGCTGGACACGCTGTTCCCGCGCTGCCAGGAACGCGGCGTCCATGTCGTGGTCGGCGGCCCCTACAACTCCGGCCTGATCGCCGGGGGCAGGAATTTCGAGTACCAGGAGGCTCCGCCGGACAAGGTGGCGGCGCGCGACCGTCTGGCCGAGATCGCCAAGCGGCACGGCGTGGACCTGCGGGCGGCGGCGCTGCAATTCTGCGCGGCGCACCCGGTCGTCGCCTCGGTCATTCCGGGCACCAAGAACCCGCCGCGCGTGCAGGAGAACGTGGCGCTGATGAAGCAGCCGATCCCGGCGGACTTCTGGCGTGAGTTGAAGCAGGCGGGCGTCCTGCCGGAGCAGGCCCCGACTCCCGCCTGAGGCGCCGGCCTAATCGTCCATGCGGACGGCGGCGGCGATCCAGTGGCGGAAGCTCTGCATCGCCGCCGTCTCGGGACGGGAGTGCAGGCGGGTCAGCCAGTAGCGGCCCGCCTGCACCTCAATGGCGAAGGGGCGGACCAGCCGGTCGGTGACGAGATCGTGCCCGAACAGCCGCGCCGGCAGCAGCGCCACCCCGGCGCCCATCGCCGCGGCGGCGGCGATGGTGGGGGAGGAGTCGAAGACCGGACCGCGGATGGCCGGGCAGGGCACCCCGGCCAGCGCGAACCAGCGCTGCCATTCCTCGACCCGGTAGGAGCGCAGCAGCACCTCCCGCGCGAGGTCGGCCGGGGCGGACAGCCGCTGCGCCAGCGCCGGAGCGCAGAGCGGGGTCAGCGGGGCGTCGAGCAGCGGCACCGCCTCCACCCCGTGCCAGGAGCCGTCGCCGAAACGGATGGCGAAGTCCAGCCCCTCACCGGCCAGATCGACCCGGTTGTTGTTGGTCAGGATGCGCAGGTCGACCGCCGGGTTCGCCGCGGTGAAGGCCGGCAGGCGCGGCAGCAGCCAGCCCGTGGCGAAGGTCCCCACCACCCCGACCGTCAGCACCTCGTGGTAACGCCCGTCGGCGAAGCGGTCGAGCGTCGCGCCGATGCGCTCGAAGGCGTCCATCAGCACCGGCACCAGCGCCGCCCCCTCGTCGGTCAGGGCAAGGCCGCGCGGCAGGCGGCGGAACAGGGTGACGCCCAGCCGTGCCTCCAGCGTGCGGATCTGCTGGCTGACCGCCGCCTGGCTGACGCACAGCTCCAGCCCGGCGCGGGTGAAGCTGAGATGGCGGGCCGACGCCTCGAAGGCGCGCAGCGCGTTGAGCGGAAGCTGGGGGCGGGCCATGGACAGCTATTAGTTTTTCTTGTGGCTTGTGAAAACTATCATCGTTTGTTCCGACGCCGGGAGCTTTTTATCGTCCGCCCATCGACACGGCATGAGACGAGGACACGATGATCGGACGGCGGGCTTTCCTGGCCGCGGCGGGCGGCATGACGGTGCTGGCGGCGACCGGCGTGAGGGCGGAGAAACCCAGGAAATTCGGGGACAAGCAGCTGGCCGACGCGATCGCCGCGCTGGAAAAGCGCAGCGGCGGGCGGCTCGGCGTGGCGGTGCTCGACACCGGCACCGGGCAGTGCTTCGGGCATCGCGCGGACGAGCGCTTCCCGATGTGCAGCACCTTCAAATTTCTTTTGGCTGGCGCCGTCCTGAAGCGGGTGGATGAGGGACGCGAGCGGCTGGATCGGACGATCCCGGTGACCAAGGCGGACATGGTCCCCTACGCCCCCTTCGCCGAAACCCGCCTCGGCGGCCCGCCCCCCACGGTGGCCGAACTGTGCGAGGCGACGATGACGCTCAGCGACAATGTGGCGGCGAACCTGCTGCTGCCGGCGGTGGGCGACCCCGCCGGGCTGACCGCCTTCCTGCGCACGCTGGGCGACCGGAAAACCCGGCTGGACCGCAACGAGCCGTCGCTGAACAGCGCCATTCCCGGCGACCCCCGCGACACCACCACGCCCGCGGCGATGGTCCACAGCATGGAGCGGCTGATGCTGGGCGACGCACTGACCCCGGCGTCGCGCGAGCGACTCATCGCCTGGATGGTCGCCAACCGGACCGGTGACAAGCGCCTGCGCGCCGGCCTGCCGAAGGGCTGGCGCGTCGGCGACAAGACCGGCACCGGCGTGCGCGGGACGGCCAACGACATCGGCATCGTCTGGCCGGAGGGCAGGGCGCCCCTGCTGATCACCAGCTACCTGACCGAGACGGCCGACACCTTCAAGGAACGGGACGCCACCCACGCCGGCGTGGCCCGCGCGGTGGCTGACGTCCTCAAAGGCTGATCGCATTTGAAATCCCCTCTCCCCTCCGCTCACGCGCAAACGAAGTTTGCGCTGACGCGACAGGCGGACCTCTGGTCCGCCGAAAGCGGGGAGAGGGTTAGGGTGAGGGGGTTGCGCTTGTGCCGGACGTATCGCCACGCACATCCCCCTCACCGGCCCTCCGGGCCACCCTCTCCCCAGAGGGGAGAGGGCTATGAAGGTCAAACGCGATTGTCTTGACCGACCAGCCCCTGCGGCATGTCGTCACTGGGGTTTACCCTAAGAAGTGTAGGGATGCCCCCAATGGGAGTGGGGCAGGGCGCCGGTACCCTTCGCACCATAGGGCCGCGGTTCGTCGCGGCCGAAGGAATCAGGTGCGAAGAGGCCAGCCATGGACCGATCAAGGCGCAACTTCTGCCTCGGCGCCGGCGCCGCGACCATCGGCGCCGCGACGGTGGCCGCGATGCCCGCCGCCGCAGCCCCCGGCGCTGCACCGCTCCGCCGCGACGGCGATCCGGCGCACCGCTGGGCGATGGTGGTGGACGTGCGCAAATGCGTGGGCTGCCAAGCCTGCACGGTCGCCTGCATCATGGAGAACGACGTTCCGGAAAACAGCTTCCGCACCATCGTCTCCACCTACGAGGTGACCGAGCAGGGCAAGGCCGGCAGCTACATGCTGCCGCGCCTGTGCAACCACTGCGAGGACCCACCCTGCATCCCCGTCTGCCCAACCGGCGCAACCTTCCAGCGCCGGGACGGCATCGTCGTGGTGGACAACACCGTCTGCGTCGGCTGCGCCTACTGCGTCCAGGCCTGCCCCTACGACGCGCGCTTCATCAACCACGAGACCCAGACCGCCGACAAATGCACCTTCTGCGTCCACCGCGTGGAGGCCGGGCTGCTGCCCGCCTGCGTGGAGACCTGCGTCGGCGGCGCCCGCATCTTCGGTGACCTGAACGATCCGGACAGCGCCGTCGCCACCCTGGTCCGCGAGGAGAACCCCAAGGTGCTGAAGCCGGAGCAGGGGACCCAGCCGCGCGTCTTCTACCTCGGCCTCGATCCCCGCTTCCAAGGGAAGGTCGACGGCACGCCGACGCTCTGGCGGCCCAGCAGCGAGACCCACACCCAGGCCCACGCCGAGAAGGAGCACGCGTGATGGACAACCACATCGTCGAGGTCATCAACGTGACCCGCGAGATCGCGTGGCTTCCCTGGGCCGTGCAGTATTTCTTCCTGATCGGCCTGTCGGTCGGCGGCCTGCTGCTCAGCCTGCCCGGCTACGCCTTCGCCCGGGAGGACTGGCGCGCGCTTGGCCGCACCGCCCTGCTGGTGGCGCTGACCTGCGGGCTGGCCGCTCCGGTGGCGCTGCTGTCGGACCTCCACCAGCCCGGCCGCTTCTGGCACTTCTACGTCGTGCTGCGTCCGACCTCCTGGATGTGGTGGGGGTCGATCTTCATCCCCCTCTACGTCACCGGCCTGCTGGTCTATGGCTGGGCGTGCTTCCGCGAGGAGTTGCAGGCGCACGGCCGGGTGGACAGCCGCTTGGCCGCAGTCTACCGGCTGGCGTCGCTGGGCGGCGGGCGCAACGACGCGCTGATCCGCGCCGCCGGCCTGTTCGCCCTGGTGGGCGCGCTTCTCGTCGCCCTCTACACCGGGGCGGAGGTCGCGGTGGTCAAGGCGCGCCCGCTGTGGCACACGCCGTTCCTGCCCGTGCAATTCCTGCTGACCGCGCTGGCCGGCGCCGCCGGTCTGGTGCTGCTGCTGAACCGCTTCGCCGCCGGCAACGACCGCGCGGTGGAGGTGCGGGCGAACCGGCTGCTCGCCGGCGTCCTGGGCGGGGTCATGCTGGTCGGCGCGCTGTGGCTTGCGCTGGGCCTGTTCGGGCTGGACGCCACCCACGCTGAGGCGCTGGGCAGCGTCGCCGGGTCGGAGGCGTGGCGCGTCACCGCCGTCTGGGCCGTCGCCGCCACCGCGCTGCCCTTCGCCATCGCCGTCGCCAAGCCGGCCGGGACGGGGCTGCTGACCGGACTGATCGCCCTGCACGGCGCCTGGATGTTCCGCTGGACCGTGTTCATCGGCGGCCAGACCGTGCCGAAGACCGGCGCCGGCTTCTACGACTACGCGCTGCCCGCCGGTCCGGAGGGGCTGCTGGGGATCGTCGGCACGGCGGGACTCTGGCTGTTCCTGCTGATCGTCCTCACCGCCATCCTGCCTTCCCCGCGCCGCCCGGCGCCCGCTCCGGCCCGCGCCCCCCATGCGCCCGCCGGAACCGTGGCCGCCGCCGAGTGAACGGAGCAACCATCATGTCGATTTCCCGTCGCCTTCTCCTGAAGACCAGCGCCGCGGGCGGCGCCCTCGCCGCCTTCGCGGGTGGCTTCTCCGACACCGGGCGCAAGCTCGTGAAGGGCGCCTGGGCCGGGGACAAACCCGACCACGCCATCTCCGGCAACGCCCCGGCCCCGGAATTCCGCGTCGATCCGGCGACCGGCGACCTCACCCCGACGCCGGGCCAGATCGTCGCCAACGTCGCCTGCCTCGGCTGCACCACCCTGTGCGGCGTCCGCGTCCGGGTGGACGTGGAGAAGAACAAGGTGCTGCGCGTCGCCGGCAACCCCTACAGCCCGCTGTCCACCGATCCCTTCCTGCCCTACGGCACGCCGATCAGGGACAGCTTCAAATCCTTGTCGCGGCTGGACGAAAAGGGGCTGAAGGGCCGCTCGACCGCCTGCGGCCGGGGCAACGCGGCGCTGGAGATGCTGACCTCGCCCTTCCGCGTCGCCACGCCGATGAAGCGGGTCGGCCCGCGCGGCTCCAGCCAATGGGAACCGATCGCCTTCGACCGGCTGGTCGAGGAGATCGCGGAAGGCGGCGACCTGTTCGGCGAAGGCCCGGTGCCCGGCCTGCGGGCGCTGCGCGACCTGAAGACGCCCATCGATCCGGCCGCCCCCGAACTGGGGCCGAAGGTCAATCAGGTGGCCCTGCTGTCGTCGGTCAACGACGGGCGGGAACCCTTCGTGCGGCGCTTCTTCAATCAGGCGCTGGGGACGATCAACTTCGTCGGCCACGGCTCCTACTGCGGCGGCGCCTACCGCTCCGGTTCGGGGGCGGTGTTCGGCGACGCCAAGAAGATGCCGCACGCCAAGCCGGACCTGCAGAACGCCGAGTTCGTGCTGTTCATCGGCACCGCCCCGTCGAACGCCGGCAACCCGTTCAAGCGGCAGGCCATGCTGCTCGCCAAGGGGCGGACGGACGGCGTTCTGAACTACGTCGTCGTCGATCCGGTCCTGACCAACGCCGACAACCGCGCGGCGGCGGAGCGGTCCAACTGGATTCCCATCCGGCCGGGCACCGACGGCGCCCTGGTCATGGGCATGATGCGCTGGATGTTCGAGAACGGGCGCATCGACGCCAACTATCTCTCCCAGCCCAACGGCAAGGCGGCGGAGGCGGCAGGCGAGGCCGGCTGGTGCAACGCCACCCATCTGGCGATCCAGCAGGCGGGCCACCCGCGCGACGGGCGGATGCTGCGCGCCTCCGACCTCGGCTGGGTGACGCTGGACGAGAAGGAGCGCTACGGCGCCAAGGACGCCTTCGTCGTGCTCGACCCCAGCGGGACTCCGGTGCCCCACGACGCGCTGCTGGGACCGGCCGCGCTGTTCCATGAGGGGACGGTGGCGACCCCGGCGGGCGAGGTGGCGGTGAAGACCAGCCTGACCCTGCTGCGCGAGCAGGCGATGCGGCTCGACCTCGCCGGCTACGCCGACGCCTGCGGCATCCCCGCCGACGTCATCGCCGGTCTGGCACGGGAGTTCACCAGCCACGGCAAGAAGGCCGCCGCCAACACCCACGGCGGCATGATGGCCGGCAACGGCTTCTACAACGCCTTCGGCGTGGTGACCCTGAACACGCTGATCGGCAACCTGAACTGGAAGGGCGGCACCATTTTCGGCGGCGGGCGCTTCCCGGATGAGCAGGACGGCCCGCGCTACAAGCTGGCGAGCTTCCCCGGGCAGGTAAAGCCCTCCGGCACGGCCATCAGCCGCCCCGTACCCTATGAGAAATCCAGCGAGTTCAAGGCGAAGAAGGAGGCGGGCAAACCCTATCCGGCCAAGGCGCCCTGGTACCCCAACGCCCCGCAGCTCACCACCGAGTATCTGACCAGCGGCGTGGTGGACGGCTACCCGTACCCGCTGAAGGCCCTGTTCCTGTGGAACAGCAACCCGGTCTACGGCATCCCCGGCGTCCGCGCCCAGGTGGAGGCGAAGCTGCGCAACCCGAAGGCGCTGCCGCTGATCGTCGCCATCGACCCCTTCATCAACGAATCCACGGCCTTCGCCGACTACATCATCCCGGACACCGTGCTGTACGAGACCTGGGGCTGGGCGTCCCCCTGGGCGGGCGTGCCGACCAAGACCTCAACGGCGCGCTGGCCGGTGGTGACGCCGCGCACCGAGCCGCTGCCGGAGGGTCGGCACGTCCAGATGGAGACGTTCCTGATCGCGCTGGCGAAGCGGCTGGGCCTGCCCGGCTTCGGCCCGGACGCCATCGCCGACATGGACGGCAACACCCACCCGCTGGAACGGCCCGAGGATTGGTACCTGCGCGGTGGCGCCAACATCGCGTGGCTGGGCAAGCAGCCGGTGCCCGACGCCACCGACGAGGACATCGCCCTGTCCGGCGTCGCCCGCGTCCTGCCGGCGCTCCAGTCGGTGTTGAAGGAGGAGGAGTGGCGCAAGGTCGCCTTCATCCTGGCGCGCGGCGGGCGCTACCAGAACCAGGCGGAGGGCTTCGAGGGCGACAGGGCCACCCACCGCTTCAAGGACGGGCTGCTGGTCTACAACGAGGCGGTCGGCGCGGCCAAGAGCAGCGTCACCGGCAAGCGCTGGACCGGCACCGCCACCTGGACGCCCCCGGCCTTCGCCGACGGCACGCCGATGCGGCAGGTCCACACGGCGGAGGACTGGCCCTTCCAGCTCATCAGCTCGAAATCGGTGCTGGTCAGCGCCTACACCATCGCGGCGAGCCGTCTGCGCCACCTGCACCCGGAGAATCCGGTGGGCATCAACGCGGAGGACGCGCGGCGGCTGGGCATCGCCACCGGCGACCGCATCCGCATCGCCACGCCGGGCGGGTCGGAGCTGGCGACCGCCATCGTCCGGCACGGCGTGATGCCCGGCGTACTGGCCGTCGAGCACGGCTTCGGCCACAAGGAGTTCGGCGCGCGGCCGCACGTCATCGGCGGCCACAGCCAGCCGGTGGTGCCGGAGATCGGGGCCGGGGTGAACATCAACGACCTGGGCCTGCACGACCCGACACGTCCGGGCGCCTCGGTCTGGGTCGATCCCATCGCCGGAACGGCGGTGCGCCAGGGCCTCCCCGCCAAGCTGGAGCGGGTGGCCGCAGCGGCGTGAGTCATGGATCCCCTTTGAAATCCCCTCTCCCCTCTGGGGAGAGGGTCAGGGTGAGGGGGTTGCGCTTGGCGGTACGTCCGGCAGTAGCGCAACCCCCTCACCGGCCCTGCGGGCCAACCTCTCCCCGGAGGGGAGAGGGTTTACTTTACTCCGTCACGCGTCGAGGTCCGGCATCCGCCAGTTCCCACCGAGATCGGCGTTGCGCAGCAGCAGGAACAGCTCATCCTGCGAGCGGGTGACGGCGGTGTAGAGCCAGCGCCATTTGTGCTCGCGGAAGGCGGCGGAATCGTCGAGCACGGTGACGGAGGGGAACTCCGACCCCTGGGCGGAATGACAGGTGATCATCCAGGCCCAATCGAACTGCTGCACGTCGCGCTCCACCCGCGGCGCCTTGGTCTCGCCGCTGTAGTGGGCCTGGAACATCCAGGGATGGACCATCAGCTTGCTGCGGGGCTTCACCTCGTCCTCCATATGGATGCCGAGCGACCACAGCCCGTCCTGGCGGCCCCGCCCCTCGGCCGCCGGGCGGGTCAGCGTGCCGATCATGCCGTTGAACAGCCCCTCCTCGCGGTCGTTGCGGCGGCAGATCACCCGCTCGCCCGCCTGGGGCATCACCGTGTCGAAGCCGTGACGCGCACGGATGCGCCGGGTGAAATCGGTGCGCACACGGTGGGTGCCGCAGATGGTCTGGGTGTCCACCCGCAGGGCCAGCGGCTCGGTCACCCGGTTCAGCGGCAGCACATGGGCGTTCCCGGCGGTGCCGAAGCGGCGCGGCAGCTCCTGCCGACGCAACAGATGGGCGAGCCGGATCACCGGGCTCTCCCGCGCCGTGCGGTGCGGCTCGACCAGCCGGAAATCCGGCTCGCCCTTGGTCAGCGTGCCCTGGCCGGTCACCGGAGGGAGCTGGTAGTCGTCGGCGATCATCAGGATCTTCTTGCCGGAGCGCAGCAAGTCGCCCGCCACATCGTCCCCGACCATCGAGCCCTCGTCGCAGACGATCAGGTCGGCCTCGGCGAACTTGCCCTCCGACTTGCGGGCGAAGAACAGCTCGCCGGTGTCGTCGTCCTGCCGGGGCGCGTAGATCAGCGAATGCAGCGTCGCCGCCCGGTCGATGCCCTTGCGGCGCAGCACCTGTGCGGCCTTGCCGGTGGGCGCGCCGACCACGAAATTCTCCAGGTTGCGGCGGTCCTGGAGATGGTCCAGCGCGAAGACGGTGGTCTTGGTCTTGCCGGTCCCGGCCTCGCCGGCCAGCCAGAACATCTGGGGGGCCGCGGGGTCGGCGTACCAGGCGTCGATGGCCTGGATCGCCCGGAACTGCTCGTCGGTCGGTGTGTCGGTGGTGCTGGGCATGGAGCGCGGGGAGGGGGGCTGCTGGGCGGGACACAGTAGCCCGCCCGGCCGCCCTCGGCCAAGCCTTACGGCCCCTTTACGGCTCGGGGCGGAAAGGGCCGCTGATGAGACGGCGCAGGCCGGCGAACAGGGTCAGCCCGCCCGACACCACCCCGACATAGACGAACAGCGCGTCATGCCCGAACCATTCCATGGCCGCCGTCGCCAGCAGCGGGCCGAGGGCGGCCCCCAACGCCCAGGCGAGCAGGAGCGCGCTCGCCAGAGGCACCGTCTCCTCCACCGTCACATGGTCGTTGGCGTGGGCCACGCAGATCGCGTAGAGCGACAGGGCGGCGCTGCCCCACAGGGTGAACAGGCCGAGCAGGACGGTCTGCGGCGCCGCCCCGCCGGGCGGGTTGGCGAAGGCGGCAATCAGGAAGGCGGCGACGGTCGCCACGGCGGACACCGCGAAGATCACCAGCCGCCGGTCGTGTCGGTCGGAGACGCGGCCGATCGGCCATTGCAGCACCACGCTGCCCACCTGGATGCCCGACATGATCAGCGCCACCCCGGCGGCGGGCAGGGCCAGCCCGGCGAGCCAGGCCGGGCCGATGCCGGTGACCGCGGTGTTGCACAGGCCGACCATCAGACAACCGGCGAAGGCCACCGGCGCCCGCCGCACATACTGCCAGGGCGACGGCGCCGGCCCCTTCGGCGCGGCGCTGGCCGGCGGGCGGACCGCCGCCACCGGAACCAGCGACAGGCCGTAGCAGCCCGCCGCCAGAACGGTCAGCCACAGGGCCGACAGGTTCGGGCTGGCGAGCAGCATCTGGCCGCCGATCACCGCCACCTTGCAGGCGATCATGTAGAGGGAGAAGACGCTGCCCCGCGAACCCGGCGGAGACAAGGCGGCCAGCCCGCTTTCCGCGACGGTGAGCATCCCGACATAGGACACCCCCATCAGCAGCCGCAGCCCCACCCAGGCCTGGGCGTCGGGCAGCAGGTTCAGCAGCAGCGTGGCGGCGGCGGCGAGCAGCCCGAAGGCGGCGAAGGACCACACCCCGCCCACCCGGCGGATCATCCATGGGGCCGCCCAGCAGCCCAGCACGAAGCCGACCGAATAGGCCGACGCCACTGCCCCGACGACCAGCGGCGGGGCAGTGGCGTCGGCGAGGCGGAGCGGCAGCAGGATCTGCAAGATGCCGTTGGCGACCTGGATGACGCAGACGCCGAGGATCAGCGCAGCCAGCACCGTCATCGGCGAGGCGGGCGCCCGTTGGGTGTGGGGCAAGATGGGCGGAGGGTCAGTGGTTGCCGGGCAGGGCGTCCAGCGGGTCGTCGGCCGCCGGCTGCGGGCGGGCGCCGGCGAGATGGCCGTCCACCAGCGCGCGCAGGAAGCCGCGGGTGCGCTCCTGGGTCGGGCTGGTGAAGATCTGCTCCGGCGAACCGGACTCGACGATGCGCCCGTCGGCCATGACGACCACGGTGTCGGCGACCTCGCGGGCGAAGCCCATCTCGTGGGTCACCACCATCATGGTCATGCCTTCCTCGGCCAGCGTCTTCATGACCTGGAGCACCTCGCCGACCAGTTCGGGGTCGAGAGCAGAGGTCGGCTCGTCGAACAGCATCACCTTCGGCTTCATGGCGAGCGCGCGGGCGATGGCGGCGCGCTGCTTCTGCCCGCCCGACAGGGTGGACGGATAGACGTCGGCCTTGTCGCCCAGCCCGACCTTGCGCAGCAGCTCCATCGCCAGTTCCCGCGCCTCGGCCTTGGCCATGCCGCGCACCACGACGGGGGCGCGCATGACGTTCTCCACCGTGGTCATGTGCGGGAACAGGTTGAAGGACTGGAAGACCATGCCGGTCTCGGCGCGCAGCGCGTTCAGCTCCTTGTCGGGCAGCGGCTTGCCGTCGGCGATGATGGTGCGGTGGTTGATGCGGATCTCGCCGCGGTCGGCGGTCTCCAGGCAGTTGCAGCAGCGCAGCAGCGTGCTCTTGCCCGAACCCGAGGGGCCGATGACCACGGTGGTGCGCGACGGCGGCACGGTCAGGCTGACGTCCTTCAGCACCTCGGTGCTGCCGAAGCTCTTGTAGACGTTGCGGATCTCGATCACCGGCTTACCCTCTTTCCACGGTCATGCGCTTTTCGATCTGGCGCAGGATCCAGGTGGCCGCGTTGGTCAGCACGAAATAGATCAGCGCCACCGCGATGTAGACCTCCAGCGCGCGGAAGCTGGTGGAGATGATCCGCTGCCCTTCGCGCATCACGTCGTCGATGGTCAGCAGCGACACCAGCGCCGAGTTCTTGATCAACGCGATGGTCTCGTTGCCCAGCGGCGGCAGCATGCGGCGGAAGGCCTGGGGCAGGACCACCTCCCACATCGCCTCGCGGTAGGACATGCCAAGCGAGCGGGCGGCCTCCATCTGGCCGCGGTCGATCGACTGGATGGCGCCGCGCACCACCTCCGACACATAGGAGCCGCTGTAGATGCCGAGCCCGATCACGCCGCACAGCATCGCCGGCAGCAGGATGCCGAACTGCGGCAGGCCGAAGAACAGCAGGAACAGCTGCACCAGCAGCGGCGTGCCGCGGATGAAGGCGACATAGGCCGACGCGATGCCGTACAGCACGCGCCGCGCCGGGTTGAGGCGGATGATGCCGACGAGCAGGCCAAGCACGGCGCTGAGCAGGAAGGCCGCCGCGGTCACCTCGATGGTGACCACGGTGCCCTTCAGCAGCTCCGGCAACCCTCCCCAGACGGGGGCGAAGTCGAGCGTCACGGGAGGGGTCCTCCGTTCACAAAAATATCGATCACTTCTTGGCTTCGAACCACTTGTCGATGAGCTTCTGATAGGTGCCGTCGGCCTTCAGCTTGGTGATGGCCGCGTTCACCTTGGTCACCAGCTCGATGTTGTCCTTGCGCATGGCGAAGCCGTAATCCTCGGTGGTGAGCTGGTCGTCCAGCACCTTCACGCTCGGATGCGTCTGGGCGTAGAGCTTGGCGGCGGGCTTGCCGGTCACCGCGACGTCGGTGCGGCCGGTCTCGACCTGCCCGAACATCTCGGCGTTGGTCTCAACCTCGACGATCTTCGTCTTCGGGAAATGCTCCTTCAGATGGACGACCGACTTGGTGCCGATCTGCACGGCGGCGGTCTTGCCTTCGAGGTCGGCCGGGCCCTTCACGGCGGTGTTGTTCGCCTTGACCATGATGACGAGGCCGCCCGGATAGTAGGTGTCGGAGAAGGCGACGACCTTGCGGCGCTCCTCCGTGATGTACATGGCCGAGGCGATCATGTCGAAGCGGTTGGCCATGAGGCCGGGGATCAGGCCCTTGAAGTCGATGTCCACCCACTCGACGCCCTTGGTGGCGCCCAGTTCCTTGGCGATGGCCTCGACCAGCTCGATGTCGAAGCCGGTCTTCTTGCCGTCCTGCGAGAATTCGAAGGGCGCGAAGGTGGCGTCCACGCCAACGCGGAAGGTGCCGTTCTGCTTGATCGAAGCGATCACCGCGTCCTCGGCGCGGGCCGGGACGGACCCGGCGCCGACCATCGTGACGACCGCGGCGGCGGCGAAGGAGGCGGCGGCGAGAAACTTACCAAAGGACTTCATGGGTCGGAATTTCCCTGTTCGTTGCGCCTGCGTTGCCAGTTTCGGACGCCGGGGAACCCCCTTGCGCAGCGAGCGGCTTGGCAGCGCCATGTTTTGCCTATAAAACATATGTTGCCCAGGGAAAACAGTCGCGTCAACGCCGTTTGTCATACTGGAGCATGTCGGACGCCCTATGGCAACGCTGGTGTTGCGGCCACGTAACGCGAACGTCGCGGAAGCCGGGGGCGACCGAACAGGGACGCAGAAAGTTTTGCTGACAAAACACTTGTCGCACGGGAGAGAGGATATGGACGTTTTCGGGTTTCGCGCCGCGCGCCGTCCGGTGCTGGTCAGCCTGCCCCATGTCGGCACGGCGCTGCCGGACGGATTCATCGGCAGGTTGGTGCCGGAGGCGCAGGGCCTGCCCGACACGGACTGGCACCTGCCGCGGCTCTACGACTTCCTGGAGGATCTTGGAGTCGGGGTGATCCAGGCGCGCTTCTCGCGCTACGTCGTCGATCTGAACCGCCCCAGCAACGACACGCCGCTCTACAGCGGCGCCACCACGGGCCTTTGCCCGACGACCCTGTTCGACGGGGCGCCGCTGTACCAGCCGGGCGCCGAACCGAACGCAGCGGAGGTGGCGGAGCGGGTCACCCGCTACTGGGCGCCCTACCACGACGCCATCACCGCGGAGATGACCCGGCTGCGCGACCAGTTCGGGCGGGCGGTCCTGTTCGACGCCCATTCCATCCGCTCCGTCGTGCCGCGGCTGTTCGAGGGGCGGCTGCCCGACCTGAACATCGGCACCAACGACGGGCGCAGCGCCGATCCCGTGCTGAGCGAGCGGCTGGTCGCGGTCGGCGCGGATGCCGGGGCCGACGGCTTCACCCATGTCCTCAACGGGCGCTTCAAGGGCGGCCACATCACCCGCCATTTCGGGCGCCCGGCCGAGGGCTGGCACGCCGTGCAGCTCGAGATGGCGCAGGTGACCTACATGGAGGAGGATGCGCCCTTCGCCTTCGACGAGGCGCGCGCCGCGCGGATCCGTCCGCATCTCCGGCGCTTCATCGGAGCGATGGCCGATTGGGCGGAGGAGCGGGCGTGATGGAGGCGGCGATGGACAGCGTGACGGGGGACGGCATGAGCGGACTGTTCTGCGAGCGGGCGCTGCTGCCCGAAGGCTGGGCCTCGAACGTAGCGCTGCGCTTCGGCGCGCGGGGCACGCTGACGGCGGTGGAGCGGGACGCCTCCGCGGAGGGCCTCCCGCAGGCCGCCGGACCGGTGATCCCCGGCATGCCCAACCTGCACAGCCACGCCTTCCAGCGCGCCATGGCCGGGCTGACCGAATACGCCGGCGCGTCGGAGGACAGCTTCTGGACGTGGCGCGACGCCATGTACGGCTTCGTCCGCCGCATGACGCCGGAGGCGGCGGAGGCCGTCGCGGCGCTGCTCTACATGGAGATGGCGAAGCAGGGCTACACGGCGGTCGCGGAGTTCCACTACCTCCACCACGGTGCCGACGGGCGCCCCTACGCCGACCGGGCGGAGATGTCGCGCCGCATCCTGGCCGCCGCGGACACGGCCGGGATCGGCCTGACCCACCTACCGGTGCTCTACGCCCACAGCGGCTTCGGCGGCAAGCCGCCGTCCGACGGGCAGAAGCGCTTCATCAACGACGTGGACGGGCTGCTGTCCATCGTCTCCGCCATGCAGAAGGCCATGGGCGCGGAGCGGGCGGGCCGCCGCGCCGGTCTCGCCCTGCATTCGCTGCGCGCGGTGACGCCGGAGGAGATGCGCGACGCGCTGGCCGGCCTCGACGCGCTCGACCCCGGCGCGCCCATCCACATCCACATCGCCGAGCAGACGGCGGAGGTGGACGACTGCGTCGCCTGGAGCGGCAAGCGCCCGGTGGAGTGGCTTCTGGAGAACGCTCCGGTGGGGCCGCGCTGGTGCCTCGTCCACGCCACGCACGTGACCCTGGCGGAGGTGGACGGCATGGCGGCGAGCGGGGCCGTGGCCGGCCTCTGCCTGACGACCGAGGCCAATCTGGGCGATGGGCTGTTCCCCGCCATCCCCTTCCTGGCGCAGGGCGGGCGGTTCGGCGTCGGGTCGGACAGCCACATCAGCGTGTCCGCGGCGGAGGAGCTGCGCCTGCTGGAATACGGCCAGCGGCTGGTGCAGAGGCGGCGCAACGTGCTGCGCATCGGGGATTGCCCGTCCATCGGCGGCGGCCTCTACCGGGCGGCGGTGGCCGGCGGTGCGCAGGCGTTGGGGCAGCCGGTGCCCGGCGGCGGGATTCAGGTGGGCCAACCCGCCGACCTCGTCGTGCTTGACGCCGACAACCCGAAACTGCTTTCTCGGACCGACGACAGCCTTCTGGACGCCTATGTCTTCGCCAGCGACGGGCACGCCGTGCGCGACGTGGTCGCGGCGGGGCGGACCGTGGTGCGCGAAGGCCGCCACGTCCGGGAGGACGCCATCCGGGCCGCCTACCGGCGCGCCATCGAGGGGTTGCGCCGGGACACATGAGCGAAACGGATCCGAACACCTACATCGCCCCGGCGCTGCAGCGCGGGCTGGCCATCCTGGAGCTGTTCACGCCGCAGCGCCGGACCCTGTCCCTGACCGACATCGCCAAGGCGCTGGGGATCGGGCGGGCCTCGGCCTACCGGCTGGTCTTCACGCTGGAGCATCTCGGCTACATCGGGCGGGTGGGGGACGGCAAGTCCTACCGCCTGGCGCCGCGGTCGATGCAGCTCGGCTACCATTACCTGTCGGGGCTGGACGGGATCGAGGTGGCGATCCCCTACATCGACGGGCTGCGCGACAGCACGCAGATCTCCGCCCACATGGCGGTGCGCGACGGGACGGAGATCGTCTACGTCTACCGCGCGCACTCGCACATGACGCTGTCGAGCAACATCGCGGTCGGCTACCGCCTGCCGGCCCACGCCACCGCGATGGGGCGGATGCTGCTGAGCGGCCTCAGCGACGAGGCCATCGCGCAGCTCTACACCGGCGTGCGGCTGGACCGTTACAGCGACACCACGGCGGTCACGCTGACCTCGCTGATCCAGGAGGTGGCGGAGGACCGCAAGCGCGGCTGGACGATGAACCGCTCCTCCTTCGTGTCGGGGATCGTCGCCATCGCGGCGGCCATCCGCGACCACCGGGGCGAGGTCATCGCCGCCATCAACCTGTCCGGCCCCAGCGCCGTGATGGACCAGCCCGCCACGCTCGACCATCTGCGGACCAAGGTGGTGGAGACGGCCGACACGATCTCGCACCAGCTCGGCTACCTGCCGCGCGGCTGAGCGGCAACTGCCCAATTGACCCTCGCCCCTCTGGGGAGAGGGAGGGGACCCGCGCCGTAGGCGTGGGGAGGGTGAGGGGGATGCGCTTTTGCCGGGAGGTAGAACGCGGCATTCTGACCGAGTCGGAAGATTGCACGGGAGAAGCCCTATGCGTGCGCATCGCAACGCCCTGCGGATCGCTCTTGTGGCGACGGGTCGCATGGGGAGGCGCCGCCCTGGCCGCCAAAGCTGCCGCCCCCTCCTTCTCCTGCGCCAAAGTGGAGGCGGGCAGCATCGAGCAGACGGTCTGCACCGACGCCGGCCTGTCGGCGCTCGACCGCAAGCTGGCCGGCGTTTATGGCGAAGCCACGGCCAAGGCGGCGAACGAACACCCCCCGACACTGAAGGCGGAGCAGCGCGGCTGGATCAAGGGCCGGAACGACTGCTGGAAGGCCGACGACCGTCGTGCCTGCGTCGGCGAGCAATACCGCCTGCGCATCGCCGAGCTTCAGGCCAAGTACCGGCTGGTGCCCGCCATCGGCCCGGTCCGCTTCGCCTGCGACGGCCAAGCGGGCAACGAACTGACCGCCACCTTCTTCGAAACCGACCCACCGACGATGATCGCCGAGCGCGGCGACGCGGTGTCGTTGATGGTCGGACAGCCGGCGGCGTCCGGCGCCCGCTACCAGGGCCGCAACGAGAGCTTTTGGGAGCATCAGGGCGAAGCGCGGGTGACCTGGGGCTACGGCGCTCCGGAGATGACCTGCCGGAAGGCGCCGTAAGCCCTCACGCCGGGGCCCTCTACCCGCGCGCCGCGACGCGGGCGAGGATGGCGCAGGCTCCCGGCCCGGTCTCCAGCGTCGCGGCGGTGTCGTCCAGACGGGCGGTCCAGCCCGGCGACACCCGCGCCACGCTGTCGCCGGTGCGCAGGATCACCTCTCCGTCCAGCGCGTGGACCAGCGCCATGCCACCGGCCGGGATGTCCGCCGCCGTGTCGGCCGGCAGGATGTCGAGCCGGGCGTCGGCCCGCTCGCGGTCGAAGATCAGGTTGAAGTCGCGGATCGGCCCGTCCAGCAGGGCGCAATCCACCGCGGCGTCGCCGGAGAAGCGGAATGGCGCGGCGCGGTTGGTGACGGTCGCCGGGACGCCGTCCACGGTCAGCCGCATGCCGGCCCCCTCGACCACGGCGATCAGCCGCTCGTAACCGGTGAAGGCGGAGAAGGGGCCGGCCTCCGCCACGTCGGCGATGCTGATCCGCCACAGGAAGCGGCCGGCGGCGCCGGGCAGCTCCTGGAGGGCGATTTCGGTGGTCGTGCCGCCGCCGTTCTTCCAGGGCATGCGGCGGTAGCGGGCGGGGTCGAGAAGAGAAACAGCCATCAAAATCCTCGCGGGACGGGGGAGGGCGTCCGGCCCATCCCCTGTCCCTTGTCCTCGTGTGCGTGTCTGCGGCGCCGATGGGCGGCGAGTCAGGCGTCCCCGAGCGATTGGGTCAGGCCCCGGTGCTTGAGAAGCGCCTCGATGCGCGGCTCGCGTCCGCGGAAGGCGGTGTACAGCTCCATCGGGTCGCGGGTGTCGCCCGACGAATAGATCGTCTTCAGCTTCGCCGCAAGGTCGGGATCGAAGGGGTTGCCGGTTTCCAGGAACGCCTCGAACCCGTCGGCGTCGAGCACCTCCGCCCACAGATAGGCGTAATAGCCCGCGGCGTAGCCGCTGCCGGCGAACAGATGCTGGAAATGGGTCGGGCGGTGGCGAACGGCGATTTCCGCCGGCATGCCGATCTTGTCTAGCACCGACCGCTCGAAGGCGGCGACATCCGTGTCGGCGGCGTCGCTTCGGGTGTGGAACTCCAGATCGAGCAGCGCCGCCGCGGTGTATTCCACCGTGCCGAAGCCCTGATTGAAGTTGCGGGCGGCGAGCAGGCGGCGCAGCAGATCCTGCGGGATCGGCTCCCCGGTCTGGTGATGGCGGGCGTAGGTGGACAGCGTTTCCGGAACCGCCAGCCAGTGCTCGTAGATCTGCGAGGGCAGTTCCACGAAGTCGCGGCGGACCGAGGTGCCGGACTGGCTCGGGTAGCGCACGTTGCTGAGACAGCCGTGCAGGAAATGGCCGAACTCGTGGAACAGCGTCTCGGCGTCGTCGAAGCTGAGGAGCGTCGGCTCGCCCTTCGAGAAGTTGTTGTTGTTGACGATGATCGGCGACACCGCCCCGTCGAAATTCTCCTGGTCGCGGTAGCTGCTCATCCAGGCGCCGGAGCGCTTGGACGACCGGGCGAAATTGTCGTGCAGGAAAATGCCGACATGACGCCCGTCCTTTTCCGTCACCTCGTAGACGCGGACGTCCGGGTGGTAGACGGGCAGGTCGGGCCGCTCGGTGAAGGTCAGCCCGAACAGGCGCCCGGCGGTGTCGAAGGCCGCGCGCACCATGTTCTCCAGCACGAAGTAGGGCTTCACCTCCGCCTCGTCGATGTCGTACTTGGCCTGCCGGACCTTCTCCGCGTAATAGCGCCAGTCCCAGGGGGCGATCGGCTCGTTCATGCCCTCCGCCCGGGCGCAGTCCTGAAGCTCCGCGCGCTCGGCGGCCGCCTTCTCCTTGGCCGGTCCCCAAACCTGCAGCAGCAGCCATTCGACGGCGGAGGTGTCCTTCGCCATGCTGTCGTCCAGCTTGAAGTCGGCGTAGCTGGCGTAGCCCATCAGCTTCGCCTGCTCGGTGCGCAGCGCGACGATCTCCCGGATCAGCGGGCGGTTGTCGTGCTCGCCCTCATGCTCGCCGCGGCGGATCCAGGCCTCGTAGGCGACCTGACGCAGGTCGCGGCGGGCCGAGAAGGTCAGGAACGGCTCCACCGAGGAGCGGGCCAGCGTGATGACGTACTTGCCCTCCTGCCCGCGCTCCTTGGCGGCCTGGGCGGCGGCGTTGCGCGCGAAGTCCGGCAGGCCGGCGAGGTCGCTCTCCTCCAGGACGAGCTGCCAGTCCTTCTCGTCGTGCAGCACGTTCTGACCGAACAGCGTGTGCAGGGTCGCCAGCCGCTCGGTGATCGCGGTCATCCGCGCCTTGGCGTCCGGCGGCAGCAGCGCGCCGCTGCGCACGAATCCCAGATGCTGGCGCTCCAGAAGGCGCAACTGGTCGGGGGCGAGGTCCAGCGTGCCGCGCCGCTCGTAGAGTTCCGCGACGCGGGCGAACAGCGCCGGGTCCAGCGCGATGCGCATGGAATGCTGGGCGAATTTCGGCGCGTAGTCGCGGGCGATGGTCTCCAGCGCGTCGGTGGTGTTGCTGGAGTTCAGGTTCCAGAACACGCCGCCGACCCGGTTCAGGAAGCGCCCGCTGCGCTCCATCGCCTCGATGGTGTTGGCGAAGGTCGGGGCGTCGGAGTTTCCGGTGATCGCCGCGATCTCCGCGATGTTTTCCGCCATGCCATGGTCGAAGGCGGGCGGAAAATGCTCGGCCTGGATGCGGTCGAAGGGCGGCAGGCCGAAGGGCGTGGTCCAGGTTTCGAAGAACGGGTTGCTCATCAAGGCCCCTTGCTGACCGGAAACGGAAGACATGCAAGGACATGGTGCCGCAACCGGTCCGCCGCCACAACACACCGGTCGCCACAGGGCGCATCCCAGAACGGCGAAAATAGAAGGAACCGCGGCGCGGCATTAGGACAATAAGCCTTGAAATCCACGCTTGAACGACATTGATCCGGTGCCATACCCAACCGAGACATAAAAAGGCTTCAAATCTCTCCTAAAGTTTGTTAGCCTCTTGTCAGTGGCGGCCAGGAATTGTCCTCTTGAACGCGCTTCAGGAGCGCCATTCCGTGTGCGCATTTCCCTACAACCCCAGTCTGTTTCAGAGGTGACATCGGTATGCATGCATAGATAAATCTGTTTTCTTGTTCATATAGCCTTCAATTTCATGAGTCTTCGCTGTTTTTGCGTTTTCTCATGTAGCTTTACTTTCCCTGTGGTTGGCGGGAGGCGGTCGCGACGCGGCTGTCGAAATTGCTGGCGTGCGGACGAAAGTCCTTGCCTTGCGTGCCTCTCCACCCCGGCACGCCCCTGCTTCCCCCTGCTTCCAATGAAGGCTGCAAGACGGACCGGTCCCGTTCGGGCTCCGGAACCACACGCATTTTGCCAAGAGCGGAGGCATCAGCGCATGACCGCGAAAATTGCCGTAAACGGCGTCACCCGGATTTTCGGGCGCCACCCACGTCAGGCGCTCGACCTGCTGAAGGCGGGTCTTTCCAAGGAAGAAATCTTCAAACGCACCGACCAGACCGTCGGCGTCCTCGACGCCACATTCGAGGTCGAGGCCGGTGAAATCTTCGTCATCATGGGCCTGTCGGGCTCCGGCAAATCGACGCTGGTCCGCATGCTCAACCGGCTGATCGACCCGACCGCGGGCGAGATCCGGATCGACGGGCGGGACATCACCAAGCTGTCGCGCGCCGAGCTGACCGAGCTGCGGCGGCGCGACCTGGGCATGGTGTTCCAGTCCTTCGCCCTGCTGCCGCACCTGCGGGTGTGGGAGAACGCCGCCTTCGGGCTGGAGATCGCCGGGGAAAGCCTGAAGGCGCGGCGCGACAAGGCGCAGCAGGCGCTGGACGCGGTCGGCCTCGGCGCCTACGCGGAAAGCTTCCCGCGGGAGCTGTCGGGCGGCATGCAGCAGCGCGTCGGTCTGGCCCGCGCGCTCGCCAACGAGCCGTCCGTCCTGCTGATGGACGAGGCCTTCTCGGCCCTCGATCCGTTGATCCGCACGGAGATGCAGGACGAGCTGCTGCGCCTTCAGGCCGAACGGCAGCGCACCATCGTCTTCATCAGCCACGATCTGGACGAGGCGATCCGCATCGGCGACCGTCTGGCCATCATGGAAGGCGGCCAGATCATCCAGGTCGGGCGCCCGGACGAGATCCTCAAGCAGCCGGCCAACGACTACGTCCGCTCCTTCTTCCGCAACATCGACGTCACCAAGATCCTGACGGCGGGCGACATCGCCCGGCGCGATCAGGTGACTCTGATCCGCCACACCGGCGAAGGCCCGCGCGCCGCCGTCCGCCAGCTGCGCGAGCGCGACCGCGAGTTCGGTTACGTCCAGGATGGCCGCCGCCGCTTCCACGGCGTGGTGTCGGTGGAAACGCTGGTCACCGCCATCGAGCGGCACAACGGCTCCGCCACGCTGGACGAGGCGCTGCTTCCGGGCATCGAGCCGTTGCCCGTCGACCTGCCGATGGACGAGGTGCTGCCGCGCATCGCGTCGGCCCCGTGCCCGCTGCCGGTGGTGGATGGGCAGGGCGCCTATGTCGGGGCGATCTCCAAGACCGCCTATCTGGAAACCCTTGGACGGACGCGCTGACCATGGAATTCAAGCTTCCCATCGGCGATTGGGCCGACGCCGCCGTGATGTTCCTGCTGGACCACGCGCAATGGCTGTTCGACGGCATCGACCTCGTGGTCGGCGCGGTCGCCGACGGCGTCCAGGCCGCCCTGACCGCGCTGCCCGGCGTGGCGCTGGCCGCCATCGTGGTGGTGATCGGGCTGTGGCGGAACGGCTGGCGCTTCGCGCTGTTCGCCGCGGCCTCGCTGCTGGTCGTCGCCGGGCTGGGCATGTGGCACCAGACGGTGGACACGCTGGCCCTGGTGCTGACGGCGACCGCCATCGCCCTGACCATCGGCGTTCCGCTGGGCATCGTCGCCGCGCGCAACGACCGGGTGGAAACGGTGGTGCGCCCCGCGCTCGACCTGATGCAGACCATGCCGGCCTTCGTCTACCTGATCCCGGCGGCCATGCTGTTCGGGCTGGGCCGCGTGCCGGGCATCATCGCGACGATCATCTTCGCCATGCCGCCGGTCGTCCGCCTGACCAGCCTGGGCATCCGGCAGGTCCCGCACGAGCTGGTCGAGGCCGGCCTCGCCTTCGGCTGCACGCCGCGCCAGCTCCTGTTCAAGGTGCAGATGCCGACCGCGCTGCCGTCGATCATGGCGGGCATCAACCAGACCATCATGCTGTCGCTGTCGATGGTCGTCATCGCCTCGATGATCGGCGCGGGCGGCGTCGGCAACGAGGTGCTGCGCGGCATCCAGCGGCTGGACATCGGCCTCGGCGTCGAGGGCGGGCTGGCCGTAGTGATCCTGGCGATCCTGCTCGACCGCATCACCCAGAGTTTCGGAACCCCGGACGCGGGGGGACGCTCCCCCCGGTCCGCCTTGCGCTCCCTGCTGAGCCGCCGCCGCGCGGCGCAGCCGAAGGACGACGCGCACCTGTCTCCCACGCACGGAGTCACCGAAGCGGGATGAACCGCCATCCCCAAAACCATACAAAACAAAGGATTTTTTGCATGAGACGCACGTTTCTGAAGATGATGGCCCTCGGCGTCGCCGCCGTGATCGGCAGCACCGCCCTGTCCTCCGCCAGCATTGCCGCCGAGGACAAGAAGCCGGTCCGCATCGGCTGGACCGCTTGGTCCGACGCCGAGGCGGTGACCAAGCTCGCCCAACGCCTCATCCAGGAACGGCTGGATCAGCCGGTCGAGCTGGTGCTTGCCGACATCGGCCTGCAGTATCAGGGGCTCGCCAAGGGCGACCTCGACTTCATGATGATGTCCTGGCTGCCGACCACCCACGCCTCCTACCTGGACAAGGTGGGCAAGGACATCGTGCCGCTGGGCATGCTCTACACCCGCGCCCGCCTGGGCTGGGCCGTGCCGGACTATGTGCCGGAGGATCAGGTGAAGACCATCGCCGACCTCGCCAAGCCGGAAATCCGCGAGAAGCTGAAGGGCAAGATCCAGGGCATCGACCCCGGTTCGGGCCTGATGCAGGCGTCCGAGAAGGCGCTGAAGGACTACGGCCTCGACGGCTACGAGCTGGTGTCGGCCAGCGGCGCGGCGATGACCGCCGCGCTCGGCCGCGCCGACCGGCGCGAGGACTGGATCGCCGTCACCGCCTGGAGCCCGCACTGGATGTTCGCCAAGTGGAAGCTGCGCTACCTGGAGGACCCGAAGGGCTCGCTGGGCGGGCTGGAGCGCGTCCACGTCATGGCCCGCAAGAACTTCTACCAGGAGCACCCCAAGGTCGCCGAGTTCCTGACCCGGATGTATCTGCCGCTGGAGGATCTGGAGAAGATCATGCTGGAGGCCGACGCCACCTCCTACGACAAGGCGATCGACAATTACATCGCCAACAACAAGCAGCGCGTGGACTATTGGGTGACCGGCGAGATGCCGGCCTCCTGACCCAGCCCGAGGCTCTGTCCGCCCCCTACAAAGGTTCGGACAGAGCCTCGACGCTGTCCTTCAACACGCCCTCCAGGCATCCCGCCAGGGCCAGGGCCTCGTCGGGCGGCGCCTTTTCCAGCGCCAGCACGAGGTCGCCCAGCCGCTTTGCCCCCACGTTCCAGGACAGTCCCTTCAGCGTGTGGGCGGCGCGGCGGTGCTCCTCGCCGCTGGCCAGGGCGGCGCTGATCCGCGCCACCTGCTCCCACGCGGTGCGGGAGAAGCCTTCCACGGCCTCGGACCAGCATTCCGGACCGAGCGCCTCGGCCACGCTGTCCATCTGTTCGCGGTCCAGCAGGTCGGCCACCGGAACGCTTTCCGGAGCCGCCTCGGCAAACACCGTGGGCACCGCCTTGGAAGCGGGGCTGCCGACGACCGCGCGGATCGCCGCGTCGAGCGCCGCCGGACGCAAGGGCTTGGGAACGAACCCGTTCATGCCCACCGCCATGCATTCCGGAAGCGAACTGCCCGAGGCGTGCGCGGTCAGCGCGATCACCGGAACCCCGTTGCGCGGCGCCGGCAGGGCGCGGATCAGGTGGGTGGCGGTCAGCCCGTCCATCCCCGGCATCTGGATGTCCATCAGGACCACGTCGAAGGGCTCCTCCGACCGCTCCACGGTCCGCACCGCCTCGTCCCCATCGACGGCGGTGACCACGCTGTGCCCGCCGCGCACCAGCAACCCGCGCACGATGTCCCGGTTCACCGCGTTGTCGTCCACCGCCAGGACCCGCAAGGGGGGCAGGGGGACGGCCGGCGGCGCCTCCGCGGCATGGCGCAACGCCGCCGGATCGCCCGGCGCGCAGGCGGCCGAGAACTGGAACAGGCTTCCCTTGCCCGGCGCGCTGGTGACGGAAATCGTTCCGCCGAGCAGCCCGCACAGCTCCTTGCAGATCGCCAGCCCCAGACCGGTGCCGCCATAGCGGCGGGTGATCGAGCTGTCGGCCTGGGTGAAGCGGTCGAACAGCGACGGGATGGACTCCGCGGCGATGCCGATGCCGCTGTCCTCCACCTCGAACTCCAGAAGGAAACGCCCCTCCGGCAGGTCGGCGCCGCGGCGGGCGCGCACGGCCACATGGCCGGTGCCGGTGAACTTCACCGCGTTGCCGACGAGATTGAACAGGATCTGCCGAAGGCGGGCCGGGTCGGTGACCACCGCCTCGGGCACGGTGGGCAGCATGCGACAGGACAGGGACAGCCCCTTGTCCGCGGCCGAGGGCTGGAACACCGCCATCACCGCCTCCGCAAGGTCGGCGGGCGTGCAGGCCTCCTCCTCAATGGCGATCCGCCCGGCTTCCAGCTTGGAGAAATCGAGGATGTCGTCGAGCAGCCGCAGCAGGCTTTCCGCCGAGCGGCGGGCGACGCCGGCCAGACGCCGCTCCTCCGCATCCAGCCCCTCGCCGTCCAGCAGCGTCAGCGTGCCCAGCACGCCGTTCATCGGCGTGCGGATCTCGTGGCTGATGGTCGCCAGGAACTCGCTCTTCATCCGGTTGGCGTGTTCGGCGCTGTCGCGGGCGCGGCGCAGGTCGGCCTCGATCTGCTTGGCCTTGGACAGGTCGTGGAAGACGCCGATGAAATGCTCCCGCCCGCCGGCCCGCCAGCTCGACAGGGCGATCTCGGTGGGCACCAGAGCACCGTCGGCGCGCTGGACCGGCACCTCGCGGATCATGCCGCTCGGGCTGCCGCGGCCGCTTGACTGGTAGTCCCGGAACAGGCGGTCATGGTTGGCGGCGTGCCCGTCCGGCATCAGGGCCGTGACGTTCCGCCCGATCATCTCCGCCTCATGGTAGCCGAAGAGGGCCTCCGCCGCCGGGTTGAAGCCGGTGATCACGGCGTTCTGGTCGGTAACGACGATGGGCTGGCCGACCGCGGCGAACATGGCGCGGTAGCGCCGCTCGCTGTCGGTCAGCGACCGTTCCGCCCGCCGCCGCTCCGTCACGTCGGAGCCGGAGCCGCGGTAGCCGACGAAGGCGCCCTGATCGTCGAAGACCGGCTTGCCGCTGAGCGACCAGATCCGGGTGTCGCCGTCCGGTCCGTGGACCGCGAATTCGAAATCGCGGAAGGGTTGCCGGTCCTCCAGGACGCGGCGCTGCTCCTCCCAATGAGCACCGTCGCTGGCTTCGCGCAGGGCAATGTCCTCGCAGCGCCGGCCCCTGTACAGCTCCGGGTCGCGGATCGATCCGGCATAGGCTCCGGACACGCCGGCGAAGCACAGGTTGGCGTCCATTTCCCAGAACCAGTCGGACGCCGTTTCCGCGATGTCGCGCAGCTTCGTCTTGCTGGCGCGCAGATGGCGCGCCGCCTCGTCCAGCGTGGCATGGGCGCGCTCCTGGGCACGGCTTTGCAGCGTCACCAGCGAGGCCAGGACGAACAGCAGGGCGCTGGTCAGGCCCGCCCCGACGGTGTAGGCCCGCTGCCGCGCCCAGGTTTCGGCCATGAACTCCGCCTCGCCGAAGCCCGCGCTGACGATCAGCGGGTAATTCTGAAGGCTTCGGAAGCTGGTCAGGCGGGCCACCCCGTCGACGGGACTGACCGAGCGCAGGAAGCCTTGTGTTTTCTCCTGCGCCTGCCGCAGGATCGGCGACATGCCGAGGTCCAGTCCGATGATGCGGTCGTCCATGACGCTGCGCGCGCGCAGGACGCCGTCGCGGCCGATGATCGAGATGACGCCGTCATGGCCGACATCCAGATTGTCGAAGGTGCGCCCGAAATAGAAAGGGTCGAGCGAGGCGACGATCATCCCGCCGAACCCGCCGTCCGGAGCGTCGGCCTTGCGGCTGAGCTGGATCGACCATTTGCCCGACACCCGCCCGAAGACGGGGCGGCTGATGAACAGTCCCTGGACCGTTCCTTCCTTGTGCACGCGGAAATGCTCGCGGTCGGCCAGATTCACCCGGGCCGGGGCGTTGTCCACGCTGCTCTGGATCAGGTCGCCCTTTCCGTCCGCGTAGGCGAGCTGGAGCAGAAGGTCCGAATCCAGCGTCGCGTTCCGCATCACGTCGCGCAGCAGCGGGCTCTGGCTGCCCAGCCGGTACAGATCATAGCCGATGAAGGACAGGATGCGGTCGGTCCCGGCGATGGCCCGCGTGGTCTGTTCCGCGATGATGTGGGCCAGGTTGCCGGTGTCGCGCTCGGCCCGCTGCAGCGCGTCGCGCCGATCGCGCTCCGTCAGGTAGAAGGCCGCGGTCCAGGCCGCCGCGGTCAGCAGGATTGTGGCCATCCACACCCCGGAAACCAGCGCCCTGGACCGGAACGCGTAGGCCCGGTGGCCGTGTTCGGGCAGGGGAAGGGAAGCGGGGGTGTCCGGCATCGCGCCCTCCCGTCTAGCGGAACGCGGCGCCGTCCGTCCCGGTGAAATCCGGGTCGGGATGGGCGTCGTGAATGGCCAGGATGGACGTCCAGACGCGCAGGAAGGCGTCGACGCAGGCCGGGTCGAAATGGCTGCCGCTGTGCTCGAGGATGTAGGCCTTCGCGGTGTCGAGCGGCCAGGGATTCTTGTAGGGGCGGGCGGTGGTCAGCGCGTCGAAGACGTCGGCGATGGCGACGATGCGGCAGGCCAGCGGGATTTCCTCCCCCCGTAGGCCCTTGGGGTAGCCGGTGCCGTCGTACTTCTCATGATGGCCCAGCGCGATCTCCGCGGCCTCGCAGATGAGGGGGTGCTCGCCTCCCTGCAGCATGGCGTGGCCGATCGCCGGATGCTCGCGCATCACCCGCATCTCGCTTGCGGTCAGCCGGCCGGGCTTCAGCAGGATGGCGTCGGGGATGCCGATCTTGCCGATGTCGTGCATCGGCGCGGCCTCGGCCAGCCGGGCGCAGTCGTCGGGGTCCATCCCGAAACCTTCGGCGATGACACGCGAGTAGCTTGCCATCCGTTCGATGTGCAGGCCGGTTTCCGGGTCACGATACTCCGTGGCACGGGCGAGGCGGGCCACCAGCTCCTGCGCCTGCTGGCGGAGCTGGGCGGTCGCCTCCTCCACCCGGCTGCGCAGAACGGCGGCCTGATCGCACATCATCCGCTGGCCGAGCCGCAGGCGCAGAAGGTTCTGCGCACGGGCGAGCAGCTCCGGCACGATGATGGGTTTGGTCAGGAAATCGGTGCAGCCGCTTTCGAGGGCGGCCACCCGCAGCTTCACCGACGTGTCGGCGGTGATCATCACCACCGGAACGTCGGCGAGATGCCGCTGGGCGCGGATGCGCTCCAGCACGTCCATGCCGTCGAGGTCCGGCATGACATGGTCGATCAGGATCAGGTCGGGCGTGTTGACGGCCAACCAGTCCAGAGCCTCCAGCGGACTGCCCATGCCGATGGGCTCCGCGTCGTCGATCCGCCGGATGACCGCGCTGGTGATGAACAGCGTGGAGGGATCGTCATCGACGATTACAACCTGCATTTTTGCGCCCGACCCAGACCGCCATTTTGGGTATCATTAGAAAATGATAGCCAGCAAAATCTTAACGAATCTTGCTAAAATTGGTCATATGCGGGCGAAAAAGTCGCGGCCGGACCGTCCGGCCGCGTGCAGGTGACTTGTGGTATCGGGTGCGCCTCAGCGGGCGGCGGTCAGACCACCGTTGGTCGCAGCGCCGTTGGTCGCAACGCTCGGGCGGCTGAAGGCCGCGGCCAGACGGTGGAACAGGCTGCGCAGATAAGCGGCCCGCAGGGCTTCCGCCTGACGGCGGATGTTGCGCAGTTCCGTGGACGACAGAGGGTTCGCGAAGTTGTCGGCGTTCATGGCTGTCCTCATGGCGGCCTTGAAGGCCGCGGTTCGATGGGAATGTCTCTGGCTGTGCCGCTCGGGCGCCGGAGTCGACGGCTGGCCGTGGAAGGGGCCTGCGCGATTCCGGCGGAGGGGCGGTGCTGCCTGCCTGGATATATTGACACCACCACCCCGAAAGACGACGCGCCGATAACGCATGGCTTCCATTACTATGATGCAGCGCACAACCAAGAATAAAAGGGAGCATCATCACTCAAGAATGCAAGTCTTCGCAGCGCTGTTAAAAGACTTGGTCGCAGCGCTGTGATGATGGAAACTTCCGCAGCGCTGCGAAGCGCGGATTTCCTGCCTTCCCGGCCGGAGAGGAACACACCGGACCGGATGATCGCCGAGGACGGGTTGACCGCACTCCGCCGCCGCGGCAGAGTCGACGACGCCCCTCGAAGGAAGGGGAATCCGCCGAAGGGGAATCCGCATGCTCCGCCCAGCGCTGCTCGCCCTTGGCCTCCTGGCGCTGCCGACCGCCGCAGCGGCGGCGGGTTTTCCCTGCTCCAAGGCCACCACCCCGACGGAAAAGGCGATCTGCGCCGATCCGGCGCTCTCCGCTCTGGATGAGCGGCTGGCCGCGACCTACCGCGCCGCCCTGGAGCGCCTGTCGGGCGCCAGCCCGGAGGAGGGCGCCGCCGGGGCCGCCGTGAAGGCCGACCAGCGGGCGTGGCTGCGCGAGCGCGACTCCTGCGGCGCCGACGCGACCTGCCTGCGCCGCGCCTATGACGGGCGCATGGCGATCCTGTCCTTCCGCAGCGATCCCGCCACACCGCCGCCGCCCGTCGGGCGCTACGTTGGCCGCTTCGACCATGAGGGGTTCATCGGCATCGCCGCCCTCGCCCTGCGCAACGGGACGGTCGCCGTCAGCGTCAGCGGCGCCGAGCCCACGGCGGGGCGCTGGGTGTGCAACTTTTCCGGCATCGGGCGGCTGGACGACCAGGGACGGCTGACGGTCGGCACCCCCGACGCGGAGGGCGGCGGCCTGATCCTGGTCGCGGAGGAGGGCGGCGGGATCGCCATCCCCGATCTGGAGCCCAACCGCGCCGCCAACGGCTACTGGTGCGGCCACAACGGCAGCTTCATCTGGACCTACCGGCGCGTTTCCTGATCCGCGCCGCCTTGCGAAGCGCGTGCCCCGACGCCATTCCGACGATGCATTGCGCGCAATTCAATAGCGCATGACAAAATACATTGCGCGCAATTCGATTTTGCGTGATGGTTTCCCTCGACAACAAGCGGCAACCCGCTTCCCCGATCGAAACGATCCATCTGTTCGAAGGAGTGCAAACAATGAAGATCCTCTACACGACCAAGGCGACGGCCACCGGCGGGCGTGACGGCAAGGCGGAGACCGACGACGGCCTGCTGTCGGTGGCGCTGGCCGCCCCGAAGGAGCTGGGCGGCAAGGGTGGCGCCACCAACCCCGAGCAGCTGTTCGCCGCCGGCTATTCGGCGTGCTTCCTCGGCGCCATGAAGTTCGTCGGCAACCGCGACAAGATCGCCGTTCCGGCGGACGTGACGGTGACCGCCCAGGTCGGCATCGGCCCGCGCGACGACGGCGAGGGCTTCGGCATCGCGGTGGACCTCACCGTGTCCCTGCCCGGCCTGGACAAGGCGGCGGCCGAGGATCTGGTGGCCCGCGCCCACAAGGTCTGCCCCTACAGCCACGCGACCAAGGGCAACATTGCGGTGAGCACGGCCATCGCGTAAGAGGGCGCGTCACTGGGCGCATAACAGGGTTTCATGCTCGCGGGCGTGTTGCGTGCCATACCCCCATGCGCTATGGGGTCGCGCGCAACAGGCCCGCGACGCGTCCCTGGCTGGGAACCCCCGAACGATGAGCACCGAGAACGACAACCCGCTGCTGCTGGCCAACCAAGCCTGCTTCGCCCTCTATTCGGCGAATCTGGCGATGGCGCGGGTGTACCGCCCGCTGCTGGAGGCGCTGGAGCTGACCTACCCACAGTATCTGGTCATGCTCCTCCTCTGGGAACAGGACGGCCAGACCATGAAGGCGCTGGGGGAGCGGCTGCTGCTCGACAGCGGCACGCTGACCCCGCTGCTGAAGCGGCTGGAAGGGCAGGGGCTGGTCACCCGCGGGCGCGACCCGGCGGACGAGCGGCTGGTGCGCATCCACCTGACGCCGCAGGGCACCGCGCTGCGGGAGCGGGCGACGGCGCTGCCGGAGCACATCGCGGCGGCGGCGAACTGCCCGCTGCCCGACCTCGCCGGTCTGCGCGACGCGCTCCTGAGCTTGCGCGACTCGCTGAACGCCGCCGCCGACCGGGATTGAACCCGGCCTCGTCAGCCGGCCTCGGCCATCGGCAGACGCGGCGGCTCCTCGGTCAGCCGCTTGGCGCGGCGGGCGCGGGTCTCCACCGTCGCGGCGGGCGTGACCGGCACGAAATCGGTGGGCCGGCGGTCGTCGCCGGTGATCGCCCGCATAGCCGCCACATTGGCGTTTTCCACCGCCTGCGCCTTGCGCACCTGGGCCAGGAACTTGGCGCTGGGCAGCATCACGTAGGTGATCCCCTCGATGCGGGCGCCCACCTTGTCGTAGAGCTTCTCCGCGCTGGTCAGGATTCCCTCCTCGACCAGGGCGTCCACCGCGGAAGTCACCGCGCGCAGCGTGTCGCGGCGGCGGCTCCACACGTTCATGCCGCTGTTCTTGATGATCTCGTCCGCCGACAGGGTCATCGCCCTGGCACCCAGATCGCCCGGCGCCTCCGCCCCCGAATAGTCGTACTCGGCGCTGAGACGGTTGTAGAGCCAGCGGGACACCGGGCTCTTCAGCCGCATCAGCCATTGGTAGCTGACCGGCTTGAACTCCAGGTTCCGGATGGCCGAGGAGACCAGCGGGTTGAACTGCAGGTGGGTTTCCTCGTCGCCCCCCTCGTCGCCGATCAGGTCGGGGCGGGAGCGGATGGCCAGCACCGGGAAGGCCGTGGATTCCAGCAGGTTGGCCCCGCGGCCCTTCTTCACCCCCTCCGCCGGCTTGCCGATGATGATGCGCGAGCGCGCCAGGATGGTCAGCGATTCGCGGATGTCGCGGATCGACAGCGTGTGGCCGACCGCCTTCAGCTCGCGCTGAATCTCGTAGAGGGTGAAGCGCATCTGGACCTTATCGCGGTTCTCGCCGCCCAGCGACAGGCGCGAGCGGTCCATGGCGAGGCGGCGCACCACATGCTCCACCACCTGCTCGCGCTCGGCGGGGAAGACCTCGTACTCGATCTCGGTCTGGCCGTCGGCCTGGGCGGTCCCGTCGTCGCGGTTGACCATGTCGCGGTTGACCATCTTGGTCAGACGGGCGGGCTGGATGGTCAGGTGGAAGGTGCTGCCGTGATAGGTGAACTCGCGCTTGATCGACGCGACGAAATTGCCCTTCGCCGGCGCGGTCTCCGCGGACCGTCCGCCGTCGCGCGAGGCGAAGACGTAGCGCGGCGCCAGATCGTACAGCGCGATCAGGTGCGACTGGGAGCGGTCCTCCAGCTCGAACAGAACCAGTTGCAGCGCGCCGGGTGTCGCGATCTTGCTCATCCAATCCCTCCTTGCCCGGCTATGACCATGCGGCGGCGGGCGCGCGCTGACAACCGCTTCGTGATGGGCGACCTCCTTCGGTATGGAGCCTTTGCCCGCACCCATGGAGCGATAGCCCGCGGGTATGGAGCAACAGCCCGCGCTTTTCCGGCACAGCGTTGAGATCCTTCGACTCTGTCGGCGACTCCGCCGCCCGCGGCGAATCGCTCCACACCGGCGAGGGTCAAGGCGCGGACCAAGGCGCGGGCTATCGCTCCATGACCGCGAGTCTCCCCGCGAGTCGGAACTCCATGGGCCGGACCGGCGAAGCGCGAGCAAAAGCTCCATCCCGTGCTCGCCACCGGATGACGGCCCGAGGCACGGGGAGACGGCAGGGCGCGGGCTATCGCTCCATACTCGCGGGCTATCGCTCCATAGTGCGCGGGCGGAGCGCCGTCCAAACGCGGGCTGTTGCTCCATGATCCAGCGTGCCAGCCGCGGGCCATCGCTCCATACGTCCGAATCCGGAGGCGCGGGCTACCGCTCCAGGACCGCGGGTTCCCGCTCCAGGATTCCGATTCGGCGATGAAGCGCGGGCTGTCGCTCCATGGCGGCGGGCAATGGCTCCAGGAGCGCGGGCCAGGGCTTCAATGGCGCGGGCTACCGCTCCATGCCCGGCTATGGAGCGACAGCCCGCGGTTTGAAGAGCCGCGCGCCACTGGGAATCCTGATCCGCAAAGCCACCGGCCCGCAGTCCGTGCGGAGCCGGCCCCGACAGCCTTGCGGAGACCGCATCATGACACCCCGCGACGACACACCCATGGGCATCCCACCGGGTGACGCCCCACGAGAATCCGGCCCGCCCGCCGACACCGGGCGGTGGGGCCGGATTCCGGCCTGGTGGCTCGGCCACCCCGCCATCGACGCCGATGGTCTGGCCGTCCTGGCGGCGTTGGCGACCTACGCCAACGCCCGCGGCGAGTGCTGGCCGTCCCAGGCGACGCTCGCCACCGCGCTGAAGCGCAGCCGCAGCACGGTGAACCGCATCCTCGGCCATCTTGCCGAATCCGGGGTGATCGCGAGGGAGTCCCGCCGCTCCGCCTCGGGCGGGCGTCTGTCCTGCCTGTACCGGCTGCGGATGGTTCCCGACGACGAACCGAAAACCGCGCCTGTCGCGGAGGCCCGGACCGGAACGCCCCCTGTGCAGCCGCCGGCCAAGGATGTCGCTCCCACCGACTCCCCATGTGCGCCGGTGCTACAGAAACAGCCGGAATCCGAACAGACTCCGGACTCGCACGCTTCGCGCGGGCCAGCCCAGACGGTGCCGGACGGTTGGATGCCGGATGCCGAAGACCGCGCCTGGGCCGAAAGCCGCTTTGCCGGGGTCGATCTCGACCGCCACGCCGAAGGATTCCGCCTGCGCTGCCAAGCCCACGGCTACCGCTACCGTGACACCGGAGCCGCCTGGAAAGCCTGGCTGACGCAGGACGCCGCCGCCGGCAAGGCGCCGCTGCTCCGCTCGACCGACCGCGCCGCCACCACAAGGCCGGCGCCCGCCGCGCCGGTTCCCGAACAGAAGCTCGGCGCCTGGATGGCCGCCGCGGCGAAGCTCAACGCAAGCCACGGCGTCGGCATCACCCCGCAAGCCCACCCGAATGTCTGGAGTTGAAGGACAGGCCATGACCGCACAGCCACGATCCGCTCCACCCGGAGCTTCCAACCCATCGGTCGTGACACACCTGCCGTCCCGTCCGCCGCTTCCCTTCGATCCCGCCGCCCCCGCCCATGAGCGCGGTCTGGCGCTGGCCTCGGCGTTGCCGGTGCCGCTCAGGACCGTCCTCGCCTCCGGGCGGGTGGAGCGTCGGCCGCGATTCGGCGATCGCGGTTTCGACGGGGTGACGGAGGACTGGAGCCCGCCCGACGGGGTGACCGCCCAGCACGCGCTGATGGCGCGGCGCGCGCTCGACGAGTTGACCGGCTCCATCCTCGCCCCGGCGACGCCGGACCATCTGCTGGCCCGCATCCTGGCCCTGCTCAGCCACTACCCGGCCAAGGGCACCACGCCGGAGGTGGAGCATCTGGTCGCGCTCGACTGGGCGGAGGACCTCGGCGAGTTCCCGGCCTGGGCGGTCGACGCGGCGGCGCGGACCTGGCGCCGCACGCAGAAATGGCGCCCGTCCATCGCGGAGATGCGGGCGCTGTGCGAGGAGGCCTGCGCGCCGGAATGGGCGCTGGCGCGGCGGCTGTCGGTGATCGCGGTGGCGGGAAGCGCGTCCGGAGACGGGGCGGGCGGGGGGACGGGCCACGGCCGTGCCGGCCGGCTGCGCGCGCTGGCCGGGGGAGCGGTCCGGCGGATGGGATGAGCTGACCGCCCGGCTGCGCCGCTTACGGCGTCCACTCCTCGCGGATCGCCCGTTCGAAGGCGGCCAGCATCTCCACCCCTTCGGCGCCGAACCGCCGCTCGATGGCCTGCCGCACCGCGGGCTGGGTCACCTTGCGGAACGCCTCCGCTTCGCGCGGGGTCAGCGTGTGGACCTCCATGCGCTGCGCCAGCGGCGGCAGGCCGCGGTCGGAGGATTCGATCAGACGGCTGAGGCCGCGGCTGGCGACGACGCCCAGCCGGGCGGCGTTCGTCACGGCCGCGCGGTCGCTGGGGGCGAGGTCGTCCAGGAACTTGGCGTTTATCACCCAGACATAGGGGAGGAACAGGTGGTTGCTCAGCGTCAGGTGACGCTGCACCTCGTCGAAGCGTGCGAAGCGGACGATCGGCACCGGGTTCATCTGGCCGTCCACCGCGCCGGTGCCCAGCGCGTTGTAGAGGTCCGACCAGGCGACGTTGACCGGCGTGCCGCCGAGGCTGCCGATCATGGTGCGGTGCGTCTCCAGATCCATGGTGCGGATCTTCAGCCCCTTCATGTCCTCGGGCTGGCGGATCGGGCGCTTGGAGTTGGTGATGGTGAACAGCCCGCCGGGATCGCCGAAGCCCAGCACGGCGAGGCCGGCCTTGCGCCGGACCTCCTCGGCCAGCCGGTGGCCGAAGGGGCCGTCGAAGACGTCGTAGGCGTTGGCGACCGAGGAATAGGCAAAGGGCAGGTCGATGACCGCCAGCATCGGGTAGAGCGGCGCCACCCCACCGACCGAGGAGATGGCCGACTGGATGGTCCCCTGGCGGACCAGCTTCACCGCGTCGCCGTCGCGGCCCATCTGGCCTTCGGGAAAGATCTCCACCCGCACGCGCTTCTCGGTCGCCACCTCGACATGATTCTTGAAGACGATCGCCATGGCCCCGGCGGTGTTGTCGAAGGCGTCGTTGCGGTTGGGGTGGGCCAGCTTGATGACCGTCTCGGCGGACACCCCGGCGGCGGCGAGCGCCAGCGCCAATACCGTGCAGGCGGCCAACAGCCGCGCCGTCCATCTGCTTTTCATCGCGTCCTCTTCTGGCTACTTGGTCTTGAAATGCTCGGCGGGGTCCCAGCCGTCGCCGGGCGGGTCGGCGATCAGCCGCTCGCAGCGCGCGATGTAGAGCCGGGCCAACGCCGCCACCTCCGGCTCGTCGGCCAGCGGCCGCAGCAGGTCGAGCGCGGCCGACCAGCGCCGGCCGCGGTAGAGCGAGACGGCGACGTGCCACTGGCGGCACAGGTCGTGGGTTTCCGGCGGGCGGGCGAAGGCCGAATGCGGGTCGAGCGCGCCGACAAGTTCGAACAGCTCGATCGGCGCCGACAGGCCCGAAGGCACGGCGAGATCGACGGGTCGGAACAGGAAGCGCCCGCGCACCGCGTGCTCCACCGCTCCGGTGACCAGGATGCTGGTGCCGTAGACCTTGTTCAGCCCCTCGATGCGCGAGGCGAGGTTCACGTGGGAGCCCAGCGCCGTGTACTGCATGCGGTCGGAGGAGCCGACGTTGCCCACCACCACCTCCCCCAGATGCAGGCCGAAGCGGGTCGGCATCGGCGGCATGCCGGCGGCGAGGCAGGCGTCGTTGATGGCGCGGTTGACCGACAAGCAGCCGAGAGCGGCGAGGCAGGCATGCTCCGCATGGTTCGGGTCGGGGCGCGGCGCGTTCCAGAAGGCCATGATGGCGTCGCCGATGAACTTGTCCACCGTGCCGCCATGGCCGTGGATGCAGGCGGTCATCCGCTCGAAATAGGTGGTCAGCCGGTCCAGCACCTGTTGCGGCGGCATGGACTCGCTGGTCGCGGTGAAGCCGGCGATGTCGCTGAACAGGATGCTGAGGGGGCGCGTCTCGCCGCCCAGCTCGCCTCCGTCGCCGGTCACGATGATGTCGCGCACCAGCGCCTTGGGCACATAGGCGCCGAAGCGGCGCAGCCCGCCCTTCATGGCCTCCACGGCGCCGGCCAGCTCCGCCACCTCCTGCACGCGGGTGCGGACGGCGAAGCGGCCGGTCAGGTCGAAATGGCGGATGCGCTTGGTCTCCGACACGATGTCCTGCATCGGGCGGGTCAGCCGGTGCGACAGCCACAGCAGCAGCAGAACCGACACCGCCAGCAGGCCGGCGCCGATCACCACGATGCGGTAGGTGGCGCGGCGAAGCGAGCCGACGAACTCGTCCACCTCCACCGCCACGCCGACCGTCCAGCCTCGGCCGATTCCATCGGTCAGGGGCGCGAACTCGACGATGTAGTCGCGGCTTTGCGGCCCCAGCGGGGCGATGAAGCGGTCGCCGGCCCCGCTGTTGCGGCGCTCCACCGCCTCGGCCAGCACCGGATCGGGGAAGGACGCGGTGGTGTGGAGCGCCGCCGCAGCACCGTCGCCGCCGACCAGCAGGTCGGCCCGGTTGTGGCAGATCACCCGCCCGGTGCCGTCGATCACGAACACCGCCCCGGAGGGGCCGATGCGCAGGGCGTCCAGCCGGGCCGCCAGCCGGTCCAGCGAGACGTCGGCCCCGATGGTGCCGATGGGCACCCCGTCGTCAGTGGCCATCCGGTAGGAGACGGTGACCACCGGCCGGCGGGTCGCCGGCAGGACGAAGGCGTCGGACATCACCGCCATCCCGGCCTTCTGCGCCGCCACGTACCAGGGGGCGGTGCGCGGGTCCTCCGTCGCCTCCGACCGCTCCACGCCGGTGACCTGCCCCCAGGAGCGCAGGTAGAAATAGGAGTCGGCGAACCGGCCCGAACTGGAATCCTGCATGCGCAGGGCGAGCGCGCTGCCCGGCGGCGGCGCGGCGGGGCCGAAACGCCCGCCGTCGGGGGCCAGCCGCACCATCTGGAAGAAGGCGCCGTCCCCGGCGAAGCCGACATAGAGCGAGGCGAGCTGCGGCAGGGTGGCCAGGGCGTCGGAGAAGTAGCGCAGCGATTCGATGCGGCGCAGCCCGTTGCGGTCGATCCGCCCGAAGCCGGCCATCGCCTCGGCGACGCGGGCCACCGGGCTGACCAGACCGTTCAGGTCGTTGGTGACGGTCTGGGTGGTGCGCGCGATGGACTGGGACGCCACCTCCAGCGCGGTGCGGGAGTTCTCATGATAGAGGTAGCTGAGCATCACCGCGATCAGCGGCACCGTCGTCAGCAGGAAGGCCAGCGCGATTCCCACGCGCAGGCGTATCCGGTACGGCGTTTGGGACATCGGGCGGTCTCCGGAGGGCCAAAGGAGCGGTGACAAGGGGCGCCTCAGCCGCCGGCCGGGGCGGACAGGTCGCGGACGAAGAGGAGGCGGTCGTGCCCGTCGTGCTTGGGCTTGCGCGCGAACACGCTCATGCCGACCGACAGCATCCCGCGCACGCTGGCCGTGTTCTCGGGCCGCACGGTGGCGAACCAGTAGCGGTGCCGGTCCGGCGGCAGCACCCCCTGGGCGGCGGTTTCGATCAGGCGCCGGTGCAGGCCCTGCCCGCGCCGGTGCGGATGCACGAGAATGCCGGTGAAGTGCAGCGCCCGGTCGAGGTCTCCGTCCGGAAGGCCGTAGTCGCGGCCCAGATTGTGGTCGGTCCGACCGGGAAACTGCACGGCGAGGAAGGCGGTGAGGCCATGGTCGGTCAGCGCGCCGAGCACCACGCCATGCCCTCCCGCCGGCCCGGCCAGCATGTCCGACAGCTCGGCCTCGCCGAGCGGGTGCATCAGCGGGCCGCAGGCCTCCCGTTGCAGCGCCAGGACGGCGCCCAGCGCGTCCGGGGTGAGAGGAACGAAGCGCAGGCCGGTCATCGTCCGCCCTCCATCCGCGAGGGCCGCGTGTGGGACGGGATGGCCCGCCGCCACGTCAACAAGGCGAAAAGCAGCAGGCTGCCGGCCAAAAGCCCGCCGATCAGGCCCACCCCCTCCGGGCCGGCGCCCAGCGGGACGGCGGCGGCCAGCGTGCCGAACAGGATCGGTCCGGCGGCCTGCCCCAGCTTGCGGGTGTTGACGTGCAGGGCGAGCACGGAATCGCGTCGCCGCGCCTCGCGCGCCGACAACAGTTCGACGTGGCGGATCTGGGCGGACAGGCCGAAGCTCTCCGCAAGGCCGATCAGGAACACCGTCGCGAAGGCCGTCCACAGCGACGCCTGGAGACCGAACAGGGCCAGCGCCCCGGCGATCATCGCCGCCGACAGCAGCGTCACCCCCGGAATCGGCAGGCGCCGCGCCGCCATCCGGGTCAGCAGCGGCCCGGCCAGAACGACGCACAGGCCGTGCAGCAGGTAGGCGCGGCCCACCGTCGCCGACGACAGGCCGAGGTCCGCGATGAACAGCGGCAGATAGAAGGGCAGGAACATCGCCGCCACCGCGGTGGGCAGGGAGATCAGCGCCAGGAACAGCGGCACCTTGATGCGCCGGTGCCGTGGGCGGACCGTCGCGCTGCCGGGCGAGGGAACGGCCGCAGCGTCGCAGTGCGCGTCCGGCGGGACGGTTCCGGGCAGGCGGGGAACGCCGAACGCGGTGTAGAGCAGCCCCGCCAACGGGATCAGGGCGCCCGCGGCGAACACCGTCACCGCTCCGTAGGTGGTGGAGAGCAGGGCGCCCGACACGGCCCCGCAATTCACCCCGGCGTACATGCCGGCGAACAGGCCGGATTGCAGGGCCGAGGTGTCGGAAACCCCGCGCAGCCGCCCGATCAGGGCGTTCGCGGCAATCAGCCCGGCCATGCCGCCCGCCCCGCTCAGCCCGCGGGCCAGGACGAACAGCAGCGGGTCGGCGGCCACCGCCGCCACGGCGGCCAGCGCCATTCCCGCCGCCGCCGCCGCGAAGCCGGCCAGCGAGACCACGCGCCAGCCGAACCGTCCGGTCAGCCGTCCGGCGGCCAGCGCCGCCGCGACCCCGAACAGCATTTCCGCCGTCAGGGGCGCCGCGGCGACCTGGGACGGCGACAGCAGGGGGAAGGGGTTCCCGCCGAAGCTGGTCATCAGCAGCGGGACGAAGGACACCGGCAGAAAGGCGCCGAAATACATCAGAAAGGCCGAGAAGCGGATGGAGCCGGCGAAATCGCCGCTCGCGTCCGGCGCGGGCCCGACGGGTTCGGCCCGCCCGTCGCCCAAGCGGCGGGCCATCCGCGTGCGCCCGCCCAGCACGCGGTCCATCTCGAACATGAACAGCAGCGAGGTGACGAGGATGGTCGCCATGTCCAGCCCGAATTCGGTCAGCTGCGCATCAACCCGGTCTCCGTCCACCACGGCCACCAGCTCGCGCGCCTCGCCGCCGCGGTCCTGGGCGAGCGGCCAGCGCAGCGTCACGTCCGGCATATCCGACAGGAAGGGAATGCCGCCAAACGCATGGCGTGCCTCCTGGGTCGGCGGGGTCGCGCCGGGCGGGGCCAGCTCGATGGAGCGCAGGGTGGGCATGCTGGCGCGGATGCGCTCGAAATAATCATCCACCCCGGCCAGCGACCCATAGTCCAGCCCGCGGCGGACCACCGATTCGACGTCGTTGCGGATCATCCGGGCGACGATCTGGGTCGCCTGTTCGGCGGCCTCCAGATGGGCGGTGGAGATCAGCGTGTAGCATTCCGCCGCCGCCGCGGTCTGGGCGGCGAGCATCGCGCCGAGCGCCAGCAGCCGGCGCAGGCGCTCCAGCCGGACCCGGCGGCCTTCCGACGCGCGGCGCAGGCCGAAGGCCATCACCAGACCGGTCAGGCCGAGGAAGCCGACCGTCCCCAGCCCCGTCCACAGGAGCTGCGGCAGGGTGCGGTCGCGGAACTCCTCGACGCGGTCGTCCACCCTGGCGCTGTCGGACTGGATGATGAGAAAGCCGGCGGGAGCGTCGACCGGCCGGCCGGCCGGCTCCGCCTCGCCGGGGGGGCGGATCGGCAGATAGAGGGCGTAGGTGCCGTTGTCGGCATCGTGCCGGAACCAGTGGGGGTGCCGCTCCAGCTCGGCGCGGGCGCGGCGCAGGGTGGCCTCCGGCATCGGTTCCACGGGCCGTCCTCTGGCGGTGGCGACGATGCGTCCGTCCGCCACCGCCACCCCGATCCCCCGCGCCCAGGGCAGATTGGCGGCGAGCTGGTTGAGGATCGCCTCCAGCCCGTAGAAGTCGTCCAACGGCTTGCCGTAGCCCAGCGCGTCCTGGACGTTCTCCACGGTCTTGCCGCCGACCACCGCGAAGGCGGCCATCAGAGTGCCCGCATGGTTCTGGCGGAAGGAGCCGAGATTGATGCTCAGGCTGAAGGCCAGCGTCACCCCGACCAGAAGCACGGACACCAGAAAGGCGCGGAGGGGGCTGGAGCGGCCGGACGGGGCGCCGGATGAGGCCATGGCTAGAGCACTCCGTGCAGTGAATCCGCCGCCAGCAGCGCCGGGAAGGGGATTCGGTAGCCGATGGCCGCCGCGGTCGCCGCGTTCCAGGCGATGGACGGCGTGTCGAAATAGACCTGCGGCAAGTGGCGCAGCGGCTCTCCGGCCATGACGTGGGCGAGGGTGGCAGCGCCGAAATGGCCGATGCCCGCCATGTCGGCACGGGCGATGCTCATCAGCGCGCCGCGCTCCACCTCCTCGGGGCCGAGCTGCGAGAAGGTCGGGATGCGCTGTTTCAGGAAGGGCCGAGCCAGCGAGGTGAAGCGGTCCAGCGGCCAGCGCCCGTAGGTGATGTAGACGGCATCCGCCTCGCGCGACAGCGCTTCCCAGGCCGCGGTCAGATCGACCTCGTAGCGGTATTGGTCGAGGTGGTCGATCGGCGCGCGGACGTGCCGCTCCACCAGTTCGAACCCGATCCGCTCGGCCGTCGCCTCGATGTCGGGCAGCGAGGCGATGGCCCGGCCCGTCGGGCTGTTGTCGTAGGCGATGCCCAGCCGCCGGAACTGGAAGGTTTTGTGGAAGATGGACAGCTGGCGCTGGAACCGCCGCGGGTCGAGATGCGCCCACACATGATCGCGCCCGGTGTCGGTTTCCGACGCGACGATCCCGGCGGCAACCGGGTTGGTGCAGGAGAAGGCGAGGACCGGCACCCGGTGGGCGTCGGTCGCCAGGGCGACGCCGGCGACCGTCCCCATGACGATCATCAGGTCGATGTCGCCCGGATCCTGCAGACGCCTCACCAACGCCGCGGCCCCCTCGGGGGTCAGGTTGGTGGCGTGGGCGTCGGGGACAAAGTCCAGGACCGGGCTGCCGGCGCGGGCGGCCAGCCAGGACCACAGGCCGGCGGTGTCGGTCTGCCCCGGGTGGTAGGGCATGCCGGTCAGCGCGCCGATCCAGCCCATCCGCTCAAACTCGCCGAGGATGGCGGCGAGCGTCGCGGCGTAGTTGCCGTAGGGCATGGATTCGGCGTAGCCGATGCGCCAGCGCCGCGGCACGTCCCGGACCGATGGGAGCGGTCGGGGGGCGGCCAGCACCGCGGCCGGCGGGCAGAGGGCGCCGAGGCCGGTGGCGGCAGCCCCGGCCATCCAGCCGCGGCGGGTGATCGCCGCGGCTCCGGCTGTGTCCGCAAGGGCTCGACGGTGGGACGGTGGGGCGGCTGGGCTCATTCCATCTGGTCCTCCCTTGCGCTCGACCGGTAGCGGCGGACGACCCGCGGCCCGAGAAGCGGGACCGCGCTGGGGCGCAGCCCGGACCGTGCCGCGATGTCCTCCGCCGTGATCCGGTGCTCGCCCTGCCGTCCGATCAGGACGGCCTCGTCGCCCGGCTGGACGCCGGTGATGTCGGTCACGTCGGCCAGCAAACTGCTCATGAAGGGGCGTCCCAGGACCGGCGCCGGGCGCCCCCGGATCAGCAGGACCCCGCCGGCCAGCCGGTGCAGGTGGTGACCGTCGGAGAAGCCGAAGGGCAGGACCGCCACCGGCGTGCGCCGGGGCGCCGCGCTGGCGGCGGCGTAATCGGCGACGTCGCCCGGCTCCAGCGCCGTCACGCGGGTGACGCGGGCCTTCACGCTCATCACCGGGGCCAGGGGGAGGGGCGTGTCCCCGTCGGCCATGCGGATGCCGAACAGGGCGGCGCCGCAGCGCACCGCCGTGCAGCCGATGCGCGCCGCGGCCCCGGTCAGCAGGGGCCGGCCGAGCGCCACGCTGCTGAGCGCGTGGACCAGCGGCGGCAGCAGCCCGGCGGCCCGCGCCGTGTCGACCGCCTCGCCGAACCGTTCCAGCTCCGCCAAGCCGCCGTCCTCGTAAGGGCCGTAGGCGCCGGACAGGTGGGTGTAGAGCCCTTCCAGCCGCAGCGCCGGCGCGCCGGCAACCGCGGCCAGCACGTCGGTCAGGTCCGCCCGCGGCGCCCCGAAGCCGGCAAAGCCGGTGTTCACCCGGACATGCACATCGACCGTCCGGCCGGCGCGGTTGGCGGCGGTGGCGAGGGCCCGCGCCTCCGCCGCGCTGGTGACGGTTGCGCCCAGCCGGTGCAGGGCGGGCAGCCGCAGCTGGCTGGGCAACGGCGGGTCGATCACCAGGATGGGAGCCGTGATTCCGGCTCGCCGCAGGGTGATACCCTCGCCCATGTCGGCGACCACCAGCCCGTCGATCCCGAACCGCTGGAGCGCCCGCCCGACCGGTCCGGCGCCGTGGCCGTAGGCGTCCGCCTTGACCACGCCGAAGACGGCCTGACCAGGGGGAAGGCCACGGCGCAGCTGATCCAGGTTCCGGCCGAGGGCGTGCAGATCGATGTCCGCCCAGGCGGTGGTGCTGCCCCGCCGGCCCGTCCGCGTTCCCGTCATGCAAGGAACTTCGCGCTGATGTCGGTCGAGGATTCCCTGCCGATCTTGTCGAAATGCTGATCCAGGAATTCTTCGGCCTTGTGGCGGCCCGTTTCGAACATGTAGGTCAGGAAGTCCCAGTCGGCGTTCAGCTTGCTGGTGACGCCCAGCTTCTCCACGACCTCTTCGGCGTCGACGGTGTGGATGTGCATCTTCTTGTGCTTCTCCGGGCTGAGTTCGCCGGAGTCGATCAGCTTGGAGACGAAGTCGACAACGCGCAGCTCACGCATCATGCTGGAGTTGAAGCTGAGCGTGTTGACGCGGTCCATGATCTCGCGGGCGGTGCGCGGCGGCACCGGCACGCGGACTGGGTTGATCTGGACGATCAGGATGTCGCGGCTGTCGCACTGGTCGATCAGCGGGAACAGCGGCGGGTTTCCGGAATAGCCGCCATCCCAGTAGAAGGCGTTGCCGACCTGCACCGCCTGGAACAGGAAGGGCAGGCAGGCCGAGGCGAGCACCGCGTCCACCGAGATGTCCTTGGGACCGAACACCTTCAGCCGGCCGGCGCAGACGTCGGTCGCCGCGATGAAGGTCTTGCAGGCCGGCGCCTTGCGCAGCCGCTTGAAGTCCACCACGTCCGACAGCACGTCGCGCAGCGGGTTCATGTTCATCGGGTTCAGCTCGTACGGCGACATCATGCGCGACAGCGCGTCGAACATCTGCCAGAGCGGGGAGAAATCCATGTTCCCCTTGCTGAACATCTTGTCCAACGGGGTCGGCTGGAGCGGCCCCTTCTTCGCCTCGTCGGAAATGCGGCGCCAGAATTCGCGCAGCTTGCTCCGCGCCCCCTCGGGGCCGCCGATGGTCAGGCCGTAGGCGGTGACGGCGCAGTTCATGGCGCCGGCGCTGGTTCCGACGATGCCGTCGATGGTCAGGCGCCCGTCCTCCAGGATGCGATCGAGCACGCCCCAGGTGAAGGAGCCGTGGGCACCGCCCCCCTGGAGCGCGAGATTGATCGGCTTGGCGCTCTTCCGGTTGGCGGGCTGGACGGCGGGGGTGGGCATGGTCTGGTCGGGCGGCATGGATGGCTCCGGTCGTTGACGTCTTGGGTTGGAGGTCGGTGGGGTGGGAATGAGCGCGCTCGGGCGGCGGTGCGGGTCAGAGCGCCGGCTTCATCGTCTTGGTGGGGGGAGTGGAGGGGAGCTTGGGCGGACGCGTTCTGGTCAGCACGCCGTGCTTGGTCGCGCGCCGCGACTGCGGCGTGTCGGGGGGCGGCTTCGCCAGCAGGTCGCGATGGTCGGGAACCGCGCTGCGCAGGTAGCTGCGGATCTGCTGAATCCATTTGCGCGCCAGTTCTTCGGAGATGGACAGCTCCGCGGCGATGTCCGCGTAGGGCTGTTCCTCGATAAAGCGCATGCGGGCGGCTTGGCGCATCCGCTCGTCCCGGATGCCGTCGAGCGACTCCAGAACCTTGGCGAGCAGGGCGCGGTCGGCGTTGGTGCGTTCCGGGTCCATGGCGTCCCGGCCGCTGGTCCCGTCGGCGATGGAGGCGATCTCGACGAGGGAGCCGACCAGGACAGGATGGCGCTGGTGGGCGCGGTGCCGGTCGATGAAATGGTTGATGGCGGTGCGGCGCAGCCAGGTGCGCGTCTTGATGATGGACCGCGCGTAGAGGGGAAGGGCTTCCGACAGATTGATGCAGAGCCCGCTCAGGCAGTCGTGAATTTCCTGCCGGTTTCCTTTGCACAACCTGTGATACGTCCAAAACAGATCGGTGTAGTGGCGGCACCAGAAGACCCAGAAGGCCGTCTGATCGCGGGTCGCGATGCGCTCCAGAAGGCCGGAATCGTCCAGCTCGTGGAGATTTTCACCCGTATGGGAGTGAAGCCGGGGTGATCCAGCCATGGACAGAGAAGGCCAGGAGCGTTTCGGTTCCCGCTGCCGGTCCAACGCCGATCCGGTGGGGGTGCCCCCCAGAGGTTGCATTCTTTGCTGCATATGACGTCCCTTGCGCGTTTTGCTCAAGGGACGCTCGCCAAGTTCTATGCGTGAACGAAATGGATATACTTTTTTTCGAAATACCTATGTATTTCGTACGATCTTATCTAAAAAATGGCCTATCAAAATGCAACCGCACTATGTCTTGATAATCAAGCCATGGCTATACGCGCGCATGCAGGCGCATCGGTTCTGTCGGTTGGTATCGGAGGATGGCGAAGCGGCTAGTAACGCCGCGCGGCAACAGGCCGTTCAGAAGAATGAGGATGACGATTTATTAACCAAGAAAACAGATTCCTCGGCCCTGGTGCCGAAGAGTGTTTCCAAAATTCTACATTTCAGGACGTTTGCGCTGCCGTGCGCGGGGCCATTCGAATCTTGCGTCGAATGGCAGGAGTGGAGGGGCTCGAACCCCCAACCCCCGGTTTTGGAGACCGGTGCTCTACCAATTGAGCTACACTCCTGTCGCCGCCTTGCAGCGGGAAGCCGCTTGTAGGCGATTTCCGGGCCGTGCACCAGAAGAAAAATGCGACGGTCGTGTTTGAAACGCGCTTTCACCGCAGCGACAAGGAACTTGGCGGTGAAACGGACGGACGCGAGCGCCGTCGGCCGCAGCGCGCGCAACGGGGAAAGAAAAAATTCACCAAGAAACGTTTCATTATGACAAAAAACGAATAATGACCGCTTCCCGGCAGCAGAATTCATCCTTTTTTGAAAATACATATGTCAATTTTAAAAGATAATGGGGCAGCGGCCCTGGCCGCCCGGGGAAACCAAGCCATCGATGACGGGCGCGGCGTCATGGGGCGGTGAGGCCGTGGCATTCCATGACCGCTTGGCCGAGCGAGCACCGGATGCAGCGTGCGAACAAGCCCAGGGGCTCCTCTCCACCCGGTCTTCGCCGGCATCGATCGAGGTCCGGACCATCCGATGTTTGGGGACCGCTGCCACGTGTTACTGTGGGGCAATCCGCCGGAGGGACTCGGGACGCAGTGCAGATGGACAGAATGAGCGCTCAGGATCGGCTGATGGCGTGGTCGCGGACCCCGCATGCTCCCGACACCCGGGATCTGACCTGCATTCTGCTCCATCGTTGCAGCGGCCGGCAGGCTTCCTACGTCCATGGGCTCGGGCTGGAGGCGGGCGCGCTGGCCGCGCTGATCGACGTGCATTTCCCGGCCGCCGCCGTGGGTTGGACGCCGGGCACCTGCTTTTCCGATCACGTCAAGCGCTTGGGCGGGGTCCGATGCGGGTGTGCCGGGGTGACGGCGGCCGTATCGCGTGAGGAGGGCAACAGCACGGACGATTGGCTCCTGCGCGAGGAACGGGACTTTCGCGATCTGTTGATGCGCCATCGCCTGGAGAACGATGCGTCGGCGCTGCCGCTTGCCGATGTCATCGCCCGGGCCTGTCTTGAGAACGACCATCTTTGGCGCAGCCTGGGTTTGGCGGATCGTCCCCATTTGGCGGCGCTCCTTGCCCGCCATTTCCCGTCATTGGCCGAGGCCAACACGCGGAAACTGCGCTGGAAACGCTTCTTTTATGAATGCCTGTGGGCTGAAGGGCGTCCGGTTTCAAGGTCGACGGTCTGCGACGCATGCCTGCATCAGGCCGAATGCTATGACGGCACCGCTTCATACCATCAGCGTGGAGCCTGACACATCAGGCTCCACGCGTGTCCTCGAACGGCGGGCGCGGCCGTCCGGAGGCATGATTTACCGTGCTCTCGACTCCGGTCGCCGCAACGCGCGGGTTGCGAGCAGCCGGCGTGGGAGATGGCGGGCCAAGCCGATGGCGATGCCGGTGCCGTGCAGCATCGCGGTGGAAAGCACGAAGCCCAGGCCGTAGAGGAAGGGGTCTGCGGTTTGCGGCATCTCGGTGCCATGGGCATGGCCGTGCAGCACGGCGAAGGCTCCGACCAGGATCGCGGCGGCGGCGGCCGGCACGCGCTTGTTCAGCAGCACCAGCAGCCCGAGCACCGCCACCGAGGCAGCGATTCCGGCTTCGACCGCCGGAAGCTCGATTCCGGCCATGCCGAGCACGGCACCGCTGGACAGCATGGCGATGAAGGCCGTCGGCAGCAGCCAGATCGCGCGGCCGCCATTCTGCGCCGCCCAAACGCCGACCGCCAGCATGGTCAGCAGATGGTCGATGCCGCTCAGCGGGTGGAGAAGCCCCTGAACGAACATCGCGTCGCCGGCATGGCCGGTGTGGGCGGCCGCCGGCAGGGCCAGCGTCGCCGCGAGAAGGCCGGCGGTGCCGGCGGAAAGCAACCTGTTCATCGGAACGATCTCCTGTGGGGTTCGACCGGCCGCTTCGCCCCGGTCAGGCGAGCAGGGAGGCCTTCAGATGCCCTCGTCCGGCTTCCGCCTCGTCGACTTGGCGAAGCAGGTCGAGGGTGATCCGTGCGTCGGCTTCCTCGACGCGGGAAAGAGCGAAGCCCAGATGGACCAGGACCCACTGCCCGACCTGATCGGACAGGGCTTCGCCCGGTTCGACGATGCAGGAAAGGTTGACCTCCCGCCGTTCGCCCAGGATGTCGGCGACGGCAAGCATCCGCGCGGCGTCGGCGATGGCGATGATCCTGGCCGGAACTCCAAGGCACATGGCAGGGCTCCTTGTCGCGGCGGTCACGCCACTTCCAGTTCGACCAGCGTCAGATCGTCGCCGCCGCGCGGGGTCAGGCGCAGGCCGCCGCAGGCCGGGCAGGGGGCGATCCGTGTCGGGACCTCCCTCTCGCGGGCGCAGTCCTCGCACCAGACGAGGCCGGGCGGCTGGTGGATGTCGACCGTCGCACCGTCGGCCAGTGTGTCGCGTCTGATCACGTCGAAGGCGAAGCGAAGGGCGTCCGGATCGACGCAGGCGAACTGGCCCACCGCCAGCTTGATCCGCGTGACGCGATGAAAGGCGTGGCGCCGCGACTGCTCCTCCAGCAACTCCAGCAACCGTTCGCACAGTGACAGCTCATGCATCATCCTTCTCCGCTGTGAGAGCCGGTGGCTGCGGGACCTGATTGGGAAACTCCGTGGCGGATCGACCATGCCCTGGCGCGTCATCGCTGGAAAAACGGAGATGGCGGGTCGATGGTAGGCCACCCAACAGGCGGCTTGTTGAGATTGTTCTCAAAAATTACCACTGAACGATGAGTATTGCAAACATCAAATCAAAAAAACAGGGATGGATTTGACCAATGAAAGAGGGTTGATAAGCCATTTCTATGGCGCAATAAGCAGGTCTTATTCTGAATTCATCGGTGATTATTTATGGTGAGCCGGAATGTCGCATGTCGCTGCGTGACGGTTGGGTGCAGAGTTGGACAGCGGACGCCGGAACCTCACCGCCCGCACCTGTCGCCACAGCCTGGGTTTCGGCCACATCATGGAACATGCAACCGCCTGCGCGGCCCCGCTCCCCGCTCCGCTGTCCCTGGCTCACCCGCTGTCCCATCACGGAGTCCGGCTGGTGCCGGCGACCGTCTGCACCGGATCGGGCATTGACCGGCGGGAGGAGAAGATCGTCGACGAGGTGCCGGTCGGGCTGCTTTATGCCGACAATCTCTTCGCCGTCATGTTGGCGACGCCCACCGACCTGGAGGATTTCGCCACCGGCTTTTCCCTCAGCGAAGGGATCGTCGGCAGCGCCGATGAACTGGCCGTCACCGCCATCGACGAGCTGACGGACGGAGTCCGCATCCGCATGCAGTTGCCGGTGGAGCGGCTTGCCGCCCTGCTGCGCCGCAAGCGCAACCTGATGGGCGGCTCCGGCTGCGGCCGTTGCGGCACCGACAGTTTCGCGGAAACCCTGAGGCCGCTCGATCCGGTCCGGTCCACCGCCTGCTTCGCGCCGGACGCGATCCATCGTGCGATGGCGGCCTTGCCGTCGGGGCAGAGCCTGAACCGGGAGACCGGGGCGGTCCATGCCGCCGGGTTTGCCCGGCCCGACGGCGAGCTGGTGGCGGTGCGCGAGGACGTCGGCCGGCACAACGCGCTCGACAAGCTGATCGGGGCGCTGGCCCTCGCCCGCATCGACCCCACCGGCGGCTTCGTCGTGGTGTCGAGCCGCTGCTCCTTCGAGTTGGTCCACAAGACGGCCGCCGCCGGCATCCCGCTGATCGCGGCCATCTCCGCCCCGACCTCGCTGTGCCTGGGTTTCGCCGCAACGGTGGGGGTCGGGGTCGTCGCCTTCGTGCGCGAACGCCGCCTCACGGTCTACGCCGTCCCGTCGCGGGTCGCGATGTCCGCGTGAACCGCGCCGGAGTCAAAAAGAACCGCGGGCTGGTTCATCGCCAGCCCGCGGTTTTTTGCGGTCAGTGTGTCGCCGCCGGTTGCCCGATCGACGGCAGCGGCTTGCGTGGCGGCAGCGGGGTCAGGCCGCCGAGGCCCTTGCGGTAGATCAGCCAATAGATGCCGCCGACAAACACCGAGCCGCCGACGATGTTGCCCAGCGTGGCGAACAGCAGGTTGTGCAGGATGCCCCCCGCCGTGATCATCGACACGTCCAGCCCGGCCGGCACATGGCCCGTCACCTTGAGCAGGTAGGCCAGCGGCAGGAAATACAGGTTGGCGATGCAGTGTTCGAAGCCGGCGGCGACGAAGGCGGCGACCGGCAGGGTCAGCGCGACGATCTTGTCGGTCACCGTCCGGCCGGCGTAGGCGAGCCACACCGCCAGGCAGACCAGCAGGTTGCACAGGATGCCCTTGAAGAAGATCGTCACGGCGTCCGGGGCGATCTTGCCGATGGCGAGCTTGAGCACCGCCGCGCCGACCGCGCCATTGTTCATCTCGGTGTGGTGCGACAGGTAGATCAGGATGACGAGGCCGATCGCCCCGACGGCGTTGCCGATCCAGATCGTCGCCCAGTTGCGCAGAACCTGCGCCGTGCTGATCTGGCCGTTGGCCCGCGCCATCACGATCAGGCAGTTGCCGGTGAACAGCTCCGCCCCGCCGACCATGACCAGCGACAGGCCGAGCGAGAAGACCAGCCCGCCGAGCAGCCGCTGGACCGCGAAGCTGAGGGCGGGATCGGCCAGCACGATGACGAAGAACATGCCGCCCAACCCGATGCCGCCGCCGGCGACCACCGCCAGCATGAAGCTGGGCAGGAACGGCATCGTCGCCTTCTTCACCCCCAGCTTTTCGACCTTGTCCTGGATCTCGGCGGGCGCATAGGCGTCCATGCCAAGAACCGGCGTGTCTTTCGACGCAGAGTCCCCCATGGCGAAACTCCTTCCCATGTCTTGAGTTGCCCCGAACACCGGATCAGCCCACCGTCTCGTAGGCCTCGAACCCCTCGCCGCGGACCAGCCGGTCGTGAACGGCCTCCACGGAGTGGCGGACGGTGCTGGTGACCGGCGCGAAGAAGCTGGTGTCCTCCGGCTGGATGCCCAGGAACAGGATCTCCGGCACGGTCTCGCGCAGGCTGTCGATCAGGAAGTTCAGCGGGATGGCGTGGGTGGTGACCATGAACTGCTCGGCGACGCTGTCCTGCTCGATCAGGCGGACCGCGCCCGGCGGCAGCTGCATGTCGGCGGCATCGACGATCAGCACCCGGCGCGGCGCCAGCGAGCGGACGTGGTGGGTGTGGTTCTCCGGGACATCCTCGCCGTCCACCACCGTCCAGCCGGGGGCGGGCTCCTCGTCGAGGAGCTGGGCCAGCAGCGGACCGGCGCCGTCGTCGCCGCGCAGGACGTTCCCAACCGTGAACACGACATCGGTCATGACAGCCGTCTCCCCATCAGATAGATCGCCGGTTCGCGCCGGATGGCCTCCAGCGCCGTGGCCAGCCCGTCCAGCCACGCCGCCACATCGGGCGGGGCGGTCGGCCGCGCCGCCGCGATGGCCGCCAGCAGCGGCCGGGTGTGGGTGCCGTCCACCGTGATCTCGCCGAAGCGGAGCAGGCCGGACAGCTTGCGGTGCGCCTCCTCGTGGTCCCGCAGCGCGTCCAGGACGCGGTCGAACAGCGCGGTGGGGCAGCGGAAGGCCGGCTTGAAGCAGTCGAAGACCCCGATGTGATGTCCGATGGCCAGCGAATAATAGACCACCTGCTTCGCGTCCTCCGGGATGTCTTCCTTGCGCTCCAGCACCTTGGCGTTCAGCTGGTAGAACACCACCTCGGGCTCCCGGCCGCGGCCGCTGCGCAGGCCGGGGATGGAAGCGGGATCGGCGTGCGCGAGGGTGCTCATGGCGCCTCTCCCCGGATGGTCCGCTGCACGACCTCGGCCAGCCGGCCGATGATCTCGGCGCGGCGCGGGTCGCGCTCCCCGCCGATGGCCGCCGTCATGCGGTCGGGCAAGGTCAGGGCGCCGGGGGCGTTCGCATGCCCTTCCAGCAGGGCCATGAACTCCTCCACAATGGCGCGGCCCTGGCGGTAGCCGGCCATGCGCCGCGCCTCGCGCTCCAGCCGGACCCGCAGCGCATAGGGGATGTCGGGGTGGGGCAGGGCGGCGGCCTCGCCCGCGGCCTCGACATGGGTTTCGGCCTTCAGCTTCTGCTCCAGCAGGCCGAGCGCCACGGCGAAGCCGTGGATGGTCGCGGCCGGCGTCGGCGGGCAGCCGGGGATGTAGACGTCCACCGGCACGATGTTGTCGGTGCCGCCCCAGACGCAGTAGAGGTCGTGGAAGATGCCGCCGGTGCAGCCGCAGGCGCCGTAGGAGACGACGATCTTCGGATCGGGTGCGGCCTCATAGGCGCGCAGCGCCGGCATCCGCATGGAGCGGGTCACCGCCCCGGTGAACAGCAGGATGTCGGCGTGGCGGGGCGAGGCCACCACCTTGATGCCGAAGCGTTCCGCGTCGAACACCGGGGTGATGGACGAGAAAATCTCGATCTCGCAGCCGTTGCAGCCGCCGCAATCGACGCGGTAGACGTAGGCGGAGCGCTGGATGTTCTTCAGCAGCGCCGTCTTCATCGTGGCGATCTGGTCGCTGGTGGAGACCGGCGACATCTCCGCCACCAGGGCGTTGGGGGCGAGTGGTGCGTTCATGGCGTGGTCTCCAATTCCTTGACCGAACGCCCTGCTTCCGAGTGCCGGGCGTCCATTTGCCGGGCGATCCCCATGGTGGCGATCTGGTGGACGTCCTGGGCGCGCTTGCAGGCCGGGCAGGTCGCGACGGTCAGGCGCAGCCGCTCCGCCTCCTCCTCGCTGCGGGCCGTCTGGCCCAGCAGGCGGGCGACGTAGTCGACCTCCTTGGCCGGGGCGAAGGGCTTGCCGCAGCAGGCGCAGCCGGCCAGCGTGAAGACGGCCTTGCGCGTCAGGTCAGCCTTGCTGCCCACCGCCAGCTCGAAATCGGCGGACAGGCGGATGGCGCCGGTCGGGCAGGATTCCTCGCAGCGGCCGCAGAAGACGCAACGCCCGTAGTTGATCGACCAGGTGCGGCTGCCGGCGGCGGTGTCGGTTTCCATCTGGATGGCGTTGGCCGGGCAGGCGACGGTGCAGGCCGCGCAGGCGATGCAGTCCTCCGCCCGGTGTTCCGGCTTGCCGCGGAAGTCCTTGCAGACCTCCATCGGGGCGAAGGGGTACTTGACCGTCGCCTCGCCCGTGCGGAGGATTTCCTTGAGTAGCTTGAGCATTGGTCGCCCCCGTCACTTCAGCGGTGAGTCCGTGCGTTCGCGGCAGTAGCGCTCCATCTCCTTGTAGGCGATGGTCTTGGAGCGCTTCTTGCGGACGTCCACCACGGTCACGCGGTCGGTGCAGGAATAGCAGGGGTCGATGCTGCCCACGATCAGCGGGGCGTCCGACACCGTATTGCCGCGCAGCATGTAGCGCAGCACCGGCCAGTTGTTGTAGGTCGAGGCGCGGCAGCGCCAGCGGTAGAGCTTCTGGTTGTCACCGGTCATCGACCAGTGGATGTCCTCGCCGCGCGGCGCCTCGGTGAAGCCGAGCGCGAACTTGTGCGGGACATAGGTGAAATCCTCGGTCAGCACCGGGCCGGCGGGCGCCTTGTCGAGCAGCGTCTCGATGATCCACAGGCTGTCGAAGAACTCCGCCACCCGCACCAGCGTGCGGGCCAGCACGTCGCAGCCCTGCTCCACATGGACCGGCATGTCGAGCAGCTTGTAGCCGGCGAAGGCGTGGTCGGCGCGGGTGTCGCGGCGGTGGCCGCTGCCGCGCACCACCGGCCCGACCGGGCTGTAGTCGCGGGCGATCTGCGGGTCGAGCCGGCCGACGCCCTTGACGCGGCCGCTGACGTTGGCGGTGGACAGCAGCACCTCGACCAGCCGGGTCACGTCGTCGCGCAGCTCGGCGACCAGCTCGCGCGTCCTGGCCTGCTGGTCGCCCAGGATGTCGCGGCGCACGCCGCCGATCAGGTTCAGCGCGTAGGTCTTGCGGGCGCCGGTCAGCAACTCCGCCAGCGTCATCGCCTTCTCGCGCACGCGGAAGAACTGCATGAAGCCGGTGTCGAAGCCGATGAAATGGCAGACGAGGCCGAGGTTCAGCAGATGGCTGTGCATCCGCTCGGTCTCCAGCAGGATGGCGCGGATGGCCTGCGCCCGCGGCGGTACGGCGATGCCCAGCGCGTTCTCCACCGAACTGGCGTAGGCGACGCTGTGGGCGTAGCCGCAGATGCCGCAGACGCGGTCGGCGAGGAAGGTCACGTCGTTGTAGCCCATCCGCGTCTCGGCCACCTTCTCCATGCCGCGATGGACGTAGAACATGCGGTAGTCGGCGTCGATGATGTCCTCGCCGTCGACGAACAGGCGGAAATGGCCGGGCTCGTCGGAGGTGATGTGCAGCGGCCCCAGCGGGACGACGCGAGTCTCCTGCTTGGCCTCGTTGATGAATTGGTAGGTCTCGTCGTCGCTGGTCGGCGCCGGCCGCAGCCGGTAGTCCATCGAATCCTTGCGCAGCGGGTACAGCTCGTCCGGCCAATCGTCGGGCAGGACGAGGCGGCGTTCGTCGGGCAGCCCGACCGGGCGCAGGCCGAACATGTCGCGCACCTCGCGCTCGCCCCACACGCAGGCGGGCACCCGCGGGGTGACGGAGGGGAATTCCAGCGTGTCGGCGGGCACCTCGCAGCGCACCACCACATGGCACCGGTCGGCGCCCTCCATGGACAGCACGTAGTACACGGCGTAGGCGCCGTTCAGCGGCCGCTCGTCGTTGCCGACGACCACCGACAGCCAGCCGTTGTGGTCGTAGTAGAGGCTGGCGACGACGTCGGGCAGCGACACCGGCTTGACCGTGATGGTCACCTGGGCGCCGGTCTGCCAGGATTCGTCGAGGATGGCGTGGGGCAGGCTCTCGCGCAGGGAGGCGATGTAGCCGCTCCCGACCCGTTCCGGAGTGATGAGGTTCATTTGGAAATCTCCGTCTGCGAGAGGCTGCCGGTCACCAGAAGACCACCGGCGCGCACCGTGTCGTATTGTTGCCAGGGGGCCGCGACCACCGGGCGGCTGTCGCCGTTCATCACCACCGCGGTCGCCTGCTGGACCAGGTTGGACAGCGGCTGCGGCACGGCGAAGCCCAGCACCAGCACCAGCACCGCCAGGACGCCCAGCGGGGCCAGCGCCCTCCAGCCGACGTCACCCTTGGCCATCGTCTCCGGGCTCTTGCCCAGCACGCTGTCGGCGACGATCTTCACCAGCCCGGCGATGGTGATGCAGAGGAAGAGCGCGACCAGCGCCATGATCCAGCCGTAGCCCTCGTTCAGCCCAGCCATGAAGACCATGAATTCGCTGACGAAGATGTTGAAGGGCGGGAAGCCGGCCAGCGCCAGGGTGCAGGCCATCATCAGCAGGCCGGTGGCCGGGGCCGCGCGCAGCACGCCCTTCACCGCCCGCAGGTCGCGGGTGCCGTACTTCATCAGCACGTTGCCGGCGGTGCAGAAGAACAGGGCCTTGGTGACGCTGTGGTTGATGGCGTGCAGCAACGCCGCGGCGATGCCGAGCGGCCCGCCGACGCCGAGCGCCACGACGATCAGCCCGACATTCTCGATGCTGGAATAGGCCAGCTTGCGCTTCAGGTCCTGCTGGACGAAGAACAGCAGCGACGACACGCCGACCGACAGCACGCCCAGCGTCAGCAGCAACATCTGCGGGAAGCCGACGCCCACCGTGCCGACGGTGATGACGTAGAAGCGGATGACGATCAGCAGGGCGCATTTCAGAAGCACGCCCGACAGCAGGCCGGACACCGGGCTCGGCGCCTCGGAATGGGCGTCGGGCAGCCAGGCGTGCATCGGGAAGATGCCGGCCTTGGTGCCGAAGCCGATCAGGGCGAAGACGAAGGCCAGCTTGACCAGCATCGGGTCCAGCTCGGCGGCGTGGCCGACCAGCGCCGTCCACAGCACCGCCTGGTGCGGGTCGGCCAGCACGTCGGCGGCGTTGGAGAAGACCAGCACGGTGCCGTAGAGGCCGAAGGCGACGCCGACCGTGCAGATGACGACGTATTTCCAGGCGGCCTCCAGCGAGGATTTCTGCCCGTACAGCCCGACCAGGAAGGCGGAGCCGAGAGTCGTCGCCTCGATCGCCGCCCACATCATGATGATGTTGTTGGCGGTCACCGCCAGCAGCATGGTGAACAGGAACAGGCTGAAGAAGCCGTAGTAGATCCGCACCTTGCCGGCGTCGATCAGGCCGGCGTCGAGGTCGTGGCGGATGTAGGCGATGGAATAGAGCCCGGTCAGCAGGCCGACCACGCCGATCAGCATCATGAAGACGGCGCCGAGCGCGTCGACGAACAGCCAGTCGCCGAAGGCGGCGATCGCCCCGTTCGACAGCACCTGGACCAGCGCGGCGGCGCTCAGCAGGAAGACGTAGGCGATGGAGCCCAGATGGATGCGCTCCAGCAGCGCCACGCTGCCATGGTCGGTCGCCAGAGCCTCGGGCAGCGACTCCCGGAACCAGGGCAGGGTCAGCAGGAACACCGCCACCGCCAGCGGACCGATCAGGAGAAGTGGGGGAAGGATCGAGGGTACCATGGCGGTCATCCCTTCAGGCTCGTGAGCTGGCGCGCGTCGAGCGTGTGCAGCGTGTCGAAGATCCGCGACCCCAGCGCCGCCATCACCACCACCGCGAAGATGGCGTCGGTGGCGATGCCGATCTCCACCAGCTCCGGCGCGTTGGGGGCGAGCAGGGCCAGGGTCAGGTGCGACCCGTTCTCCATCAGGCAATAGCCGAACACCTGCTTCAGGATGTTCCGCTGCGCCACGATGCAGCCGAGCCCGATGAAGAAGAGGGCGAGCGACACCGCCAGCGCCGGCTTGATGGCGTCGGCCGCTGGCAGCGTCACCTTGGACGCGACGACGAAGCAGAGGATGAGGGCGACCGCCGCGCCGAGGATGGACAGCGCCGTCGGCATCACCGCGCCCGTGCCGATGGCCGGATCGCTGAGCCGGCGGAAGGCCCGATACATGATCGCCGGGACCAGGATCACCTTGGTCAGCAGCGCGGTGAAGGACCAGAGATACAGCTCGCCCGACCCGGTGGCCCCCGCCAGCGCCACGAACAGCATCACCAGAATGAAGCTCTGCAGCGCGTAGAAGCGGGCGGAGTTGGCCGGATTGCCGGCGAGCGTGACCAGAAGGGAGCTGACGATCAGCAGGCCCGACAGGCCGTTGACGATGAGAAATCCATTCATGACCGTTCCCTCCCTCAACCGAGCCACGAGGCGGCGATGGAGCTTGAGACCACCGTCATTACCACCAGGGCGACCAGCACGAACTTCATGCCGGCCGGCAGCGGGGCCGCCGCGGCCATGGTGGTGGACGGCTTGCCGGGCACCGAATGGCCCAGCCATTTCAGGAACCAGGCGAAGGAGCCGACCGATTCCGCCAGCGCGATGACGACCAGAAGCATCAGCGCCCAGTGCTGCGCCCCGACCTCGAAGCCGCCGGCGAAGATGGCGAACTTGCTGAAGAAGCCGTTGAAGGGCGGCACGCCGGTGATCGCCAGGGCGGCGCAGACGAAGGCGACGCCGAGCAGCGGCGACTTGGTGACGATGCCGCGCAGCGACGGCAGCAGGCGCGTTCCGGCGGTGTAGCTGAGCGCGCCGGCGACCAGGAAGAACAGCGTCTTGGCGAAGGCGTGGTTGAAGATGTGCGCGATGGCGCCCTTGAAGGCGAGGTCGGAGCCGAAGACCGACAGCGACAGCGCCAAGAGGATGTAGGCGAGCTGCGTGATGGTCGAGTAGGCGAGCAGGCGCTTCAGGTCGACCTGCGGCAGATACATGAAGAAGCCGTAGACCAGCGTCAGCACCGCCATGATCGAGCCGACCCAGCCGACGATCTCCGGCGCGCCGCCCGCCGACATCAGCCCGCGGGCGAAGATGTAGACGCCGACCTTCACCATGGAGGCGGCGTGCAGGTAGGCGCTGACCGGGGTCGGGGCCTCCATGGCGTCGGGCAGCCACATGTGGAAGGGCAGCTGGGCGGATTTGCCCCAGGCGGCGACCAGGATCGCCAGCAGGACCACCGCCTTCATCCCCGGCGCCAGATCGGCGATGGCGGAGAGCGCGAAGGTGCCGGTCGACAGGAACAGCAGGGCCGCCGCGACGTAGAGGCCGAGCGAGGCGACGTGGGTGACCAGCAGCGCCTTGGCCGCCGAGCGCAGCGCCTTCGGCGATTCATAATAGCCGATCAGCGCCCAGGAGCAGGAGCCCGTCAGCTCGAAGAAGGCGAGCTGGCCGACGATGGTAGAGCTGAAGACCAGCCCGGTCATCGCGCCGATGAACACCAGCAGGAAGGCGTAGAAGCGCCGCCGGCCGATGTCGGGATGCTCGCGGTTGCCGGCGTTCAGGTAGGCGGCGGAATAGACCGCCACCAGCAGGCCGATGGCGATCACCGCCAACGCGATCAGAACGCTGACGCTGTCCACCACCAGCCCGAGGATCGAGACCGATCCGAAGGAGATCAGTTCGTAGGTGCCGCCGATCTTGCCGTCGCCGAGCAGCGACATCGCGAGGATGGCGATCACCGCGACGGTGGCGGCGGCGAAGCCCTGGCACAGCCATTTGGCCGAGGCCCGTTTCGATGCGGCGATCACCGCCGCACCGCCGAAGGGGACGAGGATGGCGGCCAGCGCCGACAGCCCGAGCGGTTCCGTGGGGAGTGTTATCATGATGCTGCCCCTCGCCGGCTCACAGGCCGACCAGATAGAAGACGAAGGCGAGCGAGGCGGCGCCGACCCCGATCCAGCTGTGCTGGGGGGTCAGGCGGAAGCGGACGCGCGCGACGCTGTTCTCGACCACGCCGACCGCGGCGAAGATCAGGACCAGCTTGATGGCGAAGGCGACCAGCCCGAACAGCAGCCCGAAGACGGACATCTCGGGCGCGCTGCCGAAGGGCAGGAAGACGCCGATGAACCAGGCGACGACCACCGTCTGCTTCAGCGCCATCGCCCACTTGATCAGCGCCAGCGACGGGCCGGAGTATTCGGTCAGCGGGCCTTCTTGAAGCTCCTGTTCGGCTTCCGCCATGTCGTAGGGCAGCTTGCCCAGCTCGATGTAGATGGCGTAGGCGAAGGACAGGGCGGCGATGATCGTCGCGGTGGCCGACCGCACATGGCCGTCGGCGATGGCGCTGCCGATGGCGCCGAGGTTGGTCGAGCCGGCCAGCAGCGCCGCCACGAACAGCGACAGCAGCATCACCGGCTCCACCAGCACGCCCATGGTCAGCTCGCGGCTGCCGCCGATGCCGGAGAAGGAACTGCCGCTGTCGATGCCGGACAGCGAGAAGAAGAAGCGGGCCAGCGCGAACAGGTAGATCACCGTGATCAAGTCGCCGATGGGCGCCACCGGCGTGAAGCGGGTCAGCATCGGGATGCCCATGGCGATGACCAGCACCGTCGTCAGCATCACCGCCGGCATCGCCCGGAAGGCGAAGCCGCTGTTCGGCGGGGTCAGGTCCTGGCGGGTCAGCAGCTTGGCGATGTCGCGGTAGTCCTGCAGCAGGCCCGGCCCGTGGCGGGTGTGCAGTTTCGCCCGGACCATGCGCGACAGGCCGGAGACCAGCGGTGCCGCCGCCAGCAGGAGGAGCGCCTGGAATAGCCCCAGGATGAAGTGTGAGAAGGTCAGCATGGCGTCCTCCTGTCAGACGGCCAGCGCCAGCAGCGCGATCAGCGCCGCGACGATGTAGAGGCAGTAGATCCGGAAATCGCCGCCCTGGATGACCTGCAGCCGCTTGCCGCCCGCATCGACCGCGCCGGCGATCGGGGCGATGACGCTCCGGTCGGCCAGCGGTTCGGTGCGGCGCGCCAGCGTGACCACCCGCTCGAAGCCGAGCGCGATGCCGGTCCAGCGCCCGGCGATCGAGCGGCGCAGGGTGTAGAGCGGCGCGAAGAACATGCGGATCGGCTGGGCGAAGCTGCCGGCGGTGGCGGGCATGTGATGGTCCGGCAGATAGCCGGCCGCCCAGGGGGCCGCCACCTTGCGGTCGCCGCCGCGCTTGGCGGCGAAGGCCGCCTTCAGGCCGATCGGCAGGACGGCCATGGCGATCAGCAGAATGGCGATCAGCGGGGTGGAGAGCGTCGCCTGCTGCGCGTCGCCCGGCAGCAGGGTGGCGCCGACGGCCAGCGTGACCGGAGCCGCGCCGATGGTCGCCGCCGCGATGCGGCCCATCACCGGCGCCACCAGCGGGGCGAGCAGGCCGAGCGCCACGCAGGCGACGGCCAGCACCGCCATGCCGGCGACCATCGCGGCCGGCGCCTCGCGCGCCTCCTCCGCATGATGGCTGCGCGGCGCACCGGCGAACATGATGCCGTAGGCCTTGACGAAGCACATCACCGCCAGCGCGCCGGTCAGCGCCAGCATGACGGCGGCGATGGGGGCGGCGAACGCCACCAGCGGGGTGCCGTCCAGCGCCGCGGCGAACAGCGCCTGGTAGGTGTACCATTCCGACACGAAGCCGTTCAGCGGCGGGATCGCCGAGATGGCCAGCGCGCCGACCAGGAAGGACAGCGCGGTCCAGGGCATGTTGCGGGCCAGCCCGCCCATCTCCTCCATGTCCTTGCTGTGCATGCGGAAGATGACCGAGCCGGCGCCCAGGAACAGAAGGCCCTTGAACACCGCGTGGTTCAGCAGATGGTAGAGGCCGGCCATCAGGCCGAGCACCGCCAACACCGGCTGGTGCAGCGCCATGCCGATCATGCCGGTGCCGACGCCCAGCAGGATGATCCCGATGTTCTCGACTGAGTGGTAGGCCAGCAGCTTCTTGATGTCGTGCTCGGCCAGGGCATAGACGACGCCCAGCACCGACGACACCGCCCCGAAGGCCAGCACCAGCAGGCCCCAGCCGAGCATCGCCGGACCGGCGCTGGCGGCCAGCAGGTCGATGCCGACCTTGACGATGCCGAAGACGCCGATCTTGATCATCACGCCCGACATCAGCGCCGAGGCGTGCGACGGCGCAGCCGGATGAGCGCGCGGCAGCCAGATGTGCAGCGGGATCATGCCGGCCTTGGCGCCGAAGCCGGCGAAGGCCAGCAGGAAGGCGACGCTGTCCAGCGGGGCCGGCAGCGGATGGGCGCGGAAGGCGGCGAAATCGAAGCTGCCGGCTTGGTTCGCCATCAGGAAGAAGGCGGCCATGATCAGCACCGAGCCGCCATGGGCGACCAGGAAGTAGAGGAAGCCGGCGCCGACCGCCTCGTCGTCCTGGTCGAAGATGACCAGGAAGTAGGAGGCCAGCGACATCATCTCGAAGAAGATGAGGAACCAGAAGGCGTTGTCGGCCGCCACCACCAGCATCATCGAGGCGATAAAGGCGTTCATGAAGAAGCCCATCGCCCCGACGCCGCGCCCGGCGTATTCGCGCACATAGGCGAAGCCGTAGATCCAGGCGACCAGCGACAGCAGCGAGATGACCGCGATCATCAGGCCGGCCAGCGGGTCGAGCCGCAGAACGAAATGGGCGAAGGGGTAGGGGCCGGCGGCGTCGAGCACGGCCGGCTGGCCGGCCGCGATGGCCGTCAGCCCGGCGCCGAGCCCGGCGAGTGCCGCGGCGATGCCGACGCCGCTGCCGCCAAGACGGATGTCCCCCTCCCGACGCTTCAGGAGGAGGCAGAGGATGCCGCCGCCGCAGGACAGCAGCAGCGACATGATGAGCAGGGAGAGTGGAATCATGGGTCCAGCCCCTCCAGCGAGGCGAGCGGCGTTTCAAGACTGACCGGTGCCGCCGCAGCCAGCGTGCGCTTGACGGCGGCCGCTTGGCGGGTGGCATCGGCGTCTGCCGCGTAAAGGGCGGCGGTCGGGCACACGCGCACGCAGGCCGGCCCGTCGCCGGAAAAGGCGCAGAGATCGCATTTCACCGCCACGCTGCGGACGCCGATCTCCCAGGCCAGCAGCGGATCGAGCGCTGCCGAGTGGCGTGGCGTGGCGGCGGCGATGCCGGCGACCCCGGCGATGCCGGTGCCGCTGGGCGTGATGGCGCCGAAGGGGCAGGCCAGCGCGCACATCTTGCAGCCGATGCAGGCCTGCTCATCCAGCAGGATGGCGTCGGCGCCATGGGTGATGGCGTCGACCGGACAGACGCGGGCGCAGGGCGCGTCCTCGCACTGGTGGCAGAGGACGGGCCCGGTGTCGTCGCCGGTGCGCATGACGGCCAGCCGGGGATGCGCCTGCAGCCCCTGCTTTTTATGGGACTCGGTGCAGGCCGCCATGCAGGTGTTGCACCCGATGCACTTTCTCGGTTCCGCGATAACGAAGCGATTCATGTCCAGACCTCCGGCTTCCCGGGCGGGTGCGTCGAATCGGCCAATCAGGATCTGTTTTGAAAGTCCTGATAAGAAAACCTGATCGACCAATAAGAAGACAGTATTGGCTCGCGCACGCCCCAGCAGCCGCCTGTTGTCACGGACGGTGTGGCAGAAGGAGAGCCATCTGTTGCGAATCTTTGTCAGAGCAACGGCGATTCGTAATCGCCATCGTTGACTTCAATACGCTATTCCCCTGGGCGGCGCGATGTCAACTGGACACACAAAAAAAGTGGGTATAAGGTGTGCGACACAAAGACGGGAAGTTCTAAGGCGTTTTGATTGTCGAATGGCCTCCCATTAATTCCGATAAACGAGAAAAGATACTCGATAGGATCGGCTTATCGGCGTCGATTACTTTTAAAGATCGGGCGATAAGCGATTTCAATCAGTCGCGAAGCCACCGGCACCGGATTCGGCCAACCGGCGCGCAACGTCAGGGAACAGTGAAGCAATGCCGGGGCGGGGCCGTTCGACGACCCCCTTCCGGCTGCCAACAAGGACGACGGGAATGAACAGATTCGTCACTGCCAACCCGAGCAAGTGCATCGGTTGCCGCACATGCGAGGTCGCCTGTGCGCTTGCCCATTCCGATGGTGCCGGCGTCGAAGGGCTGGCGCCGGACACCTTCAAGCCGCGCATCCGCATGGTGAGGACGGCCGACGTCAGCACCGCGGTGATGTGCCACCATTGCGAGGACGCGCCCTGCGTCAACGCCTGCCCGAACAACGCCATCGTCTACCGCCAGCACAGCGTGCAGGTGGAGCAGGAGCGCTGCCTGGGCTGCAAGAACTGCGTGCTGGCCTGCCCGTTCGGTGTCATGGACGTGGTGACGGTGCCGGCGGTCCGGCAGTTCGCCGGCATGGCGCTGAGCCTGGGCGTCAAGGCGCAGGCGCACAAATGCGACCTGTGCGTCGGCCGCGACGCCGGCCCGGCCTGCGTGTCGGTCTGCCCCACCAGCGCCCTGACCCTGATGGACCGGGAGGCGATGGACGAGACCCTGCGCCGCCGGCGCGAGCGCGCCGCCCAGGAAGCTGCCGAAGTCGCGGCCTGATCCCCCCTCCCATCACTGCGGCCGGCGCACAGCCGGCACAATCGAGCGAACATCGAGGTCGAGATGGAAAAGCATATGGCGGTCTGCCCCTACTGCGGTACGGGCTGCAAACTGAATCTGCTGGTCGAGGGCGGGAAGGTCGTCGGTGCCGAACCCTTGAACGGCGTCACCAACGAGGGAGAACTCTGCCTCAAGGGCTATTTCGGCTACGACTTCATCAACGACACCAAGATCCTGACGCCGCGCCTGCGCAACCCGATGCTGCGCCGCAGCCGCGACGCGGCCTTCGAGGCGGTGTCGTGGGACGAGGCGATCCAACACGCCGCGACGAAGCTCAGCGCGATCAAGGCCAAGTACGGCCCCGACTCGATCATGACCACCGGCTCGTCGCGCGGCACCGGCAACGAGACCAACTATGTGATGCAGAAATTCACCCGCGCGGTTCTCGGCACCAACAACGTCGACAACTGCGCGCGCGTCTGCCACGGCCCGTCGGTCGCCGGGCTGCAGGTGACGCTGGGCAACGGCGCCATGAGCAACTCGATCCCCGAGATCGAGCACACCAAATGCGTCCTGGTCTTCGGCTACAACGTCGCCGACAGCCACCCGGTGATCGCCAAGCGCATCATCAAGGCCAAGGAGCGCGGCGCCAAGATCATCGTCTGCGACCCGCGCAAGATCGAGACGGCGCGTCTGGCCGATCTGTGGCTGCCGCTGAACAACGGCTCCAACATGGCGCTGGTCAACGCCTTCGCCAACGTCCTGATCAATGAAGGACTCTACAACAAGGAGTATGTCGCCAACCACACCGAGGGCTTCGACGAGTACAAGGCGATCGTCGACACATACACCCCCGAATACGCCGAGGCGATCACCGGCCTGCCCGCCGCCGACATCCGCGAGGCGATGCGCATCTACGCCGCCGCCCCCTCCGCCACCATCCTGTGGGGCATGGGCGTCACCCAGTGGGGCCAGGGCGTCGACGTGGTGAAGGGGCTGTCGGGTCTGGCGCTGCTGACCGGCAACCTCGGCCGGCCGAACGTCGGCGTCGGCCCGGTGCGCGGCCAGAACAACGTGCAGGGCAGCTGCGACATGGGCGTGCTGCCGACCGAATTCCCCGGCTATCAGAAGGTCACCGACCCGGAGGTGCGGGCGAAGTTCGCCAAGGCCTGGGGGGTCGAGTCGCTGCCCGACCAGATCGGCCACCGTCTGACCGACGTGCCGCATCTGGCGGAGACCGGCAAGCTGAAGGCCATGTATGTGATGGGCGAGGACCCCGCCCAGACCGAACCGGACCTCACGCAGGTGCGCAAGGGCTTCGAGGCGATGGAGTTCGTCATCGTCCAGGACATCTTCATGACGAAGACGGCGATGTTCGCCGACCTGATCCTGCCGGCGACGTCCTGGGGCGAGCATGAGGGCGTGTTCAGCGCCGCCGACCGCAGCTTCCAGCGCTTCACCAAGGCGGTGGACGCCAAGGGCGACGTCAAGCACGACTGGGAGATCATCAGCCTGCTCGCCACCGCGATGGGCTATCCCATGCATTACAACAACACCAAGGAGATCTGGGACGAGCTGCGCGAGCTGTGCCCGATCTTCTACGGCGTGACCTACGAGAAGATGGAGGGGCTGGGCGCCGTGCCGTGGCCGTGCCGCGACCTCGACTCGCCGGGCTCCAAGTATCTCTACGAGGGCAACGTCTTCCAGCGACCGGGCGGCAAGGGCCTGCTCTTCGCCACCGAGTGGCGTCCGCCGCAGGACCAGCTGACCGAGGAGTTCCCGCTGATCCTCTGCACGGTGCGCGAGGTCGGCCATTACTCCTGCCGCTCGATGACCGGCAACTGCGCCGCCCTGCAGACGCTGGCCGACGAGCCGGGCTACGTCACCATGAACCCGAAGGACGCCAAGGCCCTGGGCATCCGCGACCAGGAGCTGGTCTGGGTGTCGTCGCGCCGCGGCAAGGTGATCAGCCGGGCCAGCGTCACCGACCGCACCAACAAGGGGGCCGTCTACATGACCTACCAGTGGTGGATCGGCGCCTGCAACGAGCTGACCATCCACGCCGTCGATCCCATCGCCAAGACGCCGGAATACAAGTACGCCGCCGTCCGGGTGGAGGCCATCGCCGATCAGGTCTGGGCCGAGAACCACGTCCAGCAGGAATACGCGAAGCTGAAGGGCGGCCTCAGCAACGCGGTGACCCGTGCTGCGAAGAAGGCCCCGGCCTACGCCTGACCGCGGGGGACCGATCGCCCCGCCTCTCCCCTCGGGGACGGGCGGGGTGTCCCCTGCTTTCACGAGAGCCAGCCCATGCATGAGATCGCCCTTTGCCAATCCCTGCTCGAACAGGCGATGAAGGCGCGGGAGGCCGCTCCCTTCGGCCGGGTGGTCCGCGTCAGCCTGTCGGTCGGTCGGCAAAGCCGGGTGCAGCCCGACGCCCTGCGCCACGCCTTCGACCTGCTCAGCCGCGACACCTTCCTGGAGGGCGCCGATCTGCGGATCGACCGGCCGCCGGGTGAGGCGTTCCGGCTCGTCGAGATGGAGGTGTCTTGAGAGACGGCCGCGCTGAAAGAATGCCTGAAAGACGATATGTGGGCCAACGATGCGTCCCTTTGCCGCTGCGGCAGGCGGCGCCGCGGCAGCAACGGCTGACCCGGATCAATGACGGTGCCTGGGTTGTGAACCATAAGGTCCCACGTGCGATGCGCCCCACGGCGGTCACCGGTTGTGCGCTGCGCAGGACGTGGTGAGAGGAACCCCGGCATGCAGGAAAAGCTGGAATTTCTGATCGCGCTGGCCACGGAGAAGCATTTCGGCCGTGCGGCGCAGGTCTGTGGGGTGTCGCAGCCGAATCTGTCCGCCGCCATCAAGCAGTTGGAAACAACCCTGGGCGTGCCGCTGGTCGATCGCGGCGCCCGCTTCATCGGCTTCACCGCCGAAGGGGAGCGGGTGCTGGACTGGGCGCGGCGCATCGTCGGCGACTACAAGGCGATGCGCGCCGATGTCGAAATGATGAAACAGGGGCTGACCGGCACGCTGCGGCTGGTGGTGGTGCCGACGGCGCTGCCGATGGTCCAGCGGCTGACCGCCACCGTCTGGTCGATGCATCCCGGTATCAAGATCACCATCGCCTCCCACAGCTCCACCGAAATCCTGTCCAAGCTGGAGAACCTGGAGGCGGAGGCCGGGATCACCTATCTCGACAACGAACCGCTCGGCAACGTGGACGAGGTGCCGCTCTACCATGAACGCTACCACCTGATCACGGCGGCCGACGGCCCGTTCGGTGGTCGTGACAGCGTCACCTGGGAAGAGGCGGCGACCTTGCCGCTCTGCCTTCTGAACACCACCATGCAGAACCGGCGGATCATCGACCGCGCCTTCGCCGAAGCGGGGGTTCATGCCGAACCTATGCTCGAATCCAACTCCATCGTCGTGCTGACCAACCACCTCTGCACCGGCATGTGGTCGACGATCATGCCGCGGATCATGGCGGACTCGCTGCTGCTTCCCCCGACCATCCGCGCCATTCCCATCGTGGCTCCGGAACTGTCGACCCTGATCGGTCTCGTGGTGTCCCGGCGCGACCCGCAGCCGCCACTGACCGCGGCGCTGATCGCCGACGCGCGCCGCCTCGCTCCCGAGCTGGCGACGGCCGCCTGAAGGCGGCACGGCGGTCATCCACCCCGGGCGTGCCGGAGGCTGGTCCGGTGCTGAAGTCGATTGCCGGCGAAGGACCCGATGGTCGTCGCCCGGCCGGCCGCTCGATGCTCCCTCCCATGAACGTCCCTTTCGGCACCCGAGTGTCCAGGCGCCGTCTTCCTATGCATCGAGCAACGAATGGATGTGGAAGGGCGGCGGGGCGTTTGCCGTGACGCGGCTGCCGTCCCATGTCCGGCGTCTCAAGGCGCGCGCCTGTTCCTGCCTCTCATGGCGTCCACGACGACCGGCTTGCGCCGCGCATCAAGGCGCGGGCTTGCGCAAAGATTCCTGCGTCCTCACGGTTCACCTTCCCCGCATCGTCTATGACGAGGATGCGAATGTTACAAATTCCGACAAACTAGGACTAGCACCCACCCCGAAATCGTAAGATAGAAATAGCTACCTCAGATGGAGATCCGACGGGGTCTTCGTTAATCAAAGGTTAGCAACGACCATCGCGCGAAGGTATCGGTCCCATGAACTCATCCACCAAAGCCGCTTCTTCCATTCACGTCCCTAAAGAAGATGTGGAAAAGAGAAAGGCGTCGCGGTGGGCTTGTTTCGCGGCCGGCGCTATTCTTGCGGGTGTGACGGCCCCTGCGCTCGCGCAGCAGCTGCCGGCTCAACTTCCCTCGGGCGCGGAACCGCGTCCGGAGGCGCCGCGGCCGGTGATGCCGCTGCCCTCCGTGCCCGGCGGGGCGGTGACGGTGCCGAAGGCGCCCGCGGCGGAGGCCCCGGCGGGGGCCGAGAACTACCGCCTGACGTTGCGGGAGGTCACCATTGAAGGCGCCACCGCCTACAGCCAGGACAGCCTCAAGGCCGCCTACCAGGACATGCTGGGCCGCGAGGTGTCGGTGGCGGACCTGTTCAAGATCGCCAACGACATCGAGTTCCGCTACCGCAACGACGGCTTCATCACCAGCCGGGTCATCGTCCCCGCCCAGACGATCGAGGACGGCACCTTCCGCCTCCAGGTGGTCGAGGGCTTCGTGTCCGACATCACCTATCCCGACGACATCGGCCCGGCGCTCGCCGCGGTGAAGCGGCTGGTGGAGCCGCTGCGCGGCGTCAAGCCGATCAACGTCGCCGAGGTCGAGCGCCGTCTTCTCCTGGCGAACGACCTCGCCGGCCTGACCGTGCGCGCCAGCCTGGAGCCGTCGCCGGACACGCTCGGCGCCTCGGTGGTGGTGGTGAAGACGGACCGCAAGGTGGTGGACGCCCTGGTGTCGTTCAGCAACCGCAACACGCCCTATCTCGGCACCGCCCAGACGACCGCGACGGCGGCGCTGAACTCCTTCGGGCCGAACGCCGACACGGTGAACCTCAGCGGGCGCGTGTCCTCCCCGGCATCGCGGGCCTGGTCGGTCGGCGCCGGCTACCAGGCGCTGGTGACCGGCGACGGGCTGACCTTCTCCGCCACCGGCTCCTACTCCAAGTCGCGCCCGGGCCTGACGCTGGACCCGCTGGACGTGGAAAGCTGGGTGGCCGCGGGCGTGGGAACGCTCAGCTACCCGGTGATCCGCTCGCGCCTGGAAAACCTGCGCGCCGTCGGCGAATTCGAATACCGCGACGTGAACACCGACATTTCCGGCGACCGCTTCAACCGCGACCGCCTGCGCATCCTGCGCGGCGGTTTCAGCTATGACCGGACGGACGGCTGGGACGGCATCACCGCGGTGCGCGGCCTCGTGCATCAGGGTCTGGACATCCTCGACGCGACGAAGCTCGGCTCGGCCTACGCGTCGCGCGAGCGCGGGCGCAGCGACTTCACCAAGCTCACCGCCGACATCACCCGCGTGCAGCAGTTGCCGGCCAACTTCAGCATCCTGGCGACGGCCACCATGCAGGCCGCGGGCACGCCGCTGCTGGCCAGCGAGCAGATCGCGCTGGGCGGCCCGAGCTACGGACGCGCCTTCGACGAGGGCGAGATCTCCGGCGACAACGGCTGGGCCGGGTCGCTGGAACTGCGCTACACGCCGGTGCTGCCGGACAACAGCTTCGCGCAGGCGGTCCAGGTCTACGGCTTCGTCGATGGCGGCGAGGTGTGGAACCGCTCCAGCCTGGAGCAGAACAGCCGGAATTCGCTGGTCTCCGTGGGCGGCGGCGTGCGCGCCAGCCTCGTGGAACGGCTGTTCGCGACGCTTGAGATCGACAAGCCGCTGACCCGCCGCGTCGCGACCGAGGGCGACAAGGACATGCGGGTCTTCTTCAACATCACTGCGCAATACTGATAGGGCCGGGGGATACAGGACATGGGCAAGGGCAACGTCACCACCACCTCCGGCTTCACCGAGCTTCCCGGCGCGCGCCGCCACCGCCAGACGCTGCGCCAGCGGCTGCTGCTGTCGTCCGCGACGGAGGCGCCCCAGCGTGGTGGCGGCACCCGGCACCAGCGCCGCGCGGCAAAGGCCCGGGGAGGCATCGACTTTGCGCGGCTGGCGCTGCGCAGCGTGATCGGTGTGGCGCTATCCACCCTGTTCGCCGGCGCGGCCTACGCCAACCCGCTGGAAGGCACCGTCACCGCGGGCGCGGCGACCATCCAGTCGGCGACCCCGAAGTCGATGGAGATCCTGCAGTCCACCGACAAGGCCATTATCAACTGGAAGTCCTTCAGCATCGACGCCGGTGAGAAGGTCACCTTCCAGCAGCCCTCGGCCGCCAGCGTCACGCTGAACCGGGTCACCGGCAACGACCCGTCCAAGATCATGGGCAGCCTGTCGGCCAACGGCACGGTCATGCTGGTCAACCCGAACGGCGTGGTGATCGGCGCCGGGGCGAAGGTGGATGTCGGCGGGTTGGTGGCGACCACCGCCAACATCTCCGACGCCAACTTCATGGCGGGCAAGTACCAGTTCGACCAGGCCTCCGCCAAGCCGAACGCCATGGTGGTGAACGAGGGCGACATCACCGTCAAGGACAGCGGTTTGGCCGCCCTGGTGGCCCCGCACGTCCGCAATTCCGGCGTCATCCGCGCGAAGCTGGGCAAGGTCGCGCTGGGCGGTGCCGAGACCTTCACGCTCGACTTCCACGGCGACGGGCTGATCAGCTTCGACGCCAGCTCCGCCGTCAAGACGGTGGCGAAGGACGCGGACGGCAAGCCGGTCGCGGCTCTGGTCGTCAATTCCGGCGAGATCGCCGCCGAGGGCGGCAGCGTCACCCTGTCGGCGCGCGCCGTGAAGGGCGTGATCGACAACGTCATCAACACCGACGGCGTCATCAAGGCCACCTCGGTTGGCAGCGCCAACGGCAAGATCGTCCTGTCGGGCGGCGACAACGGCAAGGTCAACATCGGCGGCACCGTCGATGCCAGCGGGCGCGGGGAGGGGCAGACCGGCGGCACCGTCGTCGCCACCGGCGCCGAGATCGCCGTGAAGAAGAACGCCCGCGTCGACGCCTCCGGCAGCAAGGGCGGCGGCGAGGTCGCCATCGGCAGCAAGACGGGCCGCTCCGGCATTTGGTCGGACAAGGTGACGGTCGAGGCCGGCGCCACCCTGTCCGCCGACGCGGTGAAGTCCGGCAAGGGCGGCAGCGTGACGGTGCTGTCGCAGAAAAGCACGAAACACGCCGGTAAAATCTCCGCCCGCGGCGGTGCCGAGGGCGGCGACGGCGGCTTCGCCGAGGTGTCCAGCCACAAGGACATCACGCTGACCGGCAGCGTCGACCTGACCGCGCCGAAGGGCGCGGCGGGCACCTTCCTGCTCGATCCGGAAAGCCTGCGCATCGTCAGCTCCGCCGGAGGCAGCCAGGACGGCGCCGCGGCGGACGGCACGATCGGCGTCAACGACCCCAACCTGGGCAGCGGCGACGCCGTCAACACGGTATCGAAGCAGGTGCTGGAGAGCATCGCCAGCAACGCCAACATCGTGCTGGAGGCGTCGGGCCTCATCACGGTGGAGACCAGCCTCGATCTCCAGACCACGGCGGGCCACAGCTTCACCCTGCGGTCGCTGACCTCCAGCGGCATCGCCTTCACCGACGCCAGCTACGAGATCCGCACCAACGGCGGCGACATCGTGCTGGAAGCCAACGGCATGGCCAGCAGCCTGACCAACATCGGCAAGCTGACGACCCGCGGCGGCGCGGTGCGGCTGACGGCCACCGACAATGTCCAGCTCGGCAACCTGATCGACACCACGCCGGTCTCGGGAAGCGCCGGGGCGGTCTCCGTCAAGGCCGAGAGCGGGTCGCTGACCGCGTTGGACGCCGGCCGGATCGTCGGCGGCCCGGTCACCCTGACCGCCGGCGGCTCCATCGGCGCCAGCGGTGCGGCGGTGTCGACCAGCAGCAGCCAGCTCTCCCTGGTCACCGGCGGCAACCTGTTCGTCACCAACGACCAGACGCTGACCGACCTTTCCGTCACCAGCACGCACCGGACGGTCGGGGTCGACAGCCAGTTCTTCCTGGCCTCCACGGGCCTGACCTTCACCGCCACCGATTCGGCCGGCGGCACCGCGCTCGACACGATCAGCCAGGTCGGCGGTCTGAACAGCTTCGCCTTCCGCAGCGACCGCAACATCCAGGTCGGCACGGTCAACGCCGGAGCGGGATCCGTCGCGCTGACCAGCACCGCCGGCAACATCACCGGCACGGGCGCGAGCCTGCTGACCGGTGGCGCGCTGACGCTGACCGCCCGTGGCTCCTCGGGCAGCAACGGCGCCATCGGCACATCCTCGCAGGTGCTGAACACCGCCGGCGGCAGCCTGACCGCCACGGCCGGCAGCGGCGGCATCAACCTGTCGAACACCGGTGCGCTGACCCTGGCCAACCTGATCAGCGGCGGCTTTACCACCATCGCGGCCACCGGCAACCTGACGGTCGGCGCGGTGGCCATCGGCAGCAACACGCTGACCCTGACCAGCAGCGGCGGCAGCATCCTGAACGATGCCGACGCCTCGACCACCATCAGCTCCTACAGCCTGGTCCTGAACGCCGCCGGCAGCATCGGCACCAGCGGCACGGCCCTGACCGCCGGCTCCTACAACATCGACGCCACCTCCGGCGCGGGCGGCGTCTTCCTGACGACGTCGGGCTCGGCGGTGCTGGGCTCCATCGTCTCGACCAACGGCGATGTCGCGATCACCACCGGCGGCACGACCACCATCGGGACGATCACCAGCGCCAACGGGACCAGCAGCATCGCCGTCACGGCGAACGGCACGGTGTCCGACATCACCGCGACCACGGTCGATGCCGGGGCCGCCGGCAACGTCACCCTGACGACCGCCAACGGCAGCATCTCCGCCCTGTCCGGCACGATCACCGGCGACAACGTCACCCTCACCGCCGGGGGCAGCACCTCCACCGTGATGGTAAACACCGCGGCGAAGCGGCTGACGGTCACCAACAACGCGGGCAACGTCACGGTCATGCAGACCGGTGCCGTGACCGTGGACAACATCACCTCCACCGGCTCGTCGATCTCGCTCACCGTGAACGGCGGCGCCGCCACGCTGGGGACGATCAAGACGACCGCCGGCGCGATCTCCGTGACGGCGACCGGCGGGGCGATCCTGGGCAAGGACGCCAACAACCGGTTGTCCGCCAACGCCATCAGCCTGAGCACGGACGGCGCCATCGGGAGCTTCGGAACCCATCTGCGCACCTCCACGGGGTCGCTGACGCTGAGCAACGTCGGGGATCTGTATCTCGACAACAGTGGCGTGATCCTGACCGGCCTGTCGATCACGAACCGGCACGTTGGCGGGGCCGCCAACGCGCTGGAACTCACGTCCGAATACTTCAACTTCGTGGTCGGCGACAACGGCACCGCGACCATTCTGGAGGCGGTCGGCAGCCCGAAGCTGTCCACCCTCACTTTCGACAGCGACATCGACCTGATCGTCGGCGATCTCGCCACGGTGGGGACGGGCGGCACAGTCAAGCTGACCTCCACCACCGGCAGCATCCGCGACGATGGCAGCCTGAACACGCGGATCAACGCCGACACCGTGACGCTGAGCGCCGCGGCGGGCAGCGTGGGCGACGCCAACGCTCCGCTGGCGCTCAACGCCACGAAGCTGACGCTGACCACCGGCGGCGACCTGCACGTCACCAACCTGTCCGACATGGCGGAACTGACCGTCACCAGCACGCATGCGGACACGACGGTGGTGAACAGCTACTCGATCACCGCGCCGAACTTCACCTTCGACCTGACCGACGACGCCACCAACGGCTATCTGCTTCGCACGCTGGTCGACACCACCGGTCAGATCTTCTCCTTCAAGGGCGACCGCGACATCCGGCTCGGCCGGGTCGATCTGACTTACAAGAACGGCGTCCTCCCCGACAACGGGACGCCCTCGCCCAGCGAAACCTACAGCATCTTCAACGCCGAGACGACGAACGGCTCCATCCTGGACGACGGGTCGAAGACCACGGTGGTGCTGGCCGGGTCGGTCAACCTGAAGGCCAGCAAGGCGATCGGCAGCGGCTCGGGCACCGAGTATCTGGACATCGTCACCCCGGTTCTCAACGCCAGCGCGGCGGACGGCGGCATCTACATCACCCTGCCGACCTCGACGGGTGTCAACAACCAGAAGAACCTCATCACGCTGGGCAGCCGCTTCTTCAGCGCCGCCAACAACCCCATCGTGGTGACGGCGACCTGGGGGGACATCGCCTTCGGCTCCAACTTCTCGTCCAGCGCCAGCAGCGATATCACGGTCACGGCGACCAACGGCTCGATTCTGAACCCGAACAACGCCACGTTGCGCACGAGTTCCGCCGGTACGGTGACCCTCACCGCCGGGAAGAACATCGGCACGTCCGGAAAGGCGCTGAACGCGGAGGCCGGCACGGTCGTGGCCACCGCCGGCGGTTCGATGTGGCTCGGCCTGGGCACCGGCCCGACCGGGCTGGACAGCCTGACGGCCGGCGGTGACATCACCGTTACGAAGTCCAACGGCGTCATGACCGTCGGGTCGGTCAGCGCCAACAACGGCACCGGAACGGTCACGCTGACGAACACCAGCGGCAGCGTCCAGGACGATTCGGACAGCACGACGCTCATCGCCGCCGGCAAGGTGATCCTGAGCGCCAATGGAAGCGTCGGCGGCACCAACGCGCTGAATCTGGCGACGGCGAACCTGTCGATCACGACGGGCGGGTCCGTCGGCATCACCAGCACGATGGCGCTGACCGACCTGACGCTGACGCGCGGCTCCTACTCCGGCGGCACCATCGGGATCACCACGGTCAACGGGCAGGTCTTCACCCTGTCGGACAGCTCGTCGCAGTCCACGATCCAGACCGTCACCAGCAGCACGGCGCTGAACTTCGCCTTCAATTCGTCGCGCGCGGTCAAGGTCGGCACCGTCAGTGTCGGGTCCGGCGGCAGCGTCGCCATCGTCTCGTCCAACGGTGTCACCAACACCGGCAACGGCAGCAAGATCACCGCCGGCAAGGTGTCGCTGGAGGCGGGGGCCTCCTCCTCCATCGGTGATTCGACCCTCTACGGGGCCATCAACCTCGACACCGGCGACCTGTCCGTGACATCGGGGCGCGACATCTACGTCGACAACAACGGACGCGCCTTCAACAGCTTGGCGATCACCAGCACGAACGCCACCACGGCCACCGCGACCAAGAGCACCTTTTCCATCGGCAGCACCGGTGCCCAGATCTACACGTTGGTTGACAGCGGCACCAAGGTCGCAATCGACGTCGCCAGCGCCCAGAACAGCAACTTCAGCTTCACCGGTAAGAAGAACATCGAGATCAACCAGATCACCGCCGCCGGCGGTGCCGTCAGCCTGACCACGGTGGGCGGCGGGGAGAACTCGACGATTACCATGGCGGGAAGCGGAACCATTACGGCGTCCTCCGTCACCCTGTCTGCCAACGGCTCCGGCACCAACGGCGGTTCCATCGGCACCAGCACGCGGGCGGTGAAGACCTCCGCCGCGTCGCTGACCCTGGTGAGCAACGGTGACCTCTACATCAACAACAGCAACACCGCGCTGACCGCGCTGGACGTCACCGTCACGCACAAGACGTCCACCGCCACGGGGACCTATCAGTTCAACGCCCTCGGCTCCAACCGCAGCTTCACGGTGACGGAGGCCAGCGGCATCCAGACGCTGGCCCTGTCCACGCCGAGCAACGGCAGCATGGACCTGCGCTACAGCGTGGATCGCGGCATCGTGGCCGGCACGATCGACGCCGGCACCAGCTCCACCGGCTCGGTGGCGCTGACCTCCACCGGGGCGGCTTCGGGCGCGTCCGGCGGTCCGTCGATCAACGGGTCGGGCACGATCACGGCGGGCTCGGTCTCCCTGACCGCGACCGGCGGCAACGGCAACGTCGGCGGCACCAACCAGGTGCAGACCAGCACCCAGAAGCTGTCCATCGCGTCGGGCGGCAACGTGACGGTCAGCAACAACACAACCCTGACCGATCTGACGCTGGACTTCCGGCACAACAAGTCCGGCGGCGGCAGCAACAGCTACTCCATCAGCTCGACCGGCCTGACCGCCAGCTTCAGCGATTCGTCGTTGCAGGAAGGCCTGACGGTGACGAACGTCACCCAGAGCGGTCTGAAGCTGAACATCAGCAACGACAAGGCCCTGCGGATCGCCAAGATCGACGTCGGAAACAGCGGCACCGTCGATCTGACCGCCAATTCCGGCAGCTCCAGCATCAGCGCCACGAACAGCAGCGGCGCCGCGGTCACTGCGGGCAGCCTGACGCTGAAGGGGACCAGCGTCGGCCACACCAACAGCGGCTCCTACTTCACTACCCAGGTCGGCACGCTGTCGGCCAATCTGACGGGATCGCTGACGCTCAGCAACACCGGCACCCTGACGCTGAAGGATGTGAAGGCCGGTTCCTCGGCGGACATCAAGGTGACCAACAACGGGTCGCTGCTGCAGTCCGGAACCAAGCCGCTGAGCGCGGACAAGGTGACGCTGACGGTCGAAGGGGGCTCCATCGGGGCGTCCGGCACGCCGCTGCTGACCGAGACGCGGACCCTGGAGGTGATCGCCGGGCGCAACGTCTATCTGACGAACGGCGCCGACCTGCACGCCCTCAGCCTGGATGTCAGGCACGCCTCGACCGGCGCGCAGAACGCCTACGACATCCGGTCGGAAGGGCTGACCTTCGCGCTGACCGACAGCAACACCGGCAGCCAGTACACGCTCGGCAGCGTCGTGGACGCAAGCGGCCTCGACTTCTCGTTCAAGAGCGACAACAGCGTCGCCCTGGGGACGATCAACGGCGGACTCGCCCGCAAGGTGACCATCGAGACCACCGGCACCGGCAAGGACATCTTCAGCAACGGCAGCTCGATGGTGACCGCCGGCACGGTCACCCTCACCGCGACCGGCGGCATCGGTCAGGCGGGATCGTCCGCCAACCACATCGCGACGATGGCCGACACGTTGGTGCTGACGACGGCGACCGACGCCTTCGTGGACAACGGCAAGGACCTGACCGCGCTGTCGCTGACCAGCTCGCGGACGACCGGCGCCGGCACCTATCAGATCACCGCGCCGCAGCTCGTCTTCACCATGACGGACGACGGCGTCACCACCACGCTGAGCGAGCTGACCGACACCACCGGTCTCGCCTTCAAGCTGGACACCCAGCACGCGTTGTCCATCGGCACGCTCAACGCGCAGAACTGGGGCACCGTCGACCTGACCAGCGCAGGCGCCATCACGGGCGCCGCCTCGGCGAACGCGGGCAACCCGGCCAACCGCATCACCGCGGGCACCGCGACCCTGAGCAGCGGCGGCGGCATCGGCTCCTCCAGCAACAAGATCCATCTGTCGGCGTCGTCCGCGACCTTCAACGTGAAGGGCGATCTCTATGTCGAATCCGACACCCGCATCGGCACGCTCAAGATCAAGAGCACCTCGTCCAGCATCAACGACCGCAATTACAGCCTGACCTCGGTCGATACGTCCGGCTCGGCCATCGCGCTGACTGGTGCCGAGAGCAGCACCCAGGCGGTGCTGGCCGCGCTGACTGACCGCAGCGGCGTGCGCTTCACCTTCGACAGCCACCGCAAGCTGGTCGTCGGCGGCCTTGACGTCGGCAAGACCGGCACGATCGCCCTGATCGCCGACGCCGGCATCGTCGGGAACGGCCATTCGGTCCTCAAGATCAACGCCGGCGTCGCGAGCCTGACGTCCTCCTCCAACGTGGTCGGTGCGAACGGGGGTGAATTCATCAGCATCACCACCGGCAACCTGACGGTGAACGCCAACAACGGCGCCGTGATCAACCTGCACGGCTCGACGGTCATCGACTCCATGAGCTTGGCCGGTGCGCTGACCCTGAACAATTCCACCGGCGACATCGCGCTCGGCTCGATCTCGATGTACGGCGCCAACGCGGTCATCAACAACCAGGGCGGCTCGATCCTCAGCGGCACGATCAGCGGCAGCAATCTGGTGAACCTGACGGCGACCGGGTCCATCGGCAACGTCTCCGCCATCTCGACGCAGGCCAACTCCACCAGCACCACGCTGACCGCGAGCGCCGCCGGCAGCATCGCGGTGTCGGAGAGCAAGAGCCTGATCGCCCAGTCGGTGGTGAGCACCGGTGGCGGTGCGATCAAGCTGTCGACCGGCTCCTCGGGGGCCGGCCTCCTGACCGCCGGCACCATCACCACGACCGGGTCGGTGTCGCTGACCAGCGGCGATGGCAGCATCGACGCCAGCAACGGCAATCTGGTGTCCGGCGGCAGCGTCGAGCTGTCCGCGATCAATGGCGGCATCGCCGCCACGGGCTCCACGCTCAACGTCGCGACGACCGATCTGACGATCAAGACGCCCGGCACCTTCAAGGTCGCCGACACGCTCGACCTCGCCAAGCTGACCATCGACCGCACGCCGGGCACGACGGGGGCGTCGACCTCCGGCACGATGAGCCTGACGGCGGCCAACCTGAGCTGGAACGTCACGGACAGCGGCGGCACCACCACCTTCACCACGCTGACCGACAGCACCGGCCTGGACTTTACCTTCAAGGCGCCGGGGGCCATCGCCATCGGCACGGTGAACACGGGCGCTTCCAGCACGGTCAGCCTGACGGCGACGGGCAACAGCGCGACCGCCGGCAACATCACGGCGGTAAACAACAGCTCCACCATCACCGCGGGCTCCCTGAAGCTCGACGCCCAGAAGAAGACCAACGAACAGGGCAACAGCAGCGCCATCGGCAGCAACGCCACGGCGCTGGGCATGAACGTGTCCAGCCTGACCGCCAGCAGTGGCACCGGCGGCCTGTTCGTGAAGAACGCGGCGGGGCTAAACCTTAGCTCCATCACCACGGGCGGCGCCCTGACGGTGATTGCGGCGGCCGGCGACCTGACCGTCTCCAACCTCTCCTACGACAGCAGCAAGGCGCTGACCCTGACGGCGACGGCCGGCCGGATCCTCAACGGCGGCTCCAGCCTGAGCCTCGGCACCGGCAGCGCCACGCTGACGGCGGGGGCCGGCATCGGCACGGCGGACTCGGCGTTCAAGGTCACGACGTCCAGCACCGGGGCGCTGACCACCAACGTCACGGGCGCGGGCGGCCTCTATCTCGACATCGCCGGATCGCTGACGGGCGGGCTGACGGCCGCGGTCAGCAACGGCCCGGTGGTGGTGTCGGGCAGCGGCAACATCACGCTGACCAACGTCGCCATCGCCACCGACGCGGCGGGCAACAGCATCACCGTGACCTCGACCGGCGGGTCCATCACCGCCGGGACGGTGACGGCGGGCGCCAACGACGGCTCGGTCACGCTGAGCGCCACCGGCAACGGCGGCAAGATCCTGGCCGCCAACGGCGGGTCCGCGGTCACCGGCAAGACCGTCGCGCTGAACGGCGCCGGCGGCATCGGCACCTCCTCCGCCCGCGTTGGCGTGGGCGGGGCCCAGGTGCAGGTGAACGGCGGTTCGGGCGACATCTATCTGAGCACGACCGGCGCCACCGCGCTGGCCTACGCCGCGACGACCGGCGGCAAGATCGACGTGCAGGCCGGCGACCGCCTCCAGGTGGTCAGCGCCAGCACCGGCGGTGGGGCGATCACGATCTCCTCCACCGCGGTGGACGCCGACATCATCGCCGGCAGCATCAACGCCGGCACCGGGGCGGTCACCCTCAGCTCCAGCGGCGGCGGCGTCTATGACGACGGCCTTGCCGAGACGCGGATCGTCGGCGGTTCGGCCTCGCTGACCGGCAGCAAGGGCGTCGGCACCTCCAGCCGGTCGGTCCAGACCACCACCGGCAGCCTGACCCTGGCGAGCGCCACCGGCAGCGTCTACCTGACCGACGCCTCCACCGGCGGCGTCACCGTCGCCTCGGCCACCGCCTCCAGCGGCTCGGTCACCATCGAGTCCGCCGGCACGATGACGGTCCAGTCGGTGTCGGCCAACACCACCAATGGAACGGTCGCGCTGACCGCCACCGGCTCCATCCTGGGCAGCGGCAACGGCACTCATGTGACCGGCCATTCGGCCAGCCTGACCGCCAACGGCGGCAGCATCGGCACTGTCACCGACGCCGCCACCGGCGCCGGCACGCCGATCAAGATGAACGTGTCGAGCCTGACCGGCCTGACCGCCACCGGCACCACGCCGGTCATTTCGGTCGACAACATCAACAGCGCCGCCCTGACGCTGACCAGCAACCTCGTCACCCTCGGCGCCGGCGGGTCCGCCTACATCCGCACGGCCGGCAACCTGGACGCCAGCGCCGGCCTGTCGATGACCAGCGGCAACCTGCTGCTGCAGGCCGGCGGGGTGTTGACCCTGCCGACCGCGGCGATCAACCTCGGCATGGGTGCGCTGACCTTGAAGGGCACCACCGACGTGGTGGCCGCGGGGGCCTCGCCGCGGTCGCTGTCGATCACCGCGGGCTCGCTGACCTTCGCCAGCGGCTCCAATGGCGGCGACACCACCCTCAACACCACGGTCGGCACCATCGACGCCAGCCTGACCGGCTCCGGCAAGAACCTGACCGTCAACAACACCGGCACGCTGACGGCGGCGACCCTCGGCGCCAACGGCACCGTCACCGCCACCAGCAGCACCGGCATGACGGCGACCTCGGTGACCGGGGTCGGCACGGTCAGCCTGACCGCGACGACGGGCGACCTGACGGTCGGCACGGTCAACGCCGGTCCGACCGGGACCATCAACCTGTCGGCGGCGGGCGGCAGCCTGCTGACCGGCAACGGCACCAGCCTGACCGGCGGCACGCTGAACCTGACCTCCAACACCGGGATCGGGACCAGCAGCGCCGCCTTCACCAGCACCATCGCCAACATCTCGGCGATGGTGACCGGAACGGGCGGAATCTATCTGGCCGGCACCAGCTTCAACCTGGGCAATCTCGCCACCACCGACGGCGACATCGCCGTCACCGCCAGCGGCGCCATCAGCGACAGCAACGCCACCACCGGAATCAACGCCGGTGGCAGCGGCACCATCTCCCTGATCTCCACGGGGGGTGCGGTGTCCTTGACCAAGGCGGTGTACAGCGTCGGTTCGGACGCCACCCGGGCCAGCGTGACGGTGCAGGGCACCAGCATCGCCCTGGGCAACGTCACCACCACAGGCACGCAGACCTACACCGGCAACACCACCTTGAACGGCACGCTGTCCGGCAAGTCGGTGACCGTCACCGGGAACCTGACCCTGTCCGGCGCCAACCGCATGGTGAGCGCGACCGGCGGCGACCTGTCGGTGACCGGCACGCTGAACGGCGGTGGGTACGGGGCGACCCTGAACGCGGCGCAGGGCGGCGTGACGCTGGGCGGGGCGGCCAGCAACCTGGCCTATCTGACGGTCACCGCGGGGACCATCGGCCTGCGCGCCGTGACGACGACGGGTGCGCAGACCTACACCGGCGCGACCAGCCTCCAGGGCGCCTACGCCACCGGAAACGGCGCCTTCACGGTGACCGGCGCGACGACGCTGGCGGGCGGCACCACGGTGAACTCCGGCAGCGGAAACGTGCTGTTCAGCGGCACGGTGAACGGGGCCAACTCACTCGTGATCACCAGCAGCGGCGCGACGCAGTTCACCGGTACGGTGGGCGGCACGACGGCGTTGACGAGCCTGACCATCGATGCCGGCGGGACGGCCAGCGTGAAGTCGGTTTCGACCACGGGCGGCCAGACCTACAGCGGCACGGTGACGCTGGATGGCACCTACACCACCGACGCGGTCTTCTCGGCCATCGGCGCGGTGACGCTGGGCGGCAATACGACGGTGGACGGCACGTCGAGCGTTGTGTTCATGAGCACGGTGGACGGCGCTTACACCCTGGCGGTCAACAATCAGGGCATGGCGCAGTTCAACGGCGCCGTGGGCGGCACGACGGCGCTGATGAGCCTGACCACGGACGCCGGCGGCTCCAGCAGCCTGAAGTCGGTGACAACCAACGGCGCCCAGACCTACAACGACGCTGTGACGTTGGACGGCACCTACACCACCGGCAGCGGTGCCTTCACTGCCAACGGTGCGGCGACGCTGGCCGGCGGCACGACGGTGAACGGCGGGTCGAGCGTGCTGTTCGCCGGCACGGTGGACGGTGCCTACGCCCTGGCCGTCAACAGCAAGGCCGCGACGCAGTTCACCGGCACGGTGGGCGGCACGACGGCTCTGGCCAGCCTGACGACGGATGCCGGCGGCACCAGCAGCCTGCGCAGCGTCACCACCACCGGGGCGCAGACCTACAACGACGCGGTGACGCTCGACGGCATCTACACGACCACCACCGGGGCCTTCAGCGCCAACGGTGCGACGACGCTGGCCGGCGACACGACGGTGAATGGCGGGTCGAGCGTGCTGTTCGCCGGCACGGTGGACGGCGCCTACGCCTTGGCGGTCAACAACAAGGGCGCCACGCAGTTCACCGGCACGGTGGGCGGCACGACGGCGCTCGCCAGCCTGACCACCGACGCCGACGGTACTAGCAGCCTGAAGTCGGTGACGACGACGGGGGCGCAGACCTACAACGACACGGTCACCCTGGACGGCACCTACACGGGCAGCACGGTCACCGCCAACGCGGCGGCCACGTTGGGCGGGGCGACGACGGTGAACGCCGGGACGGCGACCTTCAACGGCACGGTGAACGGCGCCCAGGCGCTGACCATCGCCGGGACGGGCACGGCGCAGTTCAACGCGGCGGTGGGCGGCACGACGGCTCTGGCCAGCCTGACCACCAACGCCGGTGCCACGGCCAGCTTCCTGAACGTCACCACCACCGGCGCCCAGACCCACAACGCCGCCACGACACTCGACGGCACCTACACGACCACCACCGGTGCCTTCACCGCCAACGGTGCGGTGACGCTGGCCGGCGACACGATGGTCAACGGCGGGTCGAGCGTGCTGTTCGCCGGCACGGTGGACGGCGCCTACGCGCTGGCGGTCAACAACAAGGGCACGACGCAGTTCACCGGCACGGTGGGCGGCACGACGGCTCTGGCCAGCCTGACGACGGATGCCGGGGGCACCAGCAGCCTGCGCAACGTCACCACCACGGGTGCCCAGACCTACAACGACGCGGTCACGCTGAACGGCATCTACACGACCACCACCGGCGCCTTCACCGCCAACGGTGCGACGACGCTGGCCGGTGCGACAACGGTGAATGGCGGGTCGAGCGTGCTGTTCGCCGGCACGGTGGACGGTGCCCAGGCCCTGGTCATCAACAGCGCCGCCGCGACGCAGTTCAACGCGGCGGTGGGCGGCACGACGGCTCTGGCGAGCCTGACGACGGATGCCGGGGGCACCAGCAGCCTGCGCAACGTCACCACCACCGGGGCGCAGACCTACAACGACGCGGTCACTCTGAACGGCACCTACGCCACCACCACCGGTGCCTTCACCGCCAACGGTGCGGCGACGCTGGCCGGCGACACGATGGTGAACGGCGGGTCGAGCGTGCTGTTCGCCGGTGCGGTGGACGGTGCCTACGCCTTGGCGGTCAACAACAAGGGCGCCACGCAGTTCACCGGTACGGTGGGTGGCACGACGGCTCTGGCCAGCCTGACCACCGACGCCGGCGGCACCAGCAGCCTGCGCAACGTCACCACCACCGGGGCGCAGACCTACAACGACGCGGTGACCCTGAACGGCATCTACACGACCACCACCGGCGCCTTCACCGCCAACGGTGCGACGACGCTGGCCGGCGACACGACGGTGAACGGCGGGTCGAGCGTGCTGTTCGCCGGCACGGTGGACGGCGCCTACGCGCTGGCGGTCAACAACAAGAGCACGACGCAGTTCACCGGCACGGTGGGCGGCACGACGGCTCTGGCCAGCCTGACCACGGACGCCACCGGTACCAGCAGCCTGCGCAACGTCACCACCACGGGGGCGCAGACCTACAACGACGCGGTGACCCTGAACGGCACCTACACGGGCAGCACGGTCACCACCAACGCGGCGGCCACGCTGGGCGGGGCGGCGACGGTGAACGCCGGGACGGCGACCTTCAACGGCACGGTGAACGGCGCTCAGGCGCTGACCATCGCCGGGACGGGCACGGCGCAGTTCAACGCGGCGGTCGGCGGCGCGACGGCTCTGGCCAGCCTGACCACCAACGCCGGTGCCACGGCCAGCTTCCTGAACGTCACCACCAGCGGCACTCAGACCCACAACGCAGCCACGACGCTGAGCGGCACTTACAGCTCGACCGACAGCGCGATCACCTTCAACGGTGCGACGACGCTGGCGGGGACCACGGCGGTGAACGCGGGCTACGGCACGATCACCTTCAACGGGACGGTGAACGGCGCCCAGGCGCTGACGGCGACCTCGACCGGGGCGATGGTGTTCAACGCGGCGGTGGGCGGCACGACGGCGCTCGCCAGCCTGACCACCGGCACGGGCTACACCAGCCTGGTCAACGTGACCACGGCGGGGGACCAGAGCTACGGCGGCGAGACCAGCCTGATGGGCACCTACGCCACCGGCAACGGCGCCTTCACCGTCGCCGGCCCGGCGACGCTGGCGGGAACCACCACGGTCGACGCCGGCAGCGGCGTGGTGACCTTCAACGGGACGGTGAACGGCGCCCAGGCGCTGACCGTCAACAGCAGCGGCGCCACGCAGTTCAACGCGGCGGTCGGCAACACCACGGCGCTCGCCAGCCTGACCACCGACGCCGACGGCATCACCAGCCTCACGTCGGTGACGACCAGCGGCGCCCAGACCTACAACGACGCGGTGACCCTGGACGGCGCCTATCAGGCCGGCACGGTCTTCACGGCGGCAAAGGCGGTGACCCTGGGCGGCGACAGCCGGATCACCGGCACCGGCGGGATCGTCCTCGCTTCCACCCTCGACGGCGGGCGGGCGCTGACGCTGACCAGCGGCAGCGGCGACATCCTGCTCGGCGGTGCCGTCGGCGGCAGCAGCCATCTGGGGGCGCTGGCGATCAACGGCGGCGGCACCACCACCATCGCCGACACGGTCAAGGCGGCCTCGCTGGTCACCGACGCCACCGGGATCACCATCCTGAACGGCGGCAGCGTCGACACCACCGGGGCGCAGAGCTACGCCGACGCGGTGACGCTGGGGACCGACACGGTCCTGACCGGCACCCAGGTGGCGCTGTCGGGCGGCATCGACGCGGCGGAGGCGGGCCGTCAGAGCCTGACCATCGCCGGCAACGCCGCGCTCGCCGGCACCCTCGGCACCCGGCAGGCGCTGGCCGCGCTGACGGTCGGTGGCGAGACGCTGCTGACCGGCGCCACGGCGGTCACCAGCGGGGCGCAGACCTACGGCGGCGCAGTCCGTCTGGCCGGCTCCCCGTCGGCCCTGGCCGGCACCGGCGTCACCTTCGCCGGGGCGCTGGACGGCGGGCAGGCCCTGACCGTCACAAGCGGCACCGGCGACGCCGTCTTCGCCGGCACGGTCGGCGGAACGGAGCGGCTGGGCGATCTGACGGTCTACAGCGCCGGCCAGACCCGCTTCGCCCAGTCGGTTCGCGCGGCCTCGGTCGTCACCGACGCGGCGGGCACGCTGGCCCTGAACGGCGGTTCCGTCGACACCACTGGGACCCAGACCTACGGGGAACGGGCGGTGCTGGGGACCGACACCCTCCTGACCGGCCGCACCGTCGTGCTGGTCGGCGGGTTGGACGCCGCCACCCGCGGCGGCCAGGGGCTGACCATCGCCGGCGACGCCGTCGTCAACGGCTTGGTCGGCGGCACGCAGGCGCTGAGCCGCCTGTCGGTGACCGGCACCGCCACCCTGAATGGCGGCGCGGTGACCACCGTCGCGGAGCAGAGCTTCGGCGGCGCGGTGACGCTGGGGGTCGACACCGTCCTGACGGGCGGGACCGTCTCCCTGCTGAACGGCGGCAACGCCGCCAACGCCGGGGTGCAGGGGCTGACGGTCGACGGCGACGCCGTCCTGGCCGGGGTCTTCGGCGAAACCGGCGCCCTGCGGCAGATCGCCGTCAGCGGCGGCACCCGCCTGGACGGCGCGTCCGTCACCACCACCGGGGTGCAGCGCTTCGGCGGGGCCCTGACGGTGACCGGCGCCAGCGCGCTGACCAGCACCGGCGGCGACCTCGTGTTCGGCGGGGCCGTCGACAGCGTCAACCGTTCCGCGCTGTCGCTGAACGGCGCGTCCATCCGGGCGGCGGGAGACATCGGCGCGTCGGGCCTGATGGGCGACGTCACGGTCCGGACCTCGGGCGGCGTCTTCTACGACGGCGCGGTAACCGTGCGCTCGCTGACCCAGACGGCCGGCGGCGAGAGCCGCTTCGCCAAGACGCTGACCGCGACCGGGTCGGACGGCCTCCGCCTGACCGGCGCCGGCTTCACCTTCGGTGCGGCGGTGAACAGCGCCGGCTCGCTGGCCTTGGTCACGACGGACGGGGCCGGCATGGTGACCTTTGGTCGCGATGCCACGGTTGTCACGGAGGGAGGCTTTACCCAATCCGGTGGATCGGGCATTGTTCTGCCCACCAGCATTACGGCCAAGACCGGCCCGATCACGCTGGGTGCCGTGGCGTCCTTGCCGGACGGCCAGGCGTCCATCGCGGCGGGCGGCCCCATCACCATGGCGGGGCTCCAGGGCAAGGCCACCATGCTGACCATGGCGTCCGACGGCGGGGCGCTGCTCATCGGACAGGAGACCGGGACCGCCTTGCAGAAGATCGACGTGCTGAGCCTCACCGTTCCCAAGGCCGGTTCCGCCCGGATGTTCGGCACCGTGGCCGGCAGGACGGATGCGTTGGCCGCCAGCGCGATCGACAGCCCGCTGCGGGCCGCCCCGTACTTCATCAACAACACCCCCTGGGGTCCGACGCAGCAGGTCAGCCGGGTCGCCGCCACCGTGGTGGTGGTGGTCCCGGTTCCCAGCACCCCGGGCGTCGCCAGCCTGTTCACCGGCACGATGACCCGCGCCGGCCTTACGCCGAACGCTCTGGCCGCCTATGCCGCGCCGCAGGTTCTCACCCTGGCCGGCACGACCCCGTCGCTGACCGGTGTGGGGGCGCAGCCGGAGGTTCTGTCCACGGGCGCCGGAACCAACCCGTCCACCACCCGCGCCGGCGCGCAGCCGGAGGTCCTGACCACCGGCCCCGCGCCGTCCGCCACCGGCAACCAGCAAACGGAGGAGGAGGAGGCGCGCTGAGGCGCGCCTTCCCCCGGCAGACCTTTACCCTTTGGATAGCGAACGATGACCGAACCGACCCTGCCCCTGTTCTACAAGAGCCCCCGCCCGCTGGTGGCCGCCCGCGACGCCGATCTGTCGCTGCGGACCGAGCCGAACTTCGCCTTCGCGGCCACCACCAACTCGGTGCCGCTGATGGCGGCGGAGTTCCCCGCGGCCTGCAAGCAGTTCCCGATCCTGTTCTCGGAAGGCCCGACGGCTCAGCCGGTGGCTCTGCTCGGCCTGCGCAGCGGGGAGAATCTGTTCGTCGACGCGAACGGCGCGTGGGAGGAGGGGACCTACATTCCCGCCTACGTCCGCCGCTATCCGTTCATCTTCCTGGAGAGCGAGGACGGGGCTCAGCTCACCCTGTGCGTCGACGAGGCGGCGGACTCCGTCGTTCCGGGCCGGGACAACCCCTTCTTCGTGGACGGGCAGCCTTCCGCCCTGACCAACAACGCCCTGGAGTTCGTCAAGGAAGTCCAGGCCCAGAACCTGTTCACCACCCAGTTCGTCGAGGCGGTGGTCGCCGCCGGCCTGATGTCGGAGAAGCGCGCCGACATCACCCTGAACAACGGCGAACGGCTGAGCCTCGCCGGCTTCAACGTGATCGACGAGGCAGCCTTCAACCGGCTTCCCGCCGAGACGCTGGTGGAGTGGCGCGACCGCGGCTGGCTGGGGCTTGTCTACGCCCACCTGATCTCGGTCAGCAGCTGGTCGGGGCTGGTCGACCGCCTCGCCCTCCGGGGCTGATCCGGTCCCGCTTGGCGGAAACGGGAAGGGCGGCGCCACGATGGCGCCGCCCTTTTTCGTTCCGGACCGGCGGAGGGCCGGCGATCAGAAGCCCTTCTCGATCTTGAAGACGTCCGGCTCGTTCGGCTTCTCGATGTAGGAGAGCTGAAGCGACGGCGGCAGGGCGGGGGTGTCATCGGAGGGCTTCGGCGGGACCGCGAGGGTCAGCAGGCTCATGCGCCCCTGGCTGTCGGTGCCGCGGAAGACCACCACCTGCGATCCGTCGCCGACCGGCGCGTTGAGCAGCATGCCCTCCTGCCGGTAACCCTGTCCCACGAAATAGTTGCGCAGGGCGTTGGCGGCACCGACCAGGGCGTTGGGATCGACCTTCGGATTCACCGCGCCGCCCCACAGGATGTTCACCTGGAACAGCTTCTGCGTCGAATGGCCGAGGATGTAGGCGACGACCGCCGGGCCGGCACCGGTCTGCAGGTCGTCGACCTTCACGATCAGGCTGGTGGTCCGCTCCGTCGCGTTGGTCTCGCGGCGGATGTCCTTGCCCTCGATCTTGAAGTCCTTGGTGATGGCCTTCGTGACCTCGTCACCGGTCATGCCGAAGCGCGCGGAGCGGAAACCCGTAACCTTGGCGGCGGGGGCCGCGTCGGGTGCGGCGTTGGGCGCGGCGTTGGGCGTTGTGGCCGGGGCGGTCTGGGCGGCGGGGGCGGGGTTGCGGTCGGTGGTTGCGGCTTGGGCCGCGCCTGAGAGGGCTCCGGCCAGGGCAAGGGCGGCAAGGGACAGCCCCAGGGCCGGTCGGTGAAACGGCATAATGGAAACTCCACAGGACATCGAAGCCATTCGGTCGGCGGATCAAGGCAAATACAGCCGTTCGCCCCTTTTCTGGACGAGGCGACCGGCCAAATGCGGTTGCTTCGAACGACAGTTTAGCAAAATCCAACCCGGTTCCGGGGGTGAATTATGGCCGGATTGTCATGTCCTTTTTCCGACGCGGAAGGCGCCGGCGAAGTTCTGTACCTTGTCCGACGATACCGAGAGCAGCGCCTTCATGACCGCCGCCGGGCGCCGCGCCTGTGCGACGGCGATCTCAGCCACGAGGCGCTCCAACGCCGGGGTCGCGCTGCGGTAGCGGATGCGATGCTCCCCATCCGTATCGATCAATCCAGCCTGTTTAAGATTCGCCAAGACTTCCTGGAGGATGAGCGTGCTGCTGCGCGATTCGCGAATGAGTTCGTCCGAATTCCATGCCTGACCCGGATCACGCCGTAAAATCAGCAGAATCTCCAGAGTCCACACCGTCTTGATCGAATGCTGAAGAAAGATCAGGGCATCGTCCGAAAGCACGCCGCCAGTCCATTGTCTGTTCCAGTTCCCCGCGGGTCCCGGTCATCCGGGAAGGCTCGACGATTTGAGCCGTACGTCGGGGCGGAGTGTGCACAGGATGCCCGCCGCCGTCCAGCCCCACGCCCCTCTTTGCGGGGGCGCATCCGGCCCGATTCCAGACATCTTTCAGGGTAGAAGGGCACTCACTGGGCTGGTCGGCGGTCCTTCCCTGGCCCAAACAGGCCATATGGGGTAATTCATTGGGAAAATCGCCCTGCGGCGTGCTTCGGGCATGCCGAAGCGTCGCAATCGTGACAACTTAGGCCGCAATTCCGATCGGCTATGGCCCGTGCATGACTGGTTTCGACACCCGCCCCGTCTTCTTCATCATCGGCGCGCTTCTCAGCGTCCTGGCCGTTGCGATGCTGCTTCCGATGTCCGTCGATCTGGCGGCCGGCAACCCGGACTGGATGGTCTTCGCCATCGCCTTCGCCCTGACCCTGTTCTTCGGCGTCCAGTTCATGCTGGCCAACCGCATGGACCGGATCGCGCTGAACCTCCGGCAGGCCTTTCTGCTGACCGCCCTGTCCTGGGTGGTCATCTGCGCCTTCGCCGCTGTGCCTTTCATGGTGTCGCAGATCGACCTGTCGGCGGCCGACGCCTATTTCGAGGCGATGTCGTCGCTGACCGCCACCGGGGCTACGGTGATCTCCGGGCTGGACGGTCTGGCGCCGGGGCTGCTGCTGTGGCGGTCGCTGCTGCAATGGCTGGGCGGCATCGGCATCATCGGCATGGCCATCGCCATCCTGCCCTTCCTCCAGGTCGGCGGCATGCAGCTCTTCCGCTCGGAATCCTCCGACCGGTCGGACAAGGTGACCCCGCGGGCCAGTGACCTCGCCATCGCGGTGGGCTGGATCTACCTGTGCCTGACCGCGGTCTGCACGGTGATGCTCGCCTATGCCGGGATGTCCTGGTTCGACGCCGTCAACCACGCGATGACCGCGGTGTCCACCGGCGGCTTCTCCACTCGCGACGCGTCCATCGCCAGCTGGAACAGCCCGGCCATCGAGTGGGTGCTGGTGATCTTCATGGTGCTGGGCGGCATGCCCTTCGTCCGCTTCATCAGCCTTGCCCAGGGGCGGGCGGCCAGCTTCTGGGCGGACACGCAGATCCGCTGGTATCTCGGTTTCCTCGCGGCGGTGTCCTTCGGAATGTCGGTCTGGCTGACGCTGACGCGGGGCGTGCCGTGGGACGACGCCATCCGCGTGACCACCTTCAGCGTCGTCTCGGTGGTCACCACCACCGGCTACGCCTCCATCGACTATGAGCGGTGGGGGCCGTTGGCGTCGGTGGTCTTCTTCATCCTGACCTTCGTCGGCGGCTGCACCGGATCGACCTCGGGCGGGCTGAAGATCTTCCGGTTCGAGATCCTGTTCATCGTGCTGCGCGCGCTCCAGCGCCGCCTCTACAGCCCCAATCTGGTGATCCCGCTCAACTACAACGGCAAGCCGGTCAGCGCCGACGTGATGATCTCGGTGATGAGCTTCGGCTTCGTCTACCTGATGTCGGTGTTCGTGCTGGCCTTCGTCCTGGCCTTCCTCGGGGTCGACGTGGTGTCCGCCCTGTCGGGGGCGGCGACGGCGGTCAGCAACGTCGGCCCCGGCCTCGGCCCGACCATCGGGCCGGTCGGCAACTACGCCACCATGCCGGATGGCGCCAAATGGGCGCTGGCCGCCGGCATGCTGCTGGGGCGGCTGGAGTTCTTCACCATCCTGGTCGTGCTCAGTCCGTCCTTCTGGCGGCGGTGAGGGGGCCGGGGGGCTTCTCCTCCTGCTCCCGTTCCTGCGGGTCGCGGCTGGCTGCCGACACCAGATGGACGAGCGCAGCGCCGAGCGCGATCACCCCGACCGCCACCGACGCCCGCAGGAAGCGGGAGGCGTCGCCGTGCAGGGTGAAATGCCACCACAGCTCGTCGCTGAAGGCGATGTGCTTGTAGGAGAACAGGCCGAGCCAGAAGGCGCTGGCCAGCGCCACGCCGGTCGCGATGAACCAACTCGGCGTCAGGGGGTTGCGCAGGATGTTGCCGCGGCGGTGGAACTCCTTGCGGGCCGGCAACAGGGCCAGGAAGATCAGCCCCGGCACGATGGCCTCCGGCCAGTCGCCGCCCTTCAGCAGGGCGGAGGCGCAGCCGGTGGCCAGCAGCACCAGCGACAGCACCCAGGCGGCGTGCAGCCGCCGCTGCACCGCGTGGGCCAGCAGGATCAGCAGCACCCCGGCGACGCTGCCGGTGAAGTGCGACATCTCCACCAGCGGCAGCGCCGTGGCGTCGAAGGGGGCGGGCAGCGTTTCCTCCGGCGTGGCGCGCGAGAACAGCAGGAAGGCCCCGGTGATGAAGATGCAGGCGGCCAGCACCAGCGGCACCGCCGGGCTGATGGCGGCGGAGATGCCCCGCGACAGCCCGCCGATGCGGCGCCGGGCCTGAAAGGCCTCCACCCCGCCGAACATCAGCCCGGCGATCACCAGCGGCGCCAGATAATAGATCAGGCGGAAGACCAGAAGCCCCGCCATAACGTCGTTGCCGGGCATGGCCGGGGTCAGGCTGACCAGGACGATGGCGTCGAACACGCCCAGCCCCCCCGGCACATGGCTGATGATGCCGGCGACCAGCGCCAGCCCGAAGGCGACCAGCACGTCGGCGTAGCTCACCGCGTCGCTCGGCGGCAGGCAGAGATAGAGGACCAGCGCGGCCAGCGACAGGTCGCACAGCCCGAGCAGGAGCTGCCGAACCGCGATGGACGGGCGGGGGAAGGCGATGGCGTGCCCGAACACCCGCAGCGGCCGGCGCAGCCAGAAGCCGCCCACCGCGTAGGCCACCAGGATCACCAGCGCCGCCAGCCCCAGCAGGAAGGCGCTTCCCGGCGGGACGTGCAGCGCCTTCAGCGCCGTGGGGTCAATCAGCATGACCACCGGCATCACCGTCGCCAGCCCGAGCATAAAGGTGGTGACGACGAACAGCGTCACCTGCGCCACCTCCACCCCGCCCAGCCCATGCGGCGCGTAGAGGCGGTAGCGCACGGTCGCCCCGATGATGCTGGCGAAGCCCAGGCTGTGGCTGAAGGCGTAGCTGGTGAAGGCGGTGAAGGCCACCCAGCGGTAGGGAAGGGGCCGCCGCAGGTGGCGCAGGGCCAGCAGGTCGTAGAGCGTCAGCAGCCAGTAGCTGACCGCCGCCGCCGCTGAGGCGGCGAGAAGCTGCACGCCCGTGATGCGGTTCAGCGCCTGCCGGATGTCGGCGACGCTGTACTGCTCCAGCCAGCGGTTCAGGATGACCAGCGCCCCGGCCAGCAGGGCCAGGATGAGCACCCCCGTGCCGTAGCGCAGGAGCCGCTGGGTCCAGGTCGGGGGGCTTTCGGTGTGGGCCATGGCTGACAGGATCGCTCCAGGCGCCTAGGATGACGGGGCTTCGGACAAGAACAACACCGCGCAACGAAAAAGCGCATGGCCGGTCAGGGCTCTTCGGGAGGCAACGGATGCATCTTGTGCTTTATCTCGCCACCGGCCTGTCGGGGACCAACACGCTGATCCTGCTGCTCGCCTATCTCTGGGACAGCTCGGTGACGCTGTTCGGCGGCGCCACGGGCTACGACCTGCGGCCGGATGGTGTGTCCTTCACCTTGTCGCTGTTCACCACGGTCCTGCTGGCTTGGTACGCGCTGGTCCTGCGGCGGCGCCTGCGGTCGGAACGCAAAGGCGGCGCCCGCCCGGAATAGCCGGTGCGGCCGCCGAGCGTCGGAAGCATGAGCGCGGCATTTTTTGGAAACTCCGGCCGGGTTGATCCGTTGTGGGGGCCAAGACGCCGCGCCTCGGATTCGGGTGCGCTGCCCGGACCCGGAGAAAAACCATGCACGGGATCAACAAAACCGTCTCCTTCACCGCAGCAGGGCTGATTCTCCTGTTCGTCCTTCTCGCCAGCGTCTTCACCGAACCATTCGGGGCGCGCATTTCCGTTCTTCAGTCGGCCATCGTCGGCAACTTCGGCTGGTTCTACATACTGTCCGTGGCGGGATTCCTCTTATTCGCTCTTTGGTTGTTTTTCAGTCCCTACGGGTCGATCAAGCTCGGCAAGGACGATGACGAGCCGGAATTCAGCTACCTGACGTGGTTCGCCATGCTGTTCAGCGCCGGCATGGGGATCGGCCTGCTGTTCTACGGCGTGGCGGAGCCGGTGCTGCATTTCGCCAACCCGCGCGTCGGCGAGGCGGGAAGCCCCGATGCGGCGCGGGAGGCGATGAATCTGGCCTTCCTGCATTGGGGGCTGCACGCCTGGGGCATCTACATCACGGTCGGCCTGTCGCTGGGCTATTTTGCCTACCGGCACGACCTGCCCCTGACCATCCGGTCGGCGCTCTACCCGCTGTTGGGCGACCGGCTGAGCGGCTGGCCCGGCCATCTGGTGGACATCGTGGCGATCGTCGGCACGCTGTTCGGCATCGCCACCTCGCTTGGGCTGGGGGTCATGCAGATCAACGCCGGGCTCGATTACCTCGGGCTGGTCAGCATCGGGACGATGCAGCAGATGGTGCTGATCGCCGTCATCACGGCGATCGCCACCGCCTCGGCGGTCAGTGGGGTCGGGCGGGGCATCCGCCGGCTCAGCGAGCTGAACATGCTGGCGGGGTTGCTGCTCCTGCTGTTCGTCTTCCTGCTCGGCCCGTCGGTGTTCCTGCTGTCCACGCTGGTGGAAAGCATCGGGCGTTACCTGTGGACCTTGCCCTACACCAGCTTCCGCACGCTGCCCTACACCGGGGCGGAGTGGCAGGCGAGCTGGACGATGTTTTACTGGGGCTGGTGGATTTCCTGGGCGCCCTTCGTCGGGATGTTCATCGCGCGGGTGTCGCGTGGCCGCACCATCCGTGAATTCATTGGCGGCGTGCTGTTCGCTCCGGTGGCGCTGACCTTTGTCTGGTTCACCGTGTTCGGCGAGACGGCGATCCATATGGAGATGTTCGAAGGCGGCGGCATGGCGGCGGCGGTGCAGGAGAACGTGCCAACGGCCCTGTTCGTCATGCTGGACCGCCTGCCGCTCAGCGTGATCACCTCGGCCCTGGCGACGCTGATCGTCGTCACCTTCTTCGTCACCTCCGCCGACTCCGGCGCCTTGGTGATCGACATCATCGGGTCCGGCGGCAACCAGGACCCGCCCATCGCCACGCGCATCTTCTGGGCGGTGCTGTCGGGCGTGGTGGCGGCGGTGCTGCTTCTGGTCGGCGGGTTGCAGGCGCTTCAGACGGCGGCGGTGACGACGGCGCTGCCCTTCGCGGTGGTCATGGTGCTGATGTGCGTCGGGCTGGTGACCAGCCTGCGGGCGGAGCGCCGGGCCGGGCCGGGCCGGCGGGTGGCGCGGGTGCCCACCGCGTCGGAGGGCGGCGCCCCGGTGCAGCCGGTGGGCGACGGCGACTGGCGCCAGCAACTGGCCGCCGTGATCGGGCGCAAGGGAGCCATCGCGGCGGCGGCTCCGCCCGGTGCCGCCGTGGCGCGGCGCGAGGTCGCCCGCTTCATCGCCGACACGGTCGAGCCGGCCTTCCGCGACATCGCGACGGAGTTGGAACGGCTGGGCCGCCGGGCGGTCATCGAGGTCGGCCCCTTCAACGCCGGGCTGGCCGTCCTGCGCGACGGGGAGGAGGAGTTCAGCTACGACATCCGCGCGCGGGCCTACCACCCGCTGACCTTCGCCTTTACCGATCTGAAGGAGGCTGACGAACGGTGGCAGATGCGCGTCGAGGTGATCCTGCGTGGCGGCCTGCACAAACAATTGTTGCCGGCGCTCGCCGGGCGGGAAGCAATCGTCCGCGACTTCGTGCAGGAGTATGGAAAATGGCGGGGCTGGTGAAAGCGCGCGGCCTCTCGCGGTAGCAGGAGAAGATTGCCTCGAATTATGCTAGAAAGCCGTCCGGTGCTTTCTTCGTGCCGAGGCGGCGGCGACCACCATGGGTCATCAGGCGGATCAAAACCAGTCCGGGGTCGGCGCTCCCGGCGGGGAGGCGTGCGCGTCGGCGGACCGCCCGGTGACAGCCCCAATGACCGTTGCCGACCTTCCCCTGCTCGACGCGCTGTGGGCGCCGGTCTGGCTGCATGACAGCGGCCGCGGGCGGATGGTCTGGGGCAACCGCGCCGCCCTGGAGCTGTGGAACGCCGCGTCGCTCGCCGACTTCCAGGGCCGCGAGTTTGGCAGCCAGCCGGAGGGGGCGCCCCGGGCCGAAGGGGAATCGGTGGCGGGGCGCTGGACCTTCTACCCCAAGGGGCGTCCGGTGAGCGCCTGGGTGCGGCGCAGCGGCATGGCGCTGCCGGACGGGAGCCTGGGCATCCTGCACGAGGCGCAGCTCGCCGCTCCCGTGGCCGATCCGGACCATGGCGGCACCGACACCGAGGCGCTCGACCGCGAGCGCGCCATGCTGCAAAGCCTGATCGACTCGATGCCGGACATCGTCTTCTTCAAGGACGTGAACGGCACCTACCTCAAGGTCAACCGGGCGATGCTCGACTATGCGGGGCGGCCGCCGCTGGGGCTGACCGACCATCGGCTGTTCGACGCGGAGACCGCGGTGCGGCGGCGGCGGACCGACCAGATCGCCATGCAGAAGGGCTTCTCCCGCAGCGAGGAATGGTTCGTCCATCCCGACGGCCGCCGCGTGCTGATGGAGACCGCCAAGGCCGTCTGCCTCGACCGCAGCGGCAAGATGCTGGGCGTCGTCGGCATCGCCCGCGACATCACCGAGCGGCGGCAGACGGAGAAGCAGCTTCTGAGGCAGCACGCCCTTTTGCAGGGGATCATCGACACCATCCCCGACGCCGTCTTCTTCAAGGACCGGGACGGCGTGCTGCGCAAGGCCAACCGCGCCTTCGCCTCCTGGACCGGGCGCCCCCTGGAGCAGCTGATCGGGTTGGACAGTCACGAGATATGGCCTCACGAGATGGCCGACGGCATCCGCGCGGGCGACGCTTCGGTCTATGCCGAGGACCAGCCGCGGCGCAACGAGGAGAGCATCCCGCTGCCCGATGGCGGGCGGATCTGGGTGGAAATCCTGAAGGCGCCGATTCGCGACGCCGGCAACGAGCTTCTCGGCCTGGTCGGCGTCGGACGGGACATCACGCTCCGTAAGGCCGCCGAGGAGGATCTGCGGCGGAGCGAGGCGGAGAAGGACCACCTCGCCAACCACGACGCCCTGACCGGCCTGCCCAACCGCCGCCTCCTCTTCGACCGGCTGGACGTGGCGCTGGCCCGGTCGCGGCGCTCCGGGCGATCCTTGGCCCTGCTGTTCATCGACCTGGACGGCTTCAAGGCGGTCAACGACCGGATGGGGCACGACTGCGGGGACGAGGTGCTGCGCATCGCCGCGGCGCGGATCGCTGGCTGCCTGCGGCGCAGCGACACGGTGGCCCGCGTCGGCGGTGACGAGTTCACCATCGTGCTGGAGGATGTGACCTCCGCCGCGGACGCCGGGGGCGTGGCGGCGAAGATCGTGGAGGCGGTGGCGCTGCCCATCCCGGTGCAGGGCCCGTTCCAGACAGACACCGCCGTGATCGGCGCCAGCGTCGGCATCGCCCTGTCCCCCGCCGACGGGTCGGACGCCCGCAGTCTGCTGGTGGCCGCGGACGGCGCGATGTACCGGGCCAAGCAGGCGGGCCGCGGCACCCACATCTTTTACAAGGACATTCCCCGCAGGAATCCGGACTGACCGGGTGCGGAATCCGCTTGCGGAGTCAGAACAAAAGAAGAACAATACCCACCTGACCGGTTCTTGACGGGAGAGGATGGGATCATGTTCGTATGCGTCGATGGTGACCGCACCACCCGCCTGCGCCAGTGGGCCTGGCTCGACATCGGTGTCGGTATGGGCAGTGCCGGGACAGGTCCCGGCGAACGCCGCCTCGTCGGCTGGAGCGTCACGGACGAGGCGTGGCTCGTTTCCGAACCCATCGGCGTGGTCGCCACCAGCCCGCTGGGTCGTCCGCCGGGTTGGGCGGTGACCGACAACCACCGCCGGTATCTGCTCGAACAGCCCGGCCTGCCCCATGGGGACGAGCCGCTTGCCGCCATCGACTGCCTGCGGGCGAACGGCAGCCTCGACCCGACGGCCCCCATCAGCATCGTGCCCTGGCGCCCCGGCAAGTCCACCGCCGAACGCATCTTCGAGCGCCGGACGGCCTGATCGTGGCCTGATCGCACAAAGACGCGCCGCTGCGTGACGGAACGGCCTTTTTCCCGTTGAAAGCCTTGGTTGAGGCGGGAAGGGGTCGTTCACCATGCAGCAGCGCTGGCCGCAAAGGTTGTGGATCGTCCGTCACGGGGAAAGCGCCGGCAACGTCGCGCGCGACGCCGCCTACGCCGCCGGGGTGGGGCGGATCGACATCGCCGAGCGTGACGTCGATGTGCCGCTCAGCCGCCAGGGGGAGCAGCAGTCCGAAGCGCTGGCGCGCTGGTTCGCCGCGCTGCCGCCGGGCGAGCGGCCCGACGTGGTGCTGACCTCCCCCTATCTGCGGGCCCGGAGGACGGCGGAGATCATCCACGCCGGGGGTGGCCTGCCGGTCGAACCCACGGAATTCGTGGTGGACGAACGGCTGCGCGAGAAGGAGTTCGGCATCCTCGACCGGCTGACCGCGCTGGGCATCGCGCAGGAGCATCCCGAGCAGGCGGAGTTCCGCCGCATCCTCGGCAAATTCTACTTCCGCCCGCCGGCTGGCGAGAGCTGGTGCGACGTGATCCTGCGGCTGCGCAGCGCGCTCGACACCATCAGCCTGCACCATGGTGGGCAGCGCGTGCTGGTGGTCAGCCATCAGGTCGTCGTGCTGTGCCTGCGCTACCTGCTGGAGGGCATGACGGAGGAGCAGATCCTCGCCATCGACCGCGAGGGCGACGTGGCGAATTGCGGGGTCACCGAATACGCCTTCGATCCCGCCCAGGGGCACAGTGGGCGAATGCAGCTTCGCCGTTACAACTTCGTCGCCCCGCTGGAGGTGGCCGGAGCGCCGTTGACCACCGAACCCGACGCCAATACGGCCGTCCGATGAGCGCCATCCGATGAACGATTTTCCGATGAACGACTCGATCCCGGTCACCCGCGACTTGCTGCGGTCCATGCCGCTTCCGCACCCCGGTGACAGTGCCGACAAGGACGGACGGGGCCGGGTGCTGGTCATCGGCGGCAGCGTGGAGGTGCCGGGCGCCGTGCTGCTGGCTGGGACGGCGGCGCTGCGCGCCGGGGCGGGCAAGCTTCAGATGGCGACCTGCCGCAGCGTGGCCCCGCATCTCGGGCTCGCCGTGCCGGAGGCGCTGGTGCTCGGTCTGCAGGAGACGGCGGAGGGCGGCATCGCCCCCGACTGCGTGGATATGTTGTGCGAACGGGCGGCCCGCTCCACCGCGGTGCTGATCGGTCCCGGCATGATGGACAAGCTTGCGGTCGCCGACCTGACCGGCGCGCTGATCGCCGGGCTGGACGGGGAGGGCGGCCCTGTTCTGGTCATCGACGCCGAAGCGCTGATGGGCCTGGACAACGCCAACGAAGCGCTGTGTCGCCGCGGCGGCCGGACGATCATCACGCCGCACGCCGGCGAGATGGCCGGCTTGTCCGGAGTCAGCCGGGAAGAGGTGGAGACCGATCCGCCCGCCGCCGCCCGCCGCGTTGCGGACCTTCACAAAGTGATCGTCGTGCTGAAAGGGGCCTGCACCCACATCGCCACGCCGGACGGGCACATGTGGGCCTATGACGGCGGCAATGTCGGGCTTGCCACCTCGGGGTCGGGCGACACACTGGCGGGCGTCATCGCCGGGCTGGCCGCGCGGGGCGCCGACCCGGCCCAGGCGGCGATCTGGGGTGTCCATCTGCATGGCGAGGCCGGCAACCGTCTGGCCCGCCGCGGCCCGCTGGGTTTCCTGGCCCGCGAGCTGCTGGCCCAGGTGCCGGAGATCATGGCCGAACTGTCGGCCTGAGACCGCCGGCCTCGAAACGCCAGTCTCAGAACACCAGCTTGGCGGCTTGGTAGAGGACAACCCAAGGAGCGGCGATCAGCCCACCCCACAGGGCGACCAGCGGCAGGCCGCGCAGCTTCTTGGCCGGGGCCGGAGCGGTGAGGGGGAGCGGGAAGGAAACGGTCTCGGTGGTGCCGACAGCGGGATTGTACTGGGACATGATGACCTGCCGATCTGTGTGTAAGGGCAGGATGCGCGCCGATCTCTTAACGACGATTAAAGTCGGGGGTAGCCGGCGTGCGGGATTCCGGCGTACCGCCGCCGGGTATAGAAGCGCGTTCGAGTGGGAAATTTCGGAGACCGTTCCAGAGGTTCGCCTGCAGGCCCGCTTGAAGACCCCGGGTGGCTTGACAAAGATTGCCAATCGTCCCGAAATGTCCTTCGGAGGAAGGAGGTGGTCCATGCCGACCATGAACATCAGCCTGCCCGAAGCGCTGGCCGCCTTCGTCGAGCGGGAGGTGGCAAGCGGCGGCTACGCGTCGCAGAGCGAAGTCGTGCGCGAGGCGCTTCGCCTGCTCCATCGGGAAAAGGCGGTCGAGCTTGAGAAGCAGGAGATGCTCCGGCGCGCCATCCTGGTGGGCGTTGACGATTGGAAGGCTGGCCGTCTGGACGACCGCCCCATTGCCGACATCCTGAACGACATCGAGGATTGATCCGTGGTCGCCTACCGCGTCACTGATGCGGCGAAGCGGGACTTTGCAATGGTCCTGCGGGAAACCAGGGAGCGATTCGGCGCGCAGCAGAGAGATATTTACAAGGCCTTGATCGCCAAGGCGGTCGAGATGGTTGCCGCAAACCCTGCCAGGGGCGGCTCCTGGGACCGTGGGCGCATTGTGCCGGGCCTGCGCGCCTTTCACCTGGACCATGCCGCCGGCCGGCACGGCGCTGCGGCCCACACGCTTTATTACGCCATGGACCAGCAGGCCGGCGAGCCGCCGGTCGTCGTGATTCTTCGCCTATTGCATGAAAGGATGGAACCGGACCGCCGCATCCCGCAAGGATGAGGCTGATCCGGTTCCCGACGCTCGTTCAGGTCACTTGGCCAGCGTCTTGTTGAGCCACAGGGCCAGCAACGTGCAGACCGCGCCCGACAGCAGGTAGGCGCCGGCCGAGAACAGGCCGTAGTTGGCGGACAGCACCAGCGCCACCAGCGGCGCGAAGCCCGCCCCGAACAGCCAGGCGAGATCCGAAGTGATGGCCGCGCCGGTGTAGCGGTAGCGCTGGGTGAAGCCCGACGCGACCACGCCCGACGACTGGCCGAAGGACAGGCCCAGGATCACGAAGCCGACGATCATGAAGACCAGCTCGCCCAGCGGCCCGCCGTTCAGCAGCAGGGGCGCCACGCCGCTGAACACGGCGATGGCCGCGGCGCAGCTCCCCAGCAGGGTGCGGCGGCCGATGCGGTCGGCGATCCAGCCGGAGGCGATGATGGCCCCCAGCCCGAAGAAGGCCCCGACCACTTCGATCAGCAGGAAGTCCGCCGGCGTGTCCTGCGTGTAGAGGAAGATCCAGGACAGCGGGAAGACGGTGACCATGTGGAACAGCGCAAAGCTGGCCAGCGGGGCGAAGGCGCCCAGAACGACGCGCATGCCCTCGTTGCGCAGCATCTCGGTCACCGGGACCGGCTGAAGCTCGCGGCTTTCGAACAGGTGGGTGTATTCCGGCGTCACCACGATTCGCAGCCGCGCGAACAGCGCCACCACGTTGATGGCGAAGGCCACGAAGAACGGATAGCGCCAACCCCAGCTGAAGAAATCCTCCGCCGACAGGTTGCCGGCGAAATAGGCGAAGAGGGCGCTCGCCACGATCAGCCCGATGGGGGCGCCGAGCTGCGGAATCATGGCGTACCAGCCGCGGCGGCTCTCCGGCGCGTTCAGCGCCAGCAGCGAGGCGAGGCCGTCCCAGGCGCCGCCCAGCGCCAGACCCTGGCCGATGCGGGCCGCCGCCAGCAGCCAGATCGCCGCCGCGCCGATCTGCTCGTAGCTCGGCAGGAAGGCGATGGCGACCGTCGAGGTTCCCAGCAGGAACAGGGAGAGGGTCAGCTTGGCGCCGCGCCCGTGTGCGCGGTCGATCGCCATGAACAGCATGCTGCCCACCGGGCGGGCGACGAAGGCCAGCGCGAAAATCGCGAAGGACCACAACGTTCCGGTGAGCGGGTCAAGATAGGGAAAGACCAGCTTCGGGAAGACGATCACCGAAGCGATGGCATAAACGAAAAAATCGAAGAATTCGGACGTCCGTCCGATGATGACGCCAATCGCGATTTCACCGGGATTCACCCGGTGGTCGCGGGCATTGACCAATCTTGCATCCCGTTCGGTCGCCGTGGTCGATGATCCCATGGTCCCCCCACCGTCTGGCAATTGCGTCAGAGGGAATTAAATAGGCACCGCAACGGCATTCTGCCACGCCCATGGACGCATTGCCTTGATGTGCGTCAATGGCGGCGCGGAATCGCGGCGCATTGGACAAATTGTCCAATGTCCGACCCGGCCCGTGGGGGTTAGCTCTTCGCCCAAATCCAAAGCGAACCCCTGCTGACAGGTCCTGCCTTGACCCGTTTCCGCGCCTTGGCCCTCTTGCCGCTGATGGCGGTTTTGAGCGGCTGCAACCTTGTGGTGATGAGCCCGTCCGGCGACGTGGCGAGCCAACAGGCCAACCTCATCACCATTTCCACCCTCCTGATGCTTCTCATCATCATTCCGGTGATGGTGCTGACGGTGCTGTTCGCGTGGCGCTACCGCCAGTCGAATAGCACGGCCCAGTACGACCCGGATTGGGACCATTCGACGCAGCTGGAGCTGGTGATCTGGGCGGCCCCGCTGCTCATCATCATCTGCCTGGGCGCCCTCACCTGGATGGCGACCCACCTGCTCGACCCCTACCGCCCGCTCGACCGCATCGCCGCCGGGCGCCCGGTTCCGGCCGATACCAAGATGCTCGACGTCAACGTCGTGGCGCTCGACTGGAAGTGGCTGTTCATCTACCCGGAATACGGCATCGCCACGGTGAACGAGGTGGCCGCCCCGGTGGACCGCCCGATCCGCTTCAACATCACCTCCTCCACGGTGATGAACTCCTTCTACATCCCGGCGCTTGCCGGGCAGATCTACGCCATGGCCGGCATGGAGACGAAGCTGCACGCCGTCATCAACGAGCCGGGCAGCTACAAGGGCTTCTCCGCCAACTACAGCGGCGCCGGCTTCTCGCACATGCGCTTCACCTTCCACGGTCTGGCCGCCGACGGCTTCGACAAGTGGGTGGCGGACATCAAGGCGGGCGGCGGCAAGCTCGACCGCGACGGCTACCTCCAGCTTGAGCGCCCCAGCGAGAACGAGCCGGTGCGCCGCTACGGCGCCGTCGACTCGGGCCTGTTCAGGGCCATCGTCGGGATGTGCGTCGAGCCGGGCAAGATGTGCATGCACGACATGATGGCCATCGACGCCAAAGGGGGCCTCGGCCTGGCCGGCATCGACAACGTGATGCCGCTGATGCACGACAAGCTGTCCCGCCGCGGCACCGCGGTTCTCGGCCCGGCGCCGGTCTATGTGGCGGGCATCTGCTCGACCGAGGAACTGACCGGCCGCGCCGTCGAGTCGTCGCTGGGCGTGCTGAACGCTCCCGCCGACGAGTCTCCGATTTCCGGTCCGATTTCCGGCGCGGGTCTGCCGCGCTCCTCCATCACGCCGATCTCCGCGCCCGCCCCTGCGTTCGGGCCGCGGCTGACGGCCAATCCCTGAGCGGCCTACCGCCATGATCGACACATCGACCGTCGCCACCCATCCGCTCTTCGGGCGTCTGACCCTGGAGTCCTTCCCCTATCACGAGCCCATCGTGGTCGCGACCTTCGTCGCGGTCGTGCTGGGCGGCATCGCGCTCGTCGCGGCGCTGAGCTATTTCCGGTTGTGGGGCTATCTCTGGAAGGAGTGGTTCACCACCGTCGACCACAAGCGCATCGGCATCATGTACATGGTGCTGGGCCTGGTCATGCTTCTGCGCGGTTTCGCCGACGCCATCATGATGCGCCTCCAGCAGGCCATGGCCTTCGGCGGCAGCGAGGGCTACCTCAACGCGCACCATTACGACCAGATCTTCACCGCCCACGGCGTCATCATGATCTTCTTCGTGGCGATGCCCTTCGTCACGGGTCTGATGAACTACGTGGTGCCGCTGCAGATCGGCGCCCGCGACGTGTCCTTCCCGTTCCTGAACAACTTCAGCTTCTGGATGACGGTGGGCGGCGCGGTGCTGATCATGGTCTCGCTGTTCGTCGGCGAGTTCGCGCGCACCGGCTGGCTGGCCTACCCGCCGCTGTCCAACATCGCCTACAGCCCTGAGACGGGTGTCGACTATTACATCTGGGCGTTGCAGATCGCCGGTGTCGGAACAACTTTGTCCGGCATCAACCTGATCTGCACGATCGTCAAGATGCGCGCCCCCGGCATGACCATGATGAAGATGCCGGTCTTCACCTGGACGTCGCTCTGCACCAACGTGCTGATCGTCGCCTCCTTTCCGATCCTGACCGCCACGCTGGTCCTGCTGTCGCTGGACCGCTATGTCGGCACGAACTTCTTCACGAACGATCTCGGCGGCAGCCCGATGATGTACGTGAACCTGATCTGGATCTGGGGCCACCCGGAAGTCTACATCCTGATCCTGCCGGTCTTCGGCATCTTCTCCGAAGTCACCTCGACCTTCTCGGGCAAGAAGCTGTTCGGCTACACCTCCATGGTCTACGCGACGGTGGTCATCACGATCCTGTCCTACCTGGTGTGGCTGCACCACTTCTTCACCATGGGGTCGGGCGCCAGCGTGAACTCGTTCTTCGGCATCACGACGATGATCATCTCGATCCCGACGGGTGCGAAGATCTTCAACTGGCTGTTCACCATGTACCGCGGCCGCATCCGGTTCGAGCTGCCGATGATGTGGACCGTCGCCTTCATGCTGACCTTCGTGGTCGGCGGTATGACGGGCGTGCTGCTGGCCGTTCCGCCGGCGGACTTCGTCCTGCACAACAGCCTGTTCCTGATCGCCCACTTCCACAACGTCATCATCGGCGGCGTGCTGTTCGGCCTGTTCGCCGGCATCTACTACTGGTGGCCCAAGGCCTTCGGCTTCCGCCTCGATCCCTTCTGGGGCAAGGTGTCCTTCTGGTGCTGGGTGATCGGCTTCTGGGTCGCCTTCATGCCGCTCTACGTCCTCGGCCTGATGGGCGTCACCCGCCGCCTGCGCGTGTTCGAGGACCCGTCGCTGCAGATCTGGTTCCAGATCGCCGCCGTCGGCGCCGTTCTGATCGCGGCGGGCATCGGGGCCTTCCTCCTCCAGATCGCCGTCAGCGTCTGGAAGCGCCGTGAACTGGTCGACCGCACGGGCGATCCGTGGGACGGCCGCACCCTGGAATGGGCGACCTCCTCGCCGCCGCCGGACTACAACTTCGCCTTCACGCCGATGATCCACGACAACGACGCGTGGTGGGACATGAAGAAGCGCGGCTACAAGCGTCCGCTGGGCGGCTACAAGGCGATCCACATGCCCAGCAACAGCGGCACCGGCGTGATCCTGGCCGGGATCAGCGTGGTCCTCGGCTTCGCCCTGATCTGGTACATCTGGTGGCTTGCCGCGGTGAGCTTCGTCGCCCTGCTGGCGACCGCCATCCACCACACCTTCAACTATCACCGCGACTTCCACATCCCCGCGGACGTGGTGGTGCGGACCGAGAACGAGCGGACCCGTCTCCTCTCCGGGCAGGTGTAAAGCATGAGCACGACCCTGACAGCCGAGCGGAGCCGCAGCCAGGCTCCGGTCTTCCACGTGGTGGAGGAGCACGCGCACCCCGAAGGCTCCAGCACCATGCTGGGCTTCTGGATCTACCTGATGAGCGACTGCCTCATCTTCGCGGTGCTGTTCGCGACCTATGGCGTGCTCGGCGGCAACTATGCCGCCGGGCCGTCGCCCAAGGACCTGTTCGACCTGCCGCTGGTGGCGCTGAACACCGCCATGCTGCTGTTCTCCTCCATCACCTATGGCTTCGCCATGCTGGCGATGGAGAAGGGGCGGGTATCGCAGACCCAGCTGTGGCTGGCGGTGACCGGCCTGTTCGGCGCCGCCTTCCTGGCGATCGAACTCTACGAGTTCGCCCACCTGATCCACATCGGGGCGACCCCGCAGCGCAGCGCCTTCCTGTCGTCCTTCTTCACGCTGGTCGGCACCCACGGCCTGCACGTCACCTTCGGCCTCGTCTGGCTGGTGACGCTGATGGTCCAGGTCAACAAGCGCGGCCTGATCCCGGCCAACCGCCGGCGCCTGATGTGCCTCAGCCTGTTCTGGCACTTCCTGGACGTCATCTGGATCGGCGTCTTCACCTTCGTCTATCTGATGGGAATGCTGCGATGAGTTCTCACGCCGAACATCATTCCGGGCATCATGGGGCCGGCCATCATGGTGGCGATCACCATGGTCACGGGGAGCATGAGGGCGCCCACGGGACGCTCGGCAGCTACCTGATCGGCTTCATCCTGTCGGTGATCCTGACGGTCATTCCCTTCTGGCTGGTCATGGACGGGACGATCCTGGACAAGAACATGACCGCGATGGCGATCATGGCGCTCGCCGCCGTCCAGGTCGTCGTCCACATGATCTTCTTCCTGCACATGAACGGACGTGCGGAAGGCGGGTGGACCATGCTGTCGCTGATCTTCACGATCATCGTCGTGGTCATCATGCTGGCCGGTTCGCTGTGGGTGATGTACCACCTGAACACCAACATGATGCCGATCCACGACCCGAGCCAACTGCCGTGACCGGCACGGCGACCCACCGTCCGCGCCGGGGGCTGATCCTTCTCGGCGTCCTGGCGCTGGCGGGAGTCGCCGTCTTCACGTCGCTCGGCGTCTGGCAGGTCGAGCGGCTGTTCTGGAAGCTGGACCTGATCCAGCGGGTGGAGGAGCGGGCGCAGGCCGCGCCCGTTCCCGCCCCCGGCCCGGAGGACTGGCCCGCCGTCACGGCGGCCAGCCAGGAATACCGGCGGGTCGGCGTCACCGGGCGCTTCCTGAACGACAAGGAAACGCTTGTACAGGCGGTGACCGAGCGGGGCGGCGGCTTCTGGGTGCTCACCCCCTTGCGCACCGACCGCGGTTTCACCGTCCTGGTCAACCGGGGCTTCGTGCCGCCGGAGCGGCGCAGCACCGACAGCCGCCCCGACGGGCTGATCGATACGGACACCACCGTCACCGGCCTGCTGCGGGTGACCGAGCCGGGGGGCGGTTTCCTGCGCTCCAACGATCCCGCACAGGATCGCTGGTACTCGCGCGACGTGGCGGCCATCGCGGCGGCCCGAAGCGTGACGGATGCGGCCCCCTACTTCATCGACGCCGAGGCCAGCCCGCCGGGCGGGTCTCCGGTTGGCGGACTGACCGTGTTGAAGTTCAGGAACAACCACCTCGTGTATGCGCTGACGTGGTTCGCCCTGGCGCTCATGCTGATCGCTGCATCGCTCTATGTCGCGCGCAGTGAACGGCGCCGCCGGGGTTGAAGAAGTAATCTCTTTTTCTTCATGGTCTTTCGCCGGGTGAGAAAAGTCCTCTCATGGCCTCTTCCGCCATGCTTTTTTGTGCTATTAAGTCCGTCCGGAATCCGTGGCAAGGCTGCCAAGCCGGAGTATCGTGCCCATATAACAGGGGACCGAAGGAAGCCGGCGAAGGGCCAGACGTTTTCCGTGCGCGACACCACCGACAAGAAAAACCTGTTCCTGCTGGTGCAGTTGCGCTGGCTCGCCGTCGCCGGGCAGGTGGTGACGATCCTGATCGTGCACTACCAGATGGGCATCACCCTGCCGCTCGACCAAATGGGCGCGGTGATCCTGTTCCTGGTCGCGCTGAACATCGCCAGCGTCCTGCATCTGCGCCGCCAGACCTCGGTGTCGAACACCCAGCTTTTCCTGGAGCTGCTGATCGACGTGTCGGCGCTCACGGTCCAGCTCTACCTCAGCGGCGGTGCGTCCAACCCCTTCATCTCGCTCTACCTGCTGCAGATCACCCTGGGGGCGGTGCTGCTGGAGGCGTGGTCGGCCTGGGCGCTGGTGCTGGTCGCCACGGCCTGCTTCACCTTCCTGATCGGCGCCTACCGCCCGCTGGCCCTGCCGCCGGGGTTGGATGGGCTTCTGCTGGGGCTGCACATCCAGGGCATGTTCCTGTGCTTCGTGCTGACGGCCAGCCTGATCGTCCCCTTCATCACCCAGATCACCCGCAACCTGCGCGCCCGCGATGCCCATCTGGCCGACCTGCGCCAGCGCTCCATGGAGGAGGACCACATCGTGCGCCTCGGCCTGCTCGCCTCCGGCGCCGCGCATGAGCTGGGAACGCCGCTCGCCACGCTGTCGGTGATCGTGAACGACTGGCGGCGGATGCCGGTGGTCAAGGGCGATCCCGACATGGCCGAGGACATCGCCGAGATGCAGAACCAGATCGACCGCTGCAAGGCCATCGTGTCGGGCATCCTGCTGTCCTCCGGCGAGGCGCGGGGGGAGGGGACGCTGCGCACCACGGTGACCGCCTTCCTGGACGATCTGGTGGCGGAGTGGAAGGACAGCCGCTCCCCGGCCTGCGTCGATTACGACAACAGCGTTCGCTCGCGGGAGGGGATCATCTCCGACCTCGCGCTGAAGCAGGTGATCTTCAACGTCCTGGACAACGCGCTGGAGGTGTCCCCCGGCTGGGTCGGCATCGCCGCCGGGCGGCAGGGGGACAGCCTCGTCCTGACCGTCAACGACGCCGGCCCCGGCTTCGAGGAGCGGATGCTGGCGGAATTCGGCAAACCCTACCGGTCGAGCAAGGGGCGGCCCGGCGGCGGGCTTGGCCTCTTCCTGGTGGTCAACGTGGTGCGCAAGCTGGGCGGCTCGGTCGCCGCGCGCAACCGCCCCGGCGGCGGCGCGTCCGTCACCATGACCCTGCCGCTCGCCGCCCTGTCCGCGGGAGAGAGCCATGGAGACTGACCGTTCCCTCGTGCTGGTGGAGGACGACGCCGCCTTCGCCAAGGTCCTGCGCCGTTCCTTCGAGCGCCGGGGCTATCAGGTCTACTGGTGTGACAGCCTGGACGGGTTGCGGGCTCTGCTGGAGACGGTGCCCTTCGCCTACGCGGTGGTGGACCTGAAGCTGGGCAACGGCTCCGGCCTGGAGTGCGTGCGTGAGCTGCACGACAACGACCCTGAGACGCGGATCGTCGTCCTGACCGGCTTCGCCAGCATCGCCACGGCGGTCGAGGCGATCAAGCTCGGCGCCTGCCATTACCTCGCCAAGCCGTCCAACACCGACGACATCGAGGCGGCCTTCGAGCGCACGGAGGGCGATCCCTCCATCGCGCTGGGGGCGCGGGCGACCTCGCTGAAGACGCTGGAGTGGGAGCGCATCCACGAAACCCTGGCGGAAACCGGCTTCAACATCTCCGAAACCGCCCGCCGCCTGGGCATGCACCGGCGCACCCTGGCCCGCAAGCTGGAGAAGAAACAGGTGCCCTGAACCGGCTTTCCCCTGTCCAGTCGGTCAAAGGATGCGCATGGCCGCTGGACAATGGCGGCCAGTCCGCCCATTTTTCACGGCCTGTTACAGTCGTGTGTCATACGCAGCAGCAAGGAGCAGTGTGAAGTGTCTCTTTCCACGTCGAGCAGCAGCCCCTCCGATCCGCGGACCGAGGCCCGCCGTCTTCTGACGGACGCCATCTCCACGTACCTCCAGTCGTGCAAGGATCTGGCTGCTGCGACCGAACGCGCGACCGAGACGAGCGGCAGCATCGACACCCAGGCTCGCCGCAAGGCTTACCAGACGCTGACCGAGCTGGGCGATCAGGTCCGTCTCGCGCAGCGCCGCCTCGTCACCGCGGCCAAGCAGGCCCGCCGGGTCATGCCGGTCGCCGAGATCGAGGAGGTCGCCAAGAAGCTGGACAAGCGCGACACCACGGAAAGCGCCGCCGTTCTGGTCAAGGCCGCCCTCGTCAACTGACATCGGGTGGGGAAGGGCTCGCCTGTTCGGCATAGACGAATCCGCCGGATTGGCGGGAATCGCCGACTTTTTGCGGGTCACAGCGTCGCGCCCGGTCGATTCCGATCGGGAGCATCTTGCGCGCCGCCGTCCGTCAGGGTACGTCAGAGGCGCCTGGAGCCCTGGAACATGCTGGGGTTCCGCCACGAACAAGGGGAATTTGGGAATGACGAAGGCCGATCTCATCGACGCGATCGCCGGCAAGCTGGGCGGCACGAAGGCCGACGCCGGCAAGGCGCTGGACGCGGTTCTGGAGAGCTTGCAGGACGCGCTGGTCAAGGGGGAGACGGTCAAGCTGCCGGGCTTCGGCCAGTTCGAGATCGCCGAGCGCGGCGAGCGCACGGGCCGCAACCCGCAGACCGGTGCGGAGATCAAGATCGCCGCCTCCAAGGCGCCGAAGTTCTCCGCCGGCAAGGCCCTCAAGGACGCCGTCAACGGCAAGGCCGAGTAAAGCGACGTTCCTCCCTCTCCCGCCCCGGGAGAGGGAGGGGCCCGTTGCACGGACACCCTCCCCCGGGAAGGGAGAGGGTGTTTCATCATCCGCTCAATGCGGGTTTGCCGGCCCCGGTGTGGCGTCGGCCAGCCAGCGGCCGAGCGGGTCGTCCGTTTCGCTGCCCGTATCGTTTGACGCCTCGCTCCAGCCCGGCGGGACGCCGTCCATGTTCGGAAGGCGGTGGGCGATGCCCTTATGGCAGTCGATGCAGGTGCGCTGCCCGCTGAACAGATATTGCTGATGGATGCGCGCCGCCCGCGCTCCCTGCTTGGTGATGTCCATCGATTCCGCGCTGTGGCAGTTGCGGCATTCCAGGGAATTGTTGGCCTTCAGCCGCGCCCATTCATGCTCGGCCAGCTCGCGCCGCTTCTCCACGAACTTGTCGCGGGTGTCGATGGTGCCGAAGATCTTGCCCCAGACCTCCTTTGACGCCTGCATCTTGCGGGCGATCTTGTCGGTCCAGTTGTGCGGGACGTGGCAGTCCGGACAGGTCGCCCGCACGCCGGAGCGGTTGGTGAAGTGGATGGTGGTCTTCAGCTCCTCGAACACGTTGTCCCGCATCTCGTGGCAGCTCGTGCAGAATTTCTCGGTGTTGGTGACCTCCAGGGCGGTGTTGAAGCCGCCCCAGAACATCACGCCGGCCAGGAAACCGCCCAGCGTCAGGAAGCCGAGGCTGAGGTAACGGCTCGGCCCCGCGATGATCCGCCAGGGCCGCAGCAGAAAATCGGGCAGCTTCATCGCCGGTCACCCCCGTCCGACGGGCGGCTGATGAGGCTGTCCATGTCCTTGAAGGTGTTCGGGACGATGGGCTGCGCCACGGTCTGGGGGACGTGGCACTGCGTGCAGAAATAGCGCCGCGGCGCCACCGCGCCCAGGGTCTGGCCCTCGCGGTCCACATAATGGGTGATGCTGATCATCGGCGCCTGGGTGGCCCCGGTGAACTGGCGGCTGTGGCAGGTCAGGCACTGGTTGTTGTTCAGGCTGATCTGATAATCGCGGATGTTGTGCGGGATGACCGGCGGCTGTTCCGGATAATTGCGGGCGACCCGCCGGTCGTCGGTGACGTCGGCGGGGATCGGCGGGGCCGGGTCCTCGTCGGTGAACTGGATCGGCGGACGGAAGGGCTCCCGGACCTGTCCGGTTCCCTGGGCGGCGAGCAGTGCCGGCACGAGGCAGGGCAAAGCCGCGGCCAGCGCGAGCATGAGATGGCGGCGCATGGTTGCGGTCCTCCCTCAGACGGCCACGATCTTGACGGCGCACTTCTTGAAGTCCGTCTGCTTGCTGATCGGGTCGGTGGCGTCGAGCGTGCATTTGTTGATGAGGCGCGCCGAATCGAACCAGGGCACGAAGACCACCCCGCGCGGCGGCCGGTTGCGCCCGCGCGTTTCGACCCGCGTGCGCATCTCGCCGCGCCGCGACATCACCTTGACCTCCGACCCGCGGCGCAGGCCGCGCGCCTGCGCGTCGTCCGGGTGCATGTAGACCAGCGCCATCGGCATGGCCTTGTAGAGTTCGGGAACCCGCATGGTCATGGAGCCGGAGTGCCAATGCTCCAGCACGCGCCCCGTGACCAGCCACAGGTCGAAGTCCTTGTCGGGCGATTCCGCCGGGGGTTCGTAGGGGAAGGCGAACAGGTTGGCCTTGCCGTCCGGGTTTCCGTAGAAGCGCACCCCCTCGCCCTTCGGGACGTAGGGGTCGAGCCCCTCCCGGTAACGCCACTTCGTTTCCTTGCCCTCGACCACCGGCCAGCGCAGCCCGCGCACCTCGTGATAGGTGTCGAAGGGCGCCAGATCGTGGCCGTGGCCGCGCCCGAAGGCGGCGTATTCCTCGAACAGCCCCTTCTGCACGTAGAAGCCGAACTCCTTCGACTCCCGGTTCTCGTAGGCGGGGTCCAGTTCCGACACGGGGAAGCGGTCGACGTTGCCGTTGCGGAACAGCACGTCGAACAGGCTCTTGCCGCGGAAGTCGGGGTTGGCGTCGAGAATTTCCTTCGGCCACACCTCGTCGGTGGTGAAGCGCTTGGAGAATTCCATGAGCTGCCAGAGGTCGGAGCGCGCCTCGCCCGGCGCGTTGACGAGCTGGTGCCAGACCTGGGTCCGCCGTTCCGCGTTGCCGTAGGCGCCCTCCTTCTCCACCCACATGGCGGCGGGCAGGATCAGGTCGGCGGCGGCGGCGGTCACCGTCGGATAGGCGTCCGACACGACGATGAAATTCTCCGGGTTGCGGTAGCCGGGGTAGGTCTCGTTGTCGCTGTTCGGCGCCGCCTGGAGGTTGTTGTTGACCATGATCCAGTAGGCGTTGAGCTTGCCGTCCTTCAGCATCCGGTCCTGTAGGACGGCGTGATAGCCGATCTTGCCGGGCAGCAGGCCCTTGGGGATCTTCCAGCCCTCTTCGACGTGGGAGCGGTGGGTGGGGTTGGTCACCTGCATGTCGGCGGGCAGCCGGTGGGCGAAGGTGCCGACCTCGCGCGCCGTGCCGCAGGCCGAGGGCTGGCCGGTCAGCGAGAAGGGGCTGTTCCCCGGCTCCGAAATTTTGCCGGTGAGAAGGTGGATGTTGTAGACCATGTGGTTCACCCACACGCCGCGGACGTGCTGGTTGAAGCCCATGGTCCAGAGCGACATGACCTTGACCTTCGGGTCGGCGTACATCTCGGCGAGCGCCAGCAGCCGTTCCTTCGGCACCTTGCTCAGTTCCGCCACCTTGTCCAGCGTGTAGTCGCTGACGAAGGCGGCGAACTCGTCGAAGCTCATGGGCTTGGAATCGGTCGGGTCCTTGGCGTTCGCGGCGCGCACCTCCAGCACGCTTTCGGGTCGCAACCCATAGCCGATGTCCTTCTGCCCCAGGCGGAAGCTGCAATGCTTCTCGACGAACTCCTTGTTCACCCGTCCGGTCTGGATGATGTGGTTGGCGATGTAGTTCAGGATGGCCAGATCGGTCCCCGGTTCGAAGATCATCGGGATGTCGGCCAGTTCGAAGCTGCGGTGCTCGAAGGTCGAGAGGACGGCCACCTTCACATGGATGTGGGCAAGCCGCCGGTCGGTGATGCGCGTCCACAGGATGGGGTGCATCTCCGCCATGTTCGAACCCCAGAGCACGAAGGCGTCGGCGTGCTCGAAATCGTCGTAGCAGCCCATCGGCTCGTCCATGCCGAAGGTGCGGATGAAGGCCACCGCGGCCGACGCCATGCAGTGGCGGGCGTTGGGGTCGAGGTTGTTGGTGCGGAAGCCGGCGCGCATCAGCTTGGACGCGGCGTAGCCCTCCCAGATCGTCCATTGGCCGGACCCGAACATGCCGACGGCGTCCGGCCCCTTCTCCTTCAGCACCCGCTTCCATTGGCGGGCCATCTCGTCGAAGGCTTCGTCCCAGGAGACCGGGCGAAACTCCCCGTCCTTGTGATACTTGCCGTCGCGCATGCGCAGCAGCGGCTGGGTCAGCCGGTCCTGCCCGTACATGATCTTGGACAGGAAATAGCCCTTCACGCAGTTCAGGCCGCGGTTGACCTCCGCCTGCATATCGCCATGGGTGGCGACGACGCGGTTGTCCTTGGTGGCGACCATGACGCTGCATCCGGTGCCGCAGAAGCGGCAGGGCGCCTTCGACCAGGTAAGCTGGGCGTCCTCGCCCGCCACCATGGATTGCTGGGCCATGGCGGGCAGGCTGATGCCCCCCGCCGTCGCGGCGGCCGCGACCGCCTGCGCCTTGATGAAATCCCGCCGGTCAAGCATGGGTTCCTCCCCCCTTTTTCTTGACGAATGTGAAATCTGGCGCGTCAACGCCGCGCCGTAGCGACCTCCTCCGCGGTCCGGGCCGCCATCGGCTCGGCGTGGTGGAAGACCATGACCGCCGACATCACGCCGGGCATCAGGTGGATCGCGGTCATGCGGTCGGCGATGCGGCCCTCGTGGGGGCCTTCCACGGTCACCACCATCCGGCCCCGCTCCTCCGCATGGACCTCCACGTCGCCCAGCGCGGCGACGGCGGCCCGCACGTCGGGGCTTCGCTCCGGCCGCAGATGGACGAGGATGGAGGCGATGTGCCATTCCACCGGTGCTTCGGCCGGCCGGTCTCGGGCTTCAGGGTGCATGGGCGGTCTCCGGTCCGGGTTGCAACGTGACGGCGTCGGCGGGGCAGGCGGCCAGGCAGGCGCCGCAGCCGGTGCAGGCGTTGTTTTCGACCACGGGGACCGCCACGCCGCCGGGCGCCAGGGCGAAGCGGATGGCCGATTCCGGGCAGGCGTCGCGGCAGCTTCGGCAGACGACGCGGTTTATGGCGAGGCAGGACGGTCCGATGCGCACAGCCAGTGTCCAAGGGCTGGCGGCGGCACGGTCGAAGACTGGTTCGGGGCAGGAATCGGCACAGGCCGCGCAGAAGCTGCACTCGCTCCGCCGGAAGTCGACCTCGGGAAAACCGCCGTCCCCCCGGCGGATGATCCCCTCGGGGCAGGCGTCAGCGCAGGCGCCGCAGCGTGTGCACAGGTCGGTGAAGCGTTCCGTCCGGGCCCAGGGCAGGCGCAACGGCGCCGGCTCGGCGCGCCGCCGTCCGCGAAGGAAGCCTCGTCTCCCTAAGTCGACCGATTCATCGGCCATGGCGCCGTCCCCCTCAGACCGGGGGCGGACCGGGCGGACCCATGATGAGTTGCGACATCCAGACCAGGAAGCCGTAGCCGCCCACGACGGCGACCGACAGGATTGGCCAGATCACCACCGCCAGAACAAGGAACATGGCGATTTCCCGCCGCTTCGCGCCGGGATCGGGCAGGGGCGGGCTGGCAGCGGCGCGCGAGGGGAAGCGGGCTGGGTCCGGTGACGAGTCCGGAGAATGGCGACGGCTCATGGTGGCTCCCGTTTTTGGCGGGCGATGGCGTTGCCGACAGCCGGGGAGACGGTCGGACACCCCAACAACAGGTTGAGCGTCGCTTCTGTTCCATGCGGCGGAGCGTGCGATGGGCACCGCCCTAGCGTGCCGTGGCCATGGCTTCGACATGGCGTCGCGGACGGATGATTCGCGATGCGAACATTTTTTTGAGGGGCCCCGGGATTAAGCGGGGCGCGGGATCGTAAACTGAGTGAAGAGGGGATAAGGAGGTCGGACGGCCTTGGTGTGATTTGGCTCTCCGGATTGTTTATTTCCGATTCGTACAGGGCATACAGATTGGATCGACTACGAGGTTGCTGATGATCTGAAGTTCTGTAAGATTGGAACAGCCGTTCTTGGTGTAACGGCTTCTCCACTGTTGTGATCGTAAGTGAAGCGAACTCATTCAGAGGCCGCGCCTGCTTTGGCGCGGCCTTTTTTTTGCTTTTTCAAAGTCATAGTACGAAAGATCGGCCCTGGGGATACTGGTTCTTCGCAGGGCATACCTGCAACGATAGTTGCAACAGCGAGGATTAATTGTGCTGTGATTCCTGAAACGGATGTTGTGTTCCGCTGATTGTGTGGTATACCAAGTACGAAATGCGGAACACCAAGCCTCTCCCAACGGTGGCGGTGGTGCTCCTGCCAAGATGCGAAGGGCACGCAAGCCCCAAAGAAAGGCAATGCGACAACAACCATCGGCCCCGCCCGGCTGAGTTGAGTGTTCGATCACCGCATTGGGGAGGAAGAGTAATGAGTCAGTCCATCGCTGCACCGCCTGGCGGCTCGCAGGCGCCCATTTCCGAAGGCGCGCGCTGGATGCAGATCGTCGTCGGCATCGTCTGTATGGTCGCCGCGGCAAACATTCAGTACGCCTGGACGCTCTTCGTGCCGGAAATCCAGGCCACCCATGGCTGGACCCGCGCTTCGATCCAGACCGCCTTCACCGTCTTCGTCGTCGTCCAGACCTGGCTGACCCCCATCGAAGGCTACTTCATCGACCGCTACGGCCCCCGCGTCATCGTCGCCTTCGGCGGCGTGATGACCGGCCTCTCCTGGATCATCGACAGCTACGCCGGCTCGCTCGGCATGCTCTATGTCGGTTCGGCCATCGGCGGCATCGGCGTCGGCTGCGTCTACGCCACCTGCGTCAACAGCGCCATCAAGTGGTTCCCGGACAAGCGCGGCCTCGCCGTCGGCCTGACCGCGGGCGGCTACGGCGCCGGTTCGGCCCTGACCATCCTGCCGATCGCCAACATGATCCATTCGTCCGGCTATCAGGCGGCCTTCTTCTGGTTCGGCCTGCTGCAGGGCACGATCATCCTCATCGCCGCCTTCTTCCTGCGCGCCCCGCAGAAGGATCAGGTGAAGGCCTCGACCAAGGTCCTGCAGTCCCGCCGCGACTATACGCTCAAGGAAGCGCTGCAGACGCCGGTCTTCTGGGTCATGATGGTCATGTTCATCTGCACCGTCTCGGGCGGTCTGATGGCGGTGGCCCAGCTCGGCGTGATCGCCCACGATCTGGGCGTGAAGGAAGCCCCGATCAGCCTGTTCGGCATCACCATGGCGGCTCTGCCCTTCGCGCTGATGCTCGACCGCGTGATGAACGGCATCTCCCGTCCGCTGTTCGGCTTCATCTCCGACCACATCGGCCGTGAAGCGACGATGTTCATCGCCTTCACCTTCGAAGGCATCGGCATCCTGATGCTCAGCCGCTTCGGCCACGACCCGATCATGTTCCTGATCCTGTCGGGCATGGTGTTCCTGGCCTGGGGCGAAGTGTACAGCCTGTTCAGCGCCACCTCGGCGGACACCTTCGGCACCAAGCATGCGGCGAAGATCTACGGCGTGCTGTACTGCGCCAAGGGCGTCGCGGCCCTGCTGGTCCCGCTGGGCAACCTGCTGATGGAAGCCACCGGCACCTGGGCGACCGTGCTCTACATCTGCGCCACCATGGACCTCATCGCGGCCTTCTGCGCCCTCGCGGTCCTGCGGCCCATGTTGCGCAAGCACCACGCCCGCAACGCCGAACTCGCCGCCCAGCAGGGCAGGGGTCCGGTCACGGCGGCGGCCAGCCCGTAACCTCCGCTTCAGCGGATCGACTGGAAGGGGACCACGCGCGTGGTCCCCTTTTCGGCGTTCCGGGCCGGCCTTGCGGAGCGGAACACAAACGTGAGGCGTGTCGATGGAGGGGGCATGGACAATCGACGGCGGGGGCAAGGAATGGCAAAGGACGACGGCAGTTTCCGGCTGGTGATCGCCTGCTCGCTGGGCGGGGTGGCGGTCAGCGTGGCCCTCGGCTCGCTGCTGCTGTCGCGTTGGACGCCCCGGACGGAGAACACGGTGGTCGAACGGGCGATCCACAACATGGACCGGGAGACCTGCGAGCGGGTGCTGCACTCCTTCACGCAGCCGCAGCCGGTGGGCACCCGCGTGCTGTGGCTGTGGGCGGAGGAATCGACGCCGGGCGTCTTCACCGGTGCGCCCTGGACGTCGCGGGTGACCGGGCCGGGCGTGCAGACGGCGGCGGCCGGGGCCGGGGCCGGGGCCGGGGCCGGGACGGGGGGAACGTCCGCCGGCCGCTCCCCCCGTCCCTACGCCTTCGACCCGGCGTCCCAGGTGGCGCCGGACGCGGCCTGCTCCTTCCCGAACAACTCCCTGCACATCGTGTCGGTGGAGTATCCGCCCAAGCCGGACGCCGCGCCGGCAACGGGCAAGCCGTAAAAAAGAAAAGGGCCGGCCGCGGGAAGCGGTCGGCCCTTTCTGGCAGGCGGTGCGCCGGATGGAAGCGCCGCCTTACTCCTCGCGGTTGCCCATGAGCTGGAGGAGCATCTGGAAGAGGTTGATGAAGTTGAGGTAGAGCGAGAGGGCGCCCATGACGGCGAGCTTGGTGTTGCCCTCGTGGCCGTGGCCCTCGGCGTACTCCTCCTTGATGCGCTGGGTGTCGTAGGCGGTCAGGCCGGTGAAGATGACCACGCCGATCACCGAGATCGCGAACTGCAGGGCGCTGGAGCCGACGAAGATGTTGACGAGGCTGGCGATGACGATGCCGATCAGGCCCATCATCAGGAACGAGCCCATCTTCGACAGGTCGGCCTTGGTGGTGTAGCCCCACAGGCTCATCGCCGCGAACATCGCCGCGGTGATGAAGAACACCCGCGCCACGCTGGCCCCGGTGAAGACCAGGAAGATCGACGCCATCGACACGCCCATCACCGCGCAGAAGGCCCAGAACAGCCCCTGCAGCGCGGCCGCCGACATCGCGTGGAAGCGGAAGGACAGCACCATGATGAAGGCCAGCGGCGCCAGCATCACCACCCACTTCAGCGGGGTCGTGAAGATCGGAACGTACAGCGCCGGCGTGCTCGCCACGAACAGCGCCACAAGCCCCGTCACGCCAAGGCCGAGCATCATGAAGTTGTAGACCCGCAGCATGTGCTTGCGCAGGCCCTCGTCGAACGCCGCGCCGTAAGCCGGCGCCGCGCTGCCGAATTGGTTGCCGTAGAAGGGTCCGCTCATTGTCTCACCATGTCCTTCGGATGCTTATCGTTCGGATGCTTGTCGTTCAGTGCGTCTGCTTCAGAACCAGGCCATGCGGGCGTCGCGGGCATGGGCCAGGATTTCCTTTTCCGGCTGCTCGCCGCACAGCGCGTAGACCGTCGTCCCGACCTGCCAGTAGGCGACCGAGACGTTGCCGATCCGCTCCGCCTGGGGTTCGGTGACGGCGAAGCGGTCGACCTCGCTGGCGAACAGCGTGATCAACTGCGACCCGCCGTGGCGGTAGGCCGCCTGCACCGCGACCCCGCCGTCCCAGGCCACCGTGCGCAGCCCGTCCGGCGCCTGCCCGATATCGAGCTGCGGGATCGGCACCGCGACCTCCGGGTTGGCGGGGGCGAGCCGGTTGACCAGGGATTGGGCGGCGTCGGCGAAGGGCTTGAAGTCGATCCCGCTGTGCAGCGCCTGCTGGTGGGTCTGCGCCGCGATGGTGATGTAGTGGGTGGCCGCGTGCGCCGTGGCGACGGGGTTGACCGACAGGGACGACACCGCGCTGTGCGCCGTCCAGCCGAGCCCGACGAGGCAGAGCGCCGCGACGGCCCGCCGTCCGCGGCCCGAGCCGTTGGTCGGCCCGCGCCCGCGCCCGGTTCATCAGCTCCGCCGCCGGGCGGCGCCACAGCGCGCCCCACTGCTTGCGCCGCGGCAGCGGCGCGCCGGCGCCGACCGCCGGCTGGGCCGCGGCGGGAGCCGGGGAAGCAACCGGTTCGGGCGCGGCCATCTCCGGCTCCGCTTTCTCAACGGCCGGGCCGGCTATGAACAGGCGGATTTCGTCGCGCACCCGCATGTCGTGCATGACGCGGGCGGCCTCGTCCGGATTGGCCTCCAGGTAGGCTTCGACCTCGATGCGGCGCTGCGCGTCGAGTTCGCCGTCCACATAGGCGTTCAGGTCGATGTCGCTGATCGGTTCGTTCATCGTCATTTCACCACGCGCAACGGGGGGCGCTGGACCCGGTCTGATGGGTTGCGGTCGGACTGGTCTGACGCTGGCTGGCGCCCGCCGCCCGTCTTGGCCCGCAGCGCGTCGCGCGCACGGCCCAGGCGGGACATCAGGGTGCCCACGGGGATGCCCAGGCACTCCGCGGCGTCCCGGTAGGACATGCCGTCGAGCGCCACGAGCACCAGGGCCTCCCGCTGTTCGACCGGCAGGGTCATCAGGGCCGCGATGGTCTGGCCCAGATGAACGTGGCTCAACTGCGCGGGCGGGGAGCCTTCCTCCGCCATCGAGCTGAGCTCGCCGGTCGCCTGGCGTTCGGCCTGCTGGCGCCGCCAGCGGTCCACGAAGGTGTTGTGGACGATGGCGAGCAGCCACTTGCGCAGGTCGCGCCCGTCCGTGAAGGACGACGCCCCCTCGATGGCCTTGACGAGCGCCTCCTGGACGAGGTCCTCGGCCTGATCGGGGTCGCGCATCAGGACCAGGGCGTAGCGCCTCAGAACGTCCAGATGCTGTCCCAACTCGTCTTTCATCACCGTCCCGGATTGGTTCTTCACACTCGGCATACGGATCATGCCGTGGCTTAATCCGCTCCGGGGGAAAAAATCGCCACGGGATTGGCTTGCGCGCGGACGCAGGGCGGAGTAGGTCAGAAGCGCCTGGAGCCCTGGAGAATGCTGGGGTTCCTCCATGAACAAGGGGAGTAGGGAATGACGAAGGCCGATCTCATCGACGCGATCGCCGGCAAGCTGGGCGGCACCAAGGCCGACGCCGGCAAGGCGCTGGACGCGGTTCTGGAAAGCCTGCAGGACGCGCTGGTCAAGGGGGAGACGGTCAAGCTGCCGGGCTTCGGCCAGTTCGAGATCGCCGAGCGCGGCGAGCGCACGGGCCGCAACCCGCAGACCGGTGCGGAGATCAAGATCGCCGCCTCCAAGGCGCCGAAGTTCTCCGCCGGCAAGGCCCTCAAGGACGCCGTCAACGGCAAGGCCGAGTAAGCCTTCCGCAAGGACGATCCTTGTATCGGATGAAGGGGCGGCGGCAACGCCGCCCCTTTCGTCTTTCCAAATTTCTTGGTGACGACATGAGCAGCAACAACGTCTATCGCTGGATCAAGGTCGAAGGACAGTGGGAGCCGGCGCAGCAACTGGCCGATGGCTCCTATATGCCGATCGGCGACATCGTGCCGCTGTCCGCCCGCAGCGTGAAGGTCGGCCCGGTGATCGAGCCGCCGCCCCGCAACGCCGCCCCCAAGGACGACGTCGGCGAATAGGGCTGACGCCCGGTCCTACCCGGTCGTCCCGACCTGGTCGAGCATGGCGCGGACAGCGCCGATCGCCGCCTGGAAGCTGAAGGGCTTGTGCAGGACGCGCAGGCGGTCCGACTCCGGGTGACAGAGGGCGCCGCTGTCGGCGGTCATGACGATCACCGGCAGGGCGGGCCGCCGCGCCCGCGTCCGGCGAATCAGTTCGTTGCCATCCATCACCGGCATGCGCAGGTCGGTCATCAGCAGCGACGCCGGGCCGCTTTCCAGGGCGGTGATGGCTTCCAACCCGTTGTGGGTCAGCGTGACGCGCAGCCCCTGGCCTTCCAGCGTGTCGGCAAGGGCCAGGGCTTCGAGGCGCTCATCCTCGGCGACGAGGATGTGGGGAACGGACTCCATGGTTCGGCCTGACAATGCAACGCAAAGGGAGTAAGGGGTACGTTGCGGCCGGCCGAATGGATTTCCCTTGATTGCGGAGGGGGATCAGGCGTCGTGGTTCAAGCGCACTCGGCCAGCTCGGCCAGGGCTTCCGCGTCCAGCAGCTCGACCCGGCCGCCATCCAGGATGCGGATCAGGCGCGAGGTCTTGAGCTTGGTGAAGCCGCGGGACACGGTCTCCGTGGTCAGCCCCAGATGGTCGGCGATGTCGCAACGGCTCATCGGCAGGGCGATGGCCCGGCCGGCACCGGCTCGGCGGCTCAGCGCCAGCAGGAAGCTGGCCAGTTTCTCCAGCGCCGACTTGCGGCCCAGCAGCAGCATCTGGTCCTGCGCCGCCACCAGCTCGGAGGTGGTGACCGACAGCAGCCGGCGGGCCAGGGCGGGCTGGGAGTCCAGCAGGGCGTCGAGCTGGCAGCGCGGGATGCGCTGGACGGTGGAGGCGGTGATCGCCTCGGCGGAATAGAGATAGCGGTCGGCGAAGGCCAGCCCGACCATGTCGCCGGCCTGGAGGAAACCGATGATCTGGCGGCGCCCGTCCGGCAGCAGCTTGTAGAGGCGGATCATGCCGTCGACCACCCGGAAGACGGCGTCGGCGGCCTCGCCCTCGGCGAAGATGGACTGCTCGCGGTCGAACACCCGGAACTGGGCGATGGCGGCCAGCGGGTCGATGTCGTTGGCGGCGAAGCCAGCGGCGGGACGGGAGGGGGCGACACGCGGCATCGCCATCACGGCGGCCTGATGGCCGTGCGGAACACGCGTCGGCTGGGCGGCGATGGCGGTGTGAGCGTGCATGTCGGGCCCCTCGGCGTTCGTGGAAGCGGCCCGTCCCCGTGGGGCAACCGCTCGATGAGCCGAAGTTATGCGCTGCGGGGTACCCTGTGCAGTTCGGTCTTGTACCTAAGGGGCTTTGCGTACGTAAGACTACCTAGGGGGCGGACGTTCACCCCCCACCCACCAGCCGTTCGAACAGATCCTCCGATCCCATCTGCCCGCCCTTGAGCATCAGTTCGACGCCGTCGGTGGGCGGGTGGGCGCTGTGGGTCAGGCTGACCGTCACGCCGGGGCTGAGCGCCGTCCGGTAGGACAGGCCCCACAGGCCCAGCGCCTTCACCGCCTTGCTGGAGGTGTCGCCCCCGGCGATGCCCATACGGCGCAGCGGCACCGCGCGGGCGACCGAAGCCACGAAGTCCGCGGTGGCGTCGGCGATGGCGGCGGACTGGGCGGTGTCGGGTGTCTCGCCCTCCGCCGGGGCGGTCCACACCAACACGTTCCGCCCCTGGCCCAGGAGGCTCGCGATCTCGCTCCGCAGCCGCTCGCGGTAGGCGTCGTCGTGGCAGAGGGCGCCCGCATCCGCCGGCATCCGGTGGAAGGAGGAGGCCGCGGCGATCTGCTTGCGCGTGACCGGCGACAGGCTGCCGGCCAGCACGAAAACCGGCCCCTCGGCCGGGGCAAGGGGCGCGTCGCCGACCGCCTCGTCGCGCTGCCATTGGGTGGCCAGCGCCTGGACCACGCCGCTCGGCCCGACCGCCAAAAGGGGCGAACGCCGCGCCCGCTCCCAGATCAGCCGCCCGACGGGCGCCAGATCGGCCGGCTGGGCGATGTCCAGCAGGACGGCGGGCGCGCCGCCCGCCACCATCCGGTCGAGCTTTTCGTCCAGCGTTCCGGCGTCCAGCCCGTAATCCGGGTAGTGCAGGGCGCCCATCCCCTCCAGCCCCTGCGCGGAGAGGTGGAGGCGCAGGTCGGCCTCCGTCATCGGCGTCACCGGATGGGCCTTCATCGTCGGGTGGCGGTCGATGCGGTGGACCGTCCCGCCGGTGCCCGCCGCGGCGAACAGCGTGCTGAACAGGCAATAGCGCCCGATGTTTGGCTGGCCGCCGACCACCGGCAGGAAGCGGTTGGGGAAGAAGGGCCGCAGGGCCGCCACCGCCGCGCCGATGCTGCCGATCTGCGGCGCGCTGTCGAAGGTCGAGCAGCATTTGTAATGCATCACCGGTACGCCGAGCCCGGCGAAGAAGCGCCCCACCGGCTCCAGCTCCGCCCGCAGGGCCTCCGGGTCCATGGTGCGCGACGCCCCGGCGATCCCCAGCGCGTCCAGCGGGCCGAGCCCGGCCAGCCGTTCCGCGTCGGGGATTTCCAGAAGCAGCACCGCCCGCTGCCCGGCCTTCGCCAGCGTGGCCAGCGTGTCGGTGGCCCCGGTGAAGTCGTCTCCGTACCAGCCCAGCCGGGGGCCGAGCCGGGGCAGCGGGTGCGCCACGGTCATTTGGGCGCTCCGAAGAACTCCAGGGCGCGCTTCAGCTCCGGCCGGGTCGCGGCGGCGTCGGGCAGGGTGACGCCCTCGCGCACCGCGGTCCAGGCTTGGCGGATGCTCGTCACGCCGGCGGCGGGGCCGTCCGGGTGGGCCATGATGCCGCCGCCGGACATGAACAGCAGGTCGTCCGTCCCCATCGCATCCCAGGTGACGGGGACGGTCCCCGCCCACTGGCCGGAGGAGAAGGCCGGCATCACCGCGTCGTCGCAGCCCTCGGCCAGCGGGGCGAGGCAGGACTTGGCGCCGTCGATCACCTCGGCGTCGGGCTGGGCGAACTTGCCCTGAAGGCCGTGGACGTGCATGTGGTCCACCCCGGCGAGCCGCCACAGCGTCTGGTAGGCGTCGAAGCCGATGCCCAGGCTGGGGTGACGCGACAGGGCGCCGAAGCCGTTGCGGTGCCCGTGCAGCACCAGCCCGCTGTGGCGGCGCAGCGTCTGCACGGCGGAGAAGCCGCACCAGTTCAGGCTGACCATCACGCAGCTTCCGCCCTCGCGCTCCACCAGATCGGCATGGCGGCGCATGGCGTCCGTCTCGTCGCTGATGTTGAAGGCGACCATGACGTGCTTGCCGGTGCGGTCCTGGTGGCGGCGCACCCGGTCCATCACCGCCGGCACGCGCTGGGCCAGCGGGGCGTGGATCGGATCGGCGCAGATCTCGTCGTCCTTGATGAAGTCCAGCCCGGCGGCGCAGAGCGTGCCGACCAGTTCGCCGGTCTCTTCCGCCGACAAGCCGAGGTTCGGCTTGATGATGGAGCCGACCAGCGCCCCGCGCTCCACCCCGGTCAGCCGCCGCGTGCCGGCCACGCCGTGCCGCGGCGCGTCGAAGCGATTGCGGTACGCGGCGGGGAGGCGGACGGAGTCGAGCCGCAGGCCGGTAACCTCGCCGAGGTCGAACAGGTTGCCGGCCACCGTCGCGGCCAGCGTCGGCAGGTTGGCGCCGACGTTGCCGGTGGGGAAGCTGATGGTGATGCGGGCGCGCCGCCACGGTCCGGGCCGCTTCTGCCGCTCCAGCCACGTGTTCGGCAGGCTGGGGGAGGCGACGGGTTCCAACTCCTCCACCCGCTCCACCACGGCGCGGGCGCGGGCGCGCAGGTCGTCCGTCTCGCCGTGGACGCGGGTGAAGGTGCCGCAGGACTGCTCCCCCGCCATGACCTCCGCCACCTTGGCGGGGTCCAGCGGGGTTTCGATCAGGTAGGTCGCCTCGAAGCGGTCGGAGTGCATGGCGAGACTCACAGCCGGCTGAGGTCGGGGAAGGGCCGGACCGGATCGCGGCCGTCCCAGTCAAGGGAGGCGTTGCGGATCAGGTCGAACATCTTGCCCTTCGGCCCGGCGACCTCCGACAGCTCGATCACCGTGCCGGGATGGTACTCAGTGTCGAAATAGACGAAGCGGCCCTTCTCGCCGACCTCGCCGCTCATCACCGGTTTGAAGCCCTGGCCGGTCAGCCGCTCCAGGTCGGCGTCGTAATTCTCGGTCCAGTAGGCGACGTGCTGGAGACCGGTGCGGCCCGCCTTCAGGAAGTCGCGGTACATGGACGGCGCGTCGTTGCGGGTCTGGATCAGCTCCATCTGGAGCGGGCCGGAGTTGGCGAGCGCCACCGAGTTGTGAACCTCGTACCGCTCCCCGCGGTAGGTGTAGTTCCTGATCGGAACCCGCTCGTTGTAGAACCACGGGCCGATGCCCAGGGTGCTGCTCCAGTAATCCATGGCGGCTTCGATGTCGTCGACGACGTAGCCAGCCTGCCGGATCTGGCCGAAGAATCGGCTCATGAAGGAACTCCTGATTTTATCGTTATGAGGGGACCGGCGGGGCTTCAATAGGGAAGGAAGCCGGTGGAAATCCACGGAATGGCGGCGACCACGATCAGGCCCACGAGAAGGGCGGCGACGTAGCCCCAGATGTGCTTCAGACCTTCGTCCGGGCTGACCTTGCTGATGGCGCAGGCGCCGTAGTAGCCGACGCCGAAGGGCGGGGCGAACAGGCCGATGCCCATGGCGAAGATCACGACCATCGCGTAATGCACCTCGTGCACCCCGGCGTCGCGGGCGATGGGGAACAGCAGCGGGCCGAACAGCACGATGGCGGGAATGCCCTCCAGAACGCTGCCCAGGATGATGAAGGCGACGATGGAGATGGCGAGGAAGCCGTAGCCGCCGCCGGGGATGTCGGCCATCCACAGGGCCAGCGCGCGGGAGAAGCCGGACTGGGTCAGGCCCCAGGCCATGGCGGTGGCGCAGCCGACGATGAAGATGATCGCCCCGGTCAGCGACGCCGTCTCGATCAGCATCGGCTTCAGCCGCGCCCAGTCGAACTGGCGGTAGACCAGCAGCCCCATGAGGGTGGAGTAGGCGATGCCGATGGTCGACACCTCGGTCGCCGTCGCCACACCTTCCACCACCGCGGCGCGGATGACGAAGGGCAGCAGGATGGCCGGCAGGGCGGCCACGGCCAGCCGGGCGATCTCCGACGCCGGCGGGCGGCGGATGTGGCTCAGATCCTCATGGCGGTAGCGCCACCAGACGACGGCGCAGAGCGCCGCACCCAGCACCACCGCCGGCAGCAGGCCGCCCGCGAACAGAGCCGCGATGGACACGCCGGTGACCGAACCGATGGTGATGAGGACGATGGAGGGCGGAATGGTCTCGGTCTGCGCGCCGGTCGCCGACAGCAGGGCCACGAGGTCGCCCGGAGGTGCGCCGCGCTTCTTCATTTCCGGGAACAGCACCGGCGCGATGGCCGCCATGTCGGCGATCTTCGACCCGGAGATGCCCGACACCAGATACATCGCCCCGATCAGCACGTAGGACAGGCCGCCGCGCACATGGCCGAGCAGGCTGGCGAGGAACTGGATCATGGCCCGGGCCATGCCGGTCATCTCGATCAGCAGGCCGAGGAAGACAAACAGCGGCACGGCCAGCAGGATCAGGTGCGACATGCCCTCGTCCAGCCGCCCGACCATGACGAGCAGCGGGGTCGAGGTGGTCAGCGCCAGATAGCCGAAGGTGGCCAGCGCGAAGGAGAAGGCGATGGGAACGCCGCCGAACACGCAGGCGGCGACCACGCCGACGAAGAAGATGACGAGGTTGGCTTGCCCCAACGGCTTCAGCACCGGACCGGCCAGCCAGAAGGCCAGGGTCACCGCCGCGGTCAGCGCGACCGCCGCCAGGGTGATCCGGAGGTTGCGCATCCGCATCAGCCGGATCAGCGCGACCACGGCCATCAGCCCCAGCCCGGTCGGCAGGGCCGCCGCGCGCCAAGCGTTGCTGATCTCCAGCGCCGGGGTGACGATGAACTGCTCCTCCATGGCGTAGTCCAGGGCGGGGTGCAGGATCATCGCCAGGAAGGCGATAGGGGCCGTGATCGCCAGCGTCTCCAGCAGGGCGCGCGGCGTCGGGCCGACGCGGCTGACCAGACCGGTCATCCGCATGTGCTCGCCACGGCGCAGCGCCACCACGGCGCCCAGCATGGACAGCCACAGGAAGAGGATGGAGGCCAGCTCGTCCGACCACACCAGCGGCGCGTGGAAGACGTAGCGCGCCGTCACCCCGGCCAGCAGGATGGCGATCTCGGCCAGAACGATGAGGGCGGCCACACCCTCCACCGTCGCGGCGAGGCCGCGGTCGAGCCGATCGGTCCAAGAACCGCCGGACGCGGCCCCTGGCATGGCGCCGCCCTCGTCGAGCGCCGTCGCGTGGTGAGACAAAGCCGCACCCTCCCTTCCCGTGTTGTCCACAGCCGTTCGTTAGGCGAGCTTGCCGACGGCGCCTTCCAGCAGCGCCCAGGCCTCATCGCCGAAGCGGCCCTTCCATTCGCCGTAGAAGCCGCTGTCGCGGAGCTTGGCGCGGAAGCTGTCGGGGGACGGCTGGTTGAAGGCCAGGCCCTTGGACTGGAGGTCGGCCTGCACCGACTGGTTCAGCGCCTTGATGTCCTCGCGCTGCTGGACGCCGGCGTCGTTGATCGCGGTGGAGACGATCTTCTGCAGGTCGGGGGGCAGGCCGCGCCACGCGCGCCCGTTGGCGATGAACCAGAAGCCGTCCCAGATGTGGTTGGACAGGGCGCAGTACTTCTGCACCTCGTACAGCTTGGCGACCTGGATGATCGGCAGCGGGTTCTCCTGCGCGTCGACGATGCGCGTCTGGAGCGAGGAGTAGACCTCCGAGAACTGCAGGCTGGCCGGGGCGGCGGACAGCGACTTGAACATGGCGATGCTGAGCGGGCTGACCGGGACGCGGATCTTCAGCCCGTCCATGTCGGCGGCGGTCTGGATCGGCTTGGCCCCGCTGGTCATCTGGCGGAAGCCGTTGTCCCACATCTTCTCGAAGGCGTGCAGGCCGACCTTGGAGATGGCGCCGCGCACATGCTCGCCCAGCTTGCCGTCCATGGCGGACCAGACCTGCCCGTAATCGGCGAAGGCGAAGCCGACGGCGTTGATGGCGGCCACCGGGACCAGCGTGGCGATGACCAGCGCCGAGGGCGTGAAGAAGGTGATGCCGCCGCTGCGCACCTGCGACAGCATGTCGGTGTCGCCGCCGAGCTGGTTGTTCGGGAAGATCTGGATGTCGACGCGGCCGTTCGTCTCGCGGCGGATGCGCTCCGCCGCCTCGTGCGAGCGGACGTTCAGCGGATGGGTCAGCGGCAGGTTGTTGCCGTACTTGAAATCGAACTCGGCGGCGCGGGCGATGCGCGGCGCGCCGATCAGGGTGGCGGTGCCGGCCCCCGCGGCCAACCCGGCAACCATTCCGGCGGCCGGAGTGGCGGCCAACGCCTTGAGCATCGTGCGGCGCGAGAGCGGGTTCATGCTTTCCTCCCAGGAAACGTTGATGTAGTTTGATGTTCGACGGTGATTGTTGGTTGGACGGTATGTGCGCGAATGGCCTGTGTCAAACGCGAATGATGATGTGATTTGATGGGATCGGAGGGTTTTGAGCCGTGATGCAGGATGATGCGGACGCCGTCGCCGCGCCCCCCGAAAACTCCCGCGGGCTGCCGCGGATCGCCGACATCGCCCGGCTGTCCGGAGTCTCGACGGCCACCGTGGACCGTGTGCTGAACCACCGCCCCGGCGTGCGCCCGGCGACCGTGCAGCGCGTGATGAAGGCGGCGGCGGAGCTGGACTACATCCCGGAATCGGACCTCGGCGCGGCGCTCGGGCCGAAGCCGGTGCGGCTGGCCTTCCTGCTGCCGGACGGGACGAACCGCTACCTGACGCGGCTCGGCCAGCTCATCCGCCAGTCGGAGGCGGCGCTGGCCCCGCTGGGCATCCGCGCGCAGGTGGAGTTCATCAAGAGCTTCAACCCCGACCTGCTGGCGCGCAGCCTGCTCCAGCACTGGCGCAAGGTCGACGGGGTGGCTTTCATGGCGCTGGAGCATCCGGCGGTGCGCGAGGCGGTGAACGAGCTGGCGGCGCGCAACGTGCCGACCGTGACGCTGATTTCCGACGTGCAGAATTGTCGGCGGGCCGCCTATGTCGGGCTCGACAACCGGGCGGCGGGGCGGACGGCGGGCTACCTGTTCGCGCGCTTTCTCGGCGGGCGCGTGGGCAAGGTCGCGATGATCGCCGGCAGCCTCAGCTACCGCGCGCACGAGGACCGTGAGCTGGGATTCTTGAACGTCCTAAAGGAGATGGCCCCGGCCATCGAGGTGGTGGGGCTGCGCGAGGCCCACGACGACGAGGCCAAGAGCTACCGGCAGACGCGTACCCTGCTCAGCCACCACCCCGACCTCGCCGGCATCTACACCATCGGCGGCGGGGCGGAGGGCGTGGCCCGCGCGCTGAAGGAGGCGCGGCGGGAGCGCGAGGTGGTCTTCATCGGCCACGGCTTCACGCCGGAGACGCGCGCGCTGCTGATCGACGGCACGATGGAGGCGGTGATCACCCAGGACCCGCGCAGCGCCCTGATGAGCTGCGCCGCCGTCTTCGCCAACCTGCGCGCCGGCCGGGAGGCGATGCACGGCGTGGAGCCGCCGCGCATCGAGGTCATTTTCAGGGAGAACCTGCCCCCCGCGGCTCCGCCGTGACCGGCGCCGGGGTGGGCACGGGCCGCTTGTCGCGCACCATGACGACCAGCAGGACGGCGCAGAGGATCAGCGCCAGCGCGGCGTAGGTGCGCAGCGGCGGCGTCTCGCCCAGCACGACGATGGCGCCGGTCACGCCGATCACCGGCACGATCAGCGAGCTGACCGAGGCCTGCGCGACGCTCAGCCGCCGCACGATGGCGAACCACAGCAGATAGCCGCCGACCATCGCCACCAGGATGTGGAAGACCAGCGCCACCAGCACGCGGGGCTCCAGCGCCAGCGTCGGGGCGGGGTCGAGCGCCAGCGCGAAGGGCAGCACCACCGGCAGGGAGATGGCGAACTGCCAGCCGGTGATGGCGTTCGGCCCCATGGTCCAGGCCGTCCGCTTGATGAGGACGTTTCCCAGCGCCCAGCTCAGCGCGCCGGTCAGCATGAAGGCGGGGCCGAGCGGCAGGGCGCCCAGCCGCAGCAGGTCGGGGCCGAGCAGAACGGCCAAGCCCGTCAGCCCGCAGGCCAGCCCCATCCACTGGCGCGGCCCCGGACGTTCGCCCAGGATCGGAATGGCCAGCAGCGTCGCCCACGCCGGCATGGTGTAGGCGATGATGGCGGCGCCCGAGGTCGCCATGTTCATCTGCCCGAAGGCGGAGCAGATGTTGAAGCCCGCCATGTTCAGCAGGGCGACGGCGGCCAGCGGCCAGCGCTGCCCGCGCGGCACGGCCAGCGATTCCCCGCGCGACCGCGCGTAGGCGAACAGCACCGCCGCTCCCACGGCGAAGCCCAGGCTGCGTAGCGTCCAGGGCTGGATCTGGGTGAGGATGATCTTGACGGCGGGCCAGTTCAGGCCCCAGCAGACGCTGATGAGACCCACCAGCGACAGATCCAGCGCCCGAGCGCGGCTTATCATGGCATGGGATTCCGGGTGTGGGGTGGATGCACGACTTTCACGATTGAAATTCCCTCTCCCCTCTGGGGAGAGGGTTAGGGTGAGGGGGATGCGCGTGGCGGAACGTCCGGCAAAAGCGCAACCCCCTCACCGGCCCTGCGGGCCACCCTCTCCCCGGAGGGGAGAGGGTTAAACGGGGCGGATGTGAAAACCCCGGTCAGAACGTCACCGCGTCGCCACCCTTCAGCGACAGCATGGCGCGGGCCTCGTCCGGCGTGGCGACCTCAAGGGCCAGCCCCTCGATCAGCTTGCGGACCATGGCGACCTGCTCGGCGTTGGAGGTGGCGAGCCGGCCCGGACCGGCCCACAGATTGTCCTCCAGCCCGACGCGCACGTTGCCGCCCAGGGCCAGCGACTGCGTGGCGATGGGCATCTGGTTGCGCCCGGCGCCCAGCACCGACCACACATACTGGTCGCCGAACAGCCGGTCGGCGGTGCGCTTCATGTGCATCACGTCTTCCGGATGCGGGCCGATGCCGCCCAGGATGCCGAACACCGACTGCACGAACAGCGGCGGCGTCACCAGCTTGCGGTCCAGGAAATGGGCCAGCGTGTAGAGGTGGGAGATGTCGTAGCACTCGAACTCGAAGCGCGTCCCGTTGCCGGAGCAGGTCTTCAGGATGTGCTCGATGTCCTTGAAGGTGTTCTTGAAGACGAGGTCCCGGCTGTTCTCCAGATAGGTGCGCTCCCAGTCGTGCTGGAACACGCTGAAGCGGTTCAGCATGGGGAAAAGGCCGAAATTCATCGAGCCCATGTTGAGCGACGCGACCTCCGGCTGGAATTGCGCGGCGGGGCGCAGCCGGTCCTCCACCGTCATGGCGGCGCTGCCGCCGGTGGTGATGTTCACCACGGCCTTCGTCGCCTGCTTGATGCGCGGCAGGAAGCGCTGGAACAGCTCCGGGTCCTGGGTCGGGCGGCCGGTGTCCGGGTCGCGAGCGTGCAGGTGGACGATGGCCGCGCCGGCCTCCACCGCGGCGATGGCCTCCGCCGCGATCTGGTCCGGCGTCACCGGCAGGTGCGGCGACATGCTGGGCGTGTGGATGGAGCCGGTCACCGCGCAGGTGATAATGACTTTGCGCGCGCTCTTCTTGGGCGTCGTCATGCTGTCCTCCCTTATCTCCCTCGCCCCTTGAGGGGGCGAGGGAAGTGTTGTTGTTCGTCAGATCACCGCTTCGATCAGGAAAGGGCCTTTGCGGGCGAAGGCGGTCGTCAGCAGGCGGTTGAAGCTCTCCGCGTCGGCGGCCTGTCCACCCTCCACCCCCATGCCGCGGGCGAGCGCCACCCAGTCGAGGTCCGGGCGGCCCAGCTCCGTGCAGTTGCGGGCGTTCGGCCCCATGTCGCGGAAACCGAGGTTGCCGAGCTCCCATTGCAGGATGCCGTAGCGGCGGTTGGCGAAGATGATGGTCACCACGTCGGCCCGCTCGCGCGCCTGGCTCCACAGGGCCTGGAGCGTGTACATGCCGCTGCCGTCCGCCTGGACCGTCACCACCTTGCGCTCGGGGCAGGCGATGGCCGCACCGAGCGCCAGCGGCATGCCGATGCCGATGGCCCCGCCGGTGATGGTCAGCCAGTCGTGCGGGCGCGCCCCGGCGCAGGCCGTGTAGACCATCGGGCTGGAGGAAATGCCCTCGTCCACCACGATGGCGCCCTCCGGCAGCAGGGCCGCCAGGGACTGCCCGACGCTGTCGGCGGTGAGATCGTCGGTCGCCGGTTCGGGCAGGGCGAGGGGCTGTACCGGAACGGGCGTCCCGGCGGCGCCCACCGCCTCGACCAGCCAGCGCAGGGCGGCCAGGGCGTCGGCGCCCGGCGGGGCGACGGTGTGGATGCGGCAATCCTCCGGCGCCAGACGGCTGGGCTTGTCCGGGTAGCCGAAGAAGCCGACCGGCTCGCCCGAGCCGATCAGGACGACGTGCTTCGCCCCGGCCAGCGCGGCGATGCCGAGGTCGATGGGGTAGGGGAAGCGCTCCACCGTCACGCGGCCTGCCCCCCGCTCGATGCGGGTGGCGCCGGTGTGGGCGTAGAGTTTGGCGCCGGTCGCGGTGGCGATCTGCCCAGCCAGGGCGAGCCCCTCCGCCCGCGTGGCGCGGCCGTTCAGCAGGATGACCACCCGCTCGCCGCTCCGCAGGGCGTTGGCGGCGGCGCGCAGGGCGTCGGCATCCGGGGCGGCGGGGGCGGGCGGCGCCACGATGATCGGGTCCGCCGGCGCCGTGTCGTCCCAGGAGGAGTCCGACGGCAGGATCAGCGTCGATACGCCACCCGGCGGGGTCAGCGCGGCGCGGATGGCCTCCGCCGTGTCCGCGGCGACCGAGGCCGCGTCCGGCACCGTGCGCACCCAGGCCGACATGGGCGTCGCCAAGCCCTCCACGTCGGAGGTCAGCGGCGCGTCGACGCCGCGGTGCCACGTCGCGTGGTCGCCGACGATGTTGACCATCGGCACGCAGGCGCGCCGGGCGTTGTGCAGGTTGGCGAGACCGTTCGCCAGCCCCGGCCCGAGATGCAGCAGCGTCGCCGCCGGACGGTCGGTCATGCGGGCGTAGCCGTCCGCCGCCCCCGTCGCCACCCCTTCGAACAGCGTCGGGACGCAGCGCGCGCCGGGCATCGAGTCGAAGGCGGCGAGCGCGTGCAGCTCCGACGTGCCGGGGTTGGCGAAGCAGGTGTCGACGCCGTTCGCCACCAGCGTCCGGACCAGAATTTCCGCGCCCGGGATTTCCGCGCCGATCATCGTGCCGCCTCCGTGAGCCCGCCTTCGAAACCGTCCAGGAAGCTGGCGAGATTCACCGCCAGCGCGTCGCAATCGTAACCGCCTTCCTGCACAACCACGGTCGGCAGGCCGGCGCCGGCGATCTTGCGGCCCAGCGTGGCGAAGCCCGGCGTCGTCACTTTGAAGAAGGCCAGCGGGTCGCCGACGTAGGTGTCGAAGCCCAGCGACAGCACCAGCGCCTCCGGCCCGAAGGCGGCGATGTGGGTCAGCGCTCCGTCCACCGCGTCGAGGAAGGTGGACTCTTCGGTGCCCATGGGCAGGGGGATGTTCAGGTTGCTGCCCAGCCCGCGGCCCTTGCCGCGCTCGTGCGCGTAGCCGGCGAACCAGGGGTAGAAGTTGTTGGGATCGCCGTGGATCGACACGACCAGCACGTCGTCGCGCTCGTAGAAGATGGCCTGCGTGCCGTTGCCGTGATGGACGTCCACGTCGAAGACGGCGACGCGCGGCGCGCGGCCCTGCTGGGCCAGCACCGGCAGCATCGCCTGGGCGGCGACGGCGGCGTTGTTGATGTAGCAGAAGCCCCCGGCCATGTCGCGCGAGGCATGGTGCCCCGGTGGACGGCACAGGGCGTAGGCCGCGCGCTCCCGACCGCTCGCCACCATCAGCGCCGCGTGGACCGCCGTGTCGGCGCCGCCGCAGACCGCTTCCCAAGTGCCGGCGCCGATCGGGCAGGCGGTGTCCGCCATGTGCCAGCCCGCCTGACCGACGATGCCCGTGGGATACTCGGCCATGTCGGTGTTGCGGTGGACGTTGGGAACGATGACCTCCGACGCGTCGGGGAGGGCCGACCAGCGGGCGTGGGCGGTTTCCAGGAAGCGCAGGTAATCGGCGGAATGGACCGCCGCGCGCGGGCCGGCGCCGTAGGACGGCGGCTCCTCCACCGTCGCGCCGCGCGCGCGTAGGGAGCCGACGAGCGCCTCCGCCCGTTCCGCCTTCTCCGGCGAGGGCTTCGGCTGGCCGCGCACCAGGAAGGTCGGCGGACGATGGCGCAACTGGGCCTCGGCAAAGACGTAGCGCATGGACAGGCTCCCGGAGTGAATTGATCCCCTCTCCCCTCTGGGGAGAGGGTTAGGGTGAGGGGGATGTGCGTGTCGGACCGTTCGGCAAAAGCGCAACTCCCTCACCCCGGCCCTCTCCCCAGAGGGGAGAGGGGGAAAAGACAGATGTTACCCAGCTGTCGCCAGAACCGCGTCGGCCAGCACCGCGCAGCCGGACGCGGCGTGTTCGGGCTTGATGTTCTCCGCCTCATTGTGGCTGAGGCCATTCTCGCAGGGGATGAAGATCATCGCCGTCGGCACCTTGCGCGCGACATAGACCGCGTCATGGCCGGCCCCGGACACGATGTCGCGGTGGCTGAGGCCGCGCCGCTCCACCGAGCGGCGGACGTGGCCGACCAGCTCCGGCGCGAAGGGCGTGGTCGGGAAGGCCCAGAAGTCGGTCAGTTCCAGAGTCAGGCCGCGCTTGTCTGCGATGGCGGCCAGCCGCTCGCGCAGCATGGCGTCCATACGGGCCAGCGCGTCGGGGTCCGGGTTGCGCAGGTCGATGGTGAACCAGACGCGGCCGGGAATGACGTTGCGGGAGTCCGGGTGGACCTGGACGCGCCCGATGGTCGAGCAGGCGTCGCCGCCAACCTCCAGCGCGATGGCCTCCACCGCCTCCATCATCACGGCGGCGCCGGCCAGCGCGTCGCGGCGCAGGCGCATCGGCGTCGGCCCGGCGTGGGATTCGCGGCCCGTCACCGTCGCCTCGTACCAGCGCTGGCCCTGCGCGCCGGTCACTACCCCGATCTCGACGTCCTCGGCCTCCAGCACCGGGCCCTGCTCGATGTGCGCCTCGAAATAGGCGCCCATGGCGTGGCCGGTGACCGGGACCTCGCCCTTGTAGCCGATGCGCGCCAACTCGTCGCCCAGGCGGACGCCGTCGGTGTCGCGGATGTCCAGCACATGGTCGAGCGTGAAGACGCCCATCGCCACGCCCGACCCCAGCATCGGCGGGGAGAAGCGCGCGCCCTCCTCGTTGGTCCAGACGATCAGGTCGATGGGGGCGTCCGTTTCGATGCCCTGGTCGTTGAAGCTGCGGATGACCTCCAGCCCGGCCAGCACGCCGTAGATGCCGTCGAAGCGGCCGCCGGTCGGCTGGGTGTCCAGATGACTGCCCATGCAGACGGCGGGACGGTCGGGGTTGCGGCCCGGACGGCGGGCGAAGATGTTGCCCACCTCGTCCACCGTCACGGTGCAGCCGGCCTCCTCGCACCAGCGCACGAAGAGGTCGCGCCCTTCCTTGTCGAGGTCGGTCAGCGCCAGACGGCACAGACCGCCCTTCGGCGTCGCGCCGATCTTCGCCAAGTCCATCAGGGTCCGCCACAGGCGGTCGCCGTCGATGCGCAGGTCAGACATGGTCCCTATCCCGATCCCAATTCCGAATTATTGTTGAGTCTCAGCGCGAACCGCGGTCAGCAGCCCGGTCACCGTGGGCAGGCTCAACCCCGCCCTGTTTGCCAATTCCAGCGGTGCGTCCAGCACCGCTTCGATCTCCGCCCGCCGGCCCGCCGCCACGTCGGCGCGCAGCGCCGGACGGATGCGGCCCGGATGCTGGGCCATGGTCCACACATCCTCGACCTTCGCCGTCGCCGGGTGGCCGAGCGCCGCCGACAAGGCCAGCACTTCCTCCACCACCGCCGCGAAGCCGGGCTGAAGGGCGTCGTCGTGGGCGATCTCCTGCGCCGTCTTCCCAGTGGCGAGGCCGAGCAGGCCGAAGGCGAAGGGCGCCAGCAGCGCCGTCCACACCTCCGCCCGGATGTCCGGCACGGCCAGCGCGTTGAAGCCGCCCGCCCCGAACAGAGCCGCCAGATCACGGACTCCTTCGTTCCCCGTTGCCGGTCCGAGGGCGAGCCGCAGCCCGCCGAGATGCCGCAGATAGCCGGGGGTCCGCCGCTCCACCGCCACGCGGGCGACGGCACCGACGATGCGGTCCGCCGGAATGGCGTCCGACAGCAGCCCCATTGGATCGACCACAGCCAACGGGCCGCCGATGGCCTCATCCGCCGGATACCACCAGGGAATGCCGCCGACCACCGGCACCAATCGCGTCTTCGGCCCCAGCAGGGGAAGCAGCAGGTCCAAAACCTCGGTCAGCAGGGGGGAGGGCACCGCCAGCACGACCACGTCCTGCGGGCCGAGGGCCAGCGTGTCGTCGGTCACCAGGGGCCGCACCGTCACCGGACGTCCCGAGGGGCCTTCGACCGTCAGCCCGTCGCGCCGTAGCGTGTCGAGCGTCCGCCGCCGGGCGACCAGCGCGGCCGGCAGCCCGGCGGCGGTCAGCCGCGCGGCGATCAAGCCGCCGACCGCCCCGGCCCCGATGACGGCGACCTTCATGCCCGCCCCGTCAGGCGCTGGTGCGCAGGGCGGCCGACCGCCGCGTCACCGGAACCACGTCCTCCGGGATGGTCCAGCCCTTGCCGGGGATGGCGTCCAGCAGAGTGCGGGTGTAGCTGTGCTGCGGGTTGCCGAACACCTCCTTCGCCGGGCCGATCTCGACGATGCGGCCTTTCTGCATGACCGCGATGGTGTCGCAGATCTGGGCGGCGATGCGCAGGTCGTGGGTGATGAACAGCATCGACAGGTTCAGCCGGTGCCGCAGATCCTCCAGCAGGTCGAGCACCTGCGCCTGCACCGACACGTCGAGCGCCGACACCGGCTCGTCGGCGATCAGCAGCTTCGGCTCCAGCGCCAGGGCGCGGGCGATGGAGATGCGCTGGCGCTGCCCGCCGGAGAACTCATGCGGGAAGCGTTCCGCCGCCGAGGCGTCGAGCCCGACGAGTTTGAGCAGCGCCTTCGCCTTCTCAAGCGCCTTGTGGCGGTCCTCGCCGAAGGCCACCGGCCCCTGGGTGATGATGTCGCCCACAGTGTGGCGCGGGTTCAGCGAGGCGTAGGGGTCCTGGAAGACCATCTGCACATGCCGCCGGTAAGGCCGGAAGGCCGGGCGCGACAGCGACAGCAGGTCGACCCCTTCGAACAGGATCCTGCCCGAATCCGGCTTGATGAGGCCGACGATGGAGCGGCCCAGCGTCGACTTGCCGGAGCCGGATTCGCCGACCAGCCCGACCGTCTCGCCCTGGTGGATGGTCAGCGACAGGTCGTCGCCCGCCACCACCTTGCGCCCCGGCGTGAAGAAGCCGCCACCGAGGTGGAAGGTCTTGCACACCTTCTCCGCCGTCAGCACCGGCTGGCGCGCGCGGGTGAAATCCTCGCGGTGCTCGATCAGGTGCGGAACGGCGGCGATGAGCTGGCGGGTGTAGGGGTGCCGCGGGTGGTTCAGCACCTCCTCGGCGGTGCCGATCTCGACGATCTGGCCGCGCTGCATCACCGCCACGCGGTGGGCGATCTCCGCCACCACGCCGAAGTCGTGGGTGATGAACATCACGCCCATGCGGCGCTTGGCCTGGATGTCCTGGATCAGCTCCAGGATCTGCTTCTGGGTGGTGACGTCGAGCGCGGTCGTCGGCTCGTCGGCGATCAGGATGTCCGGCTCCACCGCCAGCGCCATGGCGATCATCACGCGCTGGCGCTGGCCGCCCGACAGGCGGAACGGGTAGCTGCGGCGCAGATGGTCCGGCTCCGGCAGGCCGACCGAGGCGAGAAGCTCCACCACGCGCGCCCGGCGGGCGGCGCGGTCGAGCGTGGTGTGGTAGCGCAGGACCTCGTCGATCTGGTCGCCGACCCGCATCAGCGGGTTCAGCGCCGTCATCGGCTCTTGGAAGATCATGGCGATGCGGCCGCCGCGCAAGCTCCGCTGGTCGCGCTCCGGCAAGCTGAACACGTTGGTGCCCTGGTGACGGATCTCGCCGGAGGAGACTTTTACCGCCTTGGGCAGCAGGCCCAGCACGGCGTGCGCGGTCATCGACTTGCCCGACCCGGACTCGCCGACCACGCAGAGGATTTCCCCGGGCTCCAGCGTGAAGGTCAGGTCCTGGACCGCGTGCGGTCGGTCGGCGCCGCGCGGCAGGTCGATGGTCAGGTTGCGGACGTCGAGGAGAGGCGTCTCGGTCATCAGGAACGGCCCTTTCGCGCCAGCTTGGGATTCAGCGCGTCGTTAAGCCCCTCACCCACCAGGTTGAGGGCAAGCACGGTCAGAAGGATCGCGATGCCGGGGAAGAAGCTCATCCACCAGGCCTGACGGATCACGGTACGGGCCGCACCCACCATGTAGCCCCAGCTCATCAGGTTCGGATCGCCAAGCCCGAGGAAGGAGAGGGAGCTTTCCAGCAGGATCGCCGTCGCCACCATCAGCGACGCCGACACGATGATCGGGGACAGGCTGTTGGGCAGGATCTGGCGCCAGATGATCGTCATGTTCGACTGGCCGGTGGTCACCGCGGCGTGCACGAACTCGCGCGAGCGCAGGCTCATGAACTCGCCGCGCGCCAGCCGGGCCAGCGGCGGCCAGGACACGATGGCGATGGCCAGCACGATGGAGGTCAGCGACGGCGTGAAGATCGCCACCAGCACGACGGCCAGCACGAAGTTCGGGATGGTCTGGAACAGCTCGGTGAAGCGCATCACCAGATCGTCCACGCGTCCGCCGTAGAAGCCGGAAACGGCCCCCAGGAACACACCGATCAGCACGGCGACGGCGGTCGAGGTCAGCCCGATCAGCAGCGACACCCGCGCCCCGTGGGCGATGCCCGCCGCGATGTCGCGGCCCAGCGTGTCGGAGCCGAGCAGCGCGTCCTCCGACAGCGGCGGCTGGAAGGGCATCGCCGTCATGTCCCACGGGCTGTCCGGGTACAGCACGTCGGCGAAGGCCGCCATGAGGACGATCAGGGTCAGGAAGGCCAGCCCGATCACCGCGCCCTTGTTGCGGGCGAAGGCGCTCCAGAAGCCGGACCCCTTGCGGGCGGGGGTGATGGCCGCGGCGGTCATGGCGCCACCTCGATGCGCGGATCGACGAGGGAATAGATCAGGTCGGTCAGCAGGTTGAACACCACCACCACCACCGAGGTCAGAAGGAAGATGCCGAGCAGGACCTGATAGTCGCGCTGCAACACGGCCTCGAAGGCGAGGCGCCCGATGCCGGGGAGCGCGAAGACGGTCTCGATCAGGATGGAGCCGCCGATCAGGTGGCCCGCCTGGAACCCCGCCACCGTGATGACGGGCAGGATGGCGTTGCGCAGGATGTGCACCGACACGATGCGCCATTCCGGCAGGCCCTTGGCCCGCGCCGTCTTGACGAAGTCCATGTCGCGCACCTCCAGGATCGAGGCGCGGGTCAGCCGGGTGTAGACGGCCATGTAGAAGAGGCCGAGCGTGGTCACCGGCAGCACGAGGTGTTTCGCCCGGTCGACGAAGGCGTCCCAGCCGGTGTAGCCGGCGCCGATGCTCTCCGTGCCGAAGGCGGGCAGCCAGCCGAGATTGACCGAGAAGAGGAGGATCAGCATCAGGCCGATCCAGAAGATCGGCGTCGCGTAGGCGGTCAGCCCGACCACGGTGATGGCGGTGTCCGACCAGGTGCCGGCGCGCATCGCCGCCAGCGTGCCGAGCGCTACGCCGCCCAGCAGGGCCAGCACGAAGGCGGTCAGCGTCAGCGACAGGGTGACGGGCAGGCGGTCCATCAGCAGGTCGAAGACGGGGCGCTGCTGGCGGTAGGAATAGCCGAGGTCGGCCTGCACCACCTTGGACATGTAGGTGCCGAGCTGCTCGTACAGGGGGCGGTCGAGGCCGAACTGCTGGCGGAGCTGTTCGACGAACTTGGCATCGGCGGCCCCGGCCTCGCCCGCCATCACCGCGGCGGGATCGCCGGGCGCTGCGTGGACCAGGAAGAAGTTGAACACGGCGATCGCCAGAATGACGAAGACCGCCTTCACCAGCCTCTGTGAGATGAATAGGGCGATGCGGGGCATACTCTAAATCTCCCTCTCCCCTCCGGGGAGAGGGTCGGGGTGAGGGGGTTCGGCAATTGCCGAACTCTCCTGTGTCCCCACGACCCCCTCACCCTAACCCTCTCCCCAGAGGGGAGAGGGGACTGAGGGACGTTACTTCTTGACCATGTAGACGCTGTCGTAGCTCTCGTTCACGCCGATGGCGGTCGTGACGGCGTTCTTGAAGCGCTTGTCCACAAAGGTCGGGAACTCCATCTCCAGCAGCCAGGCCACCGGCACGTCCTCGACCAGGATCTTCTGGACGGCGGAGTAGAGCTGCTGGCGCTCCTCGTCCTTGTTGGTCTGGGCGGCCTGGGCGAACAGCTTGTCCACCTCGGGGTTGGAGTAGCCCATGGTGTTGGAGAACATCACGCCCTTGCGGATGTTGTCCGAGATGTAGGTGCGCGACACGCCGAGCGCCGGGTCGCCGTACTGGTAGACGAAGTTGAAGGTCAGATCGTAGTTCCAGTTGGACACGCGGTCGTTCCAGCCGGCGACGTCGGTGGTCTCCAGCGTCACGTCGACGCCGACGCGCTTCATCGCCTGCTTCACATACTCGCCGAGGCGGGTCCAGGTCTCGCCGTAGGGCATGACGAGCAGGCGGACCTTGGCGCGCGTGCCGTCGGCGCCCTTCTTGTAGCCGGCCTCCTCAAGCAGCGCCTCGGCCTTCTTCGGGTCGAAGTCGTACTTCTTGACGTTGGCCTCGTGGAAGCGGGTGACCGAGTTCACCGGGCCGGTGGCCGGGCGGCCGAGGCCGAACCAGATCTTGTCGCGGATGAACTTGCGGTCGATGGCGTGCATCATCGCCTGCCGGAAGCGCTTGTCGTCCAGCGGCTTGTTGCGCGTGTTGATCTCGATCCAGGACAGCGGCGCGAAGAACTCGTAGCCCTTGGTCGTCATCTCGACGTTGGGCAGGCCCTTCAGGCGCGGGACGTCGAAGCTCTCGATGTCGTTGAACTGGGTCTGCTGGACGGTGCCCTGCTCCAGCGCGACGGCGCGCGAGGCGGCGTCGGGGATCACGCGGAAATAGATGTCGTCCAGATAGGGCTTGCCGGCCTTCCAATACTCGTCGTTGCGGACGAGATGGATGTAGGAGCCCTTGACCCATTCCTTGAACTTGAAGGGGCCGGTGCCGATCGGGGCGGCGTTGGCCGGGTTGGCCTTGAAGTCGGTGCCTTCATAGATGTGCTTCGGCATCATCGGGGCCGACGACACCTCGAAGCCCTGAAGGAACGGGCCGAACGGCTCCTTCAGCGTGAACTGGACGGTGTAATCGTCCAGCGCCTCGATCTTCTCGCACTTGGAGAAGGTGGCGCGGGCGCGCGGGTGGGTCTCCATCAGGAACTTGGAGGTGGAGAAGACCACGTCGTGGGCGGTGAAGGGCTTGCCGTCGTGCCACTTGGCGTTCTTCACCAGCTTGAAGGTGTAGACCTTGCCGTCGGGCGAGACTTCCCAGCTTTCCGCCAGTTCCGGCTGCGGCTTCAGGTCGAAGCTGAAGGTCAGCAGGCCCTGGTAGATCTTGCCGGCGACCGTCTGCGTCGGACCCTGCTGGTTGAGGCCCAGCACCAGGATCGGCGGTTCCGGCTGGACGATGATGTTCATCGTGCCGCCGCGCTCCTGCGCCGCGGCGACGCCGGGCACGGTCAGCGCCAGCGGCGCCGCCAAGGCGGCGGCCAGCGCCGCGGCGGTCAGGGTTTGGCGAAAATGACGCAAACGATTGCTCATGTCTGAAGCCCCCTTATTGTTGATTCTCGGCACGCGACCGTTATGGATCGATGGATTCGAGGCCGCACCAGTCGGCCATGAACAGGGCGAGCACGGCGGTCACCTTCGCCACGCTGTCGAGCGAGACGGACTCGTCGATGCCGTGGATGCGCTCCGCCTCCGGGCCGTAGCAGGTGGCCGGCGTGTCGCCATAGAGCAGGAAGTTGCGGACGTCGGTGGTGCAGGTCTGGGCCAGCTTCGGCGCCGGGGTCCCGAAGATCGACCGGTGGGCGGCGTCCAGCGCCTCCAGCATCGGGTGATCGGGGTCCAGCGTGCAGCCCTCGGCCTGGAAGCCGCGGAAGATGACGCGCGCGTCGATCCCTTTGAGGTCGGAGTCGCCGCGGCAGGCCTCGGCCACCGCGCGCTCGATCTCGGCGCTGACCTCGGCGGCGGCGCGGCCGGGCGGGAAGCCGAAGCGCAGCTCCATCCGGCAGCGGGTGGGGACGGAAGACGCCCACTCGCCGCCCTCGACGTGCCCGACGTTCAGGGTGTAGGGGTGGTGATGGTGCGCGTAGGCGGGATGCCGCCCGTCCGGGTGGTTCCAGGCCGACTCCAGCGCCTTCAGATGCTTCAGCACGCGGAAGGCCGCCTCGATGGCGTTCAGCCCGGCGCCGGTGTCCAGCACATGGGCGGGGCGGCCGGTCACCTCCAGCTCGCAGCGGATCACGCCGATCTGGGCGATCTGGAGCGTGTGGTTGAAGGGTTCCGGGATCACCGCGGCGTCGGCCTTGTAGCCGCGGACGACGCAGGCGAGCGCGCCGTTGCCGGTGCATTCCTCCTCGACCACCGACTGCAGATAGACCGGGGCGGCGGGCTGGACGCCCAGGCTCTGCAGCGCCTTGAAGGCCATCACGTAGGCGGCGATGCCCGCCTTCATGTCGCCGGCGCCGCGCCCGTAGAGGCGGCCGTCGCGGACCACCGGCTCGAAGGGCGGGGCGGACCACAGCTCCTCCGGTCCGGTCGGCACCACGTCGATGTGGCCGTTCAGGATCAGCGACTTGCCGGTCGCCCGCCGGGGCTTGTGGACGCCGACGACGTTCTCGCGGCCTTCGTAGGAGATCAGCGAGGGGGACCAGCCGGGCTGGGCCTTCAGCGCCTCCTCGTCGATGGCGAAGCGGTCCACCTCCAGGCCCATGTCCCGGAAGACCCGTTCCATCAGATCCTGCGCCGGGCCCTCCTGCCCCAGCAGGCTGGGGCTCCGGACCAGATCGGACAGCAGGCTCACTCCGTCCTCGCGCAGCTTCGCCACCGCGCCCAGGATCGCATCCCGGTCCACGGCTGCAATGCTCCGCCCACCTTCGTGGGATGCGGGCATGACGACTCCGTTCTTACCACTCCGCCGCGCAGTCGTCCGTGTGGGTCGGCAAATCACCGGGAAGAAACCGGGATGATTTCGACTTTCGGACTATGACCCTGGTTTTGCCCGGTTGGGCGAAGCCGGGGATCGACCGCTGACGACAGGCGTATTACAATTCAGCTTCTCATCCTCCGCCAAATCGATAATCCTCATTGCCGACATAAGCAGGATTTATGGCGATGGGTTTTCCCCCGATGACGGCGCGCGACCTGGAACGGCTGGGCCACCAGTTGGACTGGAACCTGCTGCGCACCTTCATGGTGATCGTGCAGGAGCAGGGGCTGACCCGCGCGGCGCAGCGCCTGGGACTGACCCAGCCGGCGGTGTCCCAGGCCCTGAAGCGGCTGGAGGACCAGATGGGCCGCTCCCTGATCGAGCGCGGGCAGGGGCGCTTTCGGGTGACCGAGGCCGGCGAGATCATCTACGCCGAGGTGCTGGAGATCTACGGCAACATCTCGCGCTTCGCCGTCCTGATGCGCGACATCCGCGAGGAGATTTCCGGCCACATCCGAATCCTGCTAGCCAGCCGAATCCAGTCGCTGCTCTTCGACGCCCTGCTGGAGCGCTTCCACGCCACCCACCCGCAGGTGACCTTCCGGCTGGACGTGATGGCGAGCGCCGACGTCCACATGGCGATCCAGCAAAAGACCGGCTCGCTCGGCCTCTGCCTGATGCGGGAGCCGCCCCCGCTGGTCGAGCACGCGCTGTTCGCCCGCCAGATCTACCGCCTCTATTGCGGGCCGCGGCACCATCTGTTCGGCCGCACCGGTCTGACGCTGGGCGATCTGCGCAGCGAGGGGTTTGTCTCCTTCACCTCTGACCAGATCGGCGGGGTGCTGTCGCCGCTGGCCGTCTTCCGCGCGCAGGAGGGGATCGAGAGCCGGATCGTCGGCGCCTCGGTCAATCTGGACGAGGTGCGGCGCATGATCTCCGTCGGGCTGGGCATCGGGCCGCTGCCCCGCCATGTGGCGGAGCGCGACGTGCGCGACGGCCTGCTCTGGCCCCTGCCGCCGGAGGAGGGGGTGGCGCCGGTGGACATCCATCTGCTGTGGAACCCCGCCGCCAAGATGAACCGGGCGGAGCGCGCCTTCATCGAGCATTGCCGCGCCGCCGTTGCCGCCATCCCGCTCAACCTGCGTTTCGATCCGGTGGCGGTGAGCGAGTGGGTCGACCGCCAGTTCGGCGGCGACTGATCCTTCCGCGTTTTTGATATTCCCAGGGGCTTGCGCCATCATCCAGCGGATAACGCGGCGCGGCGCTTGCGAGCTTGCAAGCGGTCGCAAGCAAAAATTCCCATTGTCTTCTCCGCTCTTCGATAAACGGAAGATTCCTTTTTGAAAAACAGAGACTTCCTGGAGTCTTCGCAAAAAGATGCCGGGAATCTCACAAAAATGCCCCGCCAGGAACATTCCTCGAATTGGTAGTAGGTGCATATGCCAAAGGGCGAAACCGCCAAAAAACTCATATCAGCAGATAACACCTCAAGAGAGCATTGACATATGGCCAACCTGTACGGACCGAAGACGCTGACGGCCCCCGCTGGTGCGATCGTCATAGCACCCGGCGCCAACATCCAGTCCATCGTCAATGGTGCTCCCGCTGGCGCGACCTTCTGGTTGCAGCCGGGCGAGTACCGTCTCCAGTCGATCACCCCCAAGGACAACCAGACCTTCATCGGGGCCGAGGGCGCCGTACTGAACGGGTCGAAGCTGCTGACCGGCTTCACCCAGGAGAGTGCCGGACGCTGGGTCATCGGTGGGCAGACGCAGCAGGGCGAGCGCCGTGAAACGGACAAGGCCAGCCCCGATGCGATGCGTGGCGGCTACCCGGACACCGTCTATGTCGACGACAAGCCGCTGACCCCCGTTGACGCGTTGTCGAAGCTGAAGGCGGGAACCTTCTACTTCGATTACAACGCCGACAAGATCTACATCGGCGACAACCCGGCGGGGCACAAGGTCGAGGCCGGAGTGACGGCCCATGCCTTCAGCGGCACCGCCGACAACGTGACGATCAAGAACCTCGTCATCGAGAAATACGCTCCGCCGGTGCAGCACGGCGCCATCCAGGGCGACGTGGGCTGGACCATCCAAGACAACGAGCTGCGGCTGAACTACGCGGTCGGCGCCACGGCGCAGGACGGCAGCAAGTTCATCGGCAACTATGTCCACGACAACGGCGAGATGGGCCTGGGCGGCGCCGGGGCCAAGATCCTGGTCGAAGGCAACGAGGTCGCGCGCAACGGCGCCTGGTCCGGCATCGACGTGTTCTGGGAGGGTGGCGGCACCAAGTTCGCCTACACCACCGACCTCGTGGTCCGCGGCAACTATTCGCACGACAACACGGGCTTCGGTCTGTGGACCGACATCGACAACGTCGGCGCGCTCTATGAAAACAACGTCGTGGTCGGAAACAGCGGCGGCGGCATCACGCACGAGATCAGCTACGACGCCGTCATCCGCAACAACGTTCTGGTCGGGAACGGATTCAAGCCGCAGGCCGAGGGCTGGCTGTGGGGGGGCTCGATCCAGATCCAGAATTCCCAGAAGGTCGAGGCCTACGGCAACAAGATCGACATCACCGGGGTCAAGGGCGCCAACGGCATCGTGATGATCCAGCAGGATCGCGGCGCCGGGGAATTCGGCACCTACACCACCACGAACAACAAGATCCACGACAACATCACCGTTTCCAAGGACGGCAACGGCCAGTCGGGCGGCGTGGCGGACCACAACGAAGCCGGCATGCTCAATGGCGGCAACGTGTGGGACAACAACACCTACTACATGCCGGACGGCGACCGCTGGCGCTGGGGCGACTTCCCGGAAGGCGACAACTGGTCCGCCTACATGAACGCGACCACGCAGGACGAGCATTCGACCCTGTCCCAGGCCTACCCCTCCACCGCCGGCTGGACGACCGTCACGCCCACCAGCCCGACCAACCCGCCGGCTCCGACGCCGCCCCCTGCCGCAGCCGACACCACGCCGCCCACGGTCAAGGTGACCATCGCCGACACCAGCGTGACCAAGGGTGAGGCGCCGCTCGTCACCTTCGCCTTCAGCGAGGCGGTGAAGGATTTCGCGCTGGCCGACACCACGGTGAAGGGCGGCACGCTGAGCGGCTTCAAGACGGTGGACACCTCCACCTACACCGCCGTCTTCACCCCGTCCTCGGACACGAAGATCACCGACGCCAACGTGGCGGTGAAGGCCGGCAGCTACACCGATCTCGCCGGCAACGCAGGCAAGGCCGGGGCATCCGCCGGCTTCGCGGTGGACACCACGACGACCACGCCCACCGTCCCGACGACGCCCACGGCCAGCGTCACGACGATCAAGGTCAACGCCTCCGGCTCCGCCGCGGGCGGGGTGAACGCGCATTTCAAGCTGCTGGTGGACGGCAAGGCCATCGGTGACGCCACGGTCGGCACGGCGGCGAAGGATTACAGCTTCACCACCAACCTGACCGCCGGGCAGCCGCACAAGGTGCAGATCCAGTACGACAACGACGGCTTCGTGAATGGCCAGGACCGCAACCTGTTCGTCAACAAGATCACCATCAACGGCACCGCCCACAACCCGACCGACGGCATCGTCACCTACGACAAGGGCGCCTTGGACGGCAAGGACGTGGTCAAGGGCCAGTCGTCCATGTGGTGGGGCGGCACGCTGGTGGTCGATGCCCCCGCCAAGGAGTTCCCCGCGGGCGGCACGCTGGCGCAGAGCGGTCCCAGCACGACGACGATCACCGTCAACGCCTCCGGTGCGGCGGCCGGCGGGGTGAACGCCCACTTCAACCTGCTGGTCGATGGCCAGAAGGTCGGCGAGGGCGTGGCCGGCACCGCGGCGAAGGACTACAGCTTCACCACCAGCCTGTCCGCCGACCAGGCGCACAAGGTGCAGATCCAGTACGACAACGATGCCGTGGTGAACGGGCAGGACCGCAGCCTGTTCGTCAACAAGGTCACCATCAACGGCAAGGCGGTCCTGCCCACCGACGGCATCGTCACCTACGACAAGGGCGCCTTGGACGGCAAGGACGTGGTCAAGGGCCAGTCGTCGATGTGGTGGGGCGGCACGCTGGTGGTCGACGCCGACAAGAGCTTCTTCCCCTCGGCCACCCCGGTCGGCGAGGCCGCGCCCCTGGCGCTCGACGCGGGAATGGACAGCGTGTGGAGCCACGTCGCGGCCCAGCAGGCGGCGGCCACCGCTCCGGCGGCCGTGGCCGACATGCCGGTCGCCGCGAACAGCCTGTACGGCGTCGCCCTGGCCGATGCCGGCTACGACCCGCTGCTCGACCACGCCGACCCGTCGCTGCTGCACGCGGCGTAAAGCGCTGATCCGATCCAAGGGACGGATGGGAAGGGGCGGGGGCCGCAGGCTCCCGCCCTTTTCACGCTCAGGAGAGTCATGGCGGCGCCCGTCCGCCCGTCCGGCCTTCGATTTCCGTGCGGTGGATCAGACCGGCGGCGATGCCCGTCCCGAACAGGACCCAGAACCAGATGCCCAGCATCGGGCCTTCCAGCGCCACGTCGAAGGACGCGTTGATGACGATGGACAGCCAGTAGCAGAGCAGGAAGACGAACAGCCGTGCCCAGGCGCGGTCGCCGTGCCGGCGGGCCAGCAGGAACGCGCGGACCATGAAGGCCACCCAGCTTCCCAGCATGGCCACCCACAGCAGGAAGCCGGGAACGCCGGACCGTGCGAGAATCGTCATGTGCGCGTTGTGCGGGCTGCGCAGCACCTGCGCCTCCTCCTCGTCGATGACCTGGAAGCCGTCATCGTCGGCCAGATTGATGCCGAACCCCTTGCCGTTCCAGAAATAGTCGCCGTGAACGGTGTAGTTGACGATCTTGTCCCACCACATGATGCGCCATTGCTTGGTGCCGTCCAGACCGGCGGTCTCGGCGGAGCCCGCGATGCTCATCAGGTTGGTGGCGATCTGGTCGACCGACAATTTCCGCGACGACACCTCGATTTCCACATTCAGCAGGGCCGCGATGGTCACGATGGCCGCGGCGATCATCAGCAGCGGGGCGAGCTGGCGGCTGCGCGGCACCATGGCCAGGGCGATGCACAGCGGCACGACGATGGCGAGCGTCCCGCCACGGCTGTGCGCGGCGACCATCGCGATCCCGACCACCAGCAACGCCAGCTGCACCGGGCCGAGGCGGCGGAATCCGAGCAGGACGAACAGCGCGATCCCGGCGAAATGCACGCCGACCTCGCCCGGACGCAGGCTGATCAGCGGGACGTTGTAGCGCGGCCAGATGGGAATCTGCGACTGGAGCAGCTGGTAGCCCGGATAGACGATCGGCATGATCGACACGAACAGCACCGCGAAGCTGCCATAGGCCAGCACGAGGCGGCGCAAACGCTCCGGCTCGTCGTACAGCACGACGACAATGATGAAGGCGAACAGGCCGTACATGACGATCACGCTGTCGCGCAGGGCGTCGAAGCTGTAGAGGCCGAGGAACGGGATGGTGCGCGCCAGGACCCAGACGATCAGGATCGCCAGCAGCGTTCCCGGCAGGCTGGACAGCGTTGCGACGATGCCGCCGGTCCGCAGCATGACCAGCAGGCCGGTCAGCAGAAGGATCTCTCCGATGAAGAGGGGCGGCATCCCGATGTAGGCGAATCCGCGCCCGGCCAGGGTGTAGCCGAGAAGGACCACCATCAGGAAGCCCAGATAGAGGTCCGCCGCCCGTGTCCGGCTGCGCTTGGGGGTGGAGAGGACGGCGCTCATGACGGGCGTCCATAGCCGGCGGCGCGCAGCCGGGCGGCGATCCGCCCCCAGTCGCCGATCGCCACGACCATGCGGTGCGCGTTGGCCGCCATGTCCAGCCAGATGCCGGGGCCAGCCCGCTCGGCCTGCGCCAGCGCGTCGGCCACCGCCCCGGCCGTCAGGTCCGGGATGCCGAAACCGGCGCGGTGACCGTCCACATAGGGGACGAGACCGGTTTCCCGCGTCACGATCAGCGGCAGGCCGGACAGGGCAGCCTCCAGGCAGCCGGTGGGCATCACGTCGTAGCGCGAGGTCAGGACGAAGTAGTGCCAGCCCGCCATCATCGCTGCCTTCTCCGGCCCGAAGACCGGCCCGTGGATGCGGATGTCGGTGCCGAGGCCGTGGGCCTGTGCGCGCCGCTCCAGCTCGGCGCGGGCTGGGCCGGACCCTGCCAGCTCCAGCACCCCGCGCCCGCCGGCCCGGCGGTAGGCGGCGAAGCCGTCGATCAGCAGGTCCACGCCCTTGTGGTCGATCTCGTAGCGCGCGCAATAGCCGAAGGTCAGCCGGTTCCCGTCCGGGGCGGCGCGCGGAACGGCGGCGGGAAGGCCGCCGCGCCGCGCCGACCAGGCGGTGTTGGGCAGGAGGCGGACGGCGGCGCCGGGGGCCACCCGGCGGACGATGGCCGCCTCGTCCTCCGTGATGGCGTGGACGAAGCGGGCGCGGGCGAGGGCGGGGCCGTCGACGACGCGCAGCCACGCGGCGGGCAGGCGCCGACGCACCCGGCCCGCGCCGTCATAGACGTGGGAGCACTGGCCGTGCAGCGTCACGCCATAGGCGACGCCGCGCCGGTGGAGCCCGCGGGCGAGCGCCGCGAACAGAGGCTTCACGGCGCCGTGGATGTGCACCACCGTGTCCGGCCCGGCGCCGTCCAGCAGGCGGTCCAGCGTCGCCCCCGCGATGGTAAGCGACCGTCCGGACAGCCGCGGTCCGCCGAGGGGGAAGCGCTGCGCAGGACAGTCCGCCGGAATGCCGGTCAGGGCGTCCGGATCGTCGGAGAACAGGAACAGCCGGGCGTCGTCGCCCATGGCGCGCTGCTCCGCGATCAGGCAGCGCACCACGTTGTGCAGCCCGTTCGCCGAGGAGGGGTGGGCGATGGCCGGCTGGATCACGACGTGCCGGAGGTCGAGCGGGCGCAGTCCGGTATCCTCGAAGGCCAGTCCGGCGCTGCCGTCAGCGGGCGACATGGGCGGTCCTCGTCTTGGAGAGGTAGTATTGGGCCGCGCCGACGCGCAGCACGCTGGAGAAGAGCAGGGCCATGCACACCCCGGCGACGCCGTACATCGCCGCCAGCGGCCCGACCGCCGCGAACACGGCCAGCGTCCCGACGACGTTCACCACGAGCGCGAACTGGCTGCGCTGCACGCCGTAGAAGTAGGAGCAGACCATCTCCGCCAGATAGCCGGTCAGCGCCCCGATGGAGAGCAGGCGCAGCGGCAGTTCCTGGTCCGCGTAGGGCGAGGCCGTGCCATAGACGATGTGCAGCACCTGATCGGGGATCAGCAGGGCGAGGCTGTAATAGACCAGCAGCGGTGCCGCGCCGATGACGACGTAGCCGCGGATCGCCAGCCACGCCTTCTCGTCCGGATGAGGGGCGCCGCCGCCGTCCGGCATGGCGCTTCGTCCCCTTGCGGCAACCTGCGGGACGAGGTTGCCCATGCCGATGATGATCGGGTTGGCGATGTTCACCAGATTGACCACCGCCTGGAACGCGGCGGTGGAGGCCATGCCGTCCATCGCCGCCATCAGCCAGACGAGGCTCTGCACCCGCAGCATCAGGAACAGGTTGTTGGCGAGCGCCCAATGCCCGATGGACCAGAAACGGCGGCACACCGCGGGCAGATCCGAGAGGCCGCCGAAGCCGGGGCGCAGTATGGAGAAATGCACGACCGCCCCGGCCAGCGCCGGTCCCGTCATGGCGACGAACACGCGCTCCAGCGTCAGATGGCCGCCGAGCGCCATCAGGTTCAGCACCACCACCTGGCCCAGATAGGTCAGGCTGTCGCCCCACAACGCCTGATCGTGCTTCAGCCCGGCCATCAGCCCGCGCCGCCCGATCTCCTGCACCTGCCAGACGATGAAATAGAGCACGGTCGGGCCGATCATCTCCGGCATGCCGAGCCCATAGCCGACCAGGGCCAGCAGCCCGGACAGGGGCAGCAGCGATCCGGCGGTGAGCAGCACGGCGCTTCCCGCCAGGGTCCGGCGTTTGGTCGGGTCCAGCACGGTGCCGTCCACCGAGAGCGGGTATTGGATCAGGCTGACGTTGACGACCTGAAGCGCCAGCAGGACCGACAGGAAGAAGACGAAGGTCCCGTATTCCTGCGACGGGAAGGTCCGGGCGAGCTGGATGTTGATGGCGAACATGCCCAGGCTGACCACGCCCTGGTCGGCGAGGGTCCAGAAGCTGCGGACGAGTGACGCCGGGATCATCCTCATGCGCTGCCGACCCGTGTCGTCTCGGTGGGGGCGGGCAGGGGAGCGGGCTGACGGTCTTCATTGGCGGGCCGTGCGGCGGCTGGTGCGGCTGGGGCGGTGCGCGGCACGTCGCGGTAGGCCCAGCGCAGATAGTCCGCGGTCAGCGCCATGCCGTCCTCGAAGGTGAAGCGGGGCTCGTAACCGAGCAGGCGCCGCGCCTTGGTCAGGTCGATGAGCGCCTTGGCCTGATAGAGCGCCAGCTTCTGCGCGTCGGGCAGCCAGAGCTGGTTGCGGCTGACCTTCTTCTTCAGGAAGTAGTGGACCATCACGAAATGGCGCAGCCGCGGCGGCAGGCTGTCGAACCCGCCCTGAAGCACCCGGCGGGCCGGGCGCCAACGCACGATGATCTGGATGATCTTCTTGGGGTCCTGAAGCACCATGGCGATGTCGCGCCGCAGGCTCTTCATCTCCTTGCGGATGACCGCGGCGGGTTGGAAGCGCAGGCTGTCCACGCCCAGCGCCTCCTGGAAGCGTCCGAAGACGGCGGCCCAGGGCGGGGCGTCGGGGCCGGAGATCACGAAGCGCTCCCCGATGGCCTGGGGGCTGCGGGTCGCCGCGATCATCGCGTCCACCAGATCGTCGATGTAGACGGCGTTGCACAGCCCGCCTTCCTGCGGCAGCACCACCGTGCCGCTGAGCAGCATCTCGGCGGGGGCGTTCGTCCAGGGCTTGCAGAAGGGGCCATAGACGATGGAGGGCTGGAGCACCACCCCCGGCAGGCCGCGCTTGTGCGCCGCGTCGAGCACCATCTTCTCCAGGTCGAGCTTGTTCTGGACATAGCTCCAGGCCCGGTCGCCGTCGCGCGTCTCCTCCGACAGCGGGCCGTCCGGCAGCGGTTCGTAGACCGAGAAGGTGCTGAGATGGACGAAGCTCTCCACCCCGTTGGCGAGGCTGGCGTCGATCAGCGCGTTCATCCCGTCGATGTTCTGGCGGCGCGACCGCACGTCGTAGGCGCAGTGGAAGACCCAGTCGGCGCCGGCCACCGCCTTGCCGATGGCCTCGCGGTCCAGCAGGTCGGCGCGGACGATCTCCACCGGGAAGCGGGCCAGACGCACCGCCTGCGCGATGTCGCGGACGATGCAGCGGACCTTGGCGCCATGCTCCAGGCACAGCCGCTCGACCAGCCGCCCGCCGATGAAGCCGGCGGCGCCCGTCACCACCACGGTCGGGCCATCGGTGCGGGGACCATCGGTGCGGGTAGCGGTGGCGGGCGCCGGACCGTCCACCCAGGGCAAGGCCAGCGGCTTGCGACTGGCGTAGCAGCGCTCGATCAAGGCGGTGGAGGGCAGGGCGTCGCGCCCGCCGACGGCGGCCGGGCGCCCGTCGCGGATGGCGTCGGCGAAATCCTTCAGCTCCGCCTGGAACAGGTCGCCGAAGATCTGCGGCGGGATGTGGTTGGCCGAGAAGCCGTCATGGACGAAATCGAGGATCTGCGGCACGTCCGAGGCGATCTGGTTCTCGTAGAGATGGACCTCGACGCTGCCCTTGGTGCCGTGGACGCGGATGGTGTTGCGCAGGGCGCGGGTGCGGCTCAGCTCCAGCGTTCCGGTGGCGCCGGACGCCATGGTCAGGGACAGCCGGCAGTCGGATTCCAGCCCGCCGTGGCTGTCGTCGCTGTAATCGACCTCCGCCGCCGCCCCGAACCACCACAGCAGCAGGTCCAGCGTGTGCGACCCGGTGTCGAGCAGCACGCCGCCGCCCGCCCCGTCGCGGCGCAGCATGGCCGGCGAGCTGATGCCCCAGTTGTAGACGAAGCCCTCCCGCGCCTCGAAGCGCAGGACACGGCCGAGCTGGCCGGTGTCGATCAGCGCCTTCAGCCAACGGACGCCGTTGACGTAGCGGCGCATCAGCCCGACCGCGAGCACGCGCCGGCGCTCCTCCGCGGTTTGCACCATGCGCTCGGCGTCGGCCAGCGTGACGGCCAGCGGCTTTTCCATGAAGACGTGCTTCCCGGCCTCCAGCAGGCACTGGCCGACCGGCGCGTGGACCATCGGCGGGGCCGCCACCAGCGCCGCGTCGAACTGGTCCGCCGCCTCCCGCCAGTCGGCCACGGCGACGGGGGCGCGGCTGCGGCCGAGCATGGCCTGCACCGCCTCCAGCCGCCCCGGCGTGGGATCGACGAGCACGCTTGGCCGCCAGCCCAGGCGGAGCAGCGCCGGCAACAGGTGATGGCTCACGATGCTGCCGCAGCCGATGATGGCAAGCCGCGGGAACTCGGCGTTGGTCATGGAATCCTCGCTTTTGGCTGACATCCCCTCTCCCCTCCGGGGAGAGGGTCAGGGTGAGGAGGATGCGCGTGTCGGAGCGTTCAGCAGCGGCGCACCCCCATCACCGGCCCATCGGGCCACCCTCGCCCCGGAGGGGAGCGGGCTGAAATGGAGGGCTAGGAATGCCGCGCAGGCGCGTGCAGGGCGTAGTAGTAGGTGTCGTCCTTGTGGCCGTACTTGACGTGCTTGGACGCCACAACCCGCGACAGCACGACGCCGCCGACCGCGCTGTCGACCGACTTCAGCTTGTTGAAGCCGGCGGTCACGGTGTCGAGCGGGGTGTGCTGCCAGCGGACGACGTAGATCACGCTGTCGGCCAGGAAGGACAGGGCCAGCGCGTCGGAGAACAGCATCACCGGGGCTGAGTCGATCACCACCACGTCGTAGTTGTGGCGCGCCCATTGGATCAGGTCGCTCATCGCCTGGGAGCTGATGCGGTCGTGCGCGTCGGGGGTGCCGACGGCGTTGCCCAGGACGCCGAGGTTGGTGGTCTCCTGATGGATCAGGTCGTCGATGCCGACGCGGCCGTCCAGCAGGTCGGCGACGCTGCCTTGCGGCTGGTAGCCCAGCAGCTTCGCGATGGAGGGGCGGCGGAAGTCCGCGTCGATCAGCAGCGTGTTGAGCCCCAGCCCGGCCAGCGACCGCGCCAGATTGGCCGCCAGCACCGACTTGCCTTCCTTGGGAATGGAGGAGGTGACGAGCAGCACCTTGGGCGGCGTTCCCCGCTTGCGCGGCATGCAGGCCATGGTGCGCACGGTCTGGATCGCCTCGCGGAAGGCCCCGATCTCGCGGGCACGGCGGCTGTCGGGGTGAAGCGGCAGGTTCCACGTCGCCTCGTTGCGGGGAAGCGACGGGACCATGCCGAGGCAGGGCACGCCGGTCGCCCGCTCCACCTGGGAGGGCGTGCGCAGGCCGGAACTGAGCCGCTCCAGCAGCAGCACCAGCGCCACCGCCAGCGCCGTGGAGCCGACCAGCCCGACGCCCAGCGACATGCGGAACTGCGGGAAGGCCGGGCGGATCGGCGGCAGGGCCGGAGCGCTGAGATGCGCGTCCAGCGCGCCGGTGTTCTTCAGCGCCATCGTCTGCTCGTAGCGTTCGGCGAGGCTGCGGTAGAGCGTGCGGTGGGCGTCGGCGGCGCGCTCCAGGTCGCGGAGCTGGATGCCGGTCGCCTCGATGCCCTTCTGCTGCTCCTGCAGGTCGGCGATGCTCTTGAGCAGCGTGGCCTCGCGGATGCGCGCCACCTCCAGATCGGCGTCCAGGCCCTTCTGGATCTTGCCCACCTCGTCGCGGATGCGCGCCTTCAGCTCGCCGATGCCGCGGCGGAGATTCACGATGTCCTGATGCTTGTCGCCATAGACCTGCTGGAGTTCGGCCAGCCGGCGCTCCAGCATCGCCTCGGCCTCGCGCAGCTTCTGGATCAGCGGGGAGGCCAGCACCTCCGGGATCGCCGCGGCGTTGTTGGCGGCGGTCTGCTCGCGGGCCTGGCGCACGCGGGCCTCGGCCGCCGCCTTCTGCGCCTGCGCGGCGGTCAGCTGGGTGGCGAGTTCGTTCATCTGCTGCTGGACCATGTTGCGGCCGTCCGGCGGCAGTTCCAGCAGGCTGTTCTCCTTGCGGAAGCTGCGGATGGCCTCCTCCGCGCCGCGCACCGCCTCGCGCGCCTCGATGAGCCGCCCGCCGAGCCACTGGTTGACCCGCTCGGTCAGGTCGCGGTTCATCTCCGTCCGGTAGTCCAGATAGGCTTGGCCGAAGGCGTTGGCGATGGCGGCGGCCTTGGCGGGATCGACCGACGACGCCTCGATGATGATGGTGAAGGACCGGTCGTCGTTGCGCGCCTCGATCCGGCGCAGCAGCGTGTCGATGGTCAGCAGGCGGGCTTGGTTCGGGTCGCCGGCGTTGGGGCTTTCCTCGGCGCGGAACAGGGCGGTCGCCTGCTGCACGATCTGGCGCAGCACGTCGTTGCCCTCCGGCGGCAGCGCGCCGACGCCGGCCTTGGTGACCCGCTTCAGCCAGTGGTCGTCCGCGCCGTCCGCCGCCTTGAGCGTCGGGTTGAATTCGGGGTCGTTGATCAGGCGGAGCTTCTCCACCACCCGCTCCGCCAGGGCGCGCGAGCCGACGATGGACACCTCGCTGCGCACCGCCGGCGCCTCGGGCGTCAGGTTGGACACCACCGACTTGAACTCCGCCAGCTCGACCCGCCGGGAATCGAGCTGCACCATCGCCGTGGCCCGGTACATCGGCTTCAGCGACTGCATGACGTAGGTGATGGTCGCCGTCCCCAGCAGGATGATGGTGAGCAGCAGCAGCTTGCGCCGCCACAGCACGGCCAGCGAGGCGAAGACGGTCGCCTCCTGCCGGCTGCGGACGTCGGAGGACTCTGCCGCGCCCGATTGCAGAAGACTGTCCGGAAGGACGCTGGCGTGCGCTTCGTGGCCTGGAAGCGTCCCGCCTTTGCCGATCGAAGAATTCACGTCGTCGCCCCTTTCGTCTTGCTGGCTGGCGGTCCGGCCCGGGATGGGCGTGGCGGATGGCTGCAAAAGGACGCGCTGCGGCCTTTTGTTTTCTTTGGAGATAACCGAGAATCCGGCTGTCTTTTAAAGACCAGGGCCGAATGGGCCGTGATGTTCCGCTGCTGCGACCGTTGTCGGACAGACTTCGAGTACCGTGAATGGCGCCGCGCAACAATTGAAAAAAAGAAGGCCCATCCGTCTCTGTGCTTACGACGGCGACCGTCATAAATAATCATACCCTGTACCCCGTCCGCGTGTTTGACGGTCAACTCCGCGCCGGTCACAGTTTGCCGGGTGCAGCGGAGCCGGCTCAGGCTTCAAAAACGCCGCGCATTTCCAGACATGATCGTCCATTTCCGCTTAAAGCCGGAGTGTCCATCCGCTTTTCATGGCGACATGCGGCGCTTCGTCTCTGGATTTTAAAATATTCGCGGAAGCGGATCGGCGCGCTATCTCCGCGTGCCGCCGCCGTCTGGGCGAATTCCCCGGTCAACTCCATGGAGAGGCTCAATGACGTCTACGACTGAGCGCGTTCTTGTGACAGGCGGCGCCGGGTTCATCGGATCGCACCTGTGCGAGCGTCTTCTGGCCGCCGGGAAAGAGGTCCTGTGCGTCGACAACTATTTCACGGGTGCGCGTTCGAATATTGCGCATCTGCTGGACAACCCGAGGTTCGAGGCGGCGCGCCACGACATCACCTTCCCCCTCTATGTCGAGGTGGACGAGATCTACAACCTCGCCTGCCCGGCTTCGCCGGTGCATTACCAGTTCGACCCGGTGCAGACCACCAAGACCAGCGTGCACGGCGCCATCAATATGCTGGGGCTGGCCAAGCGGGTGAAGGCGACGATCCTGCAGGCCTCGACCAGCGAGGTCTACGGCGACCCCTTCGTCCACCCGCAGCGCGAGGATTATTGGGGCAACGTGAATCCCATCGGCCCGCGCGCCTGCTACGACGAGGGCAAGCGCTGCGCCGAGACGCTGTTCTTCGACTACAACCGGCAGCACAAGGTCGCCATCAAGGTCGCGCGCATCTTCAACACCTACGGGCCGCGGATGAATCCGAACGACGGGCGCGTGGTGTCGAACTTCATCGTCCAGGCGCTCAAGGGCGATCCGATCACCATCTACGGCGACGGGTCGCAGACGCGGTCCTTCTGCTACGTCGACGATCTGGTCGAGGGTCTGCACCGGCTGATGGAAACGGACGGGACGGTGACCGGCCCGATCAACCTCGGCAATCCCGGCGAATTCACCATCCTGGAGCTGGCGGAGACCGTCATCCGGATGACCGGATCGCGCTCGCGGATCGAGCGGCACCCGCTGCCCCAGGACGATCCGCGGCAGCGCAAGCCGGACATCACCAAAGCCCACGCCTACCTGAAATGGATGCCGCACGTGCCGCTCGAAGAGGGGCTGGAGCGCACCATCGCCTATTTCGCCAAGACCTATTTCTGAGCGCGGCGACGCAGCCGGCAGCGCCGCCGCATCGCTGGGGTGCGGCGGCAGGGAATGGGCCAACAGGGAACGGCGGATGTTCGAACTCCCTTCACGAGACAGCTCGGCGAAGCCGGATTACGGCACGCGCGTGGGGATGGCCTTCCAAGGCCCGCGCCCGGAATCCGCCTCGCCGGTCGCCGCGGCGGCCTCCGCCCCCGCCCTGCTGTGCGGGCTGGTGGCCGCGGACGCGCTGATGGTCGTCGGGACGGGGCTGGCGGCGGAGAGCATCGCCGCCCGTCTGTTGCGGGCCGCCCCGGCCGATCCGGCGCTGTTCGCAGACGCGGTTCATGCTTCCGCGGGCGTCTTCAACGCCGCGGTCGGTCCATTGGCGGTGCTGTCGCTGATGTGCTTCTACAGCGCGGGCTGCTACCGCAGCCTGCGTCCAAAGGCGATGCGGCGGACCATCGGTTCGCACGCCGGGCCGCTGTTCGGGGCCTGGACGGCAGCCTTCCTGGTGCTCGTCCTGATGCTTGGCGTGACGGGGGATCTGCGGCGGCTGGACACGGCGGCGGCGGGGACGCTGTGGCTGTGGTACGGGCTCGGCCTGTTCGGGCTGACCGCGCTGCGCAGCCTGCTCCTCCGCATGGCGCGCGACTGGAATCTGGCCGGCGGCTTGCGGCAAAGGACCCTGCTGGTCGGCACCAACGATCTGGCCTTCGAGTGGCTGGACCGGCTCCAGCGCGCGGAGGGGGCGGGCTATCAGGTGATCGGCGCGGTGTCCACCGCGGCGGACCGGCCGTCATCCGTGAACGCTCCGCCCCTGGCCACTGCCCGGTTGGCCGGGGTGCCAGTGCTGGGTAGCGTGACCGGGTTGGTCGAGCAGGTGCGCAAGAACCGCATCGACCTCGTGGTGGTGGCCCTGCCCTGGAGCGCCGAGGCCGAGATCACCGACATCCTGGAACGGCTGCGCGTCCTCGCGGTGGACGTCCGTCTGCTGCCGCACCGGCTGATCGCCCGCACCGCCGGCCTGTCGGTCGATGCGACGGCGGGCATACCGCTGCTGGGCGTCATCCATCACCCGCTGGCCGGCTGGCGCGGCGTGCTGAAGCGGTCGGAGGACCTGCTGATCGGCGGCGCGGCGCTGGCCGCGCTGGCGCCGGTGCTTCTGCTGGCCGCGGCGGCGATCAAGCTGGAAAGCCCCGGCCCGGTGCTGTTCCGCCAGAAGCGCTTCGGCTTCAACAACGAGGAATTCGAGATCTGGAAGTTCCGCACGATGCACACCGACCGCGGCGACCAGTCGGGCGCGCAGCGGACGGTGCGCAACGATCCGCGGGTGACGCGCGTCGGGCGCTTCCTGCGCCGCACCAGCATCGACGAGCTTCCGCAGCTCTTCAACGTGCTGCGCGGCGACATGTCCATCGTCGGGCCGCGGCCCCATCCCGTCGCCATGAAGGCCGGGGACGTGCTGTACCACGAGGCGGTGGAGAACTACGCCTGCCGCCACCGCGTCCGTCCCGGAATCACCGGATGGGCGCAGGTGAACGGGCTGCGTGGCGAGATCGACAACCTCCACACCGCCGCCCGCCGCGTCGAACACGACCTCTACTACGTCGACAACTGGTCCCTGGGGCTGGACGCCGAGATCATGGTGCGCACCGCCCTCCTCCTTTTCTGGGACCGCAACGCCTACTGACGAACCTCCCTGCTGAACCAACAAACAAACCGCGAAGGAGTTTGACGTCATGTCCGTCGCCCTTGTCACCGGTTCCTGCGGATTGATCGGGTCGGAGAGTTGCCTGCATTTCGGTGCGCTGGGAATGGACGTCGTCGGCATCGACAACGACATGCGGCGCACCTTCTTCGGCGACGAGGCCTCGACCGCGTGGCAGCGCCAGACCCTGGAGCAGACGCTGCGCCAGCGCTACCGCCACCACGCCATCGACATCCGCGACGCCGCGGCCATCGATGCGCTGTTCGAGCGGCACGCTTCGGCCATCTCCCTGATCATCCACACGGCGGCCCAGCCCTCGCACGATTGGGCGGCGCGCGACCCGCAGATGGATTTCTCGGTGAACGCCAACGGCACGCTGAACATGCTGGAGGCTGCGCGGCGCCATTGCCCGGACGCGGTGTTCATCTTCACCTCGACCAACAAGGTCTACGGCGACACGCCGAACCGCCTGCCGCTGATCGAGACGGAGACGCGCTACGAGATCGACCCGGCGCACCGCTACGCCGGCGGCATCGCCGAGGACATGTCGATCGACGCCACCCTGCACAGCCTGTTCGGCGCCTCCAAGGTGGCCGCCGACGTGCTGGTCCAGGAGTTCGGCCGCTATTTCGGGATGAAGACGGTGTGCTTCCGCGGCGGTTGCCTGACCGGGCCGAACCATTCGCCGACGCAGCTTCACGGCTTCCTGGCCTATCTGATGCGCTGCGCCGTCACCGGAACCCGCTACGACGTGATCGGCTACAAGGGCAAGCAGGTGCGCGACAACATCCACAGCAACGACCTGATCGCCGCCTTCCAGGCGTTCTACGACGCGCCGCGCAGCGCCGAGGTCTACAACATCGGCGGCGGACGGGCGAGCAACTGCTCCATCCTGGAAGCGGTGGCGCTGTGCGAGGAGATCACCGGGCGCCCGATGGATCTGGCCTTCAAGGAGGCCAACCGCATCGGCGACCACATCTGGTGGGTCAGTTCGCTCGACCGGTTCCGCTCCCATTACCCGTCCTGGGACATCCGGCACGACGTGCGCAACATCCTCACCGACATTCATGACAGCAATCGGCGCCGCTGGCGCGTGGAGGCCGTGGCATGATCGACCATGGGAAAAAGGAAGTGCTCGGCGTCTACGTCAACGCCGTCGATTACGAGGCCGGCGTGCGCGCCATCATCGACGCGGCGGAACAGCAAAAGCCCTTCGCGGTCAGCGCGCTCGCCGTTCATGGGGTGATGACGGGGGCGCTCGATCCGGAGCACCGCTACCGCCTGAACGCCATCGACCTCGTGACGCCGGACGGCCAGCCGGTGCGCTGGGCGCTGAACCGGCTGCACGGCGCCGCCCTGCCGGACCGCGTCTACGGCCCGAACCTGATGCTGCGCACCTGCGCGGCGGCGGCGGCGAAGGGCCTTCCCATCTACCTCTACGGCGCCACGGCGGGGCTGCTCGACACGCTGACCACGGCGCTGACGGAGCGCTTCCCCGGTCTGATCATCGCCGGCGCCCGCCCGTCCGCCTTCCGCACGCTGAGCGCCGAGGAGCGCGCGGCGGTGGACCGCGAGATCATCGACTCCGGCGCCCGCATCGTCTTCGTCGGGCTGGGCTGCCCGCGCCAGGAGACCTGGGTCTACGAGCACAAGGCGGCGCTGTCGATGCCGCTGATCGCGGTCGGCGCCGCCTTCGACTTCATCGCCGGGAAACAGCCGCAGGCGCCGATGTGGATGCAGAATAACGGCCTGGAATGGCTGTTCCGGCTGTCCACCGAGCCACGGCGGCTGTGGCGGCGCTACGTCATGCTGAATCCGGCCTTCCTGTTCCTGCTGGCCTGCCAGGCGGTGCAGATGCCGCTGGTCCGCAGCGGCCAGGCGCGCCGTCCGAAAGGAGAGCTTCGATTTGGCTAGACGGTGATGGTTGTTTGGTGGTTGCCAAATAAAAGAGCCGTTATTAAAAATGAAACTTCTTCCGATGCTGTGATTGTGTGGCGCCGTTTTTAAAATGAAACGGCCTTGCGTCGGCGGATTTTCCTGAACGACCTCGGAACAGCGCCGTGAACCGCGACCGATGCGGCCCGCGCTTCCATGACAGTCGAGGATTCCTGCGATGAGCCTGAAGATCCTGTCGGCGATCGTCGTGCCGCCGCATCTGGCGGTCAGCGGCGCCAGCAAGGCGGCGGAGAAGCTGAGCGTCGCGCTGCAGGCGCACGACCGCATCGACATCGCGAACATGGGCATGGCGAGCCGGGTCCCGATGGACCTGAGCAAGCCGGGCGAGCGGATCGAGGTGCGGACCTCCAGCCCCTTCGCCGGGCTCGATTCCGTCCTGCCCAACCGCGCGAAGACCTTGTTCTACCAGTCGAGCATCCCGGCGCTGATCCGCCACGGCTCCTACGATCTGGTGCACATCCACAACCCGATCCCGGCGCTGGAGATGATGCGGGTGGCCCGCGCCTGCGTGGCGAAGGGCGTGCCCTACGTGGTGTCCACCCACGGCTTCGTGGAGATCGGCAACCCGGCGGCCTTCCGGCGCATGGACGCGGCGCGGCGGCTGGCCTGGGACCTGCTGATCGACCGCCCGGTGCGCTACGTGGTGCGCAACGCCGCGGCGATCTGCGCGATCTCGCCCGTCGATCTGCCCATCGTCCGGGGCTTCGGCTTCACCGGGGACGACATCGCCGTCATTCCCTACGGCGTGGACCGCCCGAACGACTGGGGCACGCCGATCGCGGCGGACCAGGACATCCACCGCAAATTCGGCATTCCGGAGCGGGAGGAGGACGGCGGCCCCGTCACCGCCTTCTTCCTGGCCAACCACACGGCCAACAAGGGGCTGGCCGTGCTGCTCGACGCCTTCGTGGGGCTCTCGATGCCGTTCCGCCTGATCGTCGGCGGCGAGAAGCGGGACTTCGTCGATTACGAGGCGTACCAGCGCCGCTGCGGCCCGGGCCAGACCATCCACCTCACCGGCAATCTGGCCGAGGCGGAGGTCGCCGCCATGTTCCGCCGCTCCGACCTGTTCGTCTTCCCGACCCTGGCCGACACCTTCCCCAACGTGATCCTGGAGGCGATGGCCTTCGGCGTCCCGGTGGTGACGACCCGGGTCGGCGGCATCCCGCATCAGATCGATGACGGCTGCGCGGTGATCGTCGAACCGGGCGACCCGCTGGCCCTGCGCGCCGCCGTCGAGGAATTGGCCGCCGACCCCGAGCGGCGGGCGCGGATGGGCCGCCATGGCCGCCTGCGCGCCACCCAGCGCTTCGACTGGGCCGCCGCTGCCGCCGACACCCACCGGCTCTACGAGGCGGTGATCCGCCGCCCGGCGGGCGCCGCCGTCCTCAAGGCCGCCTGAACCCCGTCCAACGCCCTTTGTCCAACGCCCTTTGCCCAACACCCCCTGCCCAACCGGTAAAAGCCGCAGCAATGGAGAAGACACCTATGGAAGGCAAAACGCTCGTGACCGGCGGGGCCGGCTTCGTCGGCTGCAATCTGGTCAAGAACCTGCTGGAGGACGGTCGCGACGTCGTCGTCCTGGACGCCCTGCTGCGGCCGGGCAGCGAGCGGAACGCGGCGTGGCTGCAAACCCTCAACGCCGGGTCCCGCCTGACCTTCATGAAGGCCGACGTGCGCGACTTCGCCGCCGTCAAATCCTGCATGGCCGGGGCGGAGGAGGTCTACCACCTCGCCGGGCAGGTGGCGGTGACCTCCTCGCTGGACGATCCGCGCACCGACTTCGACATCAACGCGCTCGGCACCTTCAACGTGCTGGAGGCGGCGCGCCGCATGAAGACCCCGCCGAAGGTGGTCTTCACCTCGACCAACAAGGTCTACGGCGGGCTGGAGCATGTGGCGGTGGAGCAGACCGGCAGCCGCTACCGCTTCGTCGACCGCCCGCTCGGCGTTTCGGAGGCGGAGCCGCTGGACTTCCACTCGCCCTACGGCTGCTCCAAGGGGGCGGCGGACCAGTATGTGCGCGACTACGCCCGCATCTACGACCTGCCGACCGTCGTCTTCCGGATGAGCTGCATCTATGGCCCGCGCCAGTTCGGCAACGAGGACCAGGGCTGGGTCGCGCATTTCATCATCTCGGCGCTGGCCGGGCGGCCCATCCACATCTACGGCGACGGCATGCAGGTGCGCGACGTGCTGTTCGTGGAAGACCTCGTGCGCGCCTTCCGCCTCGCCACCGAGAAGATCGAGGTCAGCCGTGGGCAGGTCTTCAACATCGGCGGCGGGCCGGAGAACACCATCTCGGTCTGGCGCGAATTCGGGGAGATGCTGTCCACCCTGCGCGGCGAACCGGTGGAGGCCGACTTCTCCGACTGGCGGCCCGGCGACCAGCCCTGCTATGTCAGCGACATCCGCAAGGCGGAGCAGGTCCTCGGCTGGCGCCCGCAGGTGGACCGCGACACCGGCATCCGCCGCCTGTGGGACTGGGCGGAGCGCTATCTCGCGCAGAATGGCCTGCCCACGGACCAGAGCCAGGTGGAACCGGGCCGCATCGCCCTCAGCGCGTAACCCGATCCCTGTGCGGTGGAGGAACCAATGAACGTTCTTGTAACGGGCGGGGCCGGCTTCATCGGCTCCCACATCACGCACCGCCTCGTGTCGCTCGGCCACCGGGTGACGGTGATCGACAACGAGTCCACCGGGCTGCGCTCGAACGTGCCGGCGGAGGTCCGCTACATCCGCGGCGACGTCACCAACCCCGCCGACCTCGACAAGGCGTTCGAGGAGGTGCCCGACGCGGTGATCCACATCGCCGGGCAGGTGTCGATCATCCGCGCCTTCAGCAACCCGGTCGGCGACCTGCGCACCAACGTGGAGGGGACGGTGAACGTCCTCCAGCAATGCGTGGAGCGCGGGGTGAAGCGCCTTCTCTACGCCAGCTCGATGAGCGCCTACGGCAACGCCGAGGTGGTCCCGACGCCGGAGGACACGCCCTGCTCCCCGGTGTCCTACTACGGGGTGACGAAATACGCGGGCGAGCGCTACGTGCATCTGACGGCGGCGCGGAACGACCTGCCGGGCGGTCTGGCCGTCACGTCGTTCCGCATGTACAACGTCTACGGGCCGCGGCAGGCGGTGGACAACCCCTACCAGGGGGTGCTGGGCATCTTCCTGGGCAACATCATCCGCGGCGAGCCGATCCACATCTACGGCGACGGCAAGCAGACCCGCGATTTCGTCTTCATCGACGACGTGGTGGACGCCTGGGTCGGCGCGCTCGACAACCCGGCCAGCCACGGGAAGATCTTCAACCTCGGCAGCGGGCGGCAGACCAGCATCAGCGAGCTGGCCGACCTCGCGCTGGGGGCGCTCGGCCGGACGCGGGCGGACCATCCCGTGCTCCACCACCCCGAGCGTCCGGGCGAGCAGCGCAGCGTGCAGGCGGACGTGACCTACGCCGGGTCGGTGCTCGGCTGGGCGCCGCGCACCCGGCTGGAGCAGGGGCTGGCCGAGACCGTGCGCTGGGCGCTGCGCGAGAACGGCCGTGAGGACGGGCTGGAAAGCGGACCGGGTAACGGCGTGGCGGAGCGTGCCGTGGCCTGACGGCCGATTTTCAAGTCGGCCATTTTCGAGCCGGCCAGGGATGGCTTCGGCAACGCCATTGACAGGGATGGCTTCGGCAACGCCATTGAGAAACAGGAGCGGAACAATGCGGATCGCGGTTGTGGGGACCGGCTATGTCGGCCTCGTGTCCGGCGCCTGCTTTGCCGAATTCGGCATCGATGTGTGCTGTGTGGACAAGGACGAAACGAAAATCCAGCGCCTGAGGGGCGGCGAAATCCCCATCTACGAACCCGGCCTCGACGTCCTTGTGGCGCGCAACATGGCGGCGGACCGTCTGTCCTTCACCTCCGACCTCGCGGTCGCCATGGAGGGGGCGGACGTGGTGCTGATCGCGGTCGGCACCCCCTCCCGTCCCGGCGACGGCGGGGCCGACCTGACCTACGTCCACGCGGCGGCGGCGGAGATCGCGCGGACCATGTCCCGCTACACCGTCATCGTGACCAAATCGACCGTGCCGGTCGGCACCGGGCGCCAGATCGCCGCCATCGTGCGGGACATCAACCCGCGCGCCGAGTTCGACGTGGTGTCCAATCCGGAATTCCTGCGCGAAGGCTCGGCCATCGGGGACTTCATGCAGCCCGACCGCGTGGTGATCGGCGCCGAGTCCGACCGGGCGCGGGCGGTGATGGATGCCCTTTACCAGCCGCTGATCCGCGCCGGGACGCCCTTCGTGCGCACCGGCATCGAGACGGCAGAGCTGACGAAATACTCGGCCAACGCCTTCCTGGCCTTCAAGATCACCTTCATCAACGAGGTGGCCGACCTGTGCGAGCGGGTGGGGGCCGACGTCCAGGACGTGGCGGCGGGCATGGGGATGGACGGACGCATCGGGCGCCCGTTCCTGAACGCCGGGCCGGGCTTCGGCGGCTCCTGCTTCCCCAAGGACACGGAGGCGCTGGTGCGCACCGGGCGGCAGCACGGCGCGCCGGTCCGGCTGATCGAAACGGTGGTGGACGTGAACCGGGCGCGCAAGCGGCTGATGGCCGGACGGATTCTCCAGGCCTGCGGGCCGGACGCGGCGGGAAAGCGGATTGCCGTGCTGGGCATCACCTTCAAGCCCGACACCAACGACATGCGCGAGGCGGCGAGCCTGGAGATCATCCCGCTGCTTCAGGAGGCCGGCGCCACGGTCCATGCCTACGACCCCGCCGGCATGGAGGAGGGGCGCCATCTGCTGCCGGACGTGGTCTGGCACGATGATGCCTATGGCCCCCTCGCGGAGGCGGACTGCGTCGCCATCCTGACGGAATGGAACGAGTTCCGCGCGCTGGATCTGGGCCGCGTGCGCAGCCTGATGCACCGTCCGGTGATGGTCGATCTGCGCAACGTCTATGCCCCGGCGGCCATGGCGGCGGCAGGGTTCCATTACTGCTCCGTCGGGCGGCGCGACGTGCGTCCCGATGCGGCGAAGCGGCGCAAGGCGGCGGAGGCCATGCTGCTCAGCAACGGTTTCGCGGGCGACGCCTGTGTCCTGCCCTTCTCCGGACAGCTTGCGGCAGCCGCATCCGACCTCGCGGATTGACGCGGGCGCGACGCCCGCCGACTCCGGCCACGCACCGGTGCCTTGAACGGACCGTCTCCACCCCGGCGGCGGTCCGGCACGGGATGCCGGTTGGGATCTCCCGATTCCGAAAGACGCAGCCATGATTGGCTTGGACGCGCTGGCCGACAACCGACGAGACGTCATGCCCCGTGTGCCCCCCGGCGCACGGGGCGGCTCCCGTTCTCCCCGTCCGGATGTGCGGACCGGCGGGCGGGCGCCGATCACGGTGTTGCTGATCGACGACCGCTCCCTGTTCGGCGAAAGCCTCGCCGCCGCCATCAACGCCTTCGCGCCGGACGTGGCGGTCAGCCATCAGCGCAGCGCCGCGGCCCTGGCCGATCTTCCCGCCGTCTTGCGCGGCGCCGACGTGGTGCTGGTGAGCATTGGACGCGCCGATCCGGCCAAGGGCGGCATCGGCCAGCTTCTCGGAGCGCTGGCGGGGGGCGGTTCCCATCCTCCCGTCGCGATCCTTGCCGACCGGCCCGGTGCGGCGGTGGCCGACACCGCGGCGCGTCTCGGGCTGCGCGGGGTGCTGAGCGGACGGATGCCGCTGGCCGAGGTGATCGCCGCCCTGCGGCTGATCCACAGCGGCGGTACGGTCAGTCCCGATCCCGGCCGCAATCCCGGCTGAGCGCTTGCGGAACGGTGGGGTCGGCCAGCCGCCAGGCCTTGCGCACGGCCTCGGCGCGGTTGGAGGCGCCAAGGGCCCGCAGGATGCCGCGCACATGGACCTTCGCGGTGTTCTCGCTGATCCCCAGCTCCTGCGCGATGACGCGGTTCGATTTCCCTTCGCGAAGCCGTTGCAGCACCCCGCGCTGACGCGCGGTCAGCGCCGCGCCGCCGGATGGCGTGGGCGGATCGTCCTCCGTGGCCTCGCGATTCTGAAGCAGGCGGTGCAGGAAAGGGGAGGGGAAGAAGGTGCCGCCACCCGCGACCAGGCGCAGCGCTTCCCGGGCGACGGCGAGGCCGACGCTGGTCGGCAGACACCCCCGGACGCCCAGCCGGCTGGCTTCCAGCGGCAGGTCCGCATCCTCCCCGTCGGATAGGACGAGCAGCGGCGTGCCGCCGAAGGCGCCGGCGAGGCCGCGCAGCGTCGTCAGGACGCTGCCCCCGGGCGGGGTCAGGCTGGCGACGTTGCACAGCACGACGGCGGGTGCGGAATCTTCGGCGAGCACCGCCTTGGCCTCGTTCAAGGACGCCGCGGTTCGCACGCATAGGGACGGGTCGCGCAGCCTGAGGCCGGCGGACAGGCTTTCACGGGTCAGAGGTGTTTCATCCAGCAACAGGGCCGCGATGCCCCGGTGCCCGTTGCTTGCCGGACCGAGAGCGTATGCAGCGCCACAGGACGATGGAGCCGCCTGCCCGTTCGATGCCATGAAGCCTGTCTCCCGACCCGATTTCCAAGTCTGATGCTGCACTGCACCCTTGATGGCGTCAACGTCAATCCCGTGTTCAAGTAACCACGTCGGCCTGCCCTTTTACCTCCTATTTGACATGTTTCCTTTCGGTTTCCGTGTATTCGGGAGAGGGGACGGTGGCGGACATCCGGAAGCGCACTGTCCTGCTTCGATGGACTTCCTATTGGTCAGAGCGTGCCGCGTTCCGACTTGCGCCATTCGGGCCTGTTCTTTCGGTGCAAAGGAGAGGGCGGGGCGCTGGCGATCGTACCCGGCGTGGCGGCGGGACGAGGTGAAACATGCGCTCTACTCCGCCCCCATCCTCACAAAGGTGTACGAAACCTGCGAAGCAGGGCGTTACGGGCGCCGGAATGGGTACGGAATAAAACGCCGACCCGCCGCAACCTTGCATCGAAGTGCGTATTTACCGGGCCGACTGTTCTGGTAACGTTGAAAACATCAAATGCAAACTGCGCAAGCATTCCTGATGATCTTCCAACACAAACAATCCATGTGGTCGGCAGGGAAAGGCGCTGAAAATGAAAAAAGTGAAATCTTCCCGAGTATCCGCGAGTGGACGCGCTCACCCGAAAATTGAACTTCCTCTCATCGGCGATGACGGATTGCGGTCCGCAGTCCCGGTTTGAAGAGATGAGAAGAATGGACGTTTGACCGAAAGGGGAATGCGGATGACGACGGACATCAAACAGCAATCTGAGGTTGCTGCGCGGGGGGTTGCTCCAGGGATTGCCACAGGCATCGCCGTGGTCCTGGCGGACCCGAACAGCCTGACGCGGGACTGCTTCTCGCTTGGCCTCGGCACGCTGTGCCAGGACATGACCGTGCGGTCGGTGGCTTCGCTGAGGGACGCCGCCGGCGTGCTGGCGCGGGACGGGCGGACCGAGGTCGTGTTGTGCAACATCGGTGCGCAGGCGGGTTTGAACGACGTGATGTGCGCGTCCATCCGCGACGCCGTTTCGGCCTGTCTGCCGGTGCCACTGGTGATCATCTCGGACCGCGACGACGGCGGGATGATCCTGGAAAGCCTGCGCCTCGGGGTGCGCGGCTACATCGTGCCCAGCCTCGGGCTGGGGGTCATGCTGGAGGCGATCCGGCTGGTCGCCGCCGGAGGGACCTTCGTGCCCGCCACCTCCCTGCAATCGCTGATCGCGCCGGTCCCGGGCGGCATCGCCGTTCCGCAGACGCCGCCAGGCGCCTCCATGCCGGTGACCGACCGGATCGGCGGGCTGACGCCGCGGGAAATGGCCGTGCTGACCTGCATGCGCGAGGGCAAGTCGAACAAGCTCATCGCCTACATGCTGGGCATGTGCGAGAACACCGCCAAGGCCCATGTGCGCAACGTTCTGAAGAAGCTGGGCGCCACCAACCGGACGGAGGCCGCCTTCATGGCGCACGCCCATCTGTCCCGCGGCGCGGCCCTGGAATCGAACCAGCCCTGACCGGTTGATTCCGTGATGGAGCGGTGCGGGAACCAGCCGCGCCGTTCTTTTGCGCGCCGTTCTTTTGCGTTGGGCTCAGTTGTCCTCGCGCATGACGCGGCACACCGCTTCCGTCCGGTTGGTGGCGCCGAGCCGCCGCAGGATGTTCCGGACATGCACTTTGACGGTGCTTTCCCGCATTCCCAGCTCGTGGGCGATGACCTTGTTCGGCTTGCCCTCCTGGAGGCACTCCAGAACGGCAATCTGGCGCGGGGTCAGTTGGGTCAAGTGAGGCTTGCCGTTGACCTCCGGCGCCGGGACGGAAAAGGCGGCGTGGAGCGCCGGGTCTGGCACCCCGGTCTGCTCGATGATCAACCGGTGCAGGATGGGTGCCGGAACGAAGATGCCTCCCGCCGCGACCATACGGATCGCCTCCAGCGCCATGGTCAGGCCGACGGTGGTCGAGATGTAGCCTTGGGCGCCCTGGCGGATGGCTTCCAAAGCGGTCACCGTCTCGTCGGAATCCGACAGCATGATGAGCGGAATGCCGTCCAGCACATCCAGAAGTTCGGCCAGCCTCGGCCGGAATTCCGGATCGGAGGCGAGCCGTCCGCTGAAATTGGCCAGCGCCACGTCCGGTGCCCCATCCTGCCGCACCACACTTTCCAGGTCGGCGACGGACGCCGCCGTCAGCACCCGCACCCCCCGTCCGCACAGGTTCAGGCTGGTGGACAGGCTTTCCCGTGTCAGCGGCGTTTCGTCGTGCAGGATGGCGGTAACGACCGGATCCTCACCCAGGGGCCGCGCGCCTCCGGACATCCGGTAATAGGACCCGAACGAGCCAGGATCGTTCATCGGGGCAGCGGTCAAGGGATTGGCGGCCAGAAGGTGATTGGAGGCGTAGGATGTGACCGATGGAGCGCGGCGGAAGGCGTTAGGCAGGCGCGTTCCGTCTTTGCACGGCAACATACAAATCTCCCTCAGCCATACGCCATGGACACGCCGTCCCGTCGAACCGCCCAGGATCGTCGCAAAGGCCGCCGCGGGCCTCGCCGGATGCGGAGACCTTGGCCCTATTCGATCAAGTGAACCGGATCAAGTGGGAAGGCGATGCTGCAAGAGGTCTGTACGACCGCTTCGAGCCTATAACATCGCAGCCTGTTTTGACGGTCAATCGCAAACAAGATCATAATACTGTGCGCGGATATCCGCAAAGTACCTCCAAATTAGTAACTTTTTCAAAACTGTAACAGTGATGAGAAACCTGTGCGTGATGGCTTGATTGCCTCTTTCTCTTTATGGAAGAATTGGCGGAAGGAAAGATCATCGAGCATTGTCCATAGGAGCCATGGAAGGGCAGCTCAGCGGCGTCTTCTGTGGAATGCCGGCGTTGACGACACCGCCCACTTCCTGGCCTTGGGCGCGGATGGCGTTCCAGTCGGCCTCCGCGTCGTTCCAGAACCAGACGCGCTCCCCCAGTTCCACCAGATGGTAGCGGTTGCCGTAGAGCCGGTTGCCGGCGGCGACCACGGCGTTGTCGGCGTTCACGTCGGTGACGGCGCCGATGCGCGCGTTGGTGTTGCGGATGACGATGCGGTTGTCGAAGATCTCGTTGCCGACGGCGGGGGTGTAGGGCGCGCGGTCCTGGGACACCACCGTCACCGCGTTGCCGTATCCGCCCGGCACGTCGATGTCGTTGCCATAGACCTTCACGCCCCGCGCGCTGGAGATCAGGATCTGCGCACCCCAGAACCAGCCCTGGCCGCGCTGCCCGTTGTCGGCGACCCGGTTGTTGCGGATCACCCCGTCGTAGCTGATTTCGTAGGTGATGCCGTTGTCGGCGTTGCCGAAGACCAGATTGTCCTCAATCACCAGTTGGTGCACGTCGATGTCGGCCCAGATCCCGGCGCCGATATTGTCGTGGACGCAATTGCCGCGGATCAGTCCGCCGCCGCCGGATTCGGTGATCTTGCCGCCGCCGCCCTCCCAATAGAAATCGACCCCGGCATAGCCGTTGCGGGCGATCTCGTTGCCGGCGATCAGAAAGTTCGTCCCGGACCCGGAAAAGCCGGCATGTCCATTGTCGAGGAGGCGGTTGTCGAGGATGCGGCTGCCGTTGCCGGCGTTGACGCCGACACCGTGGTTCAGGCGCAGGACGCTGTTGCGGACGGTCCAGCCGGGGCCGAACTCCGCGTCCACAGCGGCGGCCTGGACGGGCGCGGCGTATTTCTCGATGGTCAGCGCCTGGATGACGACGCCGGACGCCGTGCCGCCGAAGGCGCGGGGGGTGACGCTGGTCTCGACGATGCGCCCGGTGGGATCGTCGCCGATCACGATCTCGTCGGCGTCATAGTCGAAGAACCAGCGCCCCGGCCCGACGGCGGACCGGCTGCCCACATGCAGCATCGGCGCGTCGTCGATGAACAGATCCTCCGGATGGGCGCAACGGGGAAAGCCGGAGCGGCAGAACTCCGCCGCGTTGACCCGGCCCTTCTGGGTCTGCCCGCGGGCGATCCAGACGGGGCCGCGGTGGACGAAGGCGCGGTGGACGAAGGCGGTGAGCCGCCGCGCTCCGCTCAGCACGGCGCCGGGGGCGCCCTCGAACCGGTTGTCGTTCTTCGGAACGATGGACTGCAAACGATGGATGCCGGCCTCCAGCCGGAAGCGCGTGCCGGGGGGATGGCGCTCCACCGCCGCCTGGATGTCGGTGCCCGGCCGCAGGGAGACGGTGGGAGGCTCTGCCCCCGTTGCCGTCATCGGAAGGCAGGTCAGGAGAATCGCCGCGAGGCGGGCGGGGCGGGGGGCATGCCGCCGGGGCGTGGCGCGTCCTGTGTCCATGATGGCCTCGATGCGTCGTCCTGCGGCAGGGGGTTGCGGCGTCGTCCTGCGGCGGCGGACGGAAACGCTACCACGCTGGTCCGGCGGCCAGAATCGTCAAACCGGACGATCGACCTTCGTCAGCCCGGCGACGCGGACGGAGGGAACCGGAGCGGGCGCAGGCCGTTGCCAAAGGGCACCCCCAATCGTTCGAGAGCGTGCCATGGCCTCCCGCATCGAGGATTACGCCCTTCTGGGAGACTGCGAGACCGCAGCCCTGTTGTCCGTCGAAGGTTCCATCGACTGGCTGTGCTGGCCGCGCTTCGATTCCGACGCCTGCTTCGCAGCACTCCTGGGCACGCCGGAGAACGGGCGCTGGCTGCTGCGCCCGAGCGACCCCGACGCCCGCACGACCCGGCGCTACCGTGGCGACAGCCTGATCCTGGAGACGGAGTTTGAGACGGCGGAGGGTGCCGTCACCATGATCGACTTCATGCCGCCGCGCGGGGAGGCGTCGGACATCGTGCGCATCCTGCGCGGGCGGCGCGGGCGCGTCGCCATGCGGATGGACCTGACGCTGCGCTTCGGCTACGGGCACGTCGTGCCATGGGTGACGCGGATCGGCCCGAACACGCTGCGCGCCATTGCCGGGCCGGACATGGTCGTCCTGCACACCAGCGCCCCGATCCATGGCGAGGACATGAGCACCGTCGCCGACTTCACCGTGGCGGAGGGCGAGAGCGTCAGCTTCGTGATGATTTATTCCCCCTCCCACCTGCCGCTGCCGGAGCCGGTCGATGCCGAGCAGGCGCTGGCCGAGACCGAGCGCTTCTGGGCGGAATGGAGCGGGCGCTGCACCTACAGCGGTCTCTGGCGGGACGCGGTGATGCGCTCGCTGGTCACCCTGAAGGCGCTGACCTACCGGCCGACCGGCGGCATCGTCGCGGCGCCGACCACCTCGCTTCCCGAACAGCTCGGCGGGGTGCGGAACTGGGACTACCGCTACTGCTGGCTGCGCGACGCCACCCTGACCCTGCTGGCGCTGATGAACGCCGGCTATCTGCAGGAGGCGCGGGACTGGCGCGACTGGGGCCTGCGCACCATCGCCGGCAGCCCCCAACAGATCCAGATCATGTACGGCATCGCCGGGGAGCGCCGTATGCTGGAATGGGAGGTGCCCTGGCTGCCGGGCTACGAGGGGGCGAGCCCGGTCCGGGTCGGCAACGCCGCGGCCCCCCAGCTCCAGCTCGACGTCTATGGCGAAATGATGGACGCGGCGCATCAGGCGCGGATGCGCGGCATCGAGATCAGGCCGGAAGGTTGGCAGGTCCAGTGCGCCCTGCTCGATCACATGGAATCGGTGTGGGACCAGCCCGACGAAGGCATCTGGGAGGTGCGCGGCGGCGCAAAGCACTTCACCCATTCCAAGGTGATGGCCTGGGTCGCCGTGGACCGCATGGTGAAGAGCGCGGAGAAGTTCGGCCTGGACGCGCCTTTGGACCGCTGGAAAGCGTTGCGCCAAGCCATTTTCGACGATGTCTGCGCCAAGGGCTATTCGAAGGAGCGGAACAGTTTCGTCCAGCATTACGGCGCCAGCCACGTCGACGCGGCTCTGCTGATGCTGCCGATGCTCGGTTTCCTGCCGGTGGACGATCCCCGCATCCAGGGCACCGTCGCCGCCATCGAGCGGGAACTGCTTCAGGACGGGCTCGTCATGCGCTACCGGACGGAGAGGACCGACGACGGGCTTCCCGACGGGGAGGGGGTGTTCCTCGCCTGCTCCTTCTGGCTGGCCGACATCTATGTGCTCCAGGGGCGGCAGGCGGAGGCCGAGGCGCTGTTCAACAGGCTGCTCGCCCTGCGCAACGATCTGGGCCTGCTGTCTGAGGAGTACGACACGACGGCGAAGCGGCTGGTCGGCAACTTTCCGCAGGCCTTCTCGCACATCGCGCTGATCAACACCGCCTTCAACCTGACCCGCGTGGAGAAGCCGGCGGAGCAGCGGCGGGACGGGGACTGACGGAACAAAGAAAAACCCTCCCGCCGGTGAGGGCGGGAGGGGCGCGTTGGTCACGGTCAGCGGGTGGTGCTGCCGGAGGTGCTGGTGCGGCTGGTGCTGTCCGTGGTTCCGGAGGTTCCGCTCATGCCGGTCCCGGAGGTGCTGGAGGTTCCGGACGTGCCCGTCGTGGACCCGCTCATGCCGGTGCTGCCCATCCCCGAGCCGCTCATGCCAGTGCCGGAAGACCCGGTGCCGCCGAGCCCGGCCATCGCCGACGCCCCGGCCGTGGTGCCGGTGCCGCCGAAGGTCCGCTCACGGACGCGCAGGTTGTTCTGAACGTGGCGGACGCCGGAGATGGTCTCGGCCATGTCCTCGGCGCGGCGCTTGGTCCGGCGGTCGCCCACCGTTCCGCTCAGCGTGACCTCGCTGTTGCTGACGGTCACGTCGATCTCCGACGCGTCGATGTAGGGATCGTCGGTCAGCCGGTCGTTCACATCCTCGCGGATGCGGTCGTCGGAGCGGGTGTAGCCGCGCGGCCCGCGGCCCCGATGGTGCTGGGCGCCGGGATCGTCGTTGCGGGCGTCCATGCGGCGGCGGCGTTCGGCGTCCTCGTCGCCGAACCAGGAGGCCATCTCGTCGCCCGCCCGTTCGAAGAAGCCGCGCTCCTCGTTGCGGCCGGAGCCGCTGCCGCCGCCATAGCCCATCCGGCCGTAGTCGCGGTTGCCGTAGTCACGGCTGCTGTAGTCCCGGTTTCCATAGCCGCGGGAGCCGGACCCGTACTCCATGCCGCCGTAATCGCGGCTGCCATAGTCCCGGCCGCCGTAAGCTCCGCTGCCGTAATCGGAGCGGCCGAAGCCGCCGCGGTAGCCGAAGTCCTGGCCGTAGTCGCCACGGTCCTCATAATTCTGGCGATCATCGCGGGAGCGCCAGTCGCGCTGTCCCTGGCCGAAGGAGCCGCGGGACCCGTAATCGCGGCCGTAATCGGAGCGGCCGTAGTCGCGGCTGCCGGAGCCTTGGCCGTAGTTCTGACCGTAGGAGCCTTGACCGTAATCGCCCCTGCCTTCCTGTTGGCGCCAATAGTCACGGCCATAGTCATAGCCTTCGCGGCCCTGACCCTCGTAGCCGTAGCCGGGCTGGCGGCCACCGCCGCCCATCATGCCGGAGCGGCCGGACTGACCGGATCCGAATTGGCTCGAGCCGGACTGGCCCCAATTCGACGGACCGAACTCGTCACGGTCACGGTTCTGGCCACGGTTCTGATACGAACCGGCGCCCCACTCGCGGCTTTCGCCGCGTTGGCGGTCGCGCTCCCACCGGTCGTCGTCGCGGCGGGCGCCCTGGTCGTTCCTCCACCTGGATTCATAGTCGGACATGGGATGCTCCCCATTTGGACAGTGCCCGTTCGCCGGGCGTCCGCAAACAACAGGGAAGGCGGCGAAGGATCGCGGGCCGGCGGTGGCTTTGCCATGTCTTTGGCGATGCCTTTTGCCATGCGCCCCGCACAGGCCAGCCAACCGGGGCGTCATCGGGCGCCCCCTTGAACGCCGCGGCGAAGGAAACATATGTGCAACACCGCCGGCGGTTGGCCGTAACCTTCGGGTGACCGACCGGCGAACCCCCTTCCGGGTCGTGATTCAGCGGTTGACCAGCGTCGTCATCTGGATTACTGGCTCGAACACCGCTCTCCCTGGCCGGTTCGGCCGGCTGCCTCGACCCGTCCCCACGGTCCTGGCGCCGCCGATGGCCGGGGAGACCCCCGAGATCCGCATCGACACGCGATGCACGCCCGTCCGGCAGCGTTGAATGCCGGCTGAGATGTTGTGAAGCAAGAAGGACGTATGACGTTTGATAACAAGCGCCGCCGCGCGGCGCCCAAGGGCGGCAACCGCCCGAACTCGAATTTTGGCGGCAACCGCCCGAACACGATTGTTGGCGATGTGCGCAGCGGCAAGTCCGGCGGCCCGCGTTTCCAGAAGAACCAGAACCCCAAGCCCTACGAGCGCCCCAAGGTGACCCGTCCGCCGGGCGCGCCGGTCCCCGGTCCGGTGCCGGGCCATGATGAAATTCTGTTCATCCCGCTCGGCGGCTGCTCGCGCATCGGCATGAACATGGCGCTCTACGGCCATGCCGGGAAGTGGCTGATCGTGGACGCCGGCGTCGCCTTCATGGGCGACGAGGCGCCGGGCGTCGACAGCCTGATGGCCGATCCCTCCTTCATCGAGGAGCGGATGGACGAGGTGGTCGGGCTGGTCGTCACCCACGCCCACGAAGACCACATCGGCGCCATCCACCATCTGTGGCCGGGGCTGGAATGCCCGATCTACGCGACCCCCTTCGCCGCCCACGTCATCCGTGAACGGCTGAAGGAGTCCGGCGGCCTGCGCCACGCCCGCATCCGGGTGTTCGAGCCGGGCGCCTCCTTCGAGATCGGTCCTTTCGGCATCGAGACCATCACCGTCACCCACTCGATCCCCGAGCCGGTGTCGGTGGCGATCCACACCAAGGCCGGCACGGTCCTGCACACCGGCGACTGGAAGTTCGACCCGCACCCGCTGGTCGGCCCGACCATGGACCTGGACGCGCTGAAGCGGCTGGGCGATCGCGGCGTGCTGGCGATGATGTGCGACAGCACCAACGCCAACGTCGACGGCACCACGGGGTCGGAGGCGAACGCCCGCGCCGGCCTGATCGAGGCCTTCGCCGGGCGCAAGGGCGCCATCGCGGTGACCGGCTTCGCGTCCAACGTCGCCCGCATGCAGGCGGTGGCGGAGGCTGCGGCGGCCCACGACCGCAAGGTGGTGCTGGTCGGCCGGTCGATGCTGCGCATGGAGAAGGCGGCCCGCGCCAGCGGCTATTTGGAGAAGGCTCCGGAGTTCATCTCCATCATGGAAGCCTCCTGGACGCCGCGCCGGAACCTCGTCTTCCTGTGCACCGGCAGCCAGGGCGAAGAACGGGCGGCGCTCAGCCGGCTCGCCCGCGACGGCCACCGCGACCTGTGGCTGGAGAGCGGCGACACGGTGATCTTCTCCGCCCGCGCCATCCCCGGCAACGAGGTGGTGCTGGCCGACGTGCAGGACCATCTGAAGGCCAAGGGCGTGACGGTGGTGACCCCCGCCGACGCGCCGGTGCATGTGTCGGGCCACCCGAAGCGGGACGACCTGATCCGCATGTACGACCTGATCCGCCCGCGCTTCTCCGTGCCGGTGCACGGCACCATCGAGCATCTGGAGGCCCACGCCCGTCTCGCCCGCGCCTGCGGCGTGGAACGGGCGCTGGTTCCGGAGGATGGCGACATCCTGCGGATCGCGCGGGAAGGCACCGCGGTGATCGGCCATATGGAGGCCAAGCGCCTCGCCAACACCGGGCGGGAACTGATCCCCTGGACGGGCCTGCCCGTCGCGGAGGATGCGGACGCTCTGACCGAAGCCGTGGAATCGATGGCCGCCTGACGCGGCCATCCTTCCTCACCGCCACCATTCATCGGGCCACGAATCACCAGAAGGGGGATATCCGCCCTCCGTTCGCGCGCACCAGGGGCCGGTTCACGGCCCTGTTTTTTCTTGGAGAGTTGCCCATGGCTGGCTATCCCGCCGACCGGCTTTCCTTTCCCGACATCCTCGACCCGGTGCTGGAAGCGCCGGAGGGGGACGACACCGCCCTCGACCGCGCCATCAACGAGGTGGCCGAGGCGCTGGCCGACAGCGGGACCCTGATCGTCGATGCCCTGGGCCAAGCGGCCTATGGCGTGACCGACGAGGAGGCCGTCCTCGGCCTGATCGACACCTACATCCGCGTCCTCCTGCATCTCGGCGAGGTGGAGGAGGCGGCGGACATGGGCGAGGTGATCGAACGCATCCAGAGTTTCCAGCGCCGCCGCAAGCGCCGCGGATCGCGCGCCTCCTGACGCCACCCTTTTCTCAGACGGGCTCTTTCCTCAGGTCGGCGGGACGGTTCCGCCGGTCAGCCAGCGGGTCGCCAGGGCGCGCAGCCGCGCGGTCTGCTGCCGCTGGCGGTAGACGGACACGGCGTAGCCGATCCCGATGAAGCCGACGATCACCACCCAGAAGCCGAACAGATAGCGCCAGTCCGCCCCGGCGGTCAGCAGGACCAGCAGGACCAGCGTCACCACCCCCGCCACCACCCCGCCGATGATGCGCATCCGCAGGAAGGCGGCCTCGTCGCTCTGTTCGAAATCCTCGGCCAGCGCCTGGATTTCCAGTCCGGCCTGACGGCGAGCCTCCGCCGCCGGGTTCAGCGCATCCATGCCATCTCCATTCCGTTTGTCGGGCCGTCTATGGGCTTCGAACCCCAGGCGCGATGATCCGTCACATTCGCCTGCTATGAAAGGAAGAACAGGCGAAACGCGCTTCCGGCCATCGGCGCTCACGGCGCTTGCGGGCCGCTTCGGGGGAGTCTCGAACCATGCAGACCGGCCCAACCGTGCAGACCGGCTATGTGCGCACCTACGAACGCATCGCCCCGCTCTACGACGCGCTGGATCTCGGTTACGAGGTGATGTGGAAGCGGCGGCTGCGCCGGGGCACCTTTCACGGCCTGTCCGGGCGCATCCTCGACGCCGGGGCGGGCACCGGCTGCAACATCCCCTTCTACCCCGCCGGCGTCCGCGTGACCGCGGTGGACGCCAGCCAAGCCATGCTGGCCCGCGCCGCCAAGCGGGCAGAGAAGCTGGGACGGGCGGTGGATTTCCAGGTGCTGGATCTGGCCGCCACCGGCTTCCCCGACGGCCATTTCGACCATGTGGTGGCGACCTTCGTCTTCTGCGTCCTGCCGGAGGAGCTTCAGCTGCCGGTGCTGCGCGAGATGCGGCGCATCCTGAAGCCGGAGGGAACGCTGCGCATCCTCGACTACACCCAGTCGGAGCGCTCGGCGGCCCGGCTGTGGATGCGCGTGGTGTCGCCCTGGCTGAGCTTTGCCTTCGCGGCCCGCTACACCGCCGGCTACGAGGGTCATCTGCCGCAGGCCGGCCTGGGGGCGGTGGACAGCCGCTTCGTGATGGGCGATTGCGTGAAGCTGGTGGAGGCCCGCGCGGCCTGAACCGGCGGGCCGTCCGTCACCCGGTCAACAGATCAGTCGGTCAGCCGGCGCGCCGCTGCGTGTGGGCCTGCTTATGGGCCGGGCCGCTGCCGAAATGGTCGAGGGCCTGGGCAAGCGCGTCGTCGAACACCTCCGCCTTCTCCGTGAAATAGTCGAAGTAGCCGTAATGGCGGCGCAGCGGCAGTTCGGTCAACGAGCGGATGCGGTAGGCCGGGTCGTTGAGCGTGCCGCGCTCCATCAGCTCGATCACCCGGCGCAGCCGCGCGACCTCCGCCTTGTAGGAGTTGGCGAACCACTGGCGGATCTTCCAGTTCTCCACCTCCAGCTGGTTGCGCGGCACCGGCCCGATCCAGGAAACCGGGAAGGGCGCGGCCACCGTCACCTCGTCGAAGCCGTGCAGTTCCGACAGGATGATGCTGCGGTGATAGGCCCCGTCGATCAGCCCGCCGGGGGCCTCCTCGAAGCCATAGAGATAGAGCCAGAGGGCGCTTTCCACCGCATCCGCGGTGATGTCCTCAAGCCCGACCTCCCCGGCCATCAGGCGGCGGGCGGCGGCGTTGCCGTGCAGCAGCCCGTTGCCGGAGCGGAAGTCGTAGGTGTTGAAGACGACGCCGACCTCGGCCTCGTTCAGGGTGCGGGCGATCTCGGCCACGGTGTCGCGGTCGCGCACCGGGGCGTATTGGCGGGCCGGCATCAGCCGCTCCAGCACCGCCGAGGGCGACAGCGGGACATCCAGCCAGCGCCGCGCGTTCTCGCCCAGCACCGGGCGGAACACGCCCTTGTGCCCGAACAGGGCGGTCTGCCAGGCCTGGAGCAGCCCGCCGGACGCCCCCCGGTGTTCGAGAAGCAGGCGGCGCACGTCCTCGCCGCGCAGCCAGGCGGCCAGCACGACGATCTGCCCGGAGGTCACCGTAAACAGGTCGGGCATCCGCTCCAGGCGGTCGAGCGCCGTCAGCACGCCCGCGCCGTGCAGGTTGAATCCACCGAAGCCGCCCAGAGCGACCGCTTGTTTCCGCATGTTATAAAACTCCAACCAAAGAACAATCGGCCCGCACGGCGCCGCTGTCGCGGACCGCCGCCGGGCGAGCCCCGCTGCCGCATCCCGCAGACGGTCTGCCGGGGGCGGCGGGGCGTTGCTGCCGCTGTGTCAGGGAAAAACGAAGGCCGTCCGTCGTCAGCCGGCGGCGCGGCCACCGTCCAGGCGGTGGGGATCGAGGTCAGCCGTCCGCCCCTTCAGAAACGCGGCCAGCCGGCCCAGCAGGGACCGGAGATGGTCGGCGCGCATTTGTGCGGCCTTGCGGCGGATGAGCTGCAGGTCGCGTTCGGAGGGAAGGGCGGACGCGAAAGTCGAAGGCGTGTTCATAAGGGACCTCCTCAAAGGATTGAGAAGGCGTCTCCCCCTCGGGAAAGGGCTTATCGTTATGTTGCAGTGCACAATATGGGGCAGGGCCACTGCCCCGTCAAGGCTGGTCCGCTTTTTGTCCACCGTCCCCCGGTCTCCGCAGGCGCTCAGTCCCCGGTCTGGCTCAGCGGATCGTGGTTCAGAAGGTCCTGGATGGCGCTTTGCAGCTGCCGTGGCGTGATCGGCTTGCGCACCACGGCGAGCCCAAGCGCCGCCGCGTCGCGGTCGCAGTCGGTGCCGATCTCGCCGGTCAGGATGATGGCGGGGACGGGCGATCCGACCAGCCCACGGATCTGCACGATGGCGTCCGTTCCGATCCGGCCGTTGCGCAGCCGGTAATCGGCGATGATCAGATCGGGCCGGCGGTCCAGCCCGCGCAGCCGTTCCAACGCCTGCTCCGCGGAGCCGGCCACCACGACCTCGTACCCCCATTCCTGGAAGATGGTCCGCAATCCCATCAGGACGATCACGTCGTCCTCGACCAGAACGGCCAGACGTCCATCACCGGACGGGGCGGCCTCGGCTTCGGGAACGGGAAGGGAGACGGCCGGGGCGGCGGCGCGCGGCGCCTCGATGGAGAAGACCGAGCCATGGGCCGGTTCGGAGCGGACCGACACCGGATGGTTCAGCAGCCGTGAGAGCCGTTGCACGATGGCCAGCCCGAGCCCGAGCCCCTGGCTGCGGTCGCGTTCCGGGTTGGCGACCTGATGGAACTCCTCGAAGACCTTGGTCTGCTGCTCCGCGGAGATGCCGATGCCGCTGTCCTGCACGGTGATGCGGACGCTGCCGTTCGACGCCTGGCAGGACACGCGGACATAGCCCGTCTCGGTGTAGCGGATGGCGTTCTCCACCAGATTGCGGAGCATCCGGCCGAGCAGCAGCCGGTCGCTGCGCACCGCCAGCTCCGGGGCAGGGTGGACGACGGCGAATTCCAGCCCTTTGCTGGAGGCGATGGGGGCGTAGGCCGCCTCGATCTCCTCCAGCATCGGGCGCAGGGGCAGTGTGACGATCTGCGGGGTGATGACACCGGCATCCAGACGCGATACGTCCAGCAGGCTGTCGAGAAGGTTCTTCAACGTCTCCAGCGCGCGTTCCAGCGAGGCCAGCGGGCTGCGGCCCTTGTCGGGATCGACGTGGCGTTGCAGGACACCGGCGAACAGCAGGGCGGATTGCAGTGGCTGGCGCAGGTCGTGGCTGGCCGCGGCCAGGAACTTCGATTTTGAGACGTTGGCTTCGTCGGCCTTGGCCTTGGCGTCGCGCAGGGCCTCCTCCATCGCCTTGCGCCCGGTGATGTCGATGTTCAATCCGCTGAGCCGGACCAGACGGCCACCTTCGTAGACGGGGCGCCCGATCGCCATGATCCAACGAACCCCGCCGCGCGGATGGAGGATGCGGAACTCCCCCCGGTAGTCGGAGCGCCGGGATTCCAGCACGTCCTCCGTGACCCGGCGCACCAAGTCCCGGTCGGCCGGGTGGACCAGTTCGAAGAAGCTGTCCTCGCCGGGCCTGAAGTTGTCCGGAGTGACGCCGTACAGCCGATACATGCCGTCCGACCAGGCCAGCGTGCGGTCACGCAGGTCGAAATCCCAGATGCCGGCCTCCGACGCGGCCAGCGCGATGGTCAGCCGCTCCTCGCTGCGGCGCAGCGCCTCTTCCAGCGCCTTGCGTTCGGTGATGTCGAGGTTCAGGCCGCTGAAATGCAGCGGCACGCCGTCCGGGCCATAGCTGACGCGCCCGATCGACGAGACCCAACGGACGGCGCCGCCGGGCTGAATGATGCGGTATTCAAGCCGGATGTAGGCACGCCGTTCGGCGAGCATTTCCGTCTGGGCCCTCAGCGTAGCAATGTCGAAATCGTCGGGATGGACCACAGACCGCCAAACGGCGCTGGTCGCCTCGTGCACGGCCGGGTCCAGGCCGAAGATGCGGAAGGTTTCCTCCGACCAGTGCCCCCGGCCGGTCGTCAGATTCCAGTCGAAGGAGCCCGCCATGGCCGATTCCAGGGCGAGGCTCAGCCGATCCTTGCTCTTGCGCAGATCGTCTTCGGCTTGGCGCCGCCGCGTGATGTCGAGAAGATAGACCGACATGCCGTCCGCGTTGGGAAAGGCCCGCATCCAGAACCAGCGTCCGGTGCGCGCACCCTGGAACTCGGCGTCGGTGGGCATCTGCTCAGCCATCGCCTGATGGGCCTGATGCCACAGCGGCGTGTCCATCAGTTCCGGAAAGGCGTCCCACAGCGACTGGCCGCGCAGGTCGCGTCCCTGGGCGACCAGGGAAACCGCCTTGTCGTTCAGGTAGGTGAAACGCCAGTCACGATCCAGCTCAATCACGCCATCCACCGTGCTGCCAAGCACCGCCGCCATGCGCAGCGCGTTGCTGCGCGCCAGCTCATGCGCGCGCAGGAAGCGCCACAGGCTCCAGCCCGCGATCAGTCCGGCAAACAGAAAAAGCCCGGCGAAGATGACGAGCGTGCGCCGTGCCGCCGCGTTCACCGGCCGCATGGATTCGTCCTTGTCCAAGCTGACATGGACGTAGAGGTTGGGGACACCGGCGGCCAGCGGGGACACCGCCGTGATCCGCATCCGGCCATCCGGCCCGGGTTCCTCGACCACTCGCCGCTCCCCCCGGTCCAGCAGGGCCCGATAGGGCGTGTGCAGCGGTTTGCCGACGGTGTCCGGCATTTCGGGCTGGTGTGCCAGGACGATGCCGGAGCGGTCGGCGATCACCACCTCCGCGTCGTCCGGCAGGCTCTTTTCACGAAGGAACAGAGTCAGCCAAGTGGTGTCGAGGAGCACCGCGACCACCCCCGTCGGAACGCCGTTCTCGTCCTTGTAGGCCAAGGCGAAGGGGATGGAGGGGCGTCCCGTGGTGCGCGAAGTCAGGGTGGCTCCGTTGGTCTGCTCCTCCGTGGCCAGTGCCTCCTGCCAATAGCTGCGGTCGGCGACCGAGAAGCCGCGCGCCTGCGGTTCGGTGGAACACCAGATGGTCCCGGACCGGTTGCTGACGCTCACCGCCAGATACGGGGGAAACTTCGCCTTGATCCGAAGAAGTGTGTCCTGGCAGGCCGCTGGAGACAGTTGCCCTATCCCCATCTCTGTAAGAGCAACCAAAACGTGTTCGATGTCGTCGGCGATGCGCTGCTGCTCGGATTCGACCTGATCCAGAAGCTGCATCGACTCCGTGCGGATTTCCGCTTCCCGGGACTTGCGCAATTCCAGGATGTTGTGCACTTCAAAGGCGATCAGCGGTAATGCAACCACAAGGAAAAGAATCGACAACCGACGCGCCGACCATCCAGGCCGCTGGTCCGGCTCGCTGGTCTTCACCCGTATCTCCCTACTCCACCCTTCTGCGGGGAAAGACTGCCAGAATACGATGGTAATTGAAACAGGCTGTCCGTTCTATCCCGGTGCCCAGTTCTCTTTTTCTTGAAAAAGGCTGTTACAGCATGGGTGGCGTGTAACCGCAGGTGGCCTCCACCGCGGCGGCCAGCCGCAGCACCGCCGCGTCGGACAGGCGCGGGCCGGCGATCTGGAGCCCCACCGGAAGCCCGCCGCTCTCCGTCAGCCCGCAGGGGACGGAGCAGGCCGGCGCGTAGCAGTGGTTGAACAGCGGCGTGAAGACGGCGTGGCCCCGCGGCGTCACCGGGCGCCCGTCGATGGTGGCGGGGCCGAGCCGGTCGAACGGCCATGCGGTGACCGGAGTCGTCGGGCAGACCAGCAGGTCGTACCGCGCGAACAGGGCGGCCAGCGCGCGGTATGCCTCCTCCCGCAGATGCAGGGCGCGGGCGACCTCCGCGCCGCTGGTGCGCAGGCCGGCGTCGATCTGCTGCCCGATGTCCGGGTCGAACAGGTCCGGAGTCGCGCGGAAGCGCTCGCCGTAGAGCGCGGCGAGGCCGGCGAACTGGAGGGGCATCAGACCGCTTTCCCCGGCCCCGGCGGGCCAGACCGGGTCGGCCTCCTCGACGATGGCCCCGGCGTCGGCGAGGCGGTGGACGGCGCGCTCGACGCAGGCGGCGACCTCCGGATCGACCGGGGCGTCCAGACCCAGCCGCCGGCTGTAGGCGATGCGCAGGCCCGCCGGGTCGGGATCGGCGGCGGCGCGGGCGAGGGAGCCGGAAAGGACCACCGATTGCGGGTCGCGCGGGTCCGGCCCGGCCAGCGCGTCGAGCATCAGCGCCACGTCGGCGACGGAGCGGGCCATCTGGCCGATCACCGAGTTGCCGAACACCGGCTCGGCGAAGCCGACGGGGTGGGGGACGACTCCGGCCGAGGGCTTCATGCCGACCACCCCGACATGGGCCGCCGGCCGGCGGGTGGAACCGCCGCCGTCGGTGCACAGCGCCAGGGGTGCCAAGCCCGCCGCCACCGCGCTGGCCGCCCCGCCGGAGGAGCCGCCGGGCGTCAGCGCCACGTCCCAGGGATTGCGGGTCGGGCCGTGCAGCAGATTTGTCGTCACCCCCTTGCAGGCGAACTCGGAGCAGTTGGTGATTCCCGCGAAGACGGCGCCTGCGGCGCGCAGCCGGGCCACCGCCACCGCGTCTTCGGGTGCCACGAAGTCCTCGAACAGCCGCGATCCCTGGCGGACCGGCTGGCCGCGCACCCAGATGTTGTCCTTCACCGTGAAGGGCACGCCGAGCAGGGGCAGCGCCTCGCCCCGCGCGGCGCGTTCGTCGGCGGCCCGCGCCTCCGCCCGCCCGGCCTCCGGGTCGAGATGGACGATGGCGTTCAGCCGCGGATTCTCCGCCGCGATCCGCTCCAGCAGATCGTCGTAGAGGGCGACGGCGCTGACCTCGCGGGTGGCGACCTGTTCGGCGGTCCGGCGGGCGCTCATCATGCGCATGGGGTATCCTTGGCGGCGGTGGCAAGGTCCGGGGTGGGGGCCGGCGGCAGGGGGATGACCAGCGCCGCGGTGCCGGCCAGCGCGGCGGCGGCGGCGGCCAGATAGCCGGCGGAATAGCCGAAGCCTCCGGCGACCAGCAGGCTGAACAGCGCCGGCCCGGCGACCAGCCCGGCGTAGGCGATGGCGAGCATGCCGCCCGTCGCCTCGCCCGCCCGGCCCGGCGGGGCGAGACGGGCGACCTCCGAGACGAACAGGCCGTTCCAGCCGCTCGCCGACAGGCCGAAGGCCGCGCAGACGGCCAGGAAGGCGGGCACCGGCCAGCCGGGGGAAGCGATGGCGACGAGGGCGGCGGCCACGCTCATGGCGACGCCCAGCCCGGCGAGGATGACGCGGGGCGGCGCCCAGCGCGTCGCCACGAGGCCCCAGCCGACACGCCCGACCAGCCCGGCGCCCTGCGCCACCGCCAGCGCCGTTCCGGCCAGCGGCAGGCTCCAGCCCAGGCCGGTCACCGCGAAGCTGACCAGGAAACCGTTCAGGCAGAGCTGCATGGCGGAGAAGGCGCAGACCGCCATGGCCAGCCGGCGCAGCGCCGGTTCCCCGGCGACCAGATCGAGCGCGCGCTTCAGCGTGCCGCGGCCGGCGGGGCGGGGAGCGGCGCGGTCGTCGCCGTCGTGGCGGCGGGCCAGCGGCTCCAGGACGAGCGCCAGAACGGCGGTGGCCCCCGCCACGACCAGCAGGCTGGCTTGCCAGCCGACGGACAGGACCAGCAGCGGCACGGCGAATCCCGCGGCCATGCCGCCGAACTGGTTGCCGGTCTGGCGCAGCGAGAAGACCAGCGGGCGTTTCTCCGGCGGGGTCAGACGGGACAGCAGCTGCGTGCTGGCCGGCGTCTCCGGCCCGAAGGCGAAGCCCAGCGCCAGCGCCCCCAGCAGGAAGGCGACGGGAAGGGCGCTGGCCGACAGCAGCGCGGCTCCGGCGGCGGCGAGCAGGCAGGCCTGGCAGGTGCGGATCGCCCCCCAGCGCGCGATCAGCCCGCCCGCCCCCAGCGACGCGGGGATGGCGGCGGTGAAGACGACCGCGGTATAAAGGCCGAGAAGCCCCGGATCGACCCCAAGGTCGGACGCCGCCTGCGGCGCGATCACCGGGATGGCGAAGAGACACAGCCCGACGAACGCCTGAACCGCCGCCATGGCGATCAGAGGCAGCAACCAGACGTTCATGGGGACTCCAAAAGGAAAGGGACGGGCCGATGGCGGGCGGGATTTCGTTGCATGCGGTGGATGTGGCGCGCGGGGTGCCCGCCGAGGGGATGCGGGTGGAACTCTATGCTTTGCGGGACGGACAGCGGGACAGGCTAGCGGAAAGCCGTTTGTGTGCCAATGGCGCGCTTGACCATCCGGTGGTCGGCGGCGCGGGCGTGACGGCGGGCGTCTACGAGGCGGTGTTCCACATCGGCTCCTGGCTGCGCGCGCAAGGCGTGGGTGCGGCGGAACCGGCCTTCATGGAGGAGGCGCCGTTCCGCTTCACCGTCACCGACGTGGCGCAGCACTATCATCTGCCGCTGAAGTTCACCCCCTGGGGCTATTCCCTGTTCCGGGGAGCATAAGTTTCGGGTCTTGGGCTTAGCGGAGCTGGCGCGACAGGCCGGCGACGCGTTCCATCACCACCATCGCCAGGACGGTGACGGCGATCAGCACGCCGGACACCGCCGCGGCGCGGACGTCCAGGCTGTTCTCCAGGATCTGCCACATGCGGATGGGCAGCACCTCGTTGCGGGCGTCGGCCATGAACAGCGACACCGGGATGTTGTCGAAGCTCGACATGAAGGCGATGAAGGCCCCGGCGCCGATGCCGTTGCGGATGGTCGGCAGCGTCACCCGGCGGAAGGTGTAGAGCCGCCCGGCCCCCAGGCTCTCCGAGCTTTCCAGGAGCGCCGGGTCGAGCTGGGCGAGGCTTGCCAGCGTGGTGCGCAGGACGTAGGGCACGCTGACCACGATGTGGCCGATCGCCAGCGTCAGGAAGGACAGCTCCACCCCCGCCGTGCTGAAGAACACCAGCGAGGCGAGGCCGAAGGCCAAAGCCGGCAGGACCAGCGGCGACATGAACAGCGCGTCCAGCCCACGCGCCCACGCCCGCCGGCTGCGCCCGATGGCGAGTGCGGCGGCGGTGCCCAGCACCACCGACACGGCGGTCACGACGGCGCCCAGCTTCAGGCTGACCAGCGCGGCGTCCTGGAGCTGCCACGCGTCGATCAGCGAGGCGTACCAGCGCAGGCTGTAGGACGGCGGCGGGAACTTCAGCGAGTAGCCGTCGGTGAAGGAGGTGACGAGCACCACCAGCGTCGGCGCCGCCAGCAGCAGCAGCGCCGCACCGGCGAGCGTGCCCATGACGAGTCCGAAGGAGGCGCTTCCGAGGGTCGGACGCTGCATGTCAGGCATGGACGTACCCCTTGCTGGCGCGGCCCAGCAGGTTGAACAGCATCACCACCCCCAGCACCGACACCATGAAGACGATGGAGATGGCGGCGGCGAAGGGCCAGTTGTGGAGCGTGATCGTCTGTTGATAGATGTATTGCGGCATGAACAGCATCTGCCCGCCGCCGACCAGCGACTGGGTGATGAAGGCGGTGACCGCGGCGGCGTAGGTCAGCAGGCACCCTGCGACGATCCCCGGCAGGCTCAGCGGCAGCGTTACCTTGAGGAAGCCCCGCCACGGCCCGGCGCCCAGCGCCGCCGAGGCGTCGAGCAGGTTGGGGTCGAGCCGCGACAGGGTGGTGATGAGCGGTAGCACCATCAGCGGCATCTGCACCTGCACCAGCGCGGCGACCAGACCGCCTTCGGTGTAGAGCAGGCGCAGCGGCGTCTCCGCCAGACCCAGCGACAGCAGCAGGTTGTTGACGATTCCGTCGCGCCCCAGAATGACGATCCAGGCGAAGGTGCGGACAACGACCGAGGTCAGCAGCGGCAGGATGATGACGAGGATCAGCGCCGACTGCATCCGCGGCCCGCTGCGCGTGTAGAGCCAGGCCAGCGGATAGCCGAACAGCAGCGTCAGCGCCGTGACCTTCACCCCCAGCAGCAGCGTGCTGCCGAGCACGGCCAGATTGAAGGCGTCGCTGAAGAGGCGGATGTACTGGTCCAGCCCGAACCGCGTCATCTCCGCGTCGGCGTAGAGGCTGACGGCGACCAGCAGGAGCAGCGGCGTTACGAAGAACACCGCGAAGAAGGCGGCCAGCGGCAGCGCCAGCGTCCATTCCCGCCCGATGCGGGGCCGTGCGGCGGTCGCGGGTCCGGCAAGGCCGGGGGCGGTGATGGCGGTCATGGGGTGAAGTCCTGTGGGGGCAACTGCAGTCTTAGTCCCCTCTCCCCTCCGGGGAGAGGGTTAGGGTGAGGGGGTTGCGCATGGGGGTATGTCCGGCAAAGGCGCAACCCCCTCACCGGCTCTCAGCGGATGCCGTAGGCATCCGCCTGCCGCCGTCAGCGCTGGCTTTCAGCCAGCGCGAGAGGCCCTGCGGGCCACCCTCTCCCCAGAGGGGAGAGGGCTAAGATGGTCAGCAAGGGGGAGGCCGGGAGGGGGCCCGTTTCCCCCCTTACACCTTGATCTCCTTGTTGAACCGCTCGATCCAGCCGGCGCGGTTCTGGTTGATCACCGACCAGTCGTGGAACACGAAGGACGCCTTCAGCTCCTCCTGGTCCTTGGCGATCATGCGGGCGATGTCGCCGTCCATCTGCACCTTGGAATTCGTCGGGATGACGTAGAAGGGCGCCTGCATCAGCTTGGTCTGGACCTCCGGCGCCATGGCCGATTCGATCAACGCCGCCGCCAGCTTGGCGTTGGGCGAGTTCTTGGTGATGTGGGCGGTGGTCAGGAAGGCGATGGTGCCGGTCTTCGGCTTGGCGAATTCCACCGGCACGCCGCGGGCGCGCAGGATCTGGATGGCGTTGAAGTTGCCCGGCGAGATGTCGATCTGGCCCTGCTGGAACAGGGTGGCGAGCGCGCCGGGGTTGGGTGCCACGGCGCCGAGATTCGGCTGAAGCTCCTTGAGCGCGGCGAAGGCCGGCTCGATGTCGTTCTCGCCGCCGCCGCGGGTCTTGGCCAGCTCGACCATGAAGGCGGTGCCGAGCGTGGAGTTCATGTTGGTGATGCCGACGCGGCCCTTGTACTCCGGCTTCCACAGGTCGTCCCAGCTCGTCGGCGGGGTCTTGACCTTCTCCGGGTTGTAGGTGATGCCGACCGCCTGGAAGAAGATGCCCGGCCCTTCGGGAAGCTGCGCCACTGGCAGCAGATCCTGGTAGTTCTTGCTGTCCGCGACGGGGAAGGGGGCGGCCAGATCCTGGCCGATCACCGACAGGCGCGGGCCGGGGTCCATCAGCATTACGTCGATCGGCGGGTTCGCCTTCGCGGCGGACACCTTGGCGATCATGTCCACCGACAGCATCGGGTCCAGCGCGATGTCGGCGTTGCCCGTGGCCTTGCGGAAATGCGGGACGATGACGTCGCGGTGGGCTTCCTCCCAGCTTCCGGTGAAGGTGGCGAACACCAGCTTGCGCGCCTGCGCCCAGCTCATGCCGGGGAACAGGGACATGGCGCCGAGCGTGAGGCCGGCGGCGAGAATCTGGCGGCGGTCGAGGGTCATCGGCAGGCACTCCAGGGGGGAGGAGGAGAAGAGGGGGAATGGATCAGGCGCCCGCGGGAACGGCGAAGGCGCGGCAGGTCTGGGGGGAGACGGGTTGCAGCCGGACCGGCGTGCCGGGGGCACGCAGCGCGGCGCCGGCCACGCGCGGCTCGGTCACCTTCACCTGCCCGCCGTCGGCGGTGCGCACCTCGTAGACGACCACGGGGCCGAGCGGCAGGGCGAGTTCCACGGTGCCGGCGATCTGCTGGGGCGCCGCCTCGGTGGCGAGCCGCAGGTTTTCCGGACGCACGCAGAGGATGGCCGGGTCGCCGGCGGCCAGCGCGGCGTCGGGCGTGACGGCGGTCAGAACGGTGCCGGCCTCCAGCGCCACCTCGGCGACGCTGCCGGAGGCGCGGACGACGCGGCCCCGCAACTGGTTGGCGCTGCCGACGAAGCCGTTGACGAACAGCGTGCCGGGACGGTCGTAGACGTCTTCCGGTGTGCCGAACTGCTCCAGCTTGCCCCGGCTCAGCACGGCGATGCGGTCGGCCATGCTCAGCGCCTCCTCCTGGTCGTGGGTGACCATGATGGTGGTGATGCCGAAGCGGCGCTGGAGCTGCTTGATCTCGATCTGCATGTCCAGCCGCAGGTTCTTGTCGAGCGCGGCGAAGGGCTCGTCGAGCAGCAGAATGCTCGGCTGGATCGCCAGGGCGCGGGCCAGCGCCACGCGCTGCTGCTGCCCGCCGGACAGCTGCTTGGGGAAGCGGTCGCGCATGGCGTCCAGCTTCACCAGACTGAGCATCGCCTCCACCCGCGCCCGCACCGCGTCGCGGGCGGCCCCCCGCGCCTCCAGCCCGTAGGCGACGTTCTGCGCCACCGTCATGTGCGGGAAAAGGGCGTAGTTCTGGAAGACGATGCCGACGCCGCGCCCGGCGGGCGGCAGGCTGTCGACCACCCGGTCGCCGATGACGACGCGGCCCAGCGTCTGCGCCTGGAAACCGGCGAGGATGCGCAGCAGCGTGGTCTTCCCGCAGCCGGACGGCCCCAGCAGGGCCACCAGTTCGCCCGCCTTGATCTCCAGCGTCACGTTGTCCACGGCGGTCGAGGCGCCGAAGCGGTGGGTGATGCCGTCCAGCGTCACCGCGACGCCCGCGGGCTTCGCGGTGGCCTCCGTGGCGGGCTGCGGGGGCGGTTGGTGGTGCGAACGGGCGGATTGGAGTGCGGCCATGGGGCGTATCCTGGTGGGGCGCACCGGCGGGGACCCCCCGGTGGCGCAGCGCAGGACACAAGGAGAGCAACCCACGTGCCATTTCGGCCGATTCGAAGGTGAGCCGGACCCGAACCCCCGCATACCCTGGTGTTCGCCCGGAAAGGGCCGCTCGGGCACGGCGCAAAGCTGGGCAGACTGCCCGCTGAATATGCCTAAAATTTCAGCGAAGCCTTGGTCTTGACCATGGTGCCCGATGTCTGGGCAAAGAGGGCGCCGCCGGGATCAGACGAGTCGGGCGACCTCGCGCCAGGACTGACCGGGCCCGGTGACCGGCGGCAGGTCCGGCAACGGGCAGGGGCGCCCCTCCGGCAGACCGAGCAGATTCAGGGACACCACGCGGGGAAAGGCGTTGAACGGATTGCCCGCATGGTTGTCCGGGTCGTAGATCGGCACGAGGTGCCACCACAGCCGGTAGCCGAGGCCCTGAAGCGTGGCGATCAGATCGGCGGAATGCTCCTCCCAGTCGTTCTCCAGATAGAGCGCTGGGCGGAAACGGGCGATGCTTCGGGCCGCACCCTCGACCACCAGAGCCTCCATGCCCTCCACGTCGGCCTTCAGCAGGGCCAGCCGGTCGAGGCCGAGGCAGTCGATCGTCTCGACCGGCACCGGCTCGCCGCTGAGGGCGCCCAGGCTGACGGCGCCGAAGTTGCCGGACCGGCCATAGTCGGGGATCGGAACGGTGATCCGGCCGGGCGCGTTGCCGACCGCCGCCCGATGGAGGACGACGTTGTGGAGACCGTTGGCGGCGAGGTTGTGCGCCAGCAGCTCATGCACCACGCGCTGCGGCTCGAAGGCGTGGACGCATCCGGTGGGGCCGACCATCCGGGCCAGCGGGACGGTGTGTGCGCCGATGTTCGACCCCGCCTCGACCACCACGTCGCCGGATCCCACCAGCATCGCGGCGAGGCGAGGCTCGGCGTCCGAATATTCGCCGTAGAGGGCGAGGGAGCGCCCGATGTAGGTGTCCTTCGCGAAGAAGCGCATCATCCCGTGCCGTCCGGGCCGCTCGGCGAGCATGGGCCGCCCGGGCTGGGCCGGCAGGATGACGACCTCCGGCGGAAAGTCCGGCCGTTCCGCGGCCACATGGGCACCGTCGCCGGGCTGCAACTGCAGCACCTTCGCCCCGACGTGCGACGACACGGGATCGTCCGGGGCCGGCGGGAAAGGCTGTCCCACCCCCGGATGGACGCTGTCATGGACCAGCACGCGCCCCTGGATGCGCGGCCACACCCAGCCCGCCAGAAAGCGCTGGTCCTGCCAGCGGTCGGCCTTCCGGTCGGCGGCGGCGTCGATGGCCGGCGCCAGCGGCGGCAGCCGGCCGGCCATGCCGCCCCACATCCCGGCCAGGATCAGGTCGGTGTGCAGCACATGGTCGCGCATGATGTGGAAGGGCAGGCCGGACGCGATCCAGGCGTCCACGGCGGCCTTCTCCCGCGCGGTCGGGCGGGAATCGCAGTCGCGGCAGAGGAAACGCGCCACCGTCGGGTCGTCGGCGACGAGGAAGCGCCAGAACAGCCCGTGCGACGGGCCGCTGCCCGCCGGCATTTCGACCGTCTCGGCGCCGAGCCGCGCCAGTTCGGCCAGAACCGGGCGGGGAACCGAATCGTCGTGGTAGAAGCGGCAGGTCCAGCCGGGAAAGACCGCCGGCATCGCCCTGGCGTTGGCGAGCGCGCCCTGCGTGTAAATCTCCCGCGTCCCCCACAGGCTGAAGGCGACGATGTTGCGGGTCCGGGCGCCGTCGGGGCCGGGCGGGGTGTCGGGCGGCGGGACCTCGGCGGCGGCCCGCGCCAGCTTGAGGGCCAGAGCCTCGATGGACCACAGGGCAGCTTCCGTCGGGTCGCGCCGCTCCAACACCTGGACGAGGGCGTCGCGCACCGTGACATGAGCGGGGTCCAGACGGGCGCCGCGGCGGAGAACGGTCAGCGCCTCGTCCGTGCGGCCGCTGCGGCTCAGGGTGATGCCCAGATTGTGCAGGGCGAACCCCTCCGCCGGGGCGAGGCTCAGCGCCCGGCGGTACATGTCGGCCGCCGCCTCGAAGCGGTTGGAATCCAGAAGCGCGGTGGCGAGCAGGAAGGCCGGTTCGGACTCCGCCGGGCTCAGAGCGACGGCGCTCTGGAAATCGGCGAGGGCGAGACTTTGCCGGAACTGCCGCAGATGGTCCTGCCCGCGCTGCTGATGGAGCAGGGCGAGCCGCCCGGTCAGGTCATCCCGCTCCGGGGCCAGGGCGCAGGCGTGCCGCAGGGCCGCGATGGCGGCGTCCGTATCGCCGGTGTGATGCCTGGCCATGGAAAGGAAGTACCAGGGGTCGGCGGCGTCGGGCGCTAGGGCCAGGGCCGGACGCAGGATCGCCCCGACCGTGACCCACTGCTTCGCCGCGATCAGCGCCTTGGCATGGTCGATGCGGTAGGCCGCGGTGCCGGGAGCCTCCCGGACCGCGCGGTGCAACCGGTCGAGCGCGGTGTCGAGACGGTTCGTCTGGCAGGCGAGCACCCCCGCCAGATGCAAGGCCGCCGCGCATCGCGGGTCGACCTCCAGGATGCGGCTGTAGATGATCTCGGCTTCGGCGAGGCGACCGGACGCATGGTGATCGACCGCGATGTCGAGCGCTTCTTCGATGGTCGCCATTCTGGGTCCTTCGCTTGACCGGCAGCGGACTGGTGCGGTGGGACGGAACCGGTTGCGCGCGGTGATAGCACAACATGCGGTGTTGCGCATGGGGCGTTCGCCCGGGGTTCTTCCGATGGCCGCCGTGCCGATTGCCAAAAGCGGACCGCCCATGCCACGTTGCGGCGCATGCGAAACAAGGGCGGGGTCGGGCGGTGGCGTCGGGCGGGATGCGCGATCTTCGGTTGGACTTTTTCCGCGGGCTGGCCCTGTGGTTCATCTTCGTGGACCACATTCCGGGCAACCAGATCGCCTGGGTGACGATGCGCAACTTCGGTCTCAGCGACGCGACCGAGGTGTTCGTGTTCATTTCCGGCTACACCTCGTCGCTGGTCTATTCGCGGATACTGGAGCAGCACGGCTGGCGGTTCGCCGCGGCCAAGGTGCTCGACCGCTGCTGGACGCTCTACATCGCCTATCTCTTCCTGTTCATTGCCTTCACGGCGCAGGTCGCCTACACCGCGCGGGTCTTCGACAACCCGCTGTTCACCGAGGAAATGGGGATCGCCGGCTTCTTCGCCGATCCCGCGGTGTCGCTGGTCCAAGCGCTGGCGTTGAAGTTCCGTCCGGCCAACCTGGACATCCTGCCGCTCTACATCGTGCTGCTGCTGTCCCTGCCGGTCGTTCTGCCGGTGCTGAGGCGCTGGCCGCTGGCCCTGCTGGCCGGGTCGGTGACCCTCTACGCGGCGGCGCGCCTCCTGGATTGGAACCTGCCGACCTACCCGGACGGCGGCGTCTGGTTCTTCAACCCCTTCGCCTGGCAGCTCCTGTTCGTGCTGGGGGCGACCATGCAGCGGCTGCCCAAGGTGGCGGCGGCGCTGACGACGCGGCGGACGGCGCTGCTGTGGTTGGCGGGCGGCTATCTCTTCGCCGCGCTGCTGCTGGTGATCTCCTGGCAGGTCGCGCCGATGGCCGCGCTGATGCCGGTGTGGCTGGCGGAAATCCTCTACCCGATCAGCAAGACCGACCTCGACCTGCTGCGGCTTGCGCATTTCTGCGCGCTGGCCTACGTCGTCCTGCAGATCGCGCGGTTCGACAGCGCGTGGCTGCGCTGGCCGGCGCTGGCGCCGGTGATCCTGTGCGGACGGCAGTCGCTTCAGGTCTTCTGCCTGGGCATCTTCCTGTCCTTCGCCGGCCAGACCGTTCTGAACCACTGGTCCGCCTCGCTTTTTGCCCAGTTTTCGGTCACACTTGCCGGCATCGCCGTGATGGTGGCGGCCGCACGGGTGCTGACCTGGTATCAGTCCGTGGGACGGCCGCCGCGTCCATCGGCGTCCGCCCCGCCCGCGGCCCCCGCCGCTCCACTGGCCCCTGCCGCCAAAGCCCCAGCCAAGGACCCGAGCGCATGAAGCGCGCGACCGTCTTGACCCTGGCCGTCCTTGCGGGACTGACCGCATCCACCGCCATGGGCGTCGCGCAGGCGGCTTCGCAGACGCCCGGCGATCCCTGCGCCGTTCCGGAATCCGTCTACACCGTCGACGGCGCCCTGCCGCGCGCCTGGGAGCGGCTGAAGCGCGGCGGCGCGCTGCCCATCCTGGTGCTGAACTCGGCCAGTTCGCGCCCCGACACCGCCTATCCGGCGCTGCTGGAGAAGGAGCTGGCGGCGCGGCTGCCCGACCGCAAGGTCAGCGTGACCGTCCGCAACGCGCCGGGGGCGACCGCGCAGGAGATGCTGCCGATCCTGAACCGGGAACTGGCCGCCTCCGCGGCTTCTCTGCTGGTCTGGCAGGTGGGGACGGCGGACGCCATGCGGAACATTGGGCCCGACAGCTTCGGGGAGGCGCTGGGCCGCGGCATCGCGGCGGCCCAGGGGCGCGGCGCCGACGTGATCCTGATGGATATGCAGTACAGCCCGCAGACCTCCCAGCTCATCACCTTCCAGCCCTACCTGGACTATATGGAGTGGGTGTCGCAGGACAGCGACGTGGTCCATTTCCCCCGTTTCGAGATGATGCGGCATTGGTTCGAAGAGGGCCGCGTCGGCTTCGCCCCCGACTCCAAGGAGGAAAAGCTGCAGGCCTATCAGTTCGTCCACCGCTGCCTCGGCCGCATTCTGGCCGACACCGTGTCCACCATGATCGACCACGCCGGGAGACCCGCTCCGTGACAGGCACGCCCGCCCCCCGGACCCGTGGCCGGAGGGCCGCCGTCCTCTCCGCCGCCCTGCTGTCCCTCGTCCCTTTCCTCGCCGGCCTGACCGCCACGCCCGATCCGGTGAAGGCGGCGGCCTGCGCCGTGTCCGTGCAGACCGCCGACCTCGCCGTGCCGCTGCCGCGCAGCGCGCGGGCGCTGACCACCGGCGGACCGCTGCGCATCGTCGCCATCGGTTCCTCCTCCACCGCCGGGGCGGGGGCCAGCAAAGCGGAGCACAGCTATCCCGCGCGGCTGGCCGAGCATCTGGGCGCGCGTTACCCCGGCCTCGCTTTGACCGTCCTCAACAAGGGCGCCAACGGGGAGACCGGTCCCGACATGCTGAAGCGGTTCCGGCGCGACGTGCTGGACGAGGCGCCCGATCTGGTGATCTGGCAGGTGGCGGCCAACACCGTCCTGCGCGGCGACGATCCCGACGCGGCGGAACAGGTGATCCGCAGCGGCGTGCGGACGCTGAAGGACGCCGGGCTGGACGTCGTGCTGATGGACCTGCAATACGCCCCGGCCATGCTGGCGAAGCCCCGGCACGAGGAGATGGAGGAACGCATCGCCCGCGTCGCGGCGGAGGAGGGGGTGGGCCTGTTCCACCGCTACGCGGTGATGCGCCAGTGGGTGGAAACGCGGCAGGCCGCCATGGGCGATCTGGTCGGGCCGGACGGCATCCACCAGAACGACTTCGGCTATGACTGCGTCGCCCGCACGCTGGCGGCCTCGCTGCACGACGCTTTCAGTTTGCGGACCGCGGGGACGGTGACCGCGCGTCCGTGAGGGCCGGGGTGGGGGCCGCGGCCTTTACAGCCCCTCCGGCCAGCGGTGGCGGAACCCCATCTCCCGTTCCAGGAAACGGGCGCAGCGCAGCAGCCGGTCCTCCTCGTAGGGGCGGGCGATCAGTTGCAGGCCGATGGGCAGGCCGTCGGCCGTCCAGCCGCAGGGGATCGACAGGCAGGGGAAGCCGATCAGCGACACCGTGTAGGTGATCGCCAGATAGTCGATGATGGTGGACAGGCGGAAGCCGTTGATCTCCGTCACGTCGCCCTGGGTGTTGGGGAAGGGCGGCACGCTGGCGCTCAGCGTCATCAGGATGTCGTGGTCGCGGAAGAAGACGGCGAAGCGGCGGTAGAGGGCGCTGCGCTGGGCCTCCGCCCGCAGATAGTCGGCGGCGGTCAGCCCCTTGCCCCGCGCGATGTTCCAGGCGACCGACGGGCTCAGCCGGTCGCCGTCCTGCTCCAGCGTCCGGCCGTAGGTGTGGAAGATGTGCGCGGCGCGCAGCGTGCCGAAGGCGGCGCTGGCCTCCCGGCAGTCGGGCGTGGCCTCCACGAAGTGCCCGAAGCGGCCATCCAGCCCGCGCATCACCGCCTCGAACCGCTCGGCCAGCCCGAGGTCGATCAGGGCGGAGCCGAGGTCGGTGCTCCAGGCCACCCGTAGTGACATCGGGTCGAGCGCGTCGAGGTCCGGCACCGTCCAAGCGGGCACGGGAAGGGAGGTCGGGTCGCGGGGGTCCGGCCCGCTGACCGCGGCCAGAGCCAGCGCCGCGTCGGCCACGTCGCGGGCGAGGAAGCCCTGCGTGGCCAGCCCGTCCCAGGCCAGCGCGCGACCCGGGCTGGGGATGCGTCCCGGCGTCGGGCGCAGCCCGACCACCCCGCAGAAGCTGGCCGGCGTGCGCACCGAGCCGCCGAAGTCGGTGCCCTGGGCCAGCGGCACCAGCCCGGCGGCCACCGCCGCGGCGCTCCCCCCGCTCGACCCGCCGCTGGTCTTGTCGAGGTCGTAGGGGTTGGCGGTCGGCCCGCACAGCTCGTTGCCGGTGATGGCGCCGAAGCCGAACTCTGGCGTGTTGGTCTTGCCCACGATGATGGCGCCCGCCGCCTTCAGCCGGGCGACGCTGAGGTCGTCGGTGTCGGGGATCAGGTCGGCGTAGAGGGTGGAACCGTAGGTGGTGCGCAGCCCCGCCGTCAGCGTCAGATCCTTGACGCCCACCGGCACGCCGTGCAGCGGGCCGAGAGGCGACCCCGCCTCGACTTGCCGGTCGGCCATCTCGGCGGCAGCCAACGCGGCGTCGGGCGCCACGGTGATGAAGGATTTCAGCCCGCCGTCCAGCGCCGCGATGCGCTCCAGGCTCGCCGCCACGAGGTCGCGCGCCCGGAAGCGGCGGGTGCGCACGCCTTCCGCCATCTCGGTGGCGCTGAGGCGGAACAGGTCGGGTGTGCTCACGGGCAAGGTCTCCGGTTGCGGCGGGCCGAGTTTAGAACGGGAGGACCGGGGCGGGCGAGCCCTTGGGCCGCGCCGGGGCGGGCAGGCCGCAGGGCAGGAATTTGCCGCGCCCCGGCTCGGCCAGCAAGGTATCGTCGCGGCAGATCACCTCGCCACGGGACAGCGTGACGACCGGCCAGCCGGTGACCTCGATCCCTTCATAGGGCGTGTAGTCGACATTGTGGTGCAGGATGCCGTTGGTGATGGTGACCTTGCGGGACGGGTCCCACAAGGCGATGTCGGCGTCCGCCCCCACGGCGATGGTGCCCTTGCGCGGGTGCAGGCCGTACATGCGGGCGGGATTGGCGGCGGTCAGCTCGACGAACTTGGTCAGCTCCATCCGGCCCTTCATCACGCCCTCGGAGAACAGCAGCGGCAGGCGCGTCTCGACGCCGGGGATGCCGTTGGGGACGCAGCGGAAGGGCGCCTGTTCGCCATGCACCTTCTTGCCGCCCGGCCCGTCGAAGCGGAAGGGCGCGTGGTCGGAGGAGAAGACCTGGAAGGCGCCGCCGGTCAGCCCGTCCCAGATCACCTTCTGGTTCGCGGCGTCGCGCGGCGGCGGCGAGCAGACGCACTTGGCGCCCTCGAACCCCTCCCCGCCCAGATCGTCGGCGGTCAGGAACAGGTACTGCGGGCAGGTCTCGGCGTAGATGCGCAGGCCGCGCCCCTGCGCCCAGCGGATCTGCTCCACCGCGTCGGCCCCGGAGACGTGAACGATCAGGATCGGCACGTCCACCAGCTCCGCCAGGGAGATGGCCCGGTGGGTGGCCTCGCGTTCGGCCACGCGGGGGCGGGAGACGCCGTGGAAATAGGGGGCGGTCTGGCCGGCGCGCTCCAGCTTCTCGGTCAGCCAGGCGATGCAGTCGGCGTTCTCCGCGTGCATCATGACCATGGCGCCCTCGGACCGGGCGATGTCCAGCACCTCCAGGATCTGGCGGTCGTTCAGCTTCAGCGCGTCGTAGGTCATGTAGATCTTGAAGGACGTGTAACCCTCGCGGATCAGCGCCGGCAGCTCCTGCCCCAGCACCTGCTCGGTAGGGTCGGTGACGATGAGGTGGAAGGCGTAGTCGATCAGCGGCTTCCCGGCGGCGCGGCGGTGATAGTCGTCCACCGCGGCGCGCAGCGTCTTGCCCTTCTCCTGGCAGGCGAAGGGCAGCACCGTCGTGGTGCCGCCGAAGGCCGCGGAGCGGGTGCCGGTCAGGAAATCGTCGGCCATGACGGAGTCATCGCCGGTCGGCTGGTCGAAATGGACGTGCCCGTCCACCCCGCCCGGCAGGACGAGCAGACCGGCGGCGTCGATCTCCTCCCGCCCGGTGGCCAGCCCCTCACCGAGCGCGGCGATCCGCCCGCCGCGCACGCCGACGTCGGCCTTGAACACGTCCGACGCGGTGGCGACCGTGCCGTTGCGGATGACCAGATCGAAGTTCATCGTCGTTTCTCCCATCGTGACGCATTTGCCCCGCGTGACGTACCGGCCCCCTCCCTAACCCTCCCCCGCTGTCGCAGGGGAGGGAACTGCCGCCGCTTCGCAGAAGGCACCCTCTCCCGCGAAGCGGGGGAGGGCCGGGGTGGGGGCAATACTCCCCTCAGCCATGCAACTCGCGGAACAGGCTGCCCCAGCCTTCGACGCGGCGGGTGTCCACGCCGGTCATGCGCAGCGCCTTCCACACCACCGTGGACACCGTGTCGTAGACGGGGATGCCCAGCGCCTTCTCCATGCGCTCGGCCACCGGGGCACCGCGCATGTTGGTGCAGATGATGGCGATGGCCTCCGGCTTGGACTCCGCGACCTCCATGCACATCCGCTCGATGGTCTCCTCGGTGACCTCGGAGAAGGAGAAATTGCCGCGGTCGTTCAGGTGGCGTTCCGCCACCACCTCGAAGCCGGCGGCGTTGTAGTTGGCGACCATCTTGTCCTGGATCTCGTCCAGATAGGGGCTGACGATGGCGAAGCGCTTGCGCCCGGTCGTCTCCAGAATCTCGTTCAGCGCGAGCATGGAGGTGCAGGCGGGAATGCCCGTCTCCGCTTCGATGGAGGCGCAGAGCTTCTCGTCCGCCGCGAAGCCCAGCCAGCCGGCCGAGGTGCCGTTCCAGCCGATCACGTTCAGCCGGGCGTCGGCCAGCAGCCGGGCGGCGTCCAGGAAGGGCGTGTCGGTGAACTGGTCCAGCGCGGCGGCGCGCAGGGAAATCTCCTTCACGGTGAAGCGCCCGAAATGGGCGGTCACCTCCGGCAGGCCGCTCAGCATCGCGGAGGTGACGGGCTCCAGCACCGTGTTGGAGGAGGGGGTCAGCATGCCCAGAAGGACGCGGTTGCTCATATCCATGGTTCTTTCGGTCAGGCGCGCGCCCACAGCGCGCGGGCGGCCTTGTCGGCCTCGGTGCAGATCTCGTTCAGGTCGGCGCGGACGGGGCGCCCGTCCTCGACCAGCGTTTCGCCGTCCACCAGCACCATCTCCACGTCGCGCCCTTGCGCGGTGTGGACGAGCGTGCCCAGCGGGTTCATCAGCGGGCGCAGATGCGGACGTCGGGCGTCGAAGACCACGAGGTCGGCCAGCTTCCCCAGGGCCAGCGTGCCGATCTCGTCGGCCATGCCCACCGCCTGCGCGCCGCCCAGCGTCGCCATGCGGAACACGTCGGCGGGCTGCCAAGCGGCGGTGACCCCACCCTGCTGGATGCGCGCGGTGGCGAGCGCCCAGCGCATCGCCTCCACCATGTCGCCGTGCTGGGTGTCGGTGCACAGCGCCAGATTGACGCCCGCCTCCTTCAGCTTCGGCGTCGGCGCCAACCGGCCCGATGCGGCGTTGCATTTCGGCACATGGACCGCGTGCGCCCCGGCGCGGGCGAGCCGCGCGACGTCGGGGTCCTCGACATAGAGGCAGTGGGTGGCGAGCAGCCGGTCGTTCATCAGCCCGCACTCGTCCAGCAGTTCCGCCGGGGTCAGGCCGGTGGACGCCTTCACCCGCTCCACCTCCACCCGGCTCTGCGCCAGATGGGTGTTCACGTGCATGGAGCGCTTCGCGGACTCGTCGGCGAGGGTGCGCAGGAAGGCGGGGGAGCAGGTGTCCGGCGCGTGGGCGGCCATCTGCACGCGGATGCGCCCATTGTTGGCGCCGTTCCAGCGGTCGTGCAGGTCCAGCGTCCGCAGCAGCAGGTCGCTGCCGATGGCTGCGTCGAAGCGCCATTCGCCCTGGGCCACGCGGGCGAAATCCACGTCGTGGACGCGCCAGCTCGCATGGACGCGCAGCCCGAGGTCGGCGATGGCGTCCAGCGTCGCGTCGGCGTGGACGAAATGGTCGCAGATCAGCGTGGAGCCGGCGAGCAGCGCCTCCACCGCGCCCAGCCGGGCCAGCGCGCGGGCCTCCTCCGGCGTGGCGTCGGTGCCCTTGGGCACACCCGGCGTGTAGGAGGGGGCGAAGCCGAGATCGGCGGCGACGCCGCGCACCATGACCAGGACGGCGTGCAGGTGCGCATTGACGAAGCCCGGCGTGACCACCCGCTCCGGCAGATGCCGGACCTCGGCGGCGGCGGGAAGCCCCTGCGATGCCGGGGCGAGATGGACGATGCGCCCGTCGCGGATGCCGATGGCGGCGTCGTCCACGACGCTGCCGACGGCCTCCCCGGTCAGGGCGGTGACGCCGGTCAGCAGCAGGTCGAGCCGGCCGGTCACGCGACGGCGGCCTGCCGTTGCTGCATGCCCTCCTCACGGATCAGGTTGAGGATGTGGCGCTTGTGGTCGTTGAAGCGCGGTCCGGTGGTGTCGCGCGGGCGCGGCAGGTCGAGCGCGATCAGCTCGCGGATGCGGCCCGGACGGCTGGTCATCACGGCGACGCGGGTGCCGAGCACCAGCGCCTCGTCCACGCTGTGGGTGACGAAGACGACGGTGCAGCGCTGCTTCTGCCAGATGGCGACCAGCTCCTCCTGCATGTTCATCTTGGTCTGGGCGTCGAGCGCGGCGAAGGGCTCGTCCATCAGGATGACCTGCGGGTTGAGCAGGAGGGCGCGGGCGATGCCGACGCGCTGGCTCATGCCGCCCGACAGCTCCGCCGGGAAGTGGTTCTCGAAGCCGCGCAGACCGACCATGTCGATGTATTCCTGGGCGGCGTCGCGCCGGTCGGCCTTGCGCCAGCCCTTCAGCCGCAGGTGGAAGGCGACGTTCTCCCACACCGGCAGCCAGGGCATCAGGTTGGCCTGCTGGAAGACCATGCCGCGGTCGGCGCCGGGGCCGTCCACCAGCTTGCCGCCCACCGTCACGGTGCCCCCGGTCGGCTTCTCGAAGCCGGCGATCATGTTCAGCAGCGTGGACTTGCCGCAGCCCGACGAGCCGAGCAGGCAAAGGAACTCGTTCTTCTCCACCGACAGGCTGACGTTGTCGATGGCCAGCAGGTCGCGCTTGCGCTTGGCGTCGCGGAAGATCTTCGTGATGTTCTGAAGGTCGATGGAAGCCATCGCTCAGCCCTCCCGGCTCTGGAGCGTGGAGCCGTGCTGCCAGTGCAGCGCGGCGGACATCAGGACTTTGATGAGCGCGTCGGTCGCGTAGCCGAGCAGGCCGATGCTGGCCATGGCGGCGAGCACGAGGTCGTAGCGTAGGAAGTAGTAGCTGTCCCACAGCACGTAGCCGAGGCCGCTCTTCACCGCGACCATCTCCGCCGTCACCGTCAGCATCCAGGCGGCGCCGATGCCGATGCGCAGGCCGGCGAAGATGCTGGGCAGGGCCGCCGGGAACACGACGTGGCGCAGCAGCTGCTGCTCCGTGGCGCCCATCATCGAGGCGGCGCGGATCAGGTTGCGGTCGGCGGTCTTCACCCCGTGGATGGTGTTCATCAGGATCGGGAAGAAGGCGCCGAGGAAGACCAGGAAGATGGCCGGCTTGTTGGCGATGCCGAACCAGATGATCGCCAGCGGGATCCACGACACCGGCGGCACCGGGCGGAGCATCTGGATGGTCGGCTCCACCGTCCGCTCGACCCAGCGCCACCAGCCGATGGCGATGCCCAGCAACACGCCGCTGACCACCGCGATGCCGTAGCCGGCGGCGACGCGTGTGGCGCTGGACAGGGCATCGGCGAACCAGCGGCCGGTGTTGCCTTGCGAGGTCTCGTCGAAGCCGAAGATCCAGTCGCCCCAGGTGTGCAGAACCACCGACGGGGCCGGCAGCAGGGCCGCCGGCAGGAATCCGGACCGGGAGAACACCTCCCAGGCGGCGAGGATGAAGAGGGGAACGACGGCGCGCTCCCAGGATTTCGACAATGCCGTCATGGCCCGGTTTTCCCTATCCCGTCATGTTCATAGCCCTCTCCCCTCCGGGGAGAGGGTGGCCCGTAGGGCCGGTGAGGGGGGGTGCGCATGGCGGAACGTCCGGCATAAGCGCAACCCCCTCACCCTGACCCTCTCCCCGGAGGGGAGAGGGGAAATTCTTAGAAGCCCAGCTCGCTCTTCGGCTTCTTGGTGACGGCTTCGAGGAACGTGTAATCCAGGTTCTTCTCCGCGGCGGCGGTGACGTCGTTGGAGATGTATTTCAGCTCGCGCATCATTGTGGCGATGGCCAGCGTGCTGTCCTTGTGGATGGCGTAATCCGGGGAGGCGTTCTTCAGCGCCTCGGTGGCGACGGCCTTGTCCATGCCGGTGTATTTGTTGATGACGTCCACCCACACGGTCTGGTCGGACTTCAGCTTGTCGACCAGGGCGACGACCGAGCCGACGGTGGCCTCGACCGCCTTCGGATGCTCCTTGATGACGTCGGAGCGGGTGACGATCAGGTTGGTCAGGTTGCCGGCGGCCTGGTCATAGGGCAGCGCGAAATGCGTGCCGACGCCGGTCTGGCGGATCTGGGAGGCGAAGGGTTCCACCGTGCAGATCACGTCGACCTCGCCGCGCTGGAGGGCGGCGGCGTGGTCGGACGGGTTCGGGATGTTGATGAACTGCACGTCCTTGTTGACGTTGATTCCGTGCTTCTGGAGGGCGCCACGCATGTGGATGTCCTGCGCGTTGCCGCGGGACGCCGCGACGCGCAGCGGCTCGCCCTTCTCCTTGCGCTCGGCGATCAGCTTTTTCAGCCCGTCCCAATCATCGGCCTTCAGGGTGATGCCCTTGCCGACGACGATCTCCGACCCACCGTTCACCTGACCGGACACGGCCACCACGTCGAAGCCCTTATCGAGCGCCGTGATGTAGTGCAGGTAGGTCACCTGGGCCATGTCGATGCTCTTCGACACCAGCGCGGTCAGCACGTCGTTGCCGGAATTGAAGTTGATCGCCTCGATCTCCACGCCCTTGGCAAGTTCCGGGGTCAGCGCCATCGGCAGGCAATGGGCGCATTTGGCGAAGCCCAGCTTCAGCTTCTCCGCGTCGGCCGCCTGTGCGGTGGCAGCGGCGGAGAGGGCGAGGAAGGCGGCGGTGACGGTCGTCAGGGTGAGGGACCGGAACGTCATGAAAGGAGTGCTCCCGATGCGGTTGCGTCCCTCCTCCTTTCGCAAGGCGCGTGCCAAATTGTATACAATATTATGATAGCCATTTTGTTGGCTGTTTTCAGCCGTTTAGAGCATATTGGAGGAAGCTGGCCGCGCGAGAGCGGCCTTGCCTGAATTTTGGGCATGACGCATCATTTCGGTATGCATGCCCAAGTATGCAGCACTTTCGGGGGTGGTGGGTCAGGATGGACAGGATCAAGACCATGAAGGCGCCGGCCCGGCCGATCCGCCGCGCGACGCTGCACCATTCCGCGGTGGAGGAACTGCGGGCGATGATCCTCGACGGCGAGCTGCCGCCGGGCGTCCGCGTGCCGGAGGTGCAGTTGTGCGAGCAGTTGGGAATCTCCCGCACGCCGCTGCGCGAGGCGCTGCGGGTCCTGTCGTCGGAAGGGCTGGTGGAGCTTCGCCCGCACCGCGGCGCCATCGTCGCGCCCGTGGACCCCGGCGAGATCGGCGCGATCTTCGAGGTGATGGACGCGCTGGAACGGCTGGCCGGGACGCTCGCCTGCCGCAATGGCTCGGACGCGGAGTTCACGAAGCTCGACCGGATGCACGACCAGCTGGTCGCCCAGCACGAGGCGGGAGAGCGCGCCGCCTACTTCCTGACCAACCGGCAGATCCACACCCAGATCGTCGCCATGGCCCGCAACCCGGCGCTGGAAGCGACCTACGCCGGCTTCGCCGCCAAGATCCTGCGCGCCCGCTCCCTCGCCAATTACGACACGGGCCGCTGGCAGGAGTCGGTGGACGAGCATGAGGGCTTCATGACGGCGTTCCGCCGCCGCGACGCCGAGGAGGCCGGTGCCCTGCTGGCCGACCACAGCCGCCGCACCGCGGTGGCGGTCATCCAAGCGTTGCGCCCTGCGGCGGCTCAAGGGGAAAAGGCGGCCACCGATCCCACACCGATGGACGTGGAATGATTCGTTCGATTAAGGCTTGAATTATGCTGCGCTGCGGAATATATTAGTTTCACTGACGCCTTTTCGGGCGTTTCCTCCCTAGACTCAGGCCGCCGGAGCAATCCTGGCGGCCTTTTTCTTTGCGCGCCGCGCGGCCTCTGTTCTTGTGCGCCGCAGCAGAAAATCGACAATGTCTGGTGGAAAGCAAGGCCCTGAAAGTGAAACACGCTGCCGCCGTCAAAGCCCTGCGGGGGTGCGGGGGCTTGAGGCATGCAGCGTGTCGCATTGTGTGCGCGCCTTTGTTTTTATGCGGCGCGCCCCTGCTTTCACGGACTACCGAGTCCTCCCTAGACTCCGGCCTGACGCTGTTCGCAGCGCTACGAAAGATAGACCATACGTACCCGCATGATGTCAATGGGCACAGCGGCCGGGGGAGTATGTTTTTTAGCCTATGACCTTGCGCCGCAACCCGAGGGTTCCAAGCGAATCGGGACATGACCGCCTGCCAAGATAGGATCGGGCCGAGCGCAGCGCGTACCATCGCCCTCTTGGTTCACGTCATGCCCGCCGGGCATCGGAACCGACAATGCGGAGGAAGCACCATGGCCGACGAGCGGAACCCGAACCAGATGGGCAGCCAGGACGAGCGGAAGCAGGGGCAGCAGACCCAGGACAACCCGAAGAACCGGCAGCAGGGGCAGGACCAGGCGAACCGGCAGCAGCAGGGCATGGACCGCGACCAGGACGAGAAGGGCGGGCAGCAGCGCTGAGCGGAGGCCGCAAGGGACGTCGCAGGGACGGGACATGATGTCCCGTGTCCCGCGATGGGTTTGCGGCATGCTGGTTTTTTCGGCATACACTGGGGCGGCCAGCCGGCCGCCCCTTTTCGCGTGGGCGGTCCGGCTTCCGCTGGGAGGAGAGAGGACGGACCATGACCTACTGCGTCGCCCTGTATCTGAAGGACGGCTTGGTGATGCTGTCGGACACGCGCACCAACGCGGGGGTGGATCACATCTCCATCTTCAGCAAGATGCACGTCTTCGAAGAGCCGGGCGACCGCATGATCGCCCTGATGACCGCCGGCAACCTGTCGCTCACCCAATCGGTGATCGCGCTGATTCAGGAAGGGGTGGAGCTGGACGGCGAGATCCGGACCATCTCCAGCGTGAACGGCATGTTCCAGGCGGCCCAGCTCGTCGGCGCCGCCGTCCGTCAGGTGTGGAAGCGGGACGGCCACGCGCTGAAGGAGCAGCGGGTGGATTTCGACCTGTCCATCATCCTGGGCGGCCAGATCCGCGGCGACCGGGTGCGGCTGTTCCACGTCTACGCCGCCGGCAACTTCATCGAGGCGACCGCCGACAACGCCTTCTTCCAGATCGGCGAGCACAAATACGGCAAGCCGATCCTCGACCGCGCGTTGAACCACAACACGCCGCTGGAGGAGGGGATGAAGCTGGTGCTGATCTCCATGGACAGCACGCTGCGCTCCAACCTGACGGTCGGTCTGCCGCTCGACCTGATCGCCTACCGCCGCGATTCGCTGAAGCTGGAGACGCGGCGGCGGATCGGTGAGGACGACCCCTGCTTCAAGGAGATCAGCGACGGCTGGTCCCAGGCGCTCCGCGAGGCCTTCCGCTCCCTGCCGCCGCCCAAATGGGCTGATTAAGCGGGTTCCGCCGCCTTCCGCACCCGCACATGGCTGTCGTGGAAGGCGGCCCCGCCGAAGGGCGCCACCGGGTCGGCGCCGGTCAGGCTGTTGATGCCGCGCCCGCCCTCGTGCGCGGCGTTGGGCCAGATGGATTCGGCGATGACCACGCCGCGCCGCACCCCGTCGAACAGCCGGGCGTGCAGGAGCACCGCGCCGCGCCCGTTGGCGGCCTCCACCCGGTCGCCCTCGGCGATGCCCAGCGCCGCCGCGTCGTCGGGGTGCAGCATCAGGCTGGGGCGGCGCTCCCGCCCCGCCGACGTCGGGGTTTCGGTGAAGCTGCTGTTCAGGAAGTTGCGGGCCGGCGCGGTGACCAGCCGGAAGGGATGCTCGTCGTCGGCCTCCTCCGTCACCGCCCAATGGTCGGGGAAGGTTGGCATGGCATCGACCGGGCCGAAGGTCGACGGCGCGGCGTAGGGCACCTTGGGCCAATCCGGCTTCAGGCGGAACTTGCCATCGGGCCAGCGGAAGCCTTTCACGAAATGGGCCTCCTCGAAGTCCGGCTGCACGTCGAGGAAGCGCTGGGATTCCAGCGTCTCCAGCGTGCCGTGGCCGGACGCGCGCAGCGTGGCGTCGATCAGCTCCCGCTCGGTCATGGCGAAGCCGGGGTGAGAGTCGCTGCCCAGCCGCCGCGCCAGCTCGCCGATGACGGCGTGGTTGGGCCGGCAGTCGCCGGGCGGATCGACCAGCTTGGGCCCGAGCAGGATGTGCTGGTTGCCGCCCGCCTGATAGAGGTCGTCGTGCTCCAGGAACATGGTGGCGGGCAGCACGATGTCGGCCATGCGGGCCGTCTCGGTCATGAACTGCTCGTGCACGCAGACGAACAGGTCGTCACGGGCGAAGCCGCGGCGCACGCGCGCCTGATCGGGGGCGATGGTGACCGGGTTGGTGTTCTGGATCAGCAGCGCCGTCACCGGCGGGCCGCCGGCCAGCGTCTCCGGGTCACCCTCCAGGATCGGGCCGATGCGCGACTGGTCGAGCATGCGCACGGTCGGGTCGCGCAGGTCCAGCCCCTCGATCAGCGTCTTGTTCCAGCCGTAGATGCCGCTGTTGGAGTGGAAGGCCCCGCCGCCCTCGACCTGCCAAGCGCCGCTGACCACCGGGATGCAGGAGGCGGCGTGCATGTTCACCGCCCCGTTGCGCGAGCGGGTGAAGCCGTAGCCCAGCCGGAAATAGCTGCGCGGCGTCCGCCCGACCAGCCGGGCGAATGCCTCGATCTCCGCCGCCGGCAAGCCGGTGATCGCCTCGGCCCATTCCGGGGTGCGGCTGGCGAGATGCGCCTCCAGTCCGTCGGGGTCGTCGGCGTGGCTGGCGAGATAGGCGCGGTCGGCCAGCCCGTCGCGGAACAGCACATGCATCACCGCGCAGGCCAGCGCCCCGTCGCTGCCCGGACGGATCAGCAGGGGAATGTCCGCCTGTTCCATGGTCGGGGTGCGGTAGACGTCGACCACGGCGATCTTGGCCCCGCGTTCCTTGCGGGCGCGGACGGCGTGGGTCATCACGTTGACCTGGGTGGAGACGGCGTTGGTCCCCCAGATCACCACGAGGTCGGACTTGGCCATCTCGCGCGGGTCGGCCCCGGCCAGCTTGCCGGCGCCGGCCAGCCAGCCGGCCCAGGCCGGGTTGGTGCAGATGGTGGCGAAAAAGCCCGACCAGCGCCGGGCGTGGCGCAGCCGGTTGATGCCGTCGCGCTGCACCAGCCCCATGGTGCCCGCGTAGTAGTAGGGCCACACCGTCTCTGGCCCGTGCCGGCGCTCGGCCTCCAGGAACTGGTCGGCGACGATGTCCAGCGCCTCGTCCCAGGAGATCGGCGCGAACTGGCCGGAGCCCTTGGGGCCGGTACGCTGCAGTGGCTGGGTCAGCCGGTCGGGGTGGTGCACCCGCTCGGCATAGCGGGCGACCTTCGCGCAGATCACCCCGGCGGTGTAGCTGTTGTCGGCGGCGCCACGGATGCGCCCGATGCGGCGCTCGTCCAGCACCTCGACCTCCAGCGCGCAGGTGGACGGGCAATCGTGCGGGCAGGCCGAAGCGTGCAGGCGGGGGGCGTGCAGGCGGGGAGCGGTGCGGTTGGACATGGTTCTACAGATGGGTGCTGGAAGGGGTCAGGGAAGGGCAGCGGTGCTGTGCAGCGTCACGCGCAGGCCGCCGTGTGACACCGACGGGCCGGACGGCTGAAAGGGCAGGCCGGTCGCCTGGGCCAGCGACGCCTCGTTGGTGACGAGGCCGACCCGCCAGCCGGAAAAGCGCGACAGCAACGTCTGGCCCAGCGCGCCGTAGAGGGCGAACAGCGGCTTCTTCTCGCCGATCCGCGCGCCGTAGGGCGGGTTGACGATGACGAGGCCCGGCGGCCCCTCCGGCGGCATCAGGTCGCTGACCGCGTGCTTCTGGAAGTCCGTCAGGGCGGCGACGCCCGCCCGCTCGGCGTTGGCGCGGCTCATGGCGATGGCCCCGCCGTCGCGGTCGCTGCCGTAGAAGCGGACGGCGGGCGCGGCGCCCGTGCCGCCCGCGGAGCGCATCGCCTGCCACGCCGCGTCGTCGAAGGAGGCGAGCTGCTCGAAGGCGAAGCGGCGCGTGCGTCCGGGGTGCAGGCCGGCGGCGATCTCCGCCGCCTCGATGACGAAGGTGCCGGACCCGCACATGGGATCGACCACCGGCTCCGTCCCCTCGTAGCCGCAATGGTGCAGGAAGAGGGCGGCCAGCGTCTCGCGCAGCGGGGCCTTGTGGATCTCTTCCTTGTGGCCGCGCTTGTGCAGGGACTCGCCCGACGCGTCGACGCTGATGGTGCAGAGGTCGTCGTCGATGCGGGCCTTGATGGAGACCTCCGCCTCGGCGGAGATGGGGGCGCCCAACTCTTCGGTGATGGCGCGCTCGATGCGCTGGGCGGTCGCCCCGGCGTGGTAGATGCGCGAGCCCTTGCAGGACGCCTCGACGCGGACCGGCACGTCGGGGCGCAGGAACTCCGCCCAGGGCACCCGGCGCGCCCTCTTGTCGAGCTGGGCGAGGTGGAAGGCGCGGAAGGAGGCGACGCGGGCCAGCACGCGGGTCGCCCCGCGCAGTTCCAGGTTCGCCCGCCAAACCTCCGGCCAGCCGCCGCGGACGGTGACGCCGCCCTTGATGGCGGTGGCATCGCGGAAGCCCTTGGCCTTCACCTCCGCGCAGAGCACGGATTCCAGGCCCGGCGCAGTGACGATGAAGATCTCGAAATCGGTGCCGGTACGGTCGGCGGCGGCGGTGTCGCTGGTCATGGCCCCTAGATACCGCCATGGCAATCGCTTTTGAAGTCCCCTCTCCCCTCTGGGGAGAGGGTTAGGGTGAGGGGGTTGCGCTTTTGCCGGACATTCCGTTACGCGCATCCCCCTCACTGGCCCTCCGGGTCACCCTCTCCCCAGAGGGGAGAGGGCTTAATTGGCAGCAATGACTGGCCAGCAGATATTGCGAGGCGCTCCTCTTATTCACAACCCGCCTTGGCGACAGCGGCGGCCAGACGCTCGTAGCCGGCGCGTGTGAGATGCACCGGGTCCTTGTAGAGCGGACAGGCGCCCTCCGCCGGGCAGGCGTCGCGCAGCGGGGTGTTGGCGTCCACCACGCGCAGGCCGGGAGCGGCGAGGGCGGCCAGCCGCCGGTTCACCTCGGCGATGCGTTCGGCGAAGGCGGCGTTGCCGTCGCGCCGCGGCAGCAGGGCGAGCAGCGTGATGCAGGCGCCGGGCGCGGACCGCTTCACGTCGGTGGCGATGGCCTCGATGGTGCCAGCGATCTCCGCGGCGGAGCGGTTCGGCAGGTCGTTCGTCCCGACCAGGATCAGCGCGGACCTCAGCCCCATGCCCGGCCCGAAGGACTGCCGCACCCGCCACAGCAGGTTTCCCGCGGTGTCGCCCCCGGCCCCGAAATTCATCGGCTCCGCGTCGAACAGCCGGCGGGCAAGGTCGGGCGGCCAGCCGGCGATCAGGGAATCCCCCAGCAGCATCGCCTTAGGGTCCTGATGCCGCAGCGTCTCCATGCGCGTGGTCAGCCAGTCCGGATAGGGCGGCTGCGTGCGCGGCCCGATGGTCGTGTCGCTCTGCGCCGGGACGGCCAGGAACGCCAGCAGTGTGGCGACCCCAGCCCAGCCCGCTTTGATGATCCGACTCACGCCGCCTTCGCCGGCAGGGCAACGGCCGGGACCTGCTCCGGATGCAGGGCGGGCGGCGAGAGGTCCAGCACGGCGCGCTCCCCCTCGGCCAGCGGGCGCACGGCGTTCACGGTCAACGCGACGGTCAGCGAGCCCTTCGCGGCAGGGGCGTCCAGCACGAGGTCGGTGGTCCGGCCGGGATGCACCTCGAACCGCTCCTCGGCCAGCGTCGTGCCGTCCTCCGCGGCGATGGAAACCGCGACGCGGAGCGGGATCGAGTCCCGCAGCGGGCAGCGCAGGGTGGCGCCGAGATGGAAGGGACCGGGCGCGTGCACCCCGGTCCAGCGCAGCGTGGTGCCGGGCCGCTCCGGATCGGGGCCGTGCAGGCGGAACAGGCCCTCGTAAGGGCGGCACCAGCTGTTGCCGTTCAGCAGACGGACTGTCCCGGCGCGCAGGTCGCCCGCGATGGGCTTGCTCATGTCCTGATCGGGGCCGAAGGGGAAGCGGAGCTGGACCAGCGCGTCCGGCGTGCCGATGCGCAAGGCGGCGTGGCGCTGCATCCAGTCATGGCAGGGGAACAGGCGCAGTGCGCCCTGGACGATGGAGAACCACGCCACGGCGTCGATGTCGTCCGCCTGATGATAGGGGGCGAAGCGGGTGACGTAGCCACGCATCAGGCCGGGCCGCTGCCAATCCACGCGGCCGATGCGGGCGGGATCGTCCGATTCCTGCACCTCCAGCAGGGCGAAGTCGTCGTGGCCGGCCAGGGCGGCCAGCGCCTCGTACAGCCCATCGATGGTGGCGGGGGCGATGCCGGGGTTCGACTTCACGACGAAGATCACCCCGCCCATCACCGCCCGCGCGGTGAACTTGGCCTGGAGATACTGGATCTTGCGCGTTTCCCGGCGGTGCAGGGCGCGCCGCGTCGCCTCGTCGTCGCGGAAGACCAGCCGCCCGCCGGTGACGTCGGACTTCATGTCGCTGTGCCAGCCGATGCCGTAGGCGGAATCCAGCACCATGCCGGTGCGCAGCGGTGACAGGTTCTCGAACCGGTACATGCCTTCGAAATTGGCGCGCAGCTTGGCCAGAAGCTGGTCGGGCTTCATGGAGGCCCAGCGGAACAGGCTCCCCGCCTCGCAGGACAACCGGCGCAGGACGAAGCCGAATTCGCAGTTGTCGCCCAGACTTTCAAACCGCAGAAGGTCGTCCGCGCCGATGCCGATGGTCATGCTGCTGTCCCATTTCGCTGCCAAGCCGTGGTTTCGGCAAGCCTAGCGCGAGCCGGTCGGGCCGCGTCAACGGGCGGTGGCGGCGGCGCCGAAAAGATCACCGCGAATTCGAGGTAATTCCTAAACCGTCCGGGTGACCTTGCGCAGATGGCGGGGACGGTCGGGATCGAAGCCGCGCGCCACCGCCAGCCGGGCCATGAAGGGGTAGAAGGCCTGGATCGCCGTGATGGGGTCCAGCACCGGGTGCAGCGGCGGCGGCAGGGGCAAAGGCGTGTCGGCCAGAGCGAGCGCCCGCCCCTCGGCGGAGGCAACCAGCAGATGGGCGCCGGCCTCCTTCAATGCGCGGGCGGTGTCCAGCACACCGTCCAGCGTCTCGTCCCGCACCGCCACCACCAGCACGGGGAAGCCCGGCTCGACCAGCGCCATGGGGCCGTGCATCACCTCCGCCGCGCTGAAGGGTTCGGCGTGGGTGGCGGCGGTTTCCTTGAACTTCAGCGCCATTTCCTGGGCGATGGGATAGCTGCGGCCCCGCGCGACGATCAGCAGGCTGGATACAGGCTCCAGCACCGGCTGCGCCGCCGACCAGTCCGCAGCACCGGCCCGTTCCAGTTCTTGGGGCAGCCGTGAAAGCGCGTCGAGAAGCGTCCGGTTATCCGTCCAGACGGCGGCCAGTCGGGCGATGGCGGCGAGGCTGGCGACGAAGCTCTTGGTCGCGGCGACGCTGCGTTCCGGTCCGGCGTGCAGGGGCAGGGGATGGGCGACCCGCTCCGCCAGCGGCGAGTCCTCCGCGTTGACCAACGCCGCCGTCAGGGCGCCGCCGGCCCGCGCCGCGTCCGCGACGCGCAGCAGGTCGGGGCTCTGGCCCGATTGGGAAATGGCCAGGACGAAGGCGTCCTTGACCCGCAAACCGGCGCCGTAGGCCGTGACCACCGACGGCGCCGCGGAGGCGGTGACCAGCCCCAGCGCCGTCTCGAACAGGTAGCGGGCGTAGCCGGCGGCGTGGTCGCTGCTGCCCCGCGCGATGGTCATCGCGAAGGGCGGCGGCACGGCCCGCAGCCGGTCGGCGAGGGCCGCCACCGCTTCGGCGTCGGAATCGAGCAGGCGCCGCACCGCCGCCGGGGCGGTGGCGGCCTCCTGCATCATCAGGGGAGCGCTGGTCATGGGTCGGCCTCCGTTCCAGGCCGATCATAACACAGCGGTGCCGCTTACCTCACGCCGGGCCGGTCGGCGCCTTCGCCAGCACGGCGGCGTCGGAGGCGTCCATCTCCTCCGCCGGGGCGGGCTCGGCCTGGGGCGGTTTCCAGTTGCGCAGCCGGTTCACCATGGCGCCGGCCTGGGTCTTCCAGCGGTCGGCGTGGATGCGCATCGATTCGCCACTCTGGACCAGCAGGCGGCTGGGCAGCGGGCCGGGCGTCTCGAAGGTGCCGATGTGAAGCGTCTCGACCGGATGCTTGCCGGCGAGGCCGCGTTTGAACTGGTAGACGCCGGGGTTGGTCTGGGCGTTTACCCCGTGCAGGTCGTAGCGCAGCCCGCCGTTTGCCTTGATCCACAGCAGCGCCCGCCATTGCAGCAGATAGGCGGCGTTGACCCGCAGCCCGGCCTCCAGCGTCGCGGAATTCTGCATCTGCCCGGTGGTGCCGAACAGCGATACGACGACCCCGGCCACCGGCCGCCCCTCATGCATGGCGAGGAAGGCGCGCATCTTCCGCCGCGTCGGCAGCGCCTCGTTGATGCGGGTGAAGGTGCGGCTGTCGTAGGCCTTGAAGCCCTTGCGGCGCTGCGTCTCGACGAAGATGTCGTCGATGGTCTCCAGCAATTCGGCGTGGGAGCCTTCGACGACCTCGATCCCCATCCGCTCGGCCTTGTTCAACCCGCGCCGCCAGTGGTGCGACAGGTTGGAGCGCAGGCCGGCCTCGTCGGCGTTCAGGTCGGTGATGAAGGTGCGGTAGGGGGCCTTCTCCTCCCGGAACCGCATCCCCAGCGAGGCCAGCGCCGCCGTCACCGCCTCCCCGTCCGCCTGCGAGACATGGGGCAGCAGGCGCAGCATCAGGCCGCGCCGATCCGTGTATTCCGCCTTCAGCGCATGCAGAGCGGTCATCAGGGCGGCATGGTCCGGCCCCTGGCCGCGCGGGTGCCACATCGGCCCCCACATGACCAGCGCCAGGCCGCCGATGCCCGGCACGCGGCGCAGCAGCACCTGCACCGCGGCCACCGGGCGCCCGTCGCGCCGCACAACGAGGTGGCTCAACTCCCGCCCGGCGTGGGCGATGCGGCCATAATCCCAGGTCTGGAAGATGTTGGCGTCATCGAAGCCATCGAGAATGGCGTACCAGCCGCTGCGGTCGACCCGGTCGATCTCGATGGAGGACGCGGGGCACAGGACATCGCCACCAAGCGCGTCGGTGTACATTCAGGATTCTCCCCTGGAATTCACGGCGATCGTTTTTTGTGGAAGCGTTTGGTAACGGTCAGATGATTGGTCACACGGTTCCGCCGGAGCGGTAGAAGGTGCTGAAGGCGGGGCGGGCCGAGAAGGCAGCCTGCGGGATGTCGAGCAGACGGCGCAGCCGGTCGCGCACCGCCGGTTCCAGGACCGCGGCGACCAGCAGGGCCACGGCAATGGACAGCGCACCGCCCGTCACCGCACCGGCCATCGAGGAGGCCCCGGCCTGCATCGCCAGCGCCTTGGCCGAGCCGCCGATCACCTCGTGCAGCAGGTAGAGCGGATAAGTGGCGAGCCCGATCACGCGCAGCAGGGCCAGAAGGGATGGCGGCAGCGTGGCGATCTCCGCCCGCCAGCGCGCCGAGGCGACGATGGCGAGAAGCGACGCGCCCCAGATCAGCAGCGGGTTCACCCACAGATCGGCGAGATTCAACGGAACCGGCGAGCGTTCCACGAACTCCACCGACCGGGCGGTGATCTCCAGCGGCGCGGCGATCAGGGCCAGCAGGGCGGCGGCCATGCCCGTCCGGGTCAGCTTGCCGCGCGACCACAGCCACAGGAAGATCCCCAGCGCGAAGAACACGCCGTGGCGCAGCAGCGTCATGTTCAGCATGCCGTACTCGAACTCCAGGAACGGCATGTTGACGACGCCGAAGACGTGCAGGCTGTAGACGCCGAGATAGGCCGAGCTGGCGGCGGTCAGCGCCAGGGCGAACAGCGGCAGCCGGTGGAAATTCCCGCTGAAAAGCAGCAGGAACACCGCGCCGTAGAAGGCGATCTCGACCGGCAGCGTCCAATAGGCCGACGCGATGTAGGGGCCGGCGGGCGCCAGCGTGAAGGAGGCGATGAAGCGCCGCGCCAGATCCGGGTCTGGGCCGGGCATCAGCACCAGGGCGACGAGGCACAGGATGGAGCAGACCCAGGCCGCCGGATAGAGGCGCAGCAGACGCGAGCGGATGAAGGCGACCGGGGTGGCGTTGTTGGCCGAATTCGCGATGACGAAGCCCGACACCACGAAGAAGACCTGCACCCCGGCCCAGCCCGACCACATGACGTCGGCGACCGCCGGGTCGCGCCAGGTCAGGTGAAAGCCGGTGACCAGCAAAGCCGCGGCGAACCGCACCATGTCGATCCCGTAGACGTAATCGGCCCCGGACCTGTGGCGGGCAGGCCCGCCCCCCGGCAGAGTGTGCTTTATCGGCGTTTCAGGCACGATTCCTCCCTTCCTGCATGGGACGTGCCCATGTGCAGGTTCTCGACGTCTGTTGATTCCGGAAGACGAGCGCGGTGCGGTCTCAGGACGCAACTTGCGTGCTGCTGGGGAGCATACTCGCTGGGACGCGCGGGTACAGGCGCCCGAACGGATTCAACAGGAAATCTGCGGGAGTATACTGTTCAGATGATCGGCCGTTACCGAAGCCATGGCACAAAGGGGAGGTGCGCGGCGCGAACGGTCCACCCGATCCCGGGCGTTTTACTTTGAAGGGATGCTCCGAAGAGCGAAAGGCACACGGCCTGCCCCCGGTCAGGCCGGGAACGGGCCGTGTGCTTGCCGGCTGGCCGGTTTGCCGCCGGTGCCTTGCTGCCAGTGGCTTACTGGTAGTTCAGGCCGCCGTTGATGTTCAGGGTCGAGCCGGTGATGTAGCCGGCGATTTCCGACGCGAGGTAGGACACCGCGCCGCCGATCTCGTCCGGACGGCCCAGACGCTTCATCGGGACGCTGTCGGTGATGGCCTGGCGGATGTCCTCGCGGATCGCCATGACCATGTCGGTGCCGATGTAGCCCGGCGCGATGGCGTTGACGGTGACGCCCTTGGTCGCCAGCTCGGCGGCCAGCGCCTTGGTGAAGCCGATCACGCCGGCCTTGGCGGCCGAGTAGTTGGTCTGGCCGGCCTGGCCCTTCACGCCGTTCACCGAGGAGATGTTGATGATGCGGCCCCAGCCGCGCTCGGCCATCTTCGCCGACACCTGCTGGGTGACGTTGAACAGGCTGCTCAGGTTGGTGGCGATGACCGCATCCCACTGAGCCTTTTCCATCTTCGCGAAGAACTTGTCGCGGGTGATGCCGGCGTTGTTCACCAGGATGTCCACCGGACCCAGGTCGGCCTCGATCTTGGCGACCATCGCCTTGCAGCTTTCGAAGTCGGAAACGTCGCCTTCCGCCACGTAGAACTTGAAGCCGAGGGCTTCCTGCTGGCCCAGCCAGGCGGCGGCCGGCTCGAAGTTCGGCAGGCAGTTCGCCGCCACGATGTAGCCGTCCTTGGCCAGGGCCTGGCAGATGGCGGTGCCGAGACCGCCCATGGCACCGGTGACGAGCGCGATCTTCTGAGACATTACAATCGCTCCAGTAATAGAAACGGCCAGCTCCTGGAGAGGCAAGCCCGCTGGTGAACCGCAGAAGCAAAGGGGTTGCTTCTTGTTACGGATGCTGTCGTGCCGATGGTCCTTATGGGGGAGCCATCAACCGCGGCGGCAGGCATAACATAGAACAAGTCCGGCTCCGGGCCAATGCGCTGCAACATCGCAGATGTATGCGAGTGCGATTTTTCACAGCTATGTCAACAAGAAGTGAATTTTCAGAGCCTTACTGCACCGCACCAAGTGGTGCGACCGGTTGGATTCGGCTCAAATCCGTACGATTCGTTCGCCGGCCTTGAGCGCGAGCGGAAACAGCTTGGGCGCCACCGCCCCCAGCAGCCAGGGCCGCAGCTTCGCCAGAGCGGCGGGCGCGGCCAGCAGGACGAGCGTCGCGCCGCTGTGCGCCCATTGGCCGGCGCTCATCCGCTCGAACCCGTTCCACAGCAGAACGACGCCGCTGCACAGCCCGGCCACTGCGGTGACCGCCTCCCCCAGCGCCTGGACCGCGTCGATCCCCCACAGCGGGTTCGCCATGGTGACCCGCGCCACCAGCCGCCGCAGCCGCGCGGTCAGGCGCGCCGCTGACACGGCGTCGAACCGGCCGTCCTCGACCGCGGCGCGGGGCAGGGCGACCAGGACGTCGCCGTCGGGTTGGATCGACACGCGGACCGGAACGGTGCGCAGGCCGCTGCCGCTGCCGCTGCTATTGTCGGGTGACGGCGAGGCCACCGGCACGCGCAGGCTGATCGTCCGCCCGCCCTGGGCGAAGAACTGAAGCGCCAGGGCGATGCCGTGCCCTCGCCGCGGAAGCAGGCCGGCCTTGCCGCGGCGCAAGCGCCCGACCATCTCGGCCAGGGCGTCGCGCCTCCAGGTGAAGCCGTGCGGCAGGTCGCTGAGGAAGCGCCGGCGCAGCGGGCTACCCCGTGTCTCCCACCAGGGTGTTCACGGCTTTTCCGGCAAACCGCCCCAACGCGTCGATCAGAAAGCTCCAATAGCGGAAGGAGACGTCCACCGCGTCCTTGTGGACGCCGATCATGACGCTGTTGCCGGCGGTGTCCCTGCCCTTCAGCAGGCGGGTGACCACGTCGCCGTCGATCTGGATGGTCGACTGCATGACCACCAGCTCGGTCCCCACGTCCCACGCCTTGCGGATGGTCACCACATCCGCGGTCTTCAGCGCCGGCATGCGGCGGACCTCCTCGTCCATACCGCGCAGATAGCTGACGGTGTCCAGCCCGCGCCGCCGCAGCACGTCGTTGATCTGGTCGGAGTTGCGCTGGATGCGCATCAGGATCGGCAACGTGTCCCGGTCGATCAATGCTGCGGCGGACACCACGTCGGCGGTGGCGCCGGGTTGCCGGGCGGCGTCCAGGGTGCGGTCGGTCATCTCGCGCAGCCAGCTCGCCACCTCGCGCAGGTCGTCGAAGACCTTCAGCGTGGTGCCGCGGGCGGGGTCGTTGCCGGGCAGGTCGCGGCTGAAGAAGAACGGGTCGTAGCGGTTGGGCCGGGCGGCGTCGGACGGCGGGACGAACGGCGCCAGCCCCCAATGGAAGGATTCCGATATCTGTCCGGCCCAGGGGGCGAGGATCGCCGTCTCGCGGCTGCCGAAGACCTCCAGCGGCTCGCACAGGAAGACATAATACTCTTGCGCCAGATCGATCAGCGCGTCGCCCGCCATCGGCATCTTCTCCGCCGAGATGCCGGTTTTCAGCACGGTGTTGATTTCGAGCGCGAGAAGGTTGCGCGCCAGATCGACGAACTGGGACATCGGCCACCTTGCTGGGTTGGGGGCGCTGAGTTGTGGGGGCGCTGAGTTGGGGAGGCGGCGGGGAGAGGAAAGACTCCCCGCCGTTCCGGAGGCGCGTCAGCTCGGGCGGCCGGAGATCTGGACGGCCAGATCGCGGATCGCCTTCAGGTTGGTGCTGACGATGTCGCTGCTCTTGGTGACCTGGGCGAGATGGAACTCGGTCAGGCTGTGGTAGGCGGTGTTGGTCGCGAAATCGCGGCTGATCAGGTTCTCGATGTCGCCGGTGACCAGATTCACCTGGGTCTGGAACGCCTCGATGGTCGTTCCGGACTTCGGACGGCAGGTGAAGCCGACCTGATTGGGATCGTCCTGGACCACGTCGATGTCGGCGATCGCGGTCACCACGGTCAGCGTGACCAGCCGGTCCAGCTTGTCCGCGATGGTGTTCAGCAGGGAGTTCGCCTTGCCCTGCTCGTTCTGGATGACGGCGGCGCCGCTCGGCGGCGGCGCTGCGGGCGCCTGAACGGCCGGCAATTGGCTGGTGGAAGCGGTCGGGTCGGCGACGGCGGTATCGGACATGGCTGCACCCTTCTGGGGACGGATGGCGTAACATCGCCAAGCATCGCGCAAGAGTCGAACTCTGTCCAATGACCGCTACCGACGAGGAGGCGTGATAAAAAAATTCCAGTTCTCGTAGTTTTTTTCCAGGATCTCACTCGCGCAAAAGCGCGTCGATGGCGTCGCGCAGAGCGCGCAACTCCTGCCGCTGGTCCTCGGCCAGCGCATGGCCCGACGCGCGGAGGCTGTGAATTTTGTCCACATTGCTGCGCAACGCCCGCAAAGCGGGTGCCGCGGACGGAGTGGCCGGGAGGGCCGCCTTGCGCTCCTGCTTGGCGTTGCGCACGTCCTTCACGGTCAGGCCGTCGCCGGCCCGTTTCCAGAGCGTGAGCTGAATCGCCTCGTCAGGCAGTTCGGCCAGTTCCATGAGAAGGGACACGGAGACGGCGGGCCGGTCCGGAGCCTCCTCCAGGATGCGGGCGGGCAGGCGCAGGATGCCCAGCAGGCGGGCCACATACTCCTGCGACTTGCCGATCAGGACGGCGGCCTGCTCCTGGGTCAGCCCCTTGTCGCCGATCAGCCGGGCGAGGGTCAAAGCGAGGTCGATGGGGTGCAGGTCGACGCGCTGGGCGTTCTCGATCAGGGCCAGCGCCTGCACGTCGTCGGTGTCGATGACCAGCGCTGGGATGGTCTCCCGCTCCAGGGTCCGGAAGGCCCAGTAGCGCCGTTCTCCGGCCACGATCTGGAAGCGGTCGGGGGCGACCTCCCGCACGTTGATCGGCTGCAGCAGCCCCCGCTCGCCGATCGAGGCGGCCAGTGCGGCGATGTCGGCCCCGCGGGCGTTGCGCCGCGGCTGGTCGGGGTTGGGCTCCACCTGCTCCAGCGGGATCTCGCGGTGGCGCATCTTGCCGGACAGGCCGAACAGTGCGGCGTTGCTGCCCCCGCCGCTGCCGGTGCGGCTGAGCGCCCGCTTGAACAGGCCGGCGTTGGAGGTGTCGAGCTTACGCGCCATGGCGCATCTCCTCCCCGGCGAGCGCCAGCAGGGCGTCGGCGATCTCGCGGTAACTCTCCGCGCCCGCGGAGTTCGGGTTGTAGGCAAGGCCGGGGCGCCCGGCCATCACGCTCTTGGAATAGTCGGCGGCGCGCTTGACCGGAGAGAAGAGGTGGAGTTGCTCCGCTGCGGCAAGCTCGCGCAGCTCCTTCATCACCGTCTCGTCCTGAAGGCGGCGCGGGCTGTACATGGTCGGTAGGACGCCGAGGATCTGCAGGCGCGGATTCACCAGCTCGCGCACGCCGGCGATGGTCTCGAAGAGCTGCGGGATGCCCATCATCGACAGCATCTCCGTCTGGGTCGGAATCAGCAGCTGGTCGGCGGCGTTCAGCACCGAGACGGTCAGTTCGCCCAGATGCGGCGGGCAGTCCAGCACCACGAAGTCGTACTGGCCGGCGAGCTGAGCAATCTTGGCGCGCAGGATCAGCGTGCCGTTGGGCTGGCGCAGCAGCTCGCGGTCGGTCGCCGCCAGCGAGATGGAGGAGGGCAGCAGATCGAAAGCGCCGTCGCAGACCGGAGTCATGAACTCCCGCATCGGCCGGCTGGCCTTCAGCGCGTGGGTCAACGTCGCCTTGGCCAGTTCCCGCTCGTGCGGATCGACGCCCAGATGCACGGTGGCGTTGGCCTGCGGGTCGCAGTCGATCAGCAGCACGCGCCGCCCCGATTGGGCGAGCAGCCACGCGACGTTGACGCAGGTGGTCGTCTTGGCGACTCCGCCCTTCTGGTTGGCGGCGCAGAACACCACCGGGGCCGCCCGCACCGCCGCCGCCGCGGGGATGCCCACCGGCTCCGTCGCGGTCTTCAGGGCGCCCGCGACGTTCTGCGGAATCCGCTCCGCCCCGGTTTCCCAGCGGGAGATCTTGGCGCGGTCGTAGCGCCGGTTCAGCCGTTCGTTCAGCCAGCCGACCAGAGCCTGCTGGTTCATGCCGCGCTGTTCGCGGTAGCGGCGCAACTCCTCGCCGCTCATCTCGTGGGCCACGGGGGCATCCCTTATTTGGGGTGATCGCGCGGGCACCATGAGTCATGTTGATGGTGGTGTCAACTGCCGTGCAGCACATGTGATGACGCTTCGAAACGGACATGGATGCGAGCCTCGGCGTGGAACAAGGGGGGCGCGCTGCGGCTTTCCAGTGGTGCGAAAGGCCGCTATGGTCGCGGCCGAAAAAACCTGCGCCAGGAATCGTGAGGGAGACCCAATGGACGCCGACTCCATCCGCGCCGCCTACCGGCGCTACGCGCGCTTCTACGACCCCGTCTTCGGGAACCTGCTGGCGTCGGGCCGGCACGCCGCCGTGAAGTGGATCAACCGGCGAGGCGGCCTGCGCGTTCTGGAGGTGGGCGTGGGCACGGGCATCTCCCTGTCCGACTACCGCAAGGACAACCGCGTGGTCGGGATCGACCTGTCGTCGGACATGCTGCGCGTCGCCCAGGACCGGGTGGACCGCGAGCGGCTGGAGAATGTGGACGGCCTGCTGGAGATGGACGCCGGCACGCTCGCCTTCGCCGACGGCAGCTTCGACCTCGTGGTCGCCATGTATGTGATGACGGTGGTCCCCGACCCGCAGGGCACGATGAACGAGCTGGAGCGCGTCTGCCGTCCCGGCGGCGACATCCTGATCGTCAACCATTTCGCCGCCGACAAGCCGGGCGTTCGCCGCTCGGTGGAGAACTGGATGGCGCCCTTTTCCAAGAAGCTGGGCTGGCGGCCCGACTTCACGCTGGACACTCTGATGTCCGGTTCCCGCCTGAAGGTCGAGGAGTTGCAGACCGTCCCGCCCTTCGGCCTGTTCAGCCTGCTGCATTGCCGCCGCGAGGCCGCCACCCCCGCCTGACGGCCGGGGCATAAGCGTCAGGGAACTCGACCGCGGCCATTGCAGTTTCCCTTCCGGACCTGGATCGACCGGGAATGGAAGGGGCTCCATGGCGTGGCGATGGGCGCGGCGGTGCGCATTGCTCTTGGCGGGGATGCTGACGGCCGTCTCGGCGCTGCCCGCCGCCGGGGCGACGGTGACGCTCGCCTGCAGCGGGCTCGGCATCAGCTTCGACCTGTGCCGCGACGGCGCCCAGGAGTGGGCGCGGCGCAGCGGGAACGAGGTGCGTTTCGTCTCCCCGCCCAAGGGGGCGAGCGAGCAGCTGGCGCTCTACCAGCAACTCCTTGCCGCCGGATCGGCGGACATCGACGTGTTCCAGATCGATGTGGTCTGGCCGGGCATCCTCGGCAACTACTTCATCGATCTGAAGGACCGCGCCGGGCCGGATGTTGTTCGCCAACATCTTCCAGCGATGATCGAGGCCGCGACGGTCAAGGGCCGGCTGGTCGCAATGCCCTGGTTCGCCGACGCCGGGGTCCTCTATGCCCGAAAGGATCTGCTGGAGGCCCACGGGCGCCCCGTCCCGCAGACCTGGGAGGAGCTTCAGGACACCGCCGCCCTGATCCAGCGGGCCGAGCGCGCCGCCGGGCGCGACCGCATGTGGGGCTATGTCTGGCAGGGCCGCGCCTATGAGGGCCTGACCGTCAACGCGCTGGAATGGATCGCCAGCCGCAACGGCGGCACCATCGTCGACCCCGACGGCACCATCACCATCGACAACCCGCAGGCCGCCGAATCGCTGGCCATGGCCCGCGGCTGGGTCGGCTCGATCAGCCCGCCCGGAGTCCTCAATTACATGGAGGAGGAGGCGCGCGGCGTCTTCCAGTCCGGCAACGCCGTCTTCATGCGCAACTGGCCCTACGCCTGGACACTGGTCAACGCGGCCGACAGCGCGGTCGGCGGCAAGGTCGCCGTGGTGCCGCTGCCCAAGGGCGGGCCGGGCGGGCACCACACGTCCACGCTGGGCGGGCAGTTGCTGGCGGTCAGCAAATTCTCCGCCCATGCGGACGAGGCCGCCGATCTGGCGCTTTACCTGACCGGGGTGGCCGAGCAGAAGCGCCGGGCTATCCACGGCGCATCCAACCCGACCATCCCGGCGCTCTACGAGGATGCGGAGGTGGTGGCCGCCAATCCCTTCTTCGCGGCGCTGGCCGACTCCATCGCCAACGCGGTCAACCGCCCGGCCCAGGCGACGGGCATGCGCTACAACCAAGTGTCGGCGGAGTTCTACGCCAACGTCCACGAGGTGCTGACCGGACGGCAGGACGCCAAGGCGATGCTGCCGGACCTCAAGGAGGCTCTGGTCCGCATCAGCCGGGGAGGGCGCTGGTGAGCGGTCTTCCGCAATCCAGTCTGGAGCGGCAGCGGCGCCGGGCGGCGTGGCTGTTCCTGCTGCCGATGCTGATCGTTCTGGCGGGGGTGGCCGGCTGGCCGCTGTTCCGCACCGTCTTCTTCTCCTTCACCGACGCGACGCTCGCCACGCTGGACGGCTTCCAGGGGGTGGGGCTGGACAATTACCTGTGGCTGCTGCGCGATCCCGTCTGGTGGCGGGCAGTACGGAACACGCTGGTCTTCACCGTGGTGTCGGTGGGGATCGAGACGGCCTTGGGGCTGGGAATCGCGCTGATCCTGAACGCGCATCTGCCGGGACGCGGTCTGCTGCGCGCCGCCGTTCTGATCCCCTGGGCGATCCCAACCGTGGTATCGGCCCAGATGTGGGGCTGGATGTTCCACGACCTCTATGGCGTGGTGAACGCCGCCCTGATGGGGCTGGGGGTGATCGCCGAACCGAGGGCCTGGACCGCCGATCCCGATCTGGCGCTGCCGGTGGTGATCGCGGTCGATGTCTGGAAGTCCACGCCCTTCATGGCGCTGCTGATCCTGGCCGCCCTCCAGATGCTGCCGCGCGACCTCTACGAGGCGGCGCGGGTGGACGGGGTGCATCCGGTGAAAGTGTTCCTCCGCATCACCCTGCCGCTGATCCGTCCGGCGCTGATGGTGGCGGTGCTGTTCCGCACGCTGGACGCGCTGCGCGTGTTCGACCTGATGTATGTGCTGACCGGCAACAGCCGGTCCACCATGTCGATGTCAGTCTACGCCCGGCAATATCTGATCGACTTCCAAGACGTGGGCTACGGCTCCGCCGCGGCGACTCTGCTGGTCCTGGTGCTGGCGGTGGCGACCGTGCTGGCGGTGACGCTCGGCCGCGTCCGCGTCGATGCGGGGAGGTGAGGGAATGGGCCTGAAGCGCATCGCCTTTGCTCTCGTGGTTCTGGGAATCGTCGCCTGGGCGGTGTTTCCCTTCGCCTGGGCCATCGTCACCTCGCTGAAGGCGGGCAGCGCGCTGTTCACGGTGGAGGCATGGCCGTCGCAGCCTTCGCTGGCGAATTACGCGGCGATCTTCAAGGAGCAGCCCTTCGGGCGGAACATCCTGAATTCGCTGGTGGCCGCTTCGGCGGTGGTGGCGCTGTCGCTGGGGCTGGCGGTTCTGGCCGCCTACGCGCTGGGGCGGGTGCGCTTCCGCGGGCGGGGGCTGCTGCTGTTCGTGGTGCTGGGCGTGTCGATGTTCCCGCAGGTCGCCGTGCTGTCGGGCCTGTTCGAGCTGGTGCGCTGGCTCGGCCTCTACAACCGGATCGGCTCGCTGGTGCTGTCCTACCTGATCTTCACGCTGCCCTTCACCGTCTGGGTGCTGACCACCTTCATGCGCGAGCTGCCGAAGGAGCTGGAGGAGGCCGCCATGGTGGACGGCGCCGGCCCCTTCGTGATCGTGACGCGGGTGTTCCTGCCGCTGATGGGGCCGGCGCTGGCGGCGACCGGTCTGCTCGCCTTCATCGCCGCCTGGAACGAGTTCCTGTTCGCCCTGACCTTCACCCTGACCGACGACGCGCGCACCGTGCCGGTGGCGATCGCGCTGATGTCGGGGGCCAGCCAGTACGAACTGCCCTGGGGCCAGATCATGGCGGCGTCGGTTGTGGTGACGGTGCCGCTGATCGGGCTGGTGCTGCTGTTCCAGCGGCGGATCGTATCCGGCCTGACCGCCGGCGCTGTGAAGGGGTAGGGCGATGGCGGGCGTCACGCTGCGCGGGGTGCGCAAGAGCTTCGGGCGGATCGAGGTCATCCACGGCGTCGATCTGGAGGTCGCGGACGGCGAGTTCGTCGCCTTCGTCGGGCCGTCCGGCTGCGGCAAGTCCACCCTGCTGCGCCTGATCGCCGGTCTGGAGGAGCCGAGCGGCGGGGACCTGTTCATCGGCGGGCAGCGGATGAACGACCGGCCGCCGGCGGCGCGCGGCATCGCCATGGTCTTCCAGTCCTACGCGCTCTACCCGCACATGACGGCCTACGAGAACATGGCCTTCGGCCTGACGCTGGCGCGGACCGACAAGGGGACCATCGCGGAGCGGGTGCGCGACGCCGCGCGGCTCTTGCAGATCGAGGACCTGCTCGACCGCAAGCCGCGCGACCTGTCCGGCGGGCAGCGCCAGCGCGTCGCCATCGGGCGGGCCATCGTGCGCGAGCCGCAGGTCTTCCTGTTCGACGAACCGCTGTCCAACCTCGACGCCGGCCTGCGCGTCCAGATGCGTCTGGAGATCGCCAAGCTGAAGGCCGACCTGCGCGCCACCATGATCTACGTGACCCACGATCAGGTGGAGGCGATGACCCTGGCCGACCGCATCGTCGTGCTGAACGCCGGGCGGGTGGAGCAGGCCGGCACGCCGCTGGAGTTGTACCACCGCCCGCGCAACCGCTTCGTCGCCGGCTTCATCGGCTCGCCGGCCATGAACTTCCTGGACGTGGTCTCGGAGGGGCGGGCGGACGGGTCGGTGCGGGTGTGGTTGCCCGGCGGGGTGCCGCTGGACGTTGCTGTGGACGGCGCCGCGCCGCCGGCGGGCACGCCGCTGACCTTGGGCGTGCGGCCGGAGCATGTCGGGCTGGCGGACGGCGGGGCCGGGCTGCTCGCCGCCATCCTGGCGGTGGAGCGGCTGGGCGGCGAGACCCATTGCCACGCCGCGCTGGAGGATGGGCAGCGGCTCCTGGTCCGCCTGGACGGCGACCGGCCGGTGGCGGCGGGCGAGCGCTTGCGCTTGAACCTGCGGGGCGAAACCGCGCATCTCTTCGGTCCGGACGGGCAAAGGCTCTGAGCGCCGTGGCGGGGTGAGCTGCACCGCTTTCGAATGAACTTGCGGGCGAAGCGGCGGTCGGCTTGAATGCCGCCATGGACATCATGACTCCCCGGCAGACCGACATCCTGGCGCTGGCCCGCACGCAGGGGCGCGTGCTGGTCGACGATCTGGCCGCCCGCTTCAACGTCACGCCGCAGACCATCCGCAAGGACTTGAACGAGCTGTGCGACCGCCGCCTGCTCCAGCGGGTCCATGGCGGCGCCGTCGCCGGATCGGGGGTCGAGAATCTCGGCTACGAGGCGCGGCGGCTGATCGCCCAGGACGAGAAGCGCGCCATCGGCCGCCGCGCGGCGGAGCTGGTGCCCGACAGCTCCTCCCTCTTCATCAACATCGGCACGACGACGGAGGAGGTGGCCCGCGCCCTTCAGGGGCGGAGCGGGCTGGTGGTCATCACCAACAACATCAACGTCGCCAACCTGCTGCGCCCCGAGCCGCACATCGAGGTGATCGTGGCCGGCGGCGTGGTGCGGCGGTCCGACGGCGGCATCGTCGGCGAGGCCGCCATCGACTTTTTCAACCAGTTCATGGCTGATTTCGCGGTGATCGGCGCTTCGGCCATCGACGAGAGCGGGGCGCTGCTCGACTTCGACTACCGCGAGGTGCGGGTGTCGCAGGCGATCATGGCGAACGCCCGCCACGTCATCCTGGTCGCCGACCGTGGCAAGCTGGAGCGCACCGCCCCGGTGCGCATCGGCCACATCTCGCAGGTCCACACTTTCGTCACCGACGTCCTGCCCTCCGACCGGCTGGCCCGCATCTGCCGGGAATCCGGCGTGCGGGTGGAGGAGCTGTTCCCCGACCGCGCGACGGAGCCGGAACCCCAGGACTGATTGAGGGGAGGCGGGGGATCACACCAGCCAGACCCAGACGGTGACGACGAGGAGCAGCGACGCCGTGGAGGCGACGCCGATGGGCAGAGCCAGCCGGTAGATCGCGGACTCCGCCTTGGTCAGCCCCAGCAGGCTGGAGGCCAGCACGATCCGGCCCGGAGTCAGCAGCGTGCACACGCTGCCGGCCACCACCTGGATGGCGGCGGCGGTGATCAGCGGCAGGCCGCTGCCCGAGGCCAGATTGACCTGGATGTGCATCATCAGGGCGTTCGACGCCGTGTTGGAGCCGGTCAGCATCCCCGTCGCCGCCCCCAGCACCGGGACTGCCAGCACGGCGGCGGAGCCCGCCACCGCCTGCCACGCCTGCCCGAAGGCCGTGGCCCCGCCGGAGGCGGCCATGAAGGCGGCCAGCTCCACGAAGACCAGGGTCGCCGCCATCGGGACCAGCGCAGCGCGCAGCGCGGGGCCGGCCACCGCCAGGGCGCGCCCGCGCGGCAGGCTCGCGAGCATGACCAGGGCGATGGCGACCAGCCATGTCGAGGGGTGGCGCAAGAGGGGCATCGGCGCCAGCCCGCCGAATGGGTCGAGCACCAGCCGGTCCGCCGTCCAGCCCGACAGCGGTGGCACCAGCCGCGTCGCCATCAGCCCGCCGACCAGAACCACGTAGGGCCACAGCAGGGCCAGCAGCCGCGACAGGCCGGCGGCGTCGCGCGGCAACCGCCGCGCCTCCACCGCCAGCAGAAGCACCGCCGTCGCCAGCCCGCCGCCCAGCTCTGGCGCCACGTAGCGGTTGGTCAGCCAGAGCAGCCCGGCCAGCGCCAGCATCAGGGCGACGTCCCTGGCCCGGTCGGTCAGGCTGGAGGTCAGGCCGGCGCCGTGGATCAGCCGCCAGAACACCAGCAGCAGGCTGGGCAGCACGACCACCATCAGAGCGGCGCTGGCCGTCCCAAGCTCGGTGAAGGACACGCCGATCAGCTCCGCCCCGACCCGCGTGCCGACGCCCAGCGCCCCCCAGGGGGCGAGCATCTGGCTGAACAGGCCCAGCGCCGCGGCGTGGGCCGGCGGCAGGTTCAGCGGGCGCAGCATGGCGAGCGCCACCACCAGCCCGACGCCGAATCCGGTCACCGATTCGGCGAAGGGACCGGCGAGCAGGCAGGCGACGAAGACGGCGCGGCGGCGCTCGGCCGGTGTCTTCGCCTCGACCTGCGCCTCGGCCTTGACGGCGCGGGCCTCGAAAGCGCGGTGGAACAGCAGGCCCGCCGCGATGATCGACATGGCGTGCCACGCCAGCCAAGCCCCTTCGCCGGCCTTCAGCGCGACGGTGGGAAGCAGGCCGGGCAGTCGGGCCAGCCAATCCGGAGCGGTGGCGCCGCTCGGCTGCGCCACCATCAGGGCCGCCATCAGCACCCCGGCGGCCAGCGCCATGCCCGCGGTTCCGGCGGTCAGCATGCTGACGCGCCGGGACACCAGAAGGGCGACGGTGGCGGCGAGCGGCAGCAGATGGAGGGTCAGGGGCATGATCGACACTAGGGACCGTGATTGAAGCGTGCTGATATACTAATATCGGTACGTTTCAGCCAGCCCCATCGGTCTTTGCGCGGCTGCCCCGCGCGCCCGGCCCCTCCTTCCGAAGGTTCAGGCGCCCCCGGCGCCGCGCAGCAGGGCGATTTCCGACAGAAGGTCGTCGATGGCGGCCAGCGCGAAGTCCAGCGCGGCTTGGTCGGTCAGGCGACCGTCCTTGATCTTCTCGTGCACCATGCCGATGACCACCTGCGGGCGGGCGATGACCCGGCCCATCATGCCGGACAGCGTCTCGCGCATCTCGTGCTGGGCACGCACGCCGCCGGTGAAGGCGGGGGAGGCGGTCATGATGAGGATCGGCTTGCCCCGCACCGGCGACTTCATGGCCGGGCGCGACGCCCAGTCCAGCGCGTTCTTCAGCACGCCCGACATGCCGTAATTGTATTCCGGAGAGATGATGACCAACCCGTCGGCCGCGGCGATGGCGTCGCGCAGGGCGGTGGCCGGGGCGGGTGTGTTCTCCGCGTCCAGGTCGGGATCGTAGGGCGGGATGTCGTTCAGCGCGAACAGCGTCATCTCCGCCTTGTTGCCCGCCTTGTTGCCCAGCGAGTCGGCGAGCGTGTTCAGCACCGCGGTGCAGTGGGAGTGGCGGCGGATGCTGCCGGAAAGACCGAGAAGGCGGACGGGCTTGGCGGTGTCGGTCATCGTGGCTGTCCTGTTGCGGTTTGAGAGGGATGTCCGTTCCAACGGTGCGCGTGGAGGATGGTGCCGCCCCCGCCATCGCTCCGCAACCCGGAGGAACCGATGGCCGGCGCCGATCTTGAATCGGGACGGACTCCGTAGAATCCACAATAGGGGCGAAGCGCCTCGAAAACGTTTAAAATACAAGACAAATCGCCGATTTTCTCAACGCCAGCAGTGACCTAGCGGATGGACGGCTCCCTGAACGCCTCTGACTTAGGTCGGGTAGGGTGCGACAATATGGGGGTGATTTTCTGGCCTTAATACAGTAGAAATAAAACTTAAGTAGTGTTTTATGCGTGTTCTCCGCGACGGGGTGCTGGCTTATGCGCGATAATGGACCGGTTACGAACCGCGAAATCGAAATGACCGACGATATGCTGCTTGTGTCGCGAACCGACACCCGCGGCAAAATTACGTTCGTCAATAAAGCATTCGTTGATATTAGCGGTTTCTCAGAAACGGAATTAATCGGCGCCCCCCACAACGTTGTCCGTCATCCGGACATGCCCCCGGCGGCCTTCGCCAACCTGTGGGAAACCATCAAGGATGGCCGGCCGTGGGAAGGTCTGGTCAAGAACCGCTCCAAAAACGGTAACCATTACTGGGTGAAGGCAAACGTCACCCCGATCACCGAGAAGGGCGTGGTGACGGAGTACATCTCGATCCGCACCAAGCCGACCCGCGAGGCGGTGGCGGAGGCCGAGCGCATCTACGCCGAGATCCGCGCCGGGCGCGGCCAGCAGTACGGGTTGCTGGACGGCCAGATCGTCCGCCGCGGCTTCGGGGTCTGGCTGGGCAATCTGGCGTCCAGCATTGCCGGACGGATCGTGGCGACCACCGGCCTGCTGCTGCTGACCGTCATGGTCCTCGGCTGGCTGAGCCTGACCGGCAGCGACAGCGTTGAGGTCTTCGTCGGGCTGATGCTGTTCGGCCTGCTGGTGGCCGGCGTCGGCACGCTCAGCGTTCTGGGCACGGTCCGGCGCCCGCTCGGGCTGGTCGAAACCCATCTCGACGCCATCGCCCGCGGCGACCTGATGACCAACGTCCCCAGCTCCGGCGTGGCGGAGTTCGCCCGCATCCGGTCGCAGATCCGCGCCGTCAAGGCGAAGCTGAGCTACTCCATCCAGGAGCGCGCGGAACGTCAGCGCCAAGCGGAGGAGGAGCGCATCACCGCCCTCCAGGCCATGGCCGAGACGGTGGAGCGCGAGGCCAGCCACGCGGTGGAGCAGGTCGCCCTGCGCACCGGCGGCATGGCCCAGGACGCCGATGCCATGGCGACCTCCGCCGAGCGGGTCAGCATCAACGCCCAGAACGTCGCCGCGGCGGCGGAGGAGGCGCTGGCCAATGCCCAGACCGTGGCGGCGGCGACGGAGGAGCTGGCGGCCTCGATCCGCGAAATCTCCGCCCAGATCGCCCATTCCAGCGCGGTCACCCGCCGCGCCGTAGAGAACGGCCAGCGCACCCAGGGCACCATCCAGTCGCTGTCCGAGGCGGTCGGCCGCATCGACGAGGTGGTCAAGCTGATCACCGACATCGCCAGCCAGACCAACCTTTTGGCGCTGAACGCGACCATCGAGGCGGCGCGTGCGGGCGAGGCCGGCAAGGGCTTCGCGGTGGTGGCGCAGGAGGTGAAGAACCTCGCCAACCAGACCGCCCGCTCCACCGAGGAGATCACCCGCCTGATCGCGGAAATCCAGGGGGTGACCAGCACCGCCGTGGGTGCGGTGGCGGAGATTGGCGACACCATCGGCGAGATCGACCAGATCTCCAGCGCCATCGCCGCGGCGATGGAGGAGCAGGCCGCCGCCACCCAGGAAATCAGCCGCAACGTGGTGGAGACCTCCAACGCCGCGCAGGAGGTGTCGGTGCGCATCGCCGCCGTCTCCAGCGACGCCGACCAGACCGGTTCCCAGGCCTCGGGCGTGCGGGCCGGTTCGGACGAGGTGGCGACCAGCATCGACGAGTTGCGCCGGGTGCTGGTGCGCGTCGTCCGCACCTCCACGACCGACGCCGACCGCCGCCGCAGCCCGCGCTACCGGGTCAACGAGGCGTGCATCGCCGTGGTGCACGGGCGCGACCAGCCCGGCACCCTGACCGACCTGTCGAACGGCGGCGCGATGCTGAACGGGATCGCCGGTCTCGGTGTGGGCGACCGCGGCACCCTGCGGCTCGACCGCTTCGGCCTGACCGTCGCCTTCGAGGTGCGGGCCATCGACAAGGCGGCGGTCCATGTCCGCTTCGCCGAAAGCGACGTGGCCCAGCCGCGCTTCCGTGACGTCTTCACCCAGCTCACCCGCGGGCTTCAGCCGGTGGCGGCCTGACGAATTGCAGCCTGTCCTGAAAAAGCGACGGCCCGGCGTGCGGAACGCCGGGCCGTCGTCGTTTCGGGCTTTCCCCCGTCAGCCCTGTGGCTTGTCCACGCGGTAGCGGAAGTCGCAATGGCTGGCGCCCTGCATGATGGTCTGCGTCCGCTCCATCTTGATCGACGGGTCGTAGCCCGTGCAGAAGGCGGCGTCGCGGTTGCAGGACAGCAGGTGTCCGATGTGACCCAGCCCCATCTCCCGGTACATCTCGGCGTAGCGGCAGCGGGTGACGTTGTAGTCGAACCGCGTCTCGTCCTGGTGCAGCACCTCCAGCCGCAGCGCGTCGTCCTTGGTCCACAGCGGCTGCAGGTCGGCGAAGCTTTTCAGGCTGGTGCCGTTCGGCTCGGTCGCGGCGAAGGCCGCGGCGGATTCCACGGCGGCGCGGGTGATGGCGGCGCCCAGGATGTCCTGCGCCACCGCCTCGCCCAGCCGGGCGGCCATCTCCTCATAGACCGGCTTCAGGATCGCCGCCTCGATCCCGCGGCGCTCCAGCATGCCCATCGCGGGCTTGGCCGCGGGCGTGTCGGTCGGTTCGGTCATCGGTGTCTCCGTCTCAAGAAGCCGTCAATGCGCATGCCCGCCGAGATAGGCTTCGGCGATGCGGGGATCGTCGCGGAGCTGGGCGGCCGGTCCGGCCAGCACGATGCGCCCGTCCTCCATCACCGCCGCGTGGTCGGCGACCCGCAGGGCGGCGCGGGCGTTCTGCTCGACCAGCAGGATCGACACGCCCTCCGCCCGGATGCGCTGCACCAGATCGAAGATTTGGGCGACCACCATCGGGGCCAGCCCCAGCGACGGTTCGTCGAGCAGAAGCAGGGCCGGACGGCGCATCAGGGCGCGGGCGATGCACAGCATCTGCTGCTCGCCGCCCGACAGCGACCCGGCGTTCTGGCGCAGGCGCTCCCTCAGGACCGGGAACATGTCGAGCATCCGGTCGAGTTCGCCGAGCCCGATGTCGCCACCGCCGAGCACCAGATTCTCCCGCACGCTCATGTTGGAGAAGATCTGGCGGCCTTCCGGCGCCTGCGACAGGCCGAGCTTGACGATGCGGTGGGCGGGCAGGTTGGCGATGGGCTCGCCGCGGAAGGCGATGCCGCCCCGGCTCGCCCGGTAGACGCCCGAGATGGCCCGCATCAGCGTCGTCTTGCCGACGCCGTTGGAGCCCAGCACGGCGACGATGGCGCCCTGCGCCACGGTCAGGTCGATGCCGTGCAGGATCTCCTGCGGCCCCATGGTGACGTGCAGGTTCTCGATCGCGAGGATCGGCGCGTCGGAGTGCGGCTGGCTCATGCGTCCACCCCCAGATAGGCTTCCAAGACCGCCGGATCGCGGCGGATGGCGTCGGGCGGGCCGTCGGCGATCTTGCGGCCGGAGGCGAGCACCAGGATGCGCTGGCAGATGCTCATGACCAGGGTCATGTCGTGTTCCACCAGCATGATGGTCAGGCCGGTGCTGTGCAGCCGCTTGATGAAGTCGGCCAACGCTCGGGTCTCGGTGTCGTTCAGGCCGGCGGCGGGCTCGTCGAGGATCAGGAAGCGCGGCTGCATCGCCAGCGCGCGGGCGATCTCCAGATACTTGCGCTGGCCGTAGGGCAGGTTGGCCGCCAGTTCACCCGCCACATGGGTTAGGCCGACGGCCTCCAGCGCTTCCCAGGTGCGCCGGCTGATCTCGGCGGAGCGGGCGCCGCCCCCGGCGAGGGAGCCGAACAGCGCCCCCAGCGCCCCCTGCGGCAGCGCGCCGACCGCGCCCACCGACACGTTGTCGAAGACCGACATGTTCGGGAAGACGCGCAGGTTCTGGAAGGTGCGACTGATGCCCAGCCGGGCCACCTGGTTGGTCTTCAGCCCGCTGATGGTCCTGCCGTCGAAGGCGACGGTGCCCGACGACAGCGGCGTGAAGCCGGAGATCAGGTTAAACAGGGTGGTCTTGCCGGCGCCGTTGGGACCGATCAGCCCGACCAGCTCGCCCTCGTCCACATGGCCGGTCACGTCGTTCACCGCCAGCACGCCGCCGAAGCGGCGGCTGACGTTGCGGATGTCGAGAAGATGGGTCATCGCCAGCCGATCCCTTCGCCCTTCACGGTGTTGCGCCACGCCGCCCCCAGCTGGCGCCGCGCGAGCTGGAGCGCGGAGACCTCGCCCAGCAGGCCCTTCGGCAGCAGCAGGATCGACAGGAACATCACCAGACCGACCATGATGTTGCGGAAGTCGCCGAAGGCGCGCAGCCCTTCCGGCAGCAGGATCAGCAGAAGCGCGCCGATCACCGCGCCGGGCAGGCTGCCCAGGCCGCCCACCACCACCATCGCCAGGATCAGGATGGATTCGGAGAACTTGAAGTCGCCCGGCGAGATGTAGCCGGTCATGTGCGCCCACAGGCTGCCGGCCACCCCGGCGAAGAAGGCCGACAGCGTGAAGGCCTCCATCTTCAGGCGCGCCGTGCTGACCCCCATGGCGTCGGCGCATTGGTCGTCCTCGCGGATCGAGCGCAGGGCGTTGCCGTAATAGGAGTGGCTGAGCCGCCCGATCGCCAGCACGCACAGCGCCACCACCGTCGCCACCGTGTAGTAGGTGGCCAGCCGGCCCGACAGGCTGAAGCCGAACAGCTCCAGCCCCTTGGTGACGATGATGCCGTTGGGGCCCTTGGTGAACTCCACCCAGTTCAGCATGACCAGATAGAGCATCTGCCCGATGGCCAGCGTCGCCACGGCGAAATAGATGCTGACCAGCCGCATGGTCGGCAGCGCCACCAGGAAGGCGATCAGCGCCGCCACCAGACCGGACAGCGGCAGCGTCACCGTGAAGCCCAGCCCGAACTTGGTGGACAGCAGGGCGGCGGTGTAGGCGCCGACCCCATAGAAGGCGGCGTGCCCGAGATGAAGCAGCCCGGCCACCCCGGTGACCAGATGCATGGAGGCGGACAGCAGGATGAAGATCAGCGCCAGATTGGCGATCTGGTAGAAATAGCCGCGGTCGAAGCCGGCCAGCACGGCCGGCAGCCCGACAAAGACCAGCAGGGCGAGCAGGAGCGGAATCAGAGCGCCTTGCCCGCGCCGCGGCGCCGACAGGTCAGACACGTTCACGGCGCGCTCCAAACAGTCCGTTGGGGAAGAAGATCAGGGTCAGGATCAGGAAGCCGTAGGCGACCATGTCCGACCAGCCCGACGACACGAAGGTCGTCGCCATGCTCTCCGAGATGCCCAGGATCAGGGCGCAGATCACCGCACCGGGGATCGAGGACAACCCGCCCATCACCATGGCGACGAAGGCCTTGATGCCCGGCACGAAGCCCATGGCGGGGAAGATGGCGCCGTAATAGAGCCCGGTCAGGATGCCGGCCGCCGCCCCCATCATCGAGCCGACGACGAAGGTCATGATGATGGTGCGGTCGGTGTCGATGCCGACATACTTGGCGCCCAGCGGGTTGTTCGACACCGCCCGGATCGACAGGCCGATGCGGGTGCGGGTCAGCAGATACTGGAGACCGATCAGCATCGCCGCGGCGACGCCGAAGATGATGAAGTCGCCGGTCACCAGGATCACCGGCCCGATGCGCACCGGCGTGTTGATGAGATACTCGAACGGGACGGAGCGCATCTGCGACCCGAACACGATCTCCAGCGCCTCGCGCACCACGATGGACACGGCGAGCGAGGACAGCAGGGTGGATTCGCGCATCGCCCGCGACTTCAGCGACGCTTCGTCGGTGAAGCGGCGGAAGGGTTTGAAGGCGATCCGCTCCAGCGAGAATCCGGCCATGGCGCCGATCGCCAGGGCGATGAAGATCACCGCGAAGATCGGCGGGGCCGTCGCGGAAATCAGCACCAGCCCGGCGAAGGCGCCCAGCGTATAGACCTCGCCATGGGCGAAGTTGACGACGTTCAGCACGCCGAAGATCAGCGTGAAGCCGATCGCCATCAGCGCGTAGGTCATCCCCAGCGACAGCCCGATGGCGAGCTGCTGGAGGTAGTAGGGGTCGATCATGCGGGCCGTTCGCTGGAGATCGTTGTCTTATCGGGTCGGTCTGTACGAAGCGGTCAGTCGGCGACCGGCACGAAGGCGCCGCCCTTGACCTCGACCTTCACCAGCTCCTTCTCGGCTTCGCGGTCGGCGCTGAAGCTGGTCTTGCCGGTCACGCCGGGGAAGTCCTTGGTCTCGGCCAGGGCGTCGCGCACCTTCTCGCGGGTCGGGTTCGGGTAGGCCTTTTCGACCGCAGCCAGCATGATGCGCACGGCGTCATAGGCCTGGGCCGGGAACTGGCCCGGAACCGCGCCGTTGGAGGCGGCCTTCCACTCCGTCACGAAATGCTGGATGTGCGGGGCCGGATCGGTCGGCAGGAAGTTGGAGGTCAGGTGCACGCCCTCCGCGGCTTCGCCGGCCAGCTCGATCAGCTTCGGGCTGTAAGCGGCCGAGGTCGAGTAGACCGGCGTCTTGATGCCGAGCTGCTGCACCTGACGCAAGAACTGCGCGCCGTCCTCGTAGAAGAAGCCGGTGTAGATGGCGTCCGGCTTCGCGCGCTCCAGCTTGCTGATCAGCGAACGGTAATCCTTCAGGCCGCGGTTGAAGAACTCGGAGAAGACCACCGTGCCGCCGTTGGCCTTTACGCCGTCGGTGAAGCCGGAGACGACGGACTGACCCCAGTCGGTCTGCTCGGCGATGACGGCGATGTTCTTGTAGCCCTTGGACAGCATCCACTTGGCGTTGTAGGGGCCTTCCTGCGCCTGGGTGGCGATGTTGCGGAACTGGTACTTGGAAACCTTGGTGTAGTCGGGGTGCGAGGCCGTCTGCGAGAGCTGCGGCATCCCGGCGTCCTTGTAGACCTGGGCCGAGGCCATCGACACGCCCGAGGTGAAGTCGCCCAGCACGCCGACAATCGCCTTGTCGTCCACGAACTTGCGGGCGATGTTGGTGCCCTCCTTGGCGTCGGAGCGGCTGTCCTCGAAGACGATCTCCGCCTTGAAGGGCTTGCCGGACGCGTTGAACTCGGCCAGGGCGATCTCGGCGGCCTTGCGGAAATCCTGGCCGTACTGGGCGGTCTCGCCGGTCAGCGGCAGCTGGTAGCCGATCTTCACGGTGTCGGCGGCCAAGGCGGTGCCAGCCAGCGCGGCTGTCATGAGGGCGGCGAGGGAGGCGGTCTTCAGGGCGGTCATCGCGGGTGAACCTTTCTTGTGAAGGCCGGCTTCGAGGCCGGTGTTGGGCAGCGTCGTACGGTTGGGGGGCTTGCTCGGCTCAGGCGGCCTTGGGGCCGGGCAGGACCTTCAGGCGGCAACAGCCTTCGTCGCCGGGCTTCCAGGTCTCGCCGCGGAAGACGAAGCCGGCCGCCTCGAACAGGCCGCCGTCGATGGCGCCGGCCATGTTGCAGAGCAGTTCCAGATCCTCGTCGGACTTGCCCTGGGCCTGCCACGCCTCCTTCAGGGGACAGCGGTGGAAATGGATTTCCAGCGCGTTGCCGTCGCAGCGCTTGATCTCCGGCGCGAACATGGAATCGCGGTTCGGGATGCCGTCGAGGAAGGCGTGGCACAGGCCGGCGAGGTCGTCGGGGCCGTGCGCCGCGTACTTCACACCCATCGCCTCGCCCAGGCGGCGGGTCGCCTCGCGCCCGATGTCCAGCGCCGTCTCGGTGCCGTAGCGCTCGCGCAGCACGTCGAACATGTGGGCGTAGGACGCGGCCCGCATGGCGTAGGCGTTGCGCAGCTGCGTGGCGTGGTCCGGGGCGGCGCCAGCGGCGGGTGCAAAGGCCGGCGGCTTGGTGTCTTCAGTCATCGTCAGATTTCCCGGATGTCGTTCCAGCGGTATTGCAGGAGTTTGAACGGCCCGATGCGTTGCAGCAGGTCGTTGAAGGGCAGGGGGCGCGGCTCGGTCAGCGGCAGCGCCAGCTCCGCCGGATCGCGGCCCAGCGCGGCGTAGGCCAGCTCCCGCCCCAGCGAGACGGACAGGGCGACGCCGCGCCCGTTGCAGCCCGCCCAGGTGAAGGCGTTGGGGCCGAGCTGATGGACCCGCGGGGTGTAGTCGGTGGTCATGGCGATCCGCCCGTTCCACACATGGTCGAACCGCAGGCCGCGCAAGGTCGGGAACATGGAGGCCAGACGCAGGCCGACGATGCGGCGCAGCCGGTCGGCCCCGTCGATGGGAACCAGCAGTGCGCCGCCGCTGACCAGCCGGTGGTCGGCGGTGTAGCGCATGAAGCGCAGGTCGCCGTGGGTGTCCGACATGGCCTGACGGCCGGGCAGGATGCTGCGCCGCTGCGCTTCGTCCAGCGGCTGGGTGGCCATCTGCCAGGACAGGACCGGCACGACCTCCGTGCGGATCTCCGGGAAGACGGCGGCAGTGTAGCCGTTGGTGCCCAGCACCAGGGCATGGGCGGTCACCGTGCCGGCCGGCGTCCGGGCGACCCAGCGGTCGCCGCGCCGCTCCACCGAAAGGACCGGAGAGTTGATGAAGACCGACGCGCCGGCCTCCACCGCCTTGCCGGCCAGCCCGCGGGCCAGGGCCAGCGGGTTGATGTGGCCGCCGCTGCGGTTCATCCAGCCGCCGTAATAGACGTCGGTGCCCAGCAGGGCCGAAATGCCGGCGCGGTCGAGAAGCTCCACCGGAGCGCCGCGACTGCCCCACTGCTTCGCCCGCCGTTCGGCGATGGCGATGCGGCCCGGCGAATGGACGGGCTGCACCCAGCCGGTCTGCTCGGCCGCGCAGTCGATGCCCAGACGGCGAATCAGGGCGAACAGGGTCTCGGCGCTGTCGCGGATCAGCGCGACGAAGCGCTCGCCCCGTTCCGGCCCGAATTTGGCGACGAGGTCCTCGGGATCGGGGCGGGTCAGGGTCGGGATGACCTGCCCGTTGTTGCGCCCGGACGCGCCGCGCCCGATCTCCGACGCCTCCAGAACGATGGCGCGCTTGCCCGATTCGGCGGCGTGCAGGGCCGCCGACAGGCCGGTGAAGCCGCCGCCGATTACCAGCAGGTCGGCCTCCACCGCGTGTTCAAGCACCGGAAGGGCGGGCGGCGGCGGAGCCGTGGCTTCCCACAGGGAGTCGGGCCGCTGCCAGATGCCGCCGGTTCCAGGAACACCGGTCTTGTTCTCTATCGCCTTCACCGTGCCTTGTCCCACGTCTGTCGGGTGAAATCGGCCCGATCATGGGACAAATTGCATACCCGGGCAATTACCATAGCGAGGACGCGGTAATTTTCCTGTTTTATACGCAAACCATAGGGAGATAGGAATGATTTTTACAAAGGTGACCGTAATGATCGCGGTGACCTTTGTAACCCTCTCCCCTCTGGGGAGAGGGTGGCCCGTAGGGCCGGTGAGGGGGATGCGCTTTTGCCGAACACACCAACACGCGCAACCCCCTCACCCTAACCCTCTCCCCAGAGGGGAGAGGGAACTCGAGATGCGCTTGCCATCACGCCGCGCGCGGCAGCACGGTCTCGGCCAGCCGCACCCAATAGCTGAGGCCGATGGGCAGAACCGCGTCGTTGAAGTCGTAATGCGGGCTGTGCAGGTTGCGCCCGCCGTCCGACGGCCCGGCGCCGACCCAGACGTAGCAGCCCGGCCGCTGCTGCAGCATGAAGGCGAAGTCCTCAGCCCCCATGCTGGGCATCGGGTCCAGGTCCAGCCCCGATTCGCCGACGACTCCGGCGGCGGCGCGGCGGGCCAGTTCGGTCGCCCCGGCCTCGTTCACCGTGGAGGGGTAACGGCGCTCGTAGCGCATCTCCGCCTCGACCCCGAAGCCGCCCGCGATGGCCTTCGCCAACTCGCCCATGCGCCGCTCCACCATGTCCTGCACCTCCTTGCGGAAGGTGCGGGTGGTTCCACGCAGGACGGCGGTGGCCGGAAGGACATTCCACGTGTCGCCCGCGTGGAACTGCGTGACGCTGACCACGGCGGAATCGACGGGATGCACGCTGCGGCTGGCGATGGTCTGCCAAGCGTTGACGATCTGGGTGCCGGCCAGGATCGTGTCGGTGCCCAGATGGGGCATGGCGGCGTGGGTGCCCTTGCCGGTCAGGGTCAGCTCGAAGATGTCGTAGGCGGCCATGATCGGGCCGGGGCGCAGCGCGATCTTGCCGACCTCCAACCCCGGCCAGTTGTGCATGCCGTAGACCTGTTCGACGGGGAATTTCTCGAACAGCCCGTCCTCGACCATCACGCGCCCGCCGCCCTCGTTCTCCTCCGCAGGCTGGAAGACGAAGGCGATGGTGCCATGGAAGTTCGGATGCGCCGACAGGTGGCGCGCCGCGCCCAGCAGCATCGCCGTGTGCCCGTCATGCCCGCAGGCGTGCATGCGCCCCGAATTGCGGGAGGCGTGGGGCAGGTTGGTCTGCTCGTGGATGTGCAGGGCGTCCATGTCGGCGCGGAAGGCGACCGCCGGCCCCTCGCCGTTGCGCAGCACGCCGACCACGCCGGTCTTGGCAAGGCCGCGGTGAACCTCCAGCCCGAAGGAGGCCAGCTTCTCCGCCACGAAATCGCTGGTCCGCTCCTCCTCGAAGGCCGTTTCCGGGTGGGCGTGCAGGTCGCGCCGCCACGCGGTCATGTCGGCCGTCAGCGCCTCCGTCCCGTCGATCGTCCTCACCATGTCCCTGGTTCCCTGTGTTTCATGAGTGTGTGCGAATGATCTTGCCCAAAAAAGCACCCGCCGTGCAAAGCGCGTGGCGATGCGGTGCCGACACATCACCCTTGCAGCGCAGACCGGTTCCGTGCAGGATGTGAGTGAACGTTCACTCATGACAGACGTCACGAACGGAAGCGCCATGTCCAAAGATGCCCGCAGCGACGCACGCAACAAGGTCCGGGACGCCGCCATCGCGCTGTTCGCCCAGAAGGGGGTGAAGGCGACCACCATCAAGGACATCGCCCGCGCCGCCGGGGTGTCGGAGGGGGCGCTGTACCGCCATTGGGCCAGCAAGGAGGATCTCGCCGCCGCCCTGTTCGCCGCCGAATACACCGCCCTGTCGCACAGCCTGCGCGAGGCGGCGGGGACCGGCTCGGCGGCGGAGCGGCTGCGCCGCGTCATCGCCTGGGCCTTCGGGCTGGTCGAGGCGGCGCCGGACCGCGCGCGCTTCCTGCTGCTGTCGCAGCACGACGCGCTGCCGCTGGTGCCCGCCCTGATGAAAGACAAGTTGGAGACGCCGGTGGACGTGGTCTGCGCCATCGTCGGCGACGGCATCGCGGAGGGGAGCATCGTCGACGCTGATCGCGAGGCGCTGGCCCACACCGTGATCGGCGCCATTGTCCTCAACATCCAGTCGCACGTTTACGGACGGCAGACGGCCCCGCTCGGCACGCTGGCCGACACGGTCGCCGACGCGCTGCTGCGCGGCCTGTCCACCGGAAAGGAAACTTGAGCCATGGGCGAACTCGGTCTTCTCGCCACGCGGCGCTTCCTGCCGCTGTTCGTGACGCAGTTCCTCGGCGCCTTCGGCGACAACGTGCTGCGCGGCGCCATCGCGGTCCTGGCCGTCTACGGCATGGCGGGAACGGCGGGAGACGGCGCGCTGATCTCGACGCTCGCCGCGGCGGCCTTCACTGTGCCCTTCCTGCTGTTCTCGGCGACCGCCGGCCAGCTGGCCGACCGGTTCGACCGCACGCTGATCGCCCGCGCGGTGAAGGTGGCGGAGATCGGCCTGATGACGATCGCCGCATGGGGCATCCTGCGCGCCGACCTCGGCGTGCTGGTCGTCGCGCTGGTCGGCATGGGCGCCCATTCCACCGTCTTCGGGCCGGTCAAGTATGGCCTGCTCCCTGATTTGCTGAAGCCGGAAGAGCTGACCGCCGGCAACGGTCTGGTGGAGGCCGGGACCTTCGTGGCGATCCTGCTCGGCACCATCGCCGGCGGCTCGCTCGCCCTGGCCCACCCGCTGGCGCTTCCGGGGCTGCTCGGGGCGACGGCGCTGGGCGGGCTGGCGGCGTCGCTGCTGATCCCGCGGGCGGGCAACGCCGACCGGACGGTGCGCGTCGGGCTGAACCCGGTGTCGGTCACCCTGCGCGTTCTGCGCGCCACCGCGCAGGACCGCGTGTCGATGCTGGCGATCTACGGCATCTCCGTCTTCTGGGGCGTCGGCGCGGTCGTCATGGCGCAGTTCCCGGCCATCGCGCGGGAAACGCTGGGCACCGACAGCGAGGGGGCGACCCTGCTTCTGGCGGTCTTCGCCGTCGGCGTGGCGGTCGGCTCGGTCTATGCCGGGCTGGGTCACCGGGTGCCGTCGCGCGCCGACGCGCGGCGCGCCGCCCTGGCGGGCCTCGTCGCGGCGGTGGCCGGTGCGGCGCTGCCCTTCCTGACGCCCGACGCGCCGTCGGCGGAGCCGCTGTCGGCGCTGGCGCTGCTGGCCCAGCCCTGGGCGATGCCGCTGCTGGCCGACCTGTTCCTGATCGCCGCCGCGGGCGGCGCCTTCGCCGTGCCGCTCTACGCGCTGATCCAGCATCGCGCGGCGGCCTCGGCCCGCGCGCGGGTGATCGCGGCAGCCAACGTGGTCAACGCGCTGTTCATGGTGGTCGGCTCGGGCATCGCGGCGGCCATGCTGGCGCTGGGCGTGACACCGCTGACCGTCGCCGCCTGGGGCGGGGCGAGCATGCTGGCCGCCGTCGTCCTGGCGCTCGCCATCGACGCGGTGGGACTGGGGCGGGCGCTGGCCCGCGCCTTTTTCCGGCTGGCCTTCCGGGTCGAGCTGCGCGGCGCCGAGCATCTGGAGCGGCTGGAGGGTGCGGCCGTCGTCACGCCGAACCACCAGTCCTTCCTCGACGGCGCGCTGCTCGCCGCCTTCCTGCCGGGGATGCGCTTCGCCGTGGACAGCTTCATCGCGCAGCAGGCCTGGGCCAAGCCCTTCCTGGCGCTGGCCGACCATGTGACCATCGACCCGACCAAGCCGATGGGCACGCGCCTGCTCGCCCGCAGCCTGGCCGAGGGCCACAAGATCTGCATCTTCCCGGAGGGGCGGATCACCGTCACCGGCTCGCTGATGAAGATCAACGGCGGCCCCGGCATGCTGGCCGATAAGGCGGGCTGCCCCATCGTGCCGGTCTGCATCGAGGGGGCGCAGCGCTCGATCCTGTCGCGGATGCACGGGCGGCTGCGGCTGGGCCTGTTCCCGCGGATCACCATCACGGTCATGCCGCCGGTCGCCACCCCGGACGTGACGGGTCTGGCCGGCAAGAAGCGGCGGGCGGCGCTGAAGTCCTGGCTGTCGCGCGTCATGACGGAAACCGTCTTCGCGGCCGGGCAGCGGCGCGACACGCTGGCGCTCGCCTTGCTGGAGGCCGGACGGAAGACCGGCTGGGGCAAGGCGGCGGTGCAGGACGGTGACTTCACGACGCTGTCCTACCGCGCCCTGACCGCGCGCTCCCTGGTGCTGGGCCGCATCCTGGCCCGTGGTACCGAACCGGGCGAGGCGGTGGGCGTGCTGCTGCCGACCGCTTCGCCGACCGCGGCGGTGTTCTTCGGGCTGGCGGCCTACGGGCGGCCGGCGGCGATGCTGAACTTCACCGCCGGGGCGGAGGCCATCAAGGCCGCCTGCCGCGCCGCCGGGCTGCGCCGCATCGTCACGTCGGCCCGCTTCGTGGAGATGGGACGGCTCGGCCCGCTGGTCGAGGCGCTCGCCGCCGAGCACAGCATCGTCTATCTGGAGGACGTGAAGCGCGGGCTGGGCATCGGCGACAAGCTGCGGGCGCTGGCCGCGTCGGTGGCGCCGGAACGCTTCCTGCCGGAGCAAGGGGAGCCGGACGACGTGGCGGCGATCCTCTTCACCTCGGGGTCGGAGGGGCCGCCCAAGGGCGTGGCGCTGACCCACGACAATCTGCTCGCCAACATGGCGCAGGTGGCCTCCGTCGTCGACTTCACGCGGCAGGACGTGGTGTTCAACTGCCTGCCGGTCTTCCACTCCTTCGGGCTGCTCGGCGGGATGCTGCTGCCGATCCTGAACGGGGTGAAGACGGTGCTCTACCCCAACCCGCGCCATGTCCGGCTGATCCCGGAACTGGTCTACCAGACCAACGCCACGGTGCTGTTCGGCACGGACTTCTTCCTGAACGCCTGGGCGCGGGCGGCGGACCCCTACGACTTCCGCTCGCTGCGGCTGGTCTTCGCCGGGGCCGAGCGGTTGCAGGAGGAGACGCGCCGCACCTACACGGAACGGCTGCGCGTGCATCTGCTGGAGGGCTACGGCACCACCGAGACCTCCCCGGTGATCGCGGTCAACACGCCGGCGCGCTTCCGCCCCGGCACGGTCGGGCAGGCCCTGCCCGGCATCGAGACGGAGCTGCTGCCGGTCCCCGGCGTGCCGGTCGGTGGGCGGCTGCGGGTGCGCGGGCCGAACGTGATGAAGGGCTACATGCGCGCCGACAACCCCGGCGTGGTGGAACCGCCGGAGGACGGCTGGCACGACACCGGCGACATCGTGGACATCGACGCCGACGGCTTCATCCGCATCGTCGGACGCGTCAAGCGCTTCGCCAAGGTGGCCGGGGAGATGGTCCCGCTGGGGCTGGTCGAGGAACTGGCGCTCCAGGCCGCGCCGGACGCCACCCACGCCGCGGTCTCCCTGCCGGACGCCCGGCGCGGGGAGCGGATCGTCCTGGTCACCGCCGGCGCCAGCCTGACGCGCGACGCGCTGGCGGCGGCGGCCAAGGCCAAGGGCGCGCCGGAGATCGCCATTCCCCGCGACGTGCTGCGGGTGGAGACGATCCCCCTGCTCGGCACCGGCAAGACCGACTACCCCGCCGTCAGCCGGCTGGCCGCGGAAATGCTGGCGAGCGAAACGGCCTGACGTGTGGTGAGGTCAGGGGCGGCAGGCGACGTGCAGCCCCTTGCCCACCGGGAAGATGGTGGAGCCGAAGCCGGGCAGGGCGTCCACCGCCGCGATGTAGCCGGCGATCTCCTGCGGGTGCGACAGGGCGTTGTCGGCCAGCAGCAGGCAATCCGGCTCCAGCTTCGGCAGCAGCAGGCGAAGCTGCTCCGGGGCGCTCCAGCGGTCGGCGTCGAAGAAGACACAGTCGAAGGGGCCGTCCAGCCCGGCCACCGTCTCCGTCGCGTCGCCGACCAGCAGGTTGACGCGGCTGGCCAGCCCGGCGCGCTCCAGGTTGGTGGCGGCCTGCGCGCTCTTGCCCGGATCGCGCTCGATGCTGGTCAGGGGGTCCGTGGCGCCGACGGCCTGCAACGCCGCGGCGAGCCACAGGGTGCTGACGCCATTGGATGTGCCGATCTCCAGCACCCGGCGGCGGCGCCCGCTGCGCACCAGGATGTGGAGAAGCTCCGCCGTCTCGCGCTCCAGGTTCAGCATCTTGCGGGCGCGGTCGCCCTCGCGCGCGTCGTTGTCGCGCCCATAGCTCTCAAGATCGCGGAGCACACGGTCGACGGAGTCATCCAGCAGCATGGTGTTGGTCCCGGTGGCGGAGATAGGGACAAGACCCTGCGCCGATTGTGGCCGTGGGGTCAAGAGAGTGCGGTCAATAGGCTGCGGTCAATGGAAAGCCCCCTCCCGCAAGGCGGCGGAAGGGGGCTTTGCGGTTGGAGCGGTCACGCCGCCTGGTTGAGCTGTTCGGCGCGTTGCGGGGCGATCTTCAGGCGGGTGGCGAGGTAGGTGAGATAGGCGCGTTCCGCCTCATGCTCGCGGTCCACCGCCATCAGCGAGGCCAGATAGACCTGCTCCGCCATGTCCGGATCGGTGACGGAGCGGACCAGCGAGTCGAGCGACTGCGGCTGGGACAGTTCCTGCTCCACGATCCGCCGTTCCTCCGGCCCGCCGCCGGCCTCGTCCAGGGCGGACATGACGCGCTGGCGCTCGGCCGGGGAAATCTCGCCGTCGGCGTTGGCGGCGGCGATCATGGCGCGGATCAGCAGCAGGGCGTGCTGGTCCTCCATGGCGAGTTCGGGAAAGGCGCCCTCATCGGCTCCCGACGGGGCGGCGTCGGGCGGGGGAGCGGTGCGCTGCTGGAAGACCTGGGACAGCCGTTCGCCCAGCGATCCGCCGCCGGAAGCACTGGCCCCGCCGAGGATGCCGCCCAGGATGCCCCCCGGCGTGCTGCCCGAACCGGACGACGGCGCCCCCCACGGACTGGTCCCCGGCTGCCCGGAGCGGGCCGGCGCCTGTCCGGAGGAGGGCTGTCCGGAGGACGGCCCCGACGGAGGCATATTTTGCTGCCGTTCCTGATAGGCGCGGTAGGCGAGATAGGCCAGCGCGCCCAGCCCGGCCATGGGGCCGACGCCCATGCCGCTGCGGGCGTGCATCGCCGGCCCGGCGCCCATCCCTGACCGGTTCAGGATCGCTCCCAGATCCTGCGGGCTCCTGCGGCTGTGCCCTCCCATACCGGTCGCCAGAAGGGTGCCGAGGATGTTCTGAAGATTCGCCATGACGCGCCTCTCTCCTTATCGGTGTCCGTGTCGATGCAGCTTCGCGCCTCATCAACAGACGAAAGGGATTGGCGTCACGGCACAGCTATCGGTGCCAATGATGGGCCTGACCAGCCGATCCCTCTTCTATGACGGCCTCTATGCCAGAGGTGGGGTGGCTTTCGAACAGGCTGTGCAGAACACTGACTTCCGCTATCGTGGCGCGCATCAGAGCGCAGCAAGCGCCAACGCCCGCCGGTCGGCGGGTGGCATTTGGAGGAGACGCCCATGACCTTCGACCGGCACGCGGAGCCGTCTCCGCTGGACCTGTCGCCGACACCGTTCGTTCCGCCGCCGGCGCCGGCCTGCGGGTCGCTGTGGAACGACTATCTCCACCGCCTGCTGGACACGGCCCACGGCTGCGTCGCCGCAAACGACGACGAGTCCGATCCGGAGCCCGCCTCCTGCTGCGCCGCCGGATGATGCCGTGAAACCGTGACCCTGAAACTGTGACCGGGAGCGGTCGGGTGCCCGTCAGCGGGCGCCCGCCGCCTCGATGATCACCGCCGCCACCGCGTCGGGCTGGGAGGCGTGCGGGATGTGGCTGGCCCCGATCTCCACCGTCCGCGCGCCGATGCGCTCGGCGGTCGCCCGCAGGAAGGCTGGGGGAAGCATCCGGTCCTCGCTGGCGACGATGTACCAGGACGGCTTGTGCTCCCACGCCGCGGCGGTCACCCGCGTGCGGAAACAGCCGGCATGGACCGGCCCCTGCGTCGCGGCCAGCAGCGCTGCCTCCGCCGCCGGCACATCCTGCGCGAAGTTTGCCGCCAAGCTCTCCGCCGACAGATGCAGATAGCCCGCACGGTCCATCGACACGCTGGACAGTCCGGGCGAGGGCGGGAAGGGCTTCAGCGTGTCGTTCGGCGACTGCCCGATCCCCGGCGCGAAAGCCGCCACATAGACCAGCGCCTTCACCTTGTCCTGATTCCCGATCTGGGTGATCACCGCCCCACCCCAGGAATGGCCGACCAGCACCACCGGTCCCTTGGCACGGTCGATGGCGCGCTGGACATGGGCGACGTCCTCGTCCAGCGAGGTCAGCGGATTCTGCACGGCGATCGCCTCCAGCCCCTGGGCCTGGAGCAGGGGGATCACGCGGCTCCAGGCGGAGCCGTCCGCGAAGGCGCCGTGGACGAGGATGACGGAAGTGGCGACCGGGTCCATGGACCGATTCCCGTGACAGTGACCGACCCTATCCTCTGAACACGCCCGCGCCCGCCTGTCCAGCGCGGAGCCTCCGCTTTTCCTCCCTGCGGAAAAGCCGCCCGGACTCTGGGGTCAAAGGATGTCTTGCTGCGGAGCGGGATGAAAATTTCGCAAAATCGCCCTTGAAGCTAAGATTGTTCTGGGATACGGTATACCAACAGTGAGGCGGGGCGATTGTCCGCCCCTTCCGCCAAGCCAGTCCGTCCGTATCGCCAGCCCGAGCCCTTGAGGTGAGCCATGGTCAAGACCCTTTCCGCCGTCCGTCCCGGAAGCCGCCCGAACGCCGTCCGCGGTGTCGAGGATGCCGCTCCCGCCGGCGTCGTGGTCGCCCTGCGCCCCGATCACCGCAATTCCGATCATCGGCAGCGGGCTGCGGTGCTGGCGGCGACCACCGGTGGGCGCGGCCCGCGCATGGACATGCTGACGATCACCCACAGCCGCGGCGCGGCGGAGGATCGCGGGGCGGAACTCATCCACATCGACGGTCCCTACGCGGATGTTCTGGCCTACATCGCCGACTCGCCGGAGTGCGTGGTCTGCTTCGACACGCTGCACGGCGGCATGGCCCGCGCGCAATTGTCCGTGCCCTGACCCGGCGTCTGGTCCTGCTGGAGAGCGAAACGATGAACGCTTGTATGATGAGTGATTGTGTGACGACGCCCTTCTCCGGGCAGGAACTGGCCTCCGCGATCATCGCGGCGGCGCTGTCGCTCCCATCGGCCAACGGCCGGCTGCATCTGCCCAACGGTGCCGTGCTGTGCGACCCGGCGGCGCTGGAGCGGGAGTTCGCGCTGGCCGCGCAGGGGCTGTCCCACTGGCTGGCTCAGAACGAGCCGCGCATCGCCGAGGCCGCGCGGGCCAGCCGGTTGAAGATCGGGGCTGGGGTCATCCGGGCCGCCGTGGCGACCCTGGAGCACGCCGGGCGCCGTTGCGGCGCATTGAGCGACCGTGGAGAGCGGACGCTGTCCATCGACTTCAGCGCGGTCTGCGACCGGGTTCAGGAGCGTCCGGGCCTGCTCGCCCAGACGGTGGCCGCCGTCGCCGCCGGCCACACCATCCACGCGGTCGCCGCCTGAGGAGGGCGACCGTTGGCGGTTGGGCGTTACAGAAGGGTGTGCTCGACCAGGATCTTGGTGCCGATGGCGAGCAGGCCGAGGCCGCCGATCAGCTCCGCCCGGCGCCCCAGCAGCGGGCCGGCGGCCCGGCCCAGCAGGACGCCGCCGAAGCCCATCAGGAAGGTGACGACGCCGATCAGGCTGGCGGTCACCGCGATGTTGACGTCCGCCATGGCGAGGCCCACCCCCACCGCGCTGGCATCGATGCTGGTCGCCACCGCCACGGTCAGCAGGGCCAGCCAGCCCGAGCGGGCGGCGGCGGCCTCGTCGTCCCCTTCCCCGGCGAGCGCGTTGCGGATCATCGATCCGCCGATCAGCAGCAGCAGGCCGAAGGCGATCCAATGGTCGATCGCCTGGACGAAGCCGGCGAAGGCCGAACCCACCGCCCAGCCGATGGAGGCCATCGAGAGCTGGCAGAGGCCAAAGGCGAAACCGACCCGCAACGCCTCGGACAGGCCGGGACGCTTCTGAACGGCGCCACGGCCCAGCGCCGCGGCGAAGCTGTCCATGGAAAGGCTGACGGCGAGGACGAGGGAGGTCACACCGAGCATGGCAACGAACTCCGGCCAAACGGACACGACAGCACGGCTACCCCCGGTTGGCCTTCGGGAGCGTCCGCACCATCGGTCTTGCCGAACCGGCCGGACTTTGTCCGGCTGCCGCGTGCGCCACGGGACCGCCTGAGGCAGGATGGTCCCGAGTCTGTTGGCGCACGCCCCTCTCGCAGGAGGGTGGCTACTCCCCAATGACGGGGCGGACCCTAACGCCGGAGAGTCTGGGTGTCAATCTATATGAACAGCTGTTCATATATATTTGAATCGCTCTAAAAAGGATGCGCCGCGCCCCGCCGTAGGTAAGGCGTGGTGCGGCCCGGAACGATTTGTTAAGAGCCTCTGACGCTTTTATGCCGCTGCGGTTCGTTGGGGTACGAAACGCTCGGATTCACTGGGCATCATTGGGCGCGGGGGTTCGCCATGGGGTTGCTGACGGGGGTCGGCTCGCTGTCGCTTTCGGGCAAGACGGTGTCGCTGTGTGTCGGTGGATTGGTCGTGTTGACGAGCGCCACCTTTGCGGTCAATGAGACGTTGCTGAGCCGCTATGCGGAGCGCATGGCGGTCGAGCGGCAGGAAACCAACATGCGCGTCGCCTGGGACGTGCTGAACCAGTACGGGCGCGACATCAGCGTCCGCGACGGCGCGCTGTACGCCGGCGACCGCGCGCTGAACGGTTTCTTCGAACCGGTGGACCGGGTGAAGGCGCTGGTCGGCGGCACCGCCACCCTGTTCATGGGCGACACGCGGGTCACCACCAACGTCCAGAAGCCGGACGGCGGGCGCGCCGTCGGCACCACGCTGGCCAAGGGTCCGGTCTATGACGCCGTGCTGGTCCGGGGGGAGCCGTACCGCGGGCAGGCCGACATCCTGGGCGTTCCCTTCTATACCGCCTACGACCCGATCAAGGACCGCTCGGGCAAGGTGGTCGGCGTGCTCTATGTCGGCGTGCCGAGGGCGGAGTTCTTCGCCCCGATCCGCGACACCCAGACGATGATCGGGGGGCTGGGCGCCGTGGTGACGCTCCTGGTGGCCGGCGGCAGCCTGCTGCTGTCGCGGCGCATCTTCCGCCCTCTGTCCGCCATGCGCGGTGCCATGGAGCGGCTGGCGACGGGGAACCTGTCGGTCGAGATTCCGGCGCTGGGCCGCAAGGACGAGATCGGCGGCATGGCCCGGGCGCTGAGCGTCTTCAAGGAGAACGCGCAGCAGGTCGCCCGGCTCGACGCCGCTCAGGCGGAGGAGCGCGCCCGCGCCGAGCGGGACCGCCGCGACGCGCTGGAGGCGGTTGCCCGCAACTTCGAAGGCACGATGCTGAGCGTCGTCGAGACGCTGAGCGCCACCACGGCCCAGCTCGAATCCAACGCCCAGCGCCTGCATGGCATCGCCGAGAGCAGCAGCGGGCAGGCCGCCGCGGTCAGCGGTGCGGCGGGCGAGGCCAGCGACGACGTGCGGACCGTGGCCGGCGCCACCGAAGAGCTGACGGCGTCCATTGTCGAGGTGTCCCGCCAGATCGACGAGTCCTCCCGCATGGTCCGCAACGCGGTGGAGGAGGTGGAGCGCACCAACCACACGGTCGAGGGCCTTGCCGCCGCCGCCGGCAAGATCGGGGAGGTGGTGACGCTGATCCAGATCATCGCCGCGCAGACCAACCTGCTGGCGCTGAACGCGACCATCGAGGCGGCGCGGGCGGGGGAGGCCGGCAAGGGCTTTGCCGTCGTCGCCAACGAGGTGAAGGGGCTCGCCAACCAGACCGCCAGGGCGACCGACGAGATCGCCCAGCAGGTCGCGGAGATTCAGGCGGTGACCGGCAGCGCGGTGACGGCCATCGGCGGCATCGGGCGCACGGTGGTCGCGGTGAACGATCTGGTCGGCCGCATCGCCGGGTCCGCCGACCGCCAGAACGCCACCACCGGTGAGATCGCCCGCAGCGTCCAGCGCGCCGCCGACCGCACGTCGGAGGTGACCCACAGCGTCCGCGACGTGTCGGCCTCCGCGCACGAGACCGGCACCATGGCGTCGGAAGTGCGCTCCGCCGCCGCCGATCTCGGCCGGCAGGCGCTGGCCCTGCGCGAGCAGGCCGGTGCGTTCCTGCGGCAGATCCGCTCGGCCTGAAGAAAGGGTTCCGCCCGTGTTCCGCAACCCGCGTTCGCTGCTGTTCGTGTTCTTCTTCGCGTCGCTGGCGGCCCTGCTGGTCTTCAGCGGCGACCCGCCGGACGGTGGGCGGACCGACGCGAACCGGGAGTTCCTGGCGGCCTGTGAGGCCAGCCCCTTCGCCGCGCAGAGCACCGGCTCCACCGAGGCGGCGGTGCGGGTGTGCTCCTGCATCCTGTCCTGGCACCGCAAGGAGGGCGAGGCCACCGGCCGGCCGCTTCCCGCCGCGCTCTATGGCGGGGAGGGGGGAGCCGGCGCCGCGGCGGTGGCGGTGGATGAGCGGGCGCGGGCCTCCTGCCTGTCCGGGCGCGTGACGCCCTGATCATCGCAGACCCGCTTTTTTGAGAATCGTCCGCAGGACGGGGCGGCCGGGGCTTTTCCTTCAGCCCTGCCGCACCCATCCTATGGCGCTATGAGCACGCACGACACCCGCAATCCCTGCACGAAGCTCTGCCGCTACGATGCGGCGGACCGCTGCATGGGCTGCTTCCGCACCCGCGCGGAGGTGAGGCACTGGAAACGCCTGCCGGACGAGACGAAGGCGGCGATCAACGCCCGCATCGCCGCGCGCGGCGGCACCGTCTCCAAGAGGGACGGCAAGCGGGCGAAGAAGCTCGACAAGAAAATCCACAAGCTGGAAGCGAAGCTTGCCACCCTGCGCGCCCGCCGGTCGGAGCTGGAGGGGTCGGTCGTCAAAGCGGCGGAGTAAACACCGCCTCACCCAATCCCGGCGTGCCGTTCCACATAGAGCAGCAGGGCAGGATAATAGTGCCTCTGTGACGCCGTCAGTTCCTGGCAGTAACGGCGGGCCATGCCGTTGGAAAGCCAAGCATCAAGCTCGCCGCTCTCGCGTTTCTGGGCGATGACGCGGTCGATCTTGTCCATGATCTTGTGGATCACGTCCGTTCCTTTTCGGGTGTTGATTTGCCGTGGGAGGGGCGGGCGCCGCAAAGGCGGCGCTGTCGATTGCCTGTTCAATATGAACCTCGGAGCGGCGGTGAGCTGCGCATTATGGGCATGCCTGCATACCGCATTGCACAAAAGTCCGTCCGGGCCATCGAGCCCACGCGCGGGTCTGCCCTTCGCAGGCGTTCGTTGACCGGCTTCCCGGCGCCGTCCCATTCTGCACGTCGAAGGAAGAAAAACCGGGAGGACGTGCGGTGGGGATGGCGGTGGACCGCCGCGCCGCCGCAGCCATCATCATGACCGCCATCGCCATGACCGAACGCCGCGCGGAGCTGGACGGCGCCGCCTCCGCCACGCTGGTTCTGCTCTGCCTGCTCTGGGGCCTGCAGCAGGTCGCCATCAAGGTTGCCATGACCGGATTCTCGCCGGTGCTCCAGGGCGGGTTGCGCTCGCTGGGCGCGCTGGCGCTGCTGTGGGCCTGGGCGGCGCTGCGCGGCATGCGCCTGTTCGAGCGGGACGGCACGCTGGGGCTGGGTCTGCTGGCCGGGCTGCTGTTCGCCGGGGAGTTCCTGCTGGTCTATGCCGGGCTGTCCTACACCACGGTGTCACGCAGCATCCTGTTCCTCTACACGGCCCCCTTCCTGGTGTCGGTCGGCGCGCATCTGCTGCTGCCGGGGGAGCGGATGCGCGGCGTCCAGGCGGCCGGGCTGGTCTGCGCCTTCGTCGGGGTGGCCGTCGCCTTCGCCGACGGGCTGCGCCTGCCGACGAACCACGAGATGATCGGCGACCTGATGGTGCTGGCGGCGGCGGTGCTGTGGGCGGCCACCACCCTGGTCATCAAGGGCAGCAAGCTGGTCCGCGCCAGCTCGACCAAGGTGCTGTTCTACCAGCTCGCCGTCTCCGGGGCGGTGATGCCGCTGGCCTCGCTTCTCATGGGCGAGGCGGGGGTGACGGCGCCCGGCCCGCTGGCGCTCGCCTGCCTCGCCTTCCAGATCGTGGTGGTTGCCTTCGCCTCCTACCTCGCCTGGTTCTGGCTGGTCGCCCGCTACCCGGCGGCCCGCCTGTCGGCCTTCACCTTCCTGACGCCGCTGTTCGGCGTGCTGTCCGGCGCCCTGCTGCTGGGCGAGCGGGTCAGCGGAAGCCTCGCCGCGGCGATGCTGCTGGTCTGCGCCGGCATCTGGCTGGTGAACCGCCGCGCGCCCGCCGCGGGCGCCTAGAAAGACGGGACACGGAAAGACGGGAACCGGCCCGGCCGCCATCGGTTGGCTCTGCTGTCCCAGCACAAGCAGCGGAGCCGGTTACATCATGGATTTGAACGGAAAAGTCGCCCTCATCACCGGGGCCGGGTCGGGCATCGGCAAGGCGTCGGCCACCCTGTTCGCCAGCGCCGGGGCGAGCGTCGGCGTGCTCAGCCGCACCGAGGACGAAATCCGCAAGACGGCGGAGGAGATCACCGCGGCGGGCGGCAGGGCCATCCCCCTGGTCGCCGACGTCGCCGACAGCGAGGCGGTCAAGCGGGCGGTGGACCGGCTGGTCCAGGAGTACGGGCGGCTGGACATCGTCTTCGCCAACGCCGGCATCAACGGCGTCTGGGCGCCGATCGACGAGCTGACTCCGGAGGAATGGGACCGCACCATCAACATCAACCTGCGCGGCACCTACCTGACGCTGCACCACGCGGTGCCGTATCTGAAGAAGGCGGGCGGCGGGTCGGTGCTGGTGACCGCCTCGATCAACGGCACGCGGGTGTTCAGCAACGCCGGGGCCACCGCCTATTCCTGCACCAAGGCGGCGCAGGTCGCCATGGTCCAGATGCTGGCGCTGGAGCTGGCCAAGCACCGCATCCGCGTCAACGCCATCTGTCCGGGGATGATCGACACCAAGATTCAGGACAACACCCAGGCGCGCAACACCGCAGAGGCCGAGGAGGCCGCCGAATATCCCGACGGCGAGATACCGCTGACCCGCGGCAAGCCGGGCAGCAGCGCCGATGTGGCGGAGCTGGCGCTGTTCCTGGCGTCGGACCGCTCGAAGCACATCACCGGCACGCCCGTCTGGATCGACGGCGCCGAGTCGTTGCTGATCGGCTGAGGAAGCGCTTATGGCGGACGGCTTCGCGTGGTGGCAGAGAGGGGTGATCTATCAGGTCTACCCGCGCTCCTTCCAGGATTCGAACGGCGACGGGGTGGGGGACCTGCCGGGGATACTCGCCCGGCTCGACCATCTCCAGGCGCTCGGGGTGGACGCGCTGTGGGTGTCGCCGATTTACCCGTCGCCGATGGCTGATTTCGGCTACGACGTGTCGGACTACACGGGCATCCACCCGCTGTTCGGGACGATGGAGGATTTCGACCGGCTGCTGGCGGAGCTGCACCGCCGGGGCATGAAGCTGATCCTGGATTTCGTACCCAACCACAGCTCCGACCGGCACCCGTGGTTCCAGGCCAGCCGTTCGTCGCGCAGCGATCTCAAGCGGGACTGGTACATCTGGCGCGACCCGGCCCCGGATGGCGGCCCTCCCAACAATTGGCTGTCGGAGTTCGGAGGGGGCGCCTGGGAATGGGACGCGGCGACCGGCCAATACTATTACCACGCCTACCTGAAGGAGCAGCCGGACCTCAACTGGCGGAATCCGGCGCTGCGCGAGGCCATGCTCGACGCGCTGCGCGTCTGGCTCGACCGCGGGGTGGACGGCTTCCGGGTGGACGCCATCCATCACCTGATCAAGGACGCGCGGTTCCGCGACAACCCGCCGAATCCCGGCTGGCGGGAGGGCATGTCGCCGGTCCGCCGGCTGATCCGCCTCCACACGGTCGACCAGCCCGAGGTTCACGACGCCATCGCCGCCATGCGCCGCGTGGCGGACGGCTACGACCCCGACCGGCTGCTGATCGGCGAGGCCTATCTGCCCATCGACCAGCTCATGGCCTATTACGGCGCCGACCTGACGGGCTTCCAGCTACCCTTCAACTTCCATCTGCTGTCCACCCCGTGGGAGGCGAAGGCGCTGGCCGCGCTGATCCGGACCTACGAGGCCGCCCTGCCGCCCGGCGGCTGGCCGAACTGGGTGCTCGGCAACCACGACCGCTCCCGCGTGGCGAGCCGGCTGGGGCGGGGCCAGGCGCGGGTGGCGGCCATGCTCCTGCTGACCCTGCGCGGCACGCCGACGCTGTACCAGGGCGACGAGATCGGGATGACCGACGTGCCGATCCCGCCGGACCGCGTGCAGGACCCGTGGGAGAAGAACATCCCCGGCCTGGGGCTGGGCCGCGATCCGGTGCGCACGCCGATCCCCTGGGACGGCGGTCCGCAAGGCGGCTTCACGACGGGCGAGCCCTGGCTGCCGCTCGGCCCCGACCACGAGCGGGTGAACGTCGCGGCGCAGGCGGCCGACCCCTTCTCCATGCTGGCGCTCCACCGCGCTCTGCTGGCCCTGCGGCGGGCGGAGCCGGCTTTGTCGGTCGGGCGCTACGAGCCGGTGTCGGCGGAGAACGACGTCCTGGCCTATGAGCGCCGTCACGGAACCAGCCGCTTCCGCATCCTGCTGAACCTGTCAGCCGGGGAGCGGATGGTGGACGCGGTGCCGGACGCTGCCCATATCCGGCTGTCCACCCATCTCGACCGCGGTGAGGAGCCGGTGTCCGGCGCCCTGCGCCTGCGGCCCGACGAGGGGGTGGTGATCGGTTTCGACGACAAGGGAAAGGGTGGGGAATGAGCGGAGACGTGAAGAACAACGCGGCCAAGAACCGCTACGAGCTGACCGTGGGCGACGCCACCGCGGTGGTGGAGTACGAAAAGCGCGACGGGGCCATCGTCTTCACCCACACCGAGGTTCCGGAGAGCATGGCCGGGCAGGGCATCGGCTCCGCGCTGGCGCGCGGCGCGCTGGAGGACGCGCGCTCCAGCGGGCAGAAGGTTGTGCCGGTCTGCCCCTTCGTGGCCAAATACATCCAGCGCCACCCGGAGTACCAGGATCTGGTCGTCGCGGAGGGCGGACCATCGACGTGAGGCGATCGCCGTGAAGCGGATTCTCCTGGCCGCCGGGCTGCTGATTCTTCTGCCGGCGGCGGGCCGGGCCGCCACGCTGGAGCTGGACTTCGCCGCCTATGGCGGCGGCGTCTCCCTGGCGCGCGGCAGCGTCGTGCTGACCGAGGAGGCGGAGGGGGGCGCCAGCCGCTACCGGGCGGCCCTGGAGGCGGAGGCGGTGCCCTGGCTCGGCCTCTTCACCAATTTCCGCTACCACGCCGAGTCCGCGGGACGGCTGGAGGCCGGCGCCGCCCAGCCGGACCGTTTCCGCGGCGAGCGCCGGCTGCGCCGCAAGCAGGACATCATGACGCTGTCCTTCGGTCCCGACGGGGTAGACGTGACGGCCGATCCGCCGCTGAGCCCCGACAAGGCGGCGCGGGTGCCGCCGGACAGCCGCCGGGGCAGCATCGATCCGTTGAGCGCCGGGGCGGCGGTGATCCTGACCGCCAGCCGGGCGGGCGGCTGCGGAGGACGCTATCCCGTCTATGACGGGCGCCGCCGCTACGACATCATCATGACGCCGCAGGGCAAGGGCGACCTGCCGTCGTCGCGCTACCGCATCGCCACGGGTACGGCGGAGGTCTGCGCGGTCACCGTCCGCCCGGTGGCCGGCTTCCAGGGCGACCGCGACCGGGACCGCTTCTTCGCCGAAGGGGTCGAGCGCAAGGCGACCGTGTGGTTCGCCCGCGCGCCGGAGAGCGGGCGCGTCGTCCCGGTGACGGTGGAGGTGCCGACCGACACCATGACGGTGCTGGTTCACACCGTCGGCGTGAAGGCTGGCTTGTAACCGGAGTTACGGGTTGGCGGCGAGGCGCCACTGGCCGTCGTCGCCGCGGCAGGCGGTGCCGGTGGCGGACTCCTGGCGGCCGTCGATGGTCACCTTGTGCTGGAACTCCTTGCACTCCCGCCCGGCGGAATCACGCCCGGCGCGGATCGGGGTGATGGTGCCGCTGGTGTTCGTGCTGTCCGGGCTGTTCCAGCGGATGGTCTGCCCGACCGGCGCGTCGAGCGCGCGGGTCTCCGCGCTCTGCGCCGCGTTGCGGCTGCCTGGGCTCAGCTGCTCCATCAGGTAGCCGCCGGCGAAGTAGCCGAGCAGGCCGCCGGCGCCGATGGCCAGCAGGTTGCCGCTGCCCTTGCCGATCTGCGACCCGGCGAGCGCCCCGACGGCGGCCCCGCCCAGCTTGCCCAGCAGGTCGTTGTCGATGCCGAAGGTGGTGTTGTTGCCGCCGTTGCCCAGCGGGCCGCCTTGCGGATTGGTCTGGGTCGGCGCGCCGTAACCGCCCTGGGTGAACACCTGCGCCGTGGCGGGCACGGAGGTCAGGGGCAGGGCGACGGACAGGCCAAGGCACAGGACCGAGGCGAAGCGAATCCCGGACAGGCGGACAGCGGACACGTCGGCTACTCCTTTATTGCAACGCGACCGTCATCTGAACACCACGGCCCCGCTCACGGTTGAGGCAAAAGGGCGACAATGGCCTTCAACAGAGACGGCCTTTGACGGAAATGATCTTTGACGGAAATGGCAATCGTCAGGCGCTCTTCAACTCCGGGAAAGCATCCGCCGCGCTGACGCCCAACGCCTTGCGGACGGCGCGGGCGAGGTCGCGGTCGCGGTAGGGCTTGATCAGGAATTCCGCCCCCGGCCCCTCGCCGCTCAAACCCCCGGCCACGCCATGGGCGTAGCCGGAGGCGTAGAGCGCCTTCAAGGCGGGATGGCGGCGCTGCGCCTCCTGGGCCAGTTCCAGCCCGTTCATGCCGCCCGGCATCACCACGTCGGTGAACAGCAGGTCCACCCGCGGCTCCCCGGCCAGAACGGCCAACGCCTCCGGCCCGTTCTCCGCCTCGACCACGGTGTAGCCGAGATCCTGGAGGGTCAGCACGGCGACCTGACGCACGTCGCGGTCGTCGTCCACCACCAGGATCACCTCGCCCTGGCCGGGCAGCAGACCGCTGTCCTCGGTGTCCTCCGGTGCCTTCGCCTGACGGACGGCCGCGGGGGCGCAGGGCAGGTGGAGGTGGAAGGAGGTGCCGCGGCCCGGCTCGCTCTCCACCCGGATCAGCCCGCCCGACTGCTTCACGAAACCGTGGATCATGCTCAGCCCCAAACCGGTGCCCTTGCCGATCTCCTTGGTGGTGAAGAAGGGTTCGAAGGCACGGGCCAGAACCTCCGGCGGCATGCCGCAGCCGGTGTCGCTCACGGTCATCCGCACATAGCGTCCGGGGCTCAGCTCCGCGTCCCCCTCCTCGGCCTCCACCATCGCGGTGGCGATGGTCAGCGTGCCGCCCGCCGGCATGGCGTCGCGCGCGTTGATGACGAGGTTCAGCAGGGCCGACTCCGCCTGGGTGCGATCCACCAGCGCCGGGCAGAGGGACGGCGCGCTGTCGATCTCGACGGTGATCGCCGAGCCCAGCGTGCGCTCCATCAGCTCGCCCATGTTGCGGACCAGCGCCTCCACGTCCACGCTCTCGGGGTGGAGCTGCTGGCGCCGCGCGAAGGCGAGCAGCCGCCGCGTCAGGTCGGAGCAGCGCAGCGACGCCTGCAGGGCCATCTCCACCCGACGCGCCGCCTTGGGGTCGTCGAAGGCCATGCGGCCCAGCCGCTCCAGGCTGCCGATGACCACGGTCAGCATGTTGTTGAAGTCGTGGGCGATGCCTCCGGTCAACTGGCCGATGGTCTCCATCTTCTGGACATGGGCGAGCTGGAGCTGAAGCTCCCGCGTGTCGGTGACGTCCAGCACCGTGCCGCAGAGTTCCGGCGGCCGGCCGCCTTCGCCCGGCAACAGCATGGCCTTTTCCAGGAGCGTACGGTACTGCCCGTCGGCGGCGCGCCAGCGGTATTCCACCGTGGACACGCCGCCCTGCCGCATCGCGTCGAACTGGACGGCGGCGCGCTCGCGGTCGTCCGGGTGCAGGCGTGATTCCCAGAAGCCGCCGTCCGTCAGGAAGCGTTCGGCGGGGAAGCCGAACAGCGCCTCGACATTCTCGGTGACGTAGCGGAAGGGCGTGCCGCGCTCCGGCCCGGCGGTGTAGAGCAGGATCGGCAGGGAGCGGGCGATCATTGCCTGCCGCTCCTCCGACCGGCGCAGCGCCTGTTCGGCCTCCAGCTTCTCGGCCCGCACGCGGTAGTTCTCGGCCATCAGCCGCTCGCGCAGGGCGGCCTGGCGCTTTACCTCCTCAGTCTTGCGGTACAGCTCGACGAAGACGGTGACCTTGCTGCGCAGGATGACCGGGTCCACCGGCTTGAACATGTAATCGACCGCTCCCGCGGAATAGCCGCGGAAGATGTGCATCTCGTCCTTGTTTATGGCGGTCAGGAAGAGGATGGGGATGTGCCGCGACTTGCGGCGGTTGCGGATCAGCTCCGCCGTCTCGTAGCCGTCCATGCCGGGCATATGGACGTCCATCAGGATCGCCGCGAAGTCCTGGTCGAGAATACGCTTCAGCGCCTCCTCGCCGGAGCGGGCGAGGATCACCGTGGCGTCGAGGTCGGCCAGCGTTTCCCGCATCGCCAGCAGGTTCCGGGGATCGTCGTCCACGACGAGCACGCGGACCTCCGGCGGCGGCAGTGTGGCGTCCTCGATTTCGGCGAAGCTGGCGGGCATGTAGGGGTGGGGCATGGGCTTCTCCTCACTCCCGTCCGGCATGGGTGTGCCCCGCGTCGTCGTCCTGCCGACGTCCGGCCCAGACCCGCAGCAGCGACAGCAGGTGATCGATGTCCACCGGCTTGGCGAGATAGTCGGTCGCCCCCGCCTCGATGCACTTCTCGCGGTCGCCCTTCATCGCCTTGGCGGTGACGGCGATCACCGGCAGCCCGCGCCCGGACGCGGTCGCACGGATTTCCCGGATGGTCTGGTAGCCGTCCATCAGCGGCATCATGATGTCGACCAGAGCCACGTCGAGGTCGGGGTGCGCCTTCAGCAGCTCCAGCCCCTCCGGCCCGCTCTCGGCGTGCAGCACCGTCATGTCGTGGGCCTCCAAGACGCTGGCGAGCGAGAAGATGTTGCGGAAATCGTCGTCCACGATCAGCGCCTTGCGCCCCGCCAGCACCGGGTCGCGCTGGCGGATCTGGTCGAGCGCGTTGCGCTTGTCGTCGGGCAGCCGGTCCACCGCCCGGTGCAGGAACAGCGCCGTCTCGTCGAGCAGCGAGTCCGCGGAATGGACGCTGCGCAGCACCACCGTCTCGGCGAGCCGGCGCAGCCGCGCCTCGTCCTCCGGCGCGATGGCGTCGCTGACATAGGCAACGACCGGCATCCAGGCGGTGGAGTCGCGGGTGCGCAGGCTGTCGATCAACTCGAAGTCGCTGGGCTGGGGAATCGTCAGGTCGAGCACCATGCAATCGAACCGCTCCTGCGCCAGCAGCGCGCGGGCGGCCTCGGCGGAGGTGACGGTGCTGATGTCGATGTCGTCACCGCCCCCGCCCCCGACGCCCTTGTCGTGGTCGATCAGGCCGGCGATGCCGCCGGTCTCTGGGTTGGGGACCTTCTCGACGATCAGCAGCCGGCGCTGGTGGCGCTCCACGAAGCCCTTGACCTTGGCGAGCGCCGCGAAGATCGCCTCGCGGTCGGCCGGTTTCTCGGTGTAGTCGAAGGCGCCCATGGCGAGGCCGCGGCGCCGCTCCTCCTTGGCGGAGATGACGTGCACCGGAATGTGGCGGGTGTGCGGGTCGCGCTTCAGCAGGTCGAGCAGCGCCCAGCCGTCGATATCCGGCAGGCCGATGTCCAGCATCACCGCGTCCGGCCGGTATTTGCGGGCCATCGGCATGGCCGGGCTTCCGGCGTGGGAGAGGATTGCCTTGAAGCCTTTCTCCCGCGCCAGATCGACCAGGATCGAGGCGAACTTCACGTCGTCCTCGACGATCAGGACCACCGGGTCGCCGGGGCGGATGCGCTCGCGGTCGTCGGCGACGGGGTGGTGCTGCGGCAGTGCCAGCCGCTCCTCCGGCCCCGGCACCACGATGGGCCGCGTCGGCGTCGGGAAGGGGGCCAGCTTCGGCGCCGGGTCGCCGTAGCGGGCGATGTCGAACTCCATCGGCACGTAGAGCGTGAAGGCGCTGCCCGCCCCGGACTCGCTCTGCACGCGGATCTCGCCGCCCAGCAGGCGGGCGATCTCGCGGCTGATCGACAGGCCGAGGCCTGTGCCGCCGTACTTGCGGCTGGTCGTGCCGTCGGCCTGCTGGAACGCCTCGAAGATGATGCGCTGCTTGTTCTCGGGAATGCCGATGCCGGTGTCGACGACGGTGAAGGCCAGCACCCCCTCCGCCGCGTTCAGCACGGGGTGGGCCGCGCTCCAGCCTTCGCTGGCCAGCCCGACCCGGAAGGTGACGCCGCCGGTCTCGGTGAATTTGAAGGCGTTGGACAGCAGGTTATTCAGCACCTGCTCCAGCCGCTTCTGGTCGGTCTGGATGGCCGCGGGCAGCGGTTGGGTCATGTCGATGTCGAAGCGCAGCCCCTTCTCCTCGGCGAGCTGGGCGAAGGTGCGCTCGACATGGCCGCGCAGGTCGTCCAGCACCACCGCGCCGATCTCCAGCGTGACCGTGCCGGATTCGATCTTCGACAGGTCGAGGATGTCGTTGATGAGGTTCAGCAGGTCGGAGCCGGCGGCGTTGATCGTGCGGGCGAACTCCACCTGCCGGGGGGTCAGGTTGTGGTCGCCGTTGTCCGACAGCAGCTTGGACAGGATGAGCAGGCTGTTCAGCGGGGTGCGCAGCTCATGGCTCATGTTCGCCAGGAACTGCGACTTGTATTTGGAGGTCAGGGAGAGCTGCTCCGCCTTCTCCTCCAGCGCCTCGTTGGTCTGGCGCAGCTTTTCCTGCTGGGCCATCAGCAGCTCCTCCGACTGGCGGAGCGAGGCGGCCTGATGCTCCAGCCGCTCGTTGGTGGTCTTCAGCTCCTCCTGCTGGCTCTGCAGCTCGGCGGTCAGGCGCTGCGACTGCTTCAGCAGCCCCTCGGTCCGCATGTTGGTGGCGATGGTGTTGAGGACGATCCCGATGCTTTCCGTCAGCTGCTCCAGGAAGGAGCGGTGCGTCTCGCTGAAATGGCCGAAGGAGGCCAGCTCCAGCACGGCGTTCACCTCGTTCTCGAACAGCACGGGCAGGACGATGATGTTCAGCGGCGCCGCCTCGCCGAGGCCGGAGCTGATCCGCACATAGTCCTTCGGCACGTTGGTCAGCAGGATCGGCTTCTTCTCGTGGGCGCACTGGCCGACCAGACCCTGCTTCAGCGTGAAGCGGGTGCCCAGCCCGTCGCGCTCCTTCAGGGCGTAGCTGGCGACCAGATCGAGAACCGGCTCGTCGCCATCGCGGCTGGTGACGTAGAGGACGCCGTGCTGGGCGTTCACCAGCGGCGCGATCTCCGACAGGATCATGTTGGTGACGGTGACCAGATCGCGCTCGCCCTGAAGCATCCGGGTGAATTTGGCGATGTTGGTCTTCAGCCAGTCCTGTTCCGCGTTCTTCTGCGTCGTGTCGCGCAGGTTGCGGATCATCTCGTTGATGTTGTCCTTCAGCGACGCCACCTCGCCCGACGCCTCGACGGCGATGGAGCGGGTGAGGTCGCCCTTGGTCACCGCGGTCGCCACCTCGGCGATGGCGCGCACCTGGGTGGTCAGGTTGGCGGCGAGCTGGTTCACGTTGTCGGTCAGGTCGCCCCAGACGCCGGTGGCTCCGGGCACCTTGGCCTGCCCGCCCAGCTTGCCTTCGATGCCGACCTCGCGCGCCACGTTGGTGACCTGATCGGCGAAGATGGCCAGCGTCTCGATCACGCCGTTGATGGTGTCGGCCAGCGCCGCGATCTCGCCGCGCGCCGCCACGGTCAGCTTGCGCTTCAGGTTGCCCTCGGCAACCGCCGTCACGACCTCGGCGATGCCGCGCACCTGACCGGTCAGGTTGGCGGCCATCATGTTGACGTTGTCGGTGAGGTCCTTCCAGGTGCCGGCGACGCCCTTCACCTGGGCCTGTCCGCCGAGCTTGCCCTCGGTGCCGACCTCGCGGGCCACGCGGGTGACTTCGGAGGCGAAGCTGTTGAGCTGATCGACCATCGTGTTGATGGTGTCCTTCAGCTCCAGGATTTCGCCCTTCACGTCGACGGTGATCTTGCGCGACAGATCGCCGTTGGCGACGGCGGTGGTCACGTCGGCGATGTTGCGGACCTGATTGGTCAGGTTTCCGGTCAGCAGGTTGACGTTGTCGGTGAGGTCCTTCCAGGTGCCGGCGACGCCCTTCACCTGGGCCTGTCCGCCGAGCTTGCCCTCGCTGCCGACCTCGCGGGCCACGCGGGTGACCTCGCTGGCGAAGCTGTTGAGCTGGTCGACCATCGTGTTGATGGTGTCCTTCAGCTCACGGATCTCGCCCTTCACATCGACGGTGATCTTGCGCGACAGGTCGCCCTTCGCCACCGCCGTGGTGACCTCCGCGATGTTGCGGACCTGACTGGTCAGGTTGGTCGCCATCGCGTTGACGTTGTCGGTGAGGTCCTTCCAGGTGCCGGCGACGCCCTTCACCTGGGCCTGTCCGCCCAGCTTGCCTTCGGTGCCGACCTCGCGCGCCACGCGGGTGACCTCGCTGGCGAAGCTGTTGAGCTGGTCGACCATCGTGTTGATGGTGTCCTTCAGCTCACGGATTTCACCCTTCACGTCGACGGTGATCTTGCGCGACAGGTCGCCGTTGGCGACGGCCGTGGTCACGTCGGCGATGTTTCGGACCTGATTGGTCAGGTTGCCGGTCAGCAGGTTGACGTTGTCGGTGAGGTCCTTCCAGGTGCCGGCGACACCCTTCACCTGGGCCTGTCCGCCCAGCTTGCCCTCGCTGCCGACCTCGCGGGCGACGCGGGTGACTTCGGAGGCGAAGCTGTTGAGCTGGTCGACCATCGTGTTGATGGTGTCCTTCAACTCGCGGATTTCGCCCTTCACGTCGACGGTGATCTTGCGCGACAGGTCGCCCTTCGCCACCGCCGTGGTGACGTCGGCGATGTTGCGGACCTGGGCCGTCAGGTTGGCGGCCATCAGGTTGACGTTGTCGGTGAGGTCCTTCCAAGTGCCGGCGACGTCCTTCACCTGGGCCTGCTCGCCCAGCTTGCCCTCGATGCCGACCTCGCGCGCCACCCGCGTCAGCTCCGCCGTCACGGTGACGAGCTGCTCGACCATCCGGTTGACCGTGCGGGCGGTGTGCAGGAAGTCGCCCTGGAGCGGACGCCCGTCGACCTCCAGCGGCATCGACTGCGACAGGTCACCCTTGGCGACCGCGCCGATGACGCGGGCCATCTCCTGGGTCGGCTGGGTCAGGTCGGCGACCATGGCGTTGACGCTGTCCACGCAGTCGCCCCAGCCGCCCGAGGCGGTGGGCAGGCGGACGCGCTGGCCGATGCGACCCTCCTTGCCGATGGCGACGCTGACCCGGCCGACGTCCTCCACCAGGGCTTCGTTCATCTCCACCACGTCGTTGAAGGCGGCGGCGATCTCGCCGTCCAGCCCGTCCAGGTCGAGCGGCAGGCGCACGGAGAAGTCGCCCTTGCGGAACTGGCGCAGCGCGCGCAGGAGAAGCTGGGGGGAAAGCCGGTCGTGAGCGTCGGTCATCGTCATGACGCGATGGTCCCTAAGAAGTCCAGGCCTGTGTCTCGGGTGTCCCCTTGCGCGTGGTCGACGGCGCATCCGGCGGAACGCCGGATTGGCCGCGCGCCGGAGCGGCGCAGCCATGGGACGGCAAGCGGAAGGCGGCGGGGGCTAATGCTGGGGGGCGGCGTTGTGCAGCAGGGTCTTCAGCTGGCGCTCGTCGTAGGGCTTCTGGATGAAGCCGTGCGGGCCGGCGGCGCGGGCGCGCTCCAGCAGGACGGGGTCGCTGGCCCCGGACATGAAGATGCTGCCAACGGCGAAGCGCTCGCGCAGAGCCTGCGCGGTCTCGATGCCGTCCTGCGGACCGGCGAGACCGATGTCCACCAGGGCCAGAGCGGGGCGTTCCCGCTCGGCGATCTTCAGCGCGTCGGCGGCGTTGGCGGCGACGCCGCACACCTCGTAAGACAACTCCTCCAACATATCGGTCAGATACATGGCAACGATCGTCTCATCCTCGACGACCAGGACCCGGACGGGGGTTGTGGTTTCGGCGGGCGCGGTCCCGTCCGCCCCGGCCCGTGGTGACCTGTTGATCGGGTTGGTCATCCCTTATCCCTCTTGTCGTTCTGCCGGCTGCGGTGCCGGAACGGCGTCGATGAGGCGCCTATCCCGCCCGCCGCCGGAACCCGAGCGGAGACGTCGGATACCGGCGAAGCTGACCGGGACGAGTAGCACGGAGGGGTGAGGCAATTAAGGGAGAAAAGGTCAAATACCCCCAACAGGTTATACCCAGTAGGGTGACCGCACTCCAAAAGAGGGCAAGCATATTCCTTAAATTCAATATGGAATAGTTCGAATCCGGCGCGTTTGGGCCGTCTTTGCTTGGATTCGATTGAAATGTGCGGTGCAAACGCGCGGCAGCCATGTAGAGATGTGTGACCTTTTTAACAATTTTGCAAGTAATTTTGCGCGTAAACTTGCTACTGCGCCGCGGGGCGGGCGTGGAGTCGATTGCAGGGGTGCTGGGAAGCGGGATGAGCGGTGCCCCGACAAGCGGGCCGGGTGACGGGACGGACCTGAGCCTGGAGGATCTCGCGCAGGCCATCAGAGCCCACCGGCTTTATCTGGCGGCGCGCCCGAACGGACTGCGCCTTCAATTGAAGGCGGCGGACCTGACCGGTTTCGACCTGTCGGGGCTGCTCCTGTCGGACGCCATTTTGACCGGAGCGAATTTCCGGCGCAGCGTCCTCCAGCGCTGCAACTTCGACGGAGCGGATCTGTTCGGCGCCAGCTTCGTCTCCGCCGATCTGCGGGAGGCCTCGCTGGTCGGGGCGGACATGCGCGGGGCGAATTTCACGAAGGCCTGCCTGCGCAACACCCTGTTCGAACGGGCCGACCTCCGCCCCGGCCAACTCGTGCTGTGGAAGGACCGGCGCAAAGCGCGGGAGGCGGCGCTGCGGGAAGCCGTGCTGGTCAACGCGAACTTCACCGACGCCGATCTGACCGGCGCCAACCTGACCCGCGCCAGCCTGGAAGGGGCGGACTTCAGCAACGCCGCCCTGTTCGGCGCCAACCTCAGCGGTGCCGATCTGCGGGGCGCCGATTTCAGCATGGCGAAGCTGAAGGGCGCCATCCTGAACAACGCCGTCGTTGCCGGCGCCACCTTCCAGGGCGCCGACCTGCGCGACGCCGAACTGCGCAACGTCGCCATGGCCACCGCCGATTGGGCGGAGGCGCGGATGATGGGCGCCATCTACCATCGCAACCAGTCGGACTTCCCGCCGGAAATCCGGGAGGGGCTGGACGGCCATGTCCGCTGGATCAACAGCAACGGAAAGCAGGGCAAGCGGTTCGACGTGTCGGACGGGGCCTTCGTCGGGACCGATTTCGACGGCTGCGATCTGAGCGGGGCGATCTTCCGCAATTGCGACTTCACGCGGGCGAGCTTCCGCGACAGCAAGCTGCAGATCGCCCAGTTTCCCGGCTGCCGCATGCGGGAGGCCTGTTTCGAGAATTCGGAACTGTCCGGGGCCAGCTTCGAGGGCTGCGACCTGACCCGCGCCATGATGCGCAACGCGGTGATGCGGGCCATCGAGCTTCTGGCGGCGGACGGCCAGCCCACCGGGCGCCTGTGGCCGACCAACCTGCGCAACGCCCAACTGGCCGACAGCGACATTCGTGGCGCCGACCTGCGGGGTGCGCGGCTGGCCGGAGCGGACCTGACCAACTGCAACCTGTCGGGAGCCGACCTGCGCGACACCGACATTGAGAAGGCCAACACCACCGGAACGACGCTGGTCCATTGCCGGTTGAAGTGACCGAAAATTTTAATCCCGAAAAATTTTCGAAAAGAGTCGGGCATTTTGTCGCAGGGGCTGGCCTCCAGCCATGCCCGGCATTGTGCATACCAGCATGCGGGGATTACAACGCCGGCCGAGGTGGCGGCTGGTTTCCCAAGCCGCTTGTCATGATCGAGGCCAAGTAACGGAGCGGCGGACGCCGCGCGCCGATGCGACGAATATTGATCGTGGCGAAGCGAACAACGCAGGATGCCCTGCGGGCCTTGGGTGGCCGTGCCTGTCTTTTGGGCATTGGAAATCGAGGATAGTGCAATGAAGCGTAGTGTTGCCGTTCTGGCCTTCGGCCTGTTCGCCGCCCTTCCCGGCATCGCCTCGGCGCAGGACGCCGATGCGGGTGAGAAGGTGTTCAACCAGTGCAAGGCCTGCCACACCATTGAGGCCGGCGGCCCCAACCGCGTCGGCCCGAACCTGCACGGCGTCGTCGGCCGCCCGTCGGGCTCCATTGAGAGCTTCAAGTATTCCGACGCCATGAAGGGCGCCGGTCTGACCTGGGACGAGGCCAATCTCGACAAGTACCTGACCGATCCGAAGGGCACCGTTCCCGGTAACAAGATGGCCTTCGCCGGCGTGAAGAACGAGCAGGCCCGCAAGGACCTGATCGCCTTCCTGAAGAAGAACAGCTGACGCGTCCGCAAGGACCGCGCTGCGTGATCGGGAGGGGCGACGGCCTCTCCCGCGACCGGCGCCCCGCCGTCAGGCCACGCCCGTCCGGGCAGGATCGCCTGCCTCCCTGCGGTCCATCCTATGAGGATGGCATCGGTCAACCTGCCCTTGTGGGCAGGGGACCCGTAAAAACGCTCGTCGCCAGGCACAAGGAGAATAGGAGGCTGTTGGGGATCGGTGTGTCCCAACGCAAGATTGTAGATCGGGAGGTCGGAATGCCCATGCTGCGAACCGCGGCCCTTGCCGCCGTGTCCATCCTCGCGCTCGCGGCCTGTTCGAGCGAGCCGGGCCTCGTGCCACCGATGGGCAACTCCGGCGCTTCCGCGTCCCAGATGGGAAGCACCGGGTCGGGCGCCTCCTCGACGCTGACGGTGGCGGACCAGTCCTTTCTGACCCAGGCGGCCTACGGCGGCTTCGGCGAGGTGGCGATGGGCACGCTGGCCCAGCGGCAGGCGTCCAGCGCCACCGTGCGTGACCTCGGCCGGCGCATCGCCGCCGACCACACCCAAGCCAATCAGGAACTCGCCCGGCTCGCCCAGGCCAAGGGCGTCACGCCGCCCACCGCCCCGGACCCCGGCCGGCAGGCGGTCGCCGACGCGTTGGCCACGCTTCAGGGCACCGCGTTCGACCGGCAGTATCTGCAACAGCAGATCGCCGAGCACGAGGTGTCGATCGCCCTGTTCAACGCGCAGGCCCAGGGCGGCACCGACCCGGACGTCCGGTCCTTCGCCGCCAAATGGTTGCCCGGCCTGCAAATGCATGCGCGCGAATTGCGCGCGCTCGGCAACCCGCTGGCGCAACTGCCGTAGCGGAGGGCTTCTGCGGCCAAGCCCGCGGAATCGGCCGCAGGCTTGGCCCGATGATCCGCCTCAGGCGACCGCCGGAAGCGGGTGCAGGCCCGCGGTGAGGCGTTGGACGTCCGCGGCGAAGCGGTCGGCGACGTCCGGCGTCAGCTCGAACCGGACATGCAGATCCTGCTCCTTGCCCCCCAGCACCGCAAAGGGGATGGAGACGGTGCAGCCCGGAATGGTCAGCACGCCACGGCTGCCGACCTGCGACCGGTCCAGGCCGCGGATCGTGGCGCCGCCTTCCGACAGGTTGGTGAGGTGGCCCGACAGCGACCCCACCGCCCCGGAGATGGTGCAGGGCAGGTTGACCTCGAACCGCGGGGCGCGGCGGCGGTCCACCTCCGGCGTGGCGGTGCGCACGGCGCGGACCAGCATCTCGCGCAGATGGTCGATGCTCCCCGCCACGTCGGACGCCACCCGGCGCACCTCGTCGGCACGGTTGCCGGTCACCGCCGCTTCCTCCGACACATGGGCGATGCGGGACGACACCTCCTGCGCGGCGGCGGCGGTCTGGCCGACGTTGCGCGAAATCTCGCTGGTCGCGGCACCCTGCTCGTCCATGGCGCTGGCGATGCTGCTGGCAACCCCGTCGATCTCGGTGATGGTCCGCCCGATGTCCTGCACCGCGTCGACGGCCCCGGCGGTCATGCTCTGCAGGTCGGTGATCTGGCGGGAAATCTCCTCCGCCGACTTGGAGGTCTGGGTGGCGAGGTTCTTCACCTCCTGGGCGACCACGGCGAAGCCCTTGCCGGCCTCGCCCGCGCGCGCCGCCTCGATCGTCGCGTTCAACGCCAGCAGGTTGGTCTGGCTGGCGATGTCCTGGATGAAGGTGGCGACCTCCCCGATGTGGCCGATGGCCTCGGACAGGGAGAGCACCACGTCCTCGGTCTTGCGGCCGCTTTCCACGGCGCGGCGGGAAATCTGGCTGGCGAAGGTAACCTGACCGGTGATCTCGGCGATGGAGGCGGTGAGCTGGTCGGTGGCCGCCGCCACGGCCTGGGCGTTGCCCAGCGCCTGTTCCGCCGCCGCCGCCACGCTCTGCGAGTTGGCGGAGACGGTCTCGGCCGAACTGGCCATCGCCTGCGCATTGCTGTCCATCGAGACCGACCGCTCGGCGACGCGGTCCACGGCGGTGCGGGTTTCCTGCTCCACCGTGCGGGCCATGGATTCCAGGGCGGCGATCTTGGCGGCCTCGGCCTCGCGACGCTCGCGCTCCTGCGCCTCGCGCAGACGCTGGTTGTCGATCCCCTTCAGGCGGAAGACCTCGACGGTCTTGGCCATGGCGCCGATCTCGTCCTGGCGGTCCAGGCCGGGCACCGCCACTTCGTAATGCTCGTCGGCCAACTGGAACATGGTGCCGCGGATCTGGTCCAGGGTGCGGAACTGGCGCCGCACCACCAGCAGCATCACCAAGGCCATGCCGACGGTGATGACCGCCGCCACCTGGATGATGTTGGGCACCACCTCCTCCAGCACGCCCAGGGCGACGCTCTTCTTCAGGCCCACGAACAGCACGCCGATGACCTCGCCGTTCCGGTCGATGATCGGGTCGTAGGCGGTGAAATAGGCCTCGCCCAGGATGTCGGCCTCGCCGCGGAAGGGCTCCTTGCCATCGATGACGGCGCTATAGACCGGACCGCGGGCCAGCTTCGTCCCGACGGCCCTGTTGCCGTCCGGGTTGTGGATGTTGGTCGCCACGCGAGTGTCGCCGCGGAAGATGGTGGCCACGCCGCCGGTGACGCTGCGGACGGTGTCGACGATGTCGTTCGCGCCGTCCAGCTTGACATCGTCGATGTAGAGCGCGCCGTCCTTGAGCCGGTACTCCGACCCCCTCTGGTCGAGCAGCATCCGGAAGTTGGTGATGGCCTGCTCCCTCCGCTCCGCCGCGTCCTTGCTGATGCTGGCGGTGACCTTGGCGATCGTCGCGTAGGTCAGAGCGCCGGACAGGGCAATCAGGCCGAGCGTGCACAGAATGGTCAGCTTCGTCGCAAGGCTGAGCGTGCGGAGGGGATTCATCGGCCGAGAACTCCTTGAAAAATCGTCGGGTCGCTCCGGAGGCGCCGGAACGGCGGCGCATTGGTAACTTTGTCGCGTATTTGTAACAAATGGTTTTATCAACCTCGGGACGCCCCGGAATCACGCAATGTGAAGACCCCGTTGCGACTTTTTCCGACCGTCTTGAGCAAAGTGATTGTGTTTCAAGGCTTATTCATTGCACTCCTGTTGTGCGCATCACAAAATAAACCATCTGTTAATCATGAAGTGGGACAGCATGTCGCACTCGAATTCCTGTTAGCGATACCTTTGGTTTGGCGGAAATGTTATCGGTTGGCGTTCCTTCATTACAGAATACAAACATTCGCCATGCCGGACTCGCTGCACGCCCTGGATGTCACCAAGACCGCCTATTTCGATCTGGGACCGGAAGCGGTCGGCAGCCTGCGGCAGGCGTTGCCGATCATCTCCAAAGCCCTTCCGGGAATTCTGGACCGCTTTTACGCCCGCACGCTGTCGCAGCCCGAATTGGCCGCCCTGTTCGCCAACCCGGCGCAGGTCGAGGGGGCCAAGCGCGCCCAGATCGCGCATTGGACCCGGCTGTTCGAAGGCCGCTTCGACGACGGCTACAAGGAATCCGTGCGCGCCGTCGGCATCGCCCATCACCGCATCGGGCTGAGCCCGAGCTGGTACGTCGGCGGCTACGCCTTCATCCTGGGGGAGATCATGGCCGCCCTGGCGCAGAGCATGGGCGGGACCCTGCTGACCGGTGGCCGGCTGGGCTCCATCGTGACCATGCAGCGCGCCGTGGTGTCGGCGGTCCTGATGGATCTTGACGCCGCCCTGTCCGTCTATTGGGACCGGCTGATCGACGAGCGGCTCCAGGCGGTGGACGCGATGGTCGATTCCATCGACCACGAGGCCAACGACGTGGTGGACAGCGTCGCCAGCTACACCGCGGATCTGCGCCGCACGGTCGGTGACCTGGACAGCGTCTGCGCGTCCGTGAAGGACAGCATCGCCGGCACGTCCGCCGACACCGAGGAGGCGCTCGACGCCGCCCAGACCGTCGCCGCCGGGGCGGAGCAGCTTCAGGCCGCGGTCCGCGAAATCTCGGTGCAGGTCGGCGGCGCGTCCCGGATCGCCAGCGAGGCGGTGGAGAAGAGCGGCGAGGCCCGCCAGGTCATGGCGCAGCTCAGCACCGCGGCGCAGGAGATCGGCGGCATCCTGAACATCATCCGCGCCATCGCCGGGCAGACCAACCTGCTGGCGCTGAACGCCACCATCGAGGCGGCCCGCGCCGGGGAGGCCGGCAAGGGCTTCGCCGTGGTGGCGACGGAGGTGAAGAACCTCGCCGGGCAGTCGGCCAAGGCGGCGGACGAGATCGCCGCCAAGGTCGGCGCCATCCAGGCGGTGGCGGAGCAGGCCATCACCGGCATGGACGGGGTGGCCACCACCATCATCACCATGCAGGAGATCAACGCCTCGATCGCCGCGGCGGTGGAGGAGCAGTCCTCGGCTTCGCGCGAGATCGCCCGCAACATCGGCGAGGTCGCCGGCATCTTCCGCGGCATCGCCAGCCGGATGACCGAGGCCGGCGGCGAGACCGAGCGCGCCACCACCGTGGCCTACACGGTCGGCGAAAGCGCCAACCGCATGCAGGAGGCGCTGGACACCCTGCCGTCGCTGCTGGCCCGGGCCATCCGCACCTCCTCCGATCTGGCGAACCGGCGCCACACGCGGCGCCGCCCGGTGTTGCTGGACGGCAGCGTGGACGAGACGCCCGCGCTGGTCCGCGACATCTCCGAATGCGGCTGCTACGCCGAGACGAAGGGGGCAGCGCCCACCGGCGGGCAGGTCACCGTGTCGCTTCCCGGCTACAAGCTGTCCCTGCGCGGCTCGGTGGTGGCGCGGCACGACAACCGGCTGCACATCCGCTTCGACGAGCGGAAGATCGGCCGCGAGGAGGTCGACCGCATGAGCCGCGACGGGGTGGGCGAACTGGTCCGGCTGGCCAAGCAGGACCATCTCGCCTTCGTGGACAGGATCATGGAGGCGGTGGGCGGCCAGCGCACGCTTCTGCCGGCGGATCTGTCCACCCATCACTCCTGCCGCCTTGGCCGCTGGTACGACAGCGTGAACGACCCCCGGACGATGCGCCTGTCCACCTACAAGGGGATGGCCACCCCGCACCGGACCGTCCATGAGTCGGGGCGCGAGACGCTGCTCGCCCTTCAAACCGGCAACCGCCTGGAGGCCGAACGCCACGCCGCCGAGATGAAGCGGGCGTCGGCGGAGGTGGTCCGGCTGCTCGACGAGCTGGAGCGCGATTTCGCCCGGACCCTCGCCGAGGCCGCCGACTAGCCGGTTCCTTGGACACCGCCGGGCCTCAGCGCCCGGCGGTGTCCGGTGGTGCTTCCGGCGCGCTGTTCTCCGGCGGCGGTTCGTCGAGGGTGGACAGGCGGCCGGCGAGTCCGTCCGGTTCCTTGGCGGCGGTTTCGTGAGGGGCTGCGGTCCCGGCCGCCGTTCCCGACGCTCCCGTTCCCGATTTGGCGTCGTCGCCGGTGTTCAGGATGACCGGCAGGCCGTCGCGCCCGCCGATGATGATGGTCTTGGCGTTGGAGGAGGTGGCGAAGGCCCGCGTCGCCTCGATGCCGCGCAGGCGCAGATACTCCGGCGTGATGTTGCGGGCGACGATGTCCTGGAAGTCGCGCACGCCCTCCGCCTCGATCCGCTTGCGGTCGCGCTCCTTGGCCTCGCGGGCGATGCGGAAGTCGTATTCCTCCATGATCTGCTGCTGCTCGATCTTGCGGTCGATGGCCTGACGGACCAACGGCGGGAAGCTGACTCCGGCCACCAGCACGTCCTCCACCCGGATCATCACGGAGCTGTAATCGTCGGCGATCGCGCCCGGAGGGAGCTTCAGCGCCTGCAGATCGGTCGGCGGCGCCGGGAATTGGCGGCGTGCCTCGGTCAGCAGGAAGCCCTGGATGTCCGCCCGGTTGATCGAATAGAAGTTTTCCGGATTGTGCTTCGACACGAATTCGTAGACGAGGCTGGCGATCTCCGGATGCACCAGCTTTTCCGCGTAATCGTCACCGGCCAGCTTGTGGAGCAGACCGGCGGCCGGCGGGTTGACGCGGTAGCGCAACGCCACGGTCACCGTCATCGACATGCCGTTGGCCGCCACCGCCTCGTAGGTGCGGGTGTCGGTGCGCAGGCGCACGTCGTACATCGTCACCCGGTCCCACGGGAAGATCAGGTGGGTGCCCTCGCTGTAGACCCGGTCGGTGACCGTGCCGCCGAAGAAGCGCAGCCACAGCACGCCGACATGGCCGGAGGGCACCTCGACGAAGACGGCGGGGGCGATGGCGAGGAAACCGAGGATCAGGGTCAGCGTCACCGCGTAGATCGACACGCTGCGCCGCTTCAGCCAGAGGCCGGCGCGCTGCGGCAACGGCGCACGGGCGAGGCCGTCCTCGGCGGACGGGTCCAGGGTGGTCATCGCGGTCTCGTCGTCAGCATCTTCTCACGTTCCCGCGTGCTGGGGCGGCCCACCGCCTGGATCACGAAGTTCACCGGCGGAGTCAGGAAAAGGGCCAGCAGGAAATGGCCGATGAAGCCGATCGTGGTGTTGCGGCCCATGACGGCGCACACCAGACAGGCGAGGAGATAGAGCATGACGAGAACGAGGGGCATGCGCGTCCGGCCTTGGAATGGGAGCAGGGCGGAGGGGTGACGGCGGCCGGAGGGGGCGGGGATGCGCGGAGGCGTCCCCGCCCGTCCTCCCGGTCCGTGGCGGCGTCCGGGTTCGCGGTCAGGCCGCGGCCGTGGCCGCCTCCGGCGTGGCGCCCTTGCGGCGGCGGGCTTCCTCGAACTTCTCGCGGAAATAGGTCTTCACCTTTTCCGGTTGGAAGGTCAGGAAGGTGCCGCCCGACGCGAAGTGCTGCTGGAAGACCTTGCCCAGCGCGTAGGTGAAGGCGCTGTTGAAGGCCGGCTGGGTGGCCAGCCGCGTCACCGTGCCGATCACCGGCACCGAGCGCAGAGCCATGTTGAACGCCATGGAGCCGAGCAGGCTGCCGCCCAGGGCGGTCGGGGCGACCGTCGCGAACAGCGTGCCGACCGCGGAGCGGCCGATGTCGCCGCGGAAGTCGACGCCGTGCAGTTCCGACAGCTCCTTGAGCAGGCGAAGCTGGACGACGGCGAGCGCCGCGGTGTCCACGAAGTTCAGCGGGATGACGCCCGCCGCGGCCGACAGCAGCACATGCTTGCGGATGATCTCCGCCGCCTGCGCCTCGGTGGACACCGGAGCGGCCGGGGTGGCTTCCGGAGCGGCTTCGGAGGTGCTGGCGGCCGTGTTGGGGGTTGTGCTGGTGGTTTCAGGGGCGGCCGTCACGGCCTCCGGAGCCGGGGTGGGGGCCGGGGCGACGGCCGTTTCCGGCTTGGCCTTGCCGCCCGGGGTTTCCTTCTCACTGACCATGCTGTGGTGCTCCAAAAAGGGACGTTGTCGAGAGAAAATCAGCAATGAACACCGCGCACCGGATGGCCCGCGGCGACAGTCGGCCCCAAAGGCCGGGCAAACGCATTTGGAATCCCCTCTCCCCCTCCGGGGAGAGGGTTAGGGTGAGGGGGATGCGCTTTTGCCGGACGTACCGCCGCGCGCAACCCCCTCACCGGCCCTTCGGGCCACCCTCTCCCCAGAGGGGAGAGGGCTAGGAAAGACCAAATGCGAATGCCCCGACCTCGCAGGAACGGCCCGCTCCGAAAACGCCGCCGGTGGTGGCCGGCGGCACCGTCATATGGGCTAACGAATGCAGTTGTTTTCGTCAAAGGATTTGCCATCAAAAAGAATGTCCACGCTCGATAGTGGTTTCATAAATTTTCCATCGTCAGATATTTGACAATCACCGCGCGCTGCCCGTGCAGGAAAAAATGGCCGCCGGGAAGCGTGCGCAGGCTGAAAACCCGCCCCGGCCAGCCGTTCCCACCCGGCGAGCTCTTCCACCGTGGCCTCGGTATCCTCCGCCCCGGCGAAGGCCAGGATCGGCACCGGAAGCGGTGGTGGATCAGGTTCGAGGAAGGCGTCGGACATGGCGAAGTCGGCGCGCAGCATGGGCAGCATCAGTTCCATCAGGTCGTCGCAGGCCAGCACCTCGGGCGGGGTGCCGCCCAGCGTGGCGAGGCGGGCGCGGAAGGCCGCGTCGTCCAGGCCATGGACGGGTGGCCGCCGCGACGCGAGGTGCGGTGGCCGGCGCCCTGACACGGCCAGCAGGGCGGGTGAATGGCCCCGCGCCACCAGAGCGCGGGCCGTGGCGTAGGCCAGCGTGGCGCCCAGCGAGTGGCCGAACAGGATCAGCGGGCGGTCCCCCAGCGGTTCCAGCGCGGCCAGCAGGGCAGGCACGGCGTCCCCGATCCGATGCAGCGGCGACTCGCCGATGCGGCTCTCTCGCCCAGGCAAGCGCACGGCCAGCAGCTCAGTGTCCGAACCGACGGCCGAGGCCCAGTCGCGGAAGACGGCGGCGCCGGCCCCGGCGTAGGGGAAGCAGACCAAGGAGCGGCGCGGCGCCGAAACCGCTCGGAAACCTTGAAGCCAGGAGGACAGGGGCGGGGCCATCACGCCGGCTCCAGCGCGAACAGGTGATGGTGGCCGTGGCCTTCCTCGATGCGGCCCTCGTTCATGTGATAGATGCGGTCGGCGAGGCCGAACCAGCGCTCGTCGTGGGTTACGCAGATGACGATCTTGCCCAACGCCTTCAGCTCCGGCAGCAGCTCCTCGTAGAAGACGCGGCGGAAATGCGGGTCCTGGTCGGCGGCCCATTCGTCCAGCACGATCACCGGCTTGTCCTCAAGCTGGGCGACGACGAGGGCGAGGCGCTTGCGCTGGCCGGTGGACAGGGAAACGGTGCTGAAGCCGCCGTTGGCGACCGTCACCTTGTCCTGCATCTCCAGCCGCTCCAGCAGGACGCGGACGCGCGCCGGGTCGGGATCGGCGACGCCGTAGAGGCGGCGCGACAGGTGATAGTCGGAGAAGATGGCCGAGATCATGTCGCGGTAGCTCTGCATCCGCTCCGCCGGCACCGGCTCCCCGTCGGCGAGCAACTCGCCGCCGCTCAATGGCATCAGCCCGGTCAGCAGGCGCAGCATCGTGGATTTGCCGGAGCCGTTGCCGCCGGTGACGAAGGTCATCTCGCCCGCCCGGAACTCCGCCGACAGCGGCCCCACGGCAAAGACGGGCGCGCCCGCGTCATCGTGATAGGCGAAGGTGGCGTCGGTCAGCGCGATGCGCGTGGGCGGGCCGGGCAGCCGCTCCGTCCCCTCGTCCGGGGCGCTTCCGGCGGCGGCGCGCAGCCGCTCCTCCATCGCCTCGATGTTGGACAGGGCCATCTCGGTCTGGGCGACCAGCGGGGTGACGAAGGACACGGTGCTGACCGGCCCGACGATGAACAGCGCCGCCGTGGTCGCCGCCACCACCACCGCGTGATAGCCGGTGGTGAACAGCGGTACGACGAAGACCATCATGCCGATCAGTGTGTAGAACATCGCCTCGACCAGCGCGAAGTTGCGGCCCCACCGCTCCTTCATGTCCACGTTCACCGCGCGCGCCCGGGACGAGGCGTCGGCGAGGTCGCGGATCAGCCCGTCGCCGCGGCGGCGGTTCATCCGCACCTCCTTGAAGCCGCGCAGCAGGTCGGTCAGCCCGTCGAAGACGCGCGTCTCGGCCGCCGCCGCCTCCACCATGCTGCGGCGCAGGCGCTGCACCCGCGCGACCTTCACGGCCACGGCGATCCCGGCGAAGGCGAAGGCCATCACGCAGGCCAGCGGCGACAGCCAGGCCAGATAGACCGCCAGGAAGGCCAGCATCACCGCCTGCTGCCCGCCGATCGCCAGAAGCGGCAGGGACTGAGCCAGCGTCTGGGTGTCCTGGGTCAGCACGCCGTGCAGCGACGCCCGCCCGATGCGGTCCACGGTCACGAGGTCGGCGCGGCGCACCAGATCGAACAGGCCCAGGCGGATCTTGTGAATCAGCCGCTCGGCGTCCTGGGACGCGGTGACCAGCGCGTAATTGTGGGTCACCCCGAACAGCGTCACCGTGACCGCGTACATCACCAGAAGCCGCGGGCTGAGGATGCCCTTGGCGGCGTCCTTGGCGGCGGCGTCGACCAGCCAGAGCAGCGCCGCGGTGGCGATCGCCGACAGGACGTTCATCAAAGCGAGCGTGCGCAGATTCTCCGGAAGCTCGCGCAGGACGATGGCGGCCAGCCTCATGCCACGCCCTCCACCCTATGGGCGAGTTCGGTCAGTTGGCCTTCCTCCATGTGCAGGCGGCGGTCGGCGACGTCGAAATAATGGTCGTCGTGGGTCACCGCCACGATGGTCAGGCCGCGCCGCTTCAGCTCCGGCACGACCTCCCGGTAGAACTTGAAGCGGAAATGCGGGTCCTGGTCGGCGGCCCATTCGTCGAGGATCAGGATCGGCGCCTTCTCCAGGACCGCGGCGACGAGACCCAGCCGCTTGCGCTGCCCGGCGGACAGGTCGCGCCGCCCGAAGCGGTCGCCGTCCAGAGCGGTGACCCGCTCCATCTCCATCCAGCGCATCAACTCGGCGGCCTCGACAGGGTTGAGGGCGTCCTGGCCGTAGAGGCGGGCGAACAGGTGGAAGTCGGCGAAGACGGTCGCCATCAGCTCGCGGTAGGCGGCGATGCGCTGCGGCCCGACCGGCACCCCGTCCACCGTGATTCGCCCGCGCAGCGGGTGGTAGAGGCCGGTCAGCAGCTTGATGAAGGTCGATTTTCCCGATCCGTTGCCGCCGGTGATGAAGATTACCTCGCCGCGCCGGATGGTCAGGTCGAAGGGGCCGACCGCGAAGGGCGGCTCGCCCGGCGGGGCGGGGAAGGCGAACTCCACCCCCTCCATCCGCAATTCGGCGAAATTGGCGGGCACCGGCAGGGCGGGGCCGTCGCTTCCGGCCTCCGCCAACTCCGAAAGCTGGCCTTCCAGGGCCATCATGCGCCCGGCGGCGGCCTCCGCGGCGCTCATCACCGCCAGCGACTGCATCAGCCCGAAGACCGGGGCCGACATGAAGAAGATGGCGGCGGTGATCTTCACCAGCTCCGCCGAGATGGCGCTGGAGTAGGACGGCACCACGAAGACGACCACGCCCAGCATCAGGTTGAAGGCGCATTCGCCGAACACGAACTGCTGCCAAGTGTGCAGATGCACCGCGCCGCGGGCCGTGGTGGTGCGGCCGGATACGGTGGCGAAGGCGGCGTTCAGGTCGCGGCTGCGGGCGCTGTTCAGCCGCTGTTCCTTGAATCCGTCGAACAGGTCCGACACGCCTTCGAACAGGGCGGCCTCCTCGGTCGTCATGGCGCGCTGCCGCTCCTCCAGCGCGCGGCCCAGCCGGATGTAGAACCATGTCCCGGCGCCGAGCAGCCCGCCGATCAGCAGGAAGGCGACCGGCGAGATGGTGGCGATGTAGAGCAGGATCGTCCCGGTCAGCAAGACCGAGCGCACCGTCAGCGCCAGGAATTGCGAGTTCTGCGAGATGAGCTGGCTGCTCTGCGTCACGCTTTCGAACAGCGGGGTCTGGCCGAAGCGTTCCAGTTTCCACAGGTCGGCGCGGCGGATCTGGTCGAGCAGTCGCATGCGCAGGCTGTCCACCACCTCTTCCGCGTCCGCCGACAGGTGGGCGACCATGCGGCCTTCCAGGAGCATGTAGAGGAGGACGCTGGCGACGAAGGCGGCGGCCAGCGGCACGTTGACGAAGTCGGCCTTCTCCGCGGCGATCTCCTCCGCCCCGCGGTTGACCAGGGCCAGCACCAGCGTGGAGAAGAGGGCCGACCCCAGCGCATAGAGAACCAGCCGGCGCAGCGGCGCCGGTCCCAGCCGTCCCAGCAGGCGGAGGAGGTTCATCGCGCGTGATCCTGCGGGGTGCCGTCGTCGATGCGGATGCGCAGCGCGTGGCGGTCCGGGTCGGCGAAGGCGCCGCGCCCGTGGAGCGCCTCGTGGTTGTTCATCGCCAGCAGGCTGTCGGACTCCATGAAGGTCTCCAGCCGCCGCGCCGGGTTGTCCAGTTCCGCCTGGAGGATGGCAAGCGCGCGGCGGACCTCCGGGGTGTCGTGCTCCGGTCGGGCGGCGAGGCCGCGGCGCAGCGTGTCGGTGCGGAAGCGGATGAGCGGGCGGTCGCCGAAGACGGTGGCGAAGGTCACCTCCACCGCGTCGCGCGACCCGGTGCGGGTGAAGGTGGCGGGAATGCGGAAGGGCAGCGCCGTCCGCGACAGCAGGTCGAGCGCCCAGCGCCCCTCCTCACTGCCGGCCAGAGCCGCGCGGACGCAGCGGGCGTCGCGCAGGCTGGACCGCCCGCCGCCGCAGGCCGCCGCCCGGGCGAAATAGAGCAGCATGTAGCGTTCGGGAGTCGAGAAATACTGGGTGTCGGTGTGGAAGTCGGCCTCGTCGGCGTGCTCGGAGAAGGTGGAGGCGCCGCCGCTGCGGACCAGTTCGGGGCGGACCTTGATGTCCCACACCACCTTGCGGTCGATCCGGTCGGTCGCGGTCGGTGCGCCCATGCACACCGCCAGTGCGTAAAGCAGGCGGCGCCGAGTGTCGAGATCGTGGCGGCCGAGGTGGGCGCGGCGGATCAGCACGCCGCTGTGGCTGGTCTCGAGCCGGTCGCGGATCGCCGTGGCCAGGGCGGACAGGCCGGGCGCGGCCTCCGCCAGCTCGCCGCGCAGCTCGGTTTCCCGCCCGTCCGGGACGAGGACGGCGGCGTCGGTCTCCGCCCCGTGGCGGGCGACCAGAACGGCCAGCACGCGCGCCGTCTCCGCGTCGGGCAGCGGCTCGGCGGTGAATTCCCCGGTGCGGAAGCCGAGATCCTGGACATGGGTGAGCATGATGGCTCCGAAGGCGTTCATCGGGAGAAGAGGTCCGCGGCGGCGCGCAGCATGTCGGCCTGCCCGGCGCGGGGAACCGGCGGCCAGCCGAAGCCCATGCGGCCGAGAAGCCCTTGCGTGCGCTCGGAGGTCAGCTCCTGCCGCCGGCCGCGCGCCTGGGGGGAGCGCCCGCTGTAGAGCCCGAAGCCCTCCAGCGTCTGGGCAAGTGCGCCGTCCATGTCGGGTTCGCCGATAGCGCGCTCCAGCCGGTCGAGCAGCGCGTCGAAACCGACCGCCCGCACCGCGCCCGCCATGCCCGCCGCCGAGGTGACGAAATCGGCCAGCGTGTCGCGGCGGTGATTCTCCACATGGTGCGTCTCGTTGGCGAGGCCGGCGGCACCGGCCAGCAGAGCCACCGCGCGGGCCACGAGATCGACGTGGCACAGCCAGACGTGCGAATCGTCGGGCACCACCCCCAGCCGCACGAAGGCGGCCAGTTGCCGGAAGAAGGCGTTGTCCCGCAGGTTCAGCTGAAGCGGCCCGCCCTCCGCCGCGAAGACGACGTTGCCGACGCGGTGGATGCTGGCGTTGCGCAGATCGCCGCGCGCCGCCGTGACCAGCCGCTCCGCCTCCTGCTTGCTGCGGACGTAGTAGTTCTCGTCGAGGACGTCCGGCACTGCGTCGTACTCGGTGACCAGTTTGAAGCCGTCGTCCGGCGCCTTGCCGGTGACCGACAGGGTGGAGATCAGGTGGAAGTCCGCCGGGTCGCCGCGCCGCGCGGCGGCGAGGTCGAGGAGCCGGCGCGTCGCCTCCACATTGTCGGCGTGAAACTCCGCGTAATGGCCGAAATGATTGACGTTGGCGGCGCAGTGGAAGACCGCCCGCACCCCCTCCGCCAGCGCGCCGTGCACCGTGGGGGCAAGGCCCAGCCCGTCGCGGCGCAGGTCGCCGGCCCGCACGGTCAAGCGCGGGTCGCCGATCAGCATGGCCCCGCCCGCCGTCCCGAAATAGCCGGCCAGCACGCGGCCCAGCCGGGCGTGGGCGGTCCCGTCGTCGCTCCCGCGGACCAGGGCGGTCACCTTCTGCGCCGTATCGGAGAGCAGCTCCCGCAGCAGATAGGCGCCGAGATAACCGGTGGCGCCGGTCAGCAGCACCTCGGCATGGTCGCTCCGCTCCGTCCCGTCGAAGGCGTCGTAGGCCGCGTTCCGCGCCTCGTAGGCTTGCTGCTGCTCGGCCAGCGCCCGGTCGCGGGCGGCGTCGAAGGTGGGCAGGGTCGCCTGATAGTCCCGCCAATGGGATCGGACAGCGGCGATCACCCGGTGCAGGTGATCCGGCTGGGGCCGCAGGCGCAATGCGAAATCCGCCAGCACCGGAGCTTCGTAGAGATCGTTGATCTTGCAGGCGAACTCTCGGCGCAGGCGGTTGACCACGGCGATCGCCCGCAGGCTGTCGCCGCCCAGCTCGAAGAAGCCGGCCTCCCGCCCCGGAACGGGCCGCTGGAGCTGCTCCGCCCACAGCTCGGCCACCCGCTGCTCCACCGCGTTGCGCGGCGGGGTGTAGGCGCCCGAGGCTGTGCCTTCGGAGGGCGCGTGGTCGGCCAGCGCTTGCAGCAGCGCCTTGCGGTCGACCTTGCCGGCCACGGTCACCGGAATCGCCGGCACCATGATCACCGCCGCCGGCACCATGTAGGCGGGCAGCGCCGCCGCCGCATGGGTGGCCCAGGCGGCCTGCGTCGGCTCCGTGGCGTCGGGCGCGAGGCTGACGAAGGCCCACAGCGTCTGGGCGCCGCCCGGCGGTGTGTCCACCAGGGCCACCGCCTGCTGTACGCCGGGGTAGGATTCCAGCCGGTGCTCGATCTCGCCCAGCTCGACGCGCTGGCCGCGCAGCTTCACCTGGCCGTCGGACCGTCCGAGCACCAGCAGTTCGCCATTGGGCAGCCAGCGGCCGAGGTCACCGGTGCGGTAGCGGCGGCCCTTCGGCGTCTCGACGAAGGCGGCGGCGGTCAGGTCGGGCCGGTTCAGGTAGCCAATGGCCAGCCCCAGGCCGCTCAGCCAGACATGGCCGATGGCGCCAGGGGGCACCGGTTCCCCGTCCTCGTCCAGGATGTGGATGGCGGTGTTGGGCAGCGGGCGCCCGGCGCTCATCCACGGCGAGTCCGGGGACAGGATGCCGATGCTGGCCGCGGCGGTGTTCTCGGTCGGGCCATAGCCGTTGATGTAGCGCAGCCGGGCCGCGTAGTGCAGGGCGTCGGCGGCGTTGGGCGGTTCGCCCACCGTCATCAGGATGCGCAGGGTCGGCAGGTCCGCCTGCTCGAACAGCCGCAGGTAGGAGGGCGGCAGGGTGGCGGAGGTGACGCCCAGCCGCTCCATCTTGGCGCGCAGCCCGGCGGTGTCGTCCATCTCGGCGCGGCGGATCGGAACCAGCGCGCCACCCGTCGCCCAGGTCATCACGGAATCGGAGATCCAGGCGTCGAAGGAGGGGGAAGAGCTGAGAAGTGTCCGCTCGTCCGGCTGGACGCCCATCATCCGCGCCATCGACAGGCCAAGGTTCAGCATGCCGCCATGATGCAGCACGACGCCCTTCGGCACTCCGGTGGACCCCGAGGTGTGGATGATGTAGGCGGGATCGCCGGGACCGCTGCGTTCCCCGGCCTCCGGCTCATGGGCGTGGGCGGCGCGGAACTCCTCGGTCAGGGCTTCCGGGCGGAGGACGGCGTATCCGGCCTGCGCCAGCGCGTCGGGCAGGGGGTGGCCGTCCAGCGCCACGACGACACGGATGGCGGCGTCGCGGGCGATGAAGGCCAGCCGGTCCGCCGGCAGGTCACGGGTCAGCGGCAGATAGGCGGCCCCGGCCTTCCAGATCGCCAGCACCGCCTCGGGCAGGGCGGGCGAGCGCTCCGTCAGGACGCCGACCGTGTCGCCGGCCCGCACGCCCTGCGCCAGCAGCGCATGGGCCAACGCGTTGGCGCGGGCGTTCATCGCGGCGTAGCTGACCGCGCCGTCGTCGGTCATGAGGGCCGGGCGATCCGGCTGCGAGCGCGCCAGTGCGGCGAACTGGTGGTGGAAGCAGGGAACCGGGTGTGGCATCGCCGGGCCGCGCTCCCACACGGCGAGCAGCGTTTCCTCGTCCGGCAACAGCGCGGGCAGCGGTTCGCCCGGCGCCCGCTGCGGATCGGCCAGCCGCCGCGCCCAGCCGGCCAGCGCCGCGGTCCAGGCCTGCGCGGTCTCCCGCTCGTAGAGGGCGGCGTTGGCATAGAGCTGAAGGACCAGCCCGCCGTCCGCCTGCCCCTCATGCACCAGGACAAGGTCCTGGGCGGGGGCGTTGCGGCGCAGCTCGTAGCGGATATCCCCGTCGTCGGAGGCGTCGATGGCCGCGAAGCGGAGCCCGTCACCTTGCAGGGCGGGCATCGCCGGATTTTCCGTCACCGCCAGATCGAACAGCGGGTAGCGTGCCGGATGATGCGGCTGCGGCTGGCTGCGGCGGAATTCCTGGTGGATGCGGGCAAAGGGCTGGAGGCCATGGCGCAGCGCTTCCGCCAGACGGCGTTGCGTGGCCTTGACCGCCTGTTCCCGCAACTCGCTCCGGTCGACCCGGAAGGGCACCGGCAGCATGTTGATGAAGTAGCCGATAACGCCCGCCTCCTCCGCCGTCTCGCGGGTGGAAGTGGCGGTGCCCATCAGGAACGTCGTCCGGCCGGTGCGGCGGCGCACCTCATACGCCATCAGGGTCATCATCAGGGCGTGCAGGCTGGCGCCGTTGCGCCGGGCGAGGGCGCGCAACGCCTCCGCCACGTCGGGGGCGAGGCGGACGCGGTGGCAGTGGCTTCCCTTGACCGTTTCCGCGTTGCGCACCGGCGGACGGGGTTTGTCGAGCGGCCATTCCTCGAAGGCGGCGTGGTCGATTCCGGCGAGCAGGTGCCGCCAATGCTCCGCGTCAGTCTGGGCGGCCTCGCCGGCGAGATAGGCCTCCTCCCGTGCGGCGGAACGGCCGAAGCCGGGCGCGCGGTCGGGCAGGGGAACCCCGCGCAGCAGTTCTGCGAGGTCGTTCGCCAGAAGGCCGAGCGACAGGCCGTCGCCGATGGAATGGTGCAGCGCCAGCCAGAACAGGGCGCCTCCGTCCGCCACCCGCACCAGCCCGGCCCGCCACAGCGGCGGAGCGGCCATGGTGAAGGGTTCGGTCTGGCGCGCCCGGATGCGTTCCAGGGCGGTGGGACGGTCGGGCGCCGTCGAAATCTCCAGACCGGCAGTCGTCGAATGGACAGTCCGGCGGAGCGTGCGGCCTTCGTCCTCTTGGAAGCCGGTGCGCAGGGCCTCGTGCCGCTCGGCCAGGGCGGTCCAGGCGGCTTGCCAGCGGTCGTCGGCCGGGGTGTCGCCCTCCACCGCCAATGTCAGGGGGATGGTGAAGCCGCAGGTGTCCAGCCCGGCCTGCTCGGCCACCCAGAACTCCCGCTGGCCTTCGGTCGCGCGGTCGGATTCGGCGTCGGATTGGATATTCGTGGGTGCGGCGGCGGCGAGGCGGGCGGCAAAACCGCGTAGGGTCGGCTCGGTGAACAGGTCGCGGGCGGAGACCGGCCGCCCCAGTTCCGTCTCCAGAGCGTGGGCGACGGCGATGGCGAGCAGGCTGTGGCCGCCAAGCGCGAAGAAATTGTCGTCGCGCCAGACCGGGCCGCGGTTCAGCCGCTCCGCCCAGACGCGGGCCACGGTTTCCTCAAGCCGGCCTTGCGGCGCCGTCTGCGCGCCCTGCGTGGCGTGGCCGGCGATCAGCTCTTGCAAGGCCGCGCGGTCCACCTTGCCGGACGCCGTGACCGGCACCGTCTCCACCGCGATCACCCCGGCCGGGATCATCACCGCGGGCAGCCGTTCGGCCAGCCAGCCGCGCCAGGACTCCTCCGCCGGGACCAGCTTGCCGGGGGTGGGGCGGGCGAAGGCCCACAGGCTCTGCGCGGCACCGGCCTTGCCCTGCACCAGAGCCACCGCCTGCGCGATGTCCGGGTGGGCGCCCAGCGCCTGTTCGATCTCGCCGAGTTCGATGCGGATGCCGTTCAGCTTCACCTGATCGTCGATGCGGCCCAGCACTTCCAACTCGCCGTCGGCGCGCCAGCGCCCGAGGTCGCCGGAGCGGTACAGCCGTCCGGCGCCCGTCCCGACGAAGACCGCCGCCTCCTGCTCCGGACGGTTCAGATAACCGCGGGCGAGGTTGGCGCCGCCCAGCCAGATCTCCCCAACCGCGCCCGGCGGCACCGGGCGGCCCGCCGCGTCGCGGATGTGGACTGACGTGTTGGGCAGCGGTCGGCCGACGGGCAGGAAGCCCCGGTCCTCCGCGCCCAGCAGCCCCATGGCGCTGGTGATGGTGTTCTCGGTCGGGCCGTAGGCGTTGTAGTAGCGCAGCCGCCCGGCGTAGGTCCGGACGTCGGCCGCCAAGGGCGCCTCGCCCCCGGTCACCAGAATGCGCAGCGACGGCAACTCCGCCCCGTCGAACAGGCGCAGATAGGTCGGGGTGAGATCGGCGACGGTCACCCGCTGCTCCGCCAGGAAGGCGATCAGGCGGGCCGGCGCGCTCAGCACCTCGTAGGGAACGGCGCAGAGCGCCGCCCCGGCGGCCAGCGGCACGCCGATGTCCGACAGCGACACGTCGAAGGAGGGCGAGGCGAACATCAGCGTCCGGTCCCCGGCGGTCAGGCCGAAGGTCTCGACGGCGCCCAAGACCATGTTCACGTAGGCGCCGTGGCTGACCGGCGTGCCCTTGGGCCGGCCGGTGGAACCGGAGGTGTAGAGGATGTAGGCGATGTCCTCCGGTCCGGTCGCGGCCTGTGGACGGTGGGCTTGCGGACGGTGGGCGTGCGCCGTGCGGAAATCGGCGGAGAGGTCCTCCGGACGCAGAAGCGGCAGGGCCGACAGCGCGTCGGGCACCGCAGCGCCGTCCAGCGCCAGCAGCAGGGCCGCCCCGGCGTCTCCGGCGATGAAGGCCAGCCGTTCGGCCGGCAGGTTGGCGGCGAGCGGCAGATACACCGCGCCGGCCTTCCACACGCCAAGAAGCGCGGCGGGCAGGTTGGGGGAGCGGCCGGTCAGCACGCCGACCACGCTGCCGCGCTCCGCCCCATGCTCCTTCAGGGCGTGGGCGATGGCGTTGGCGTCTGCTTCCACGGTGCGGTAGGTCAGAACGCGGTCGGTGCCGATGACCGCCGGGCGTCCGCCCTGGCCGGTGCCGGGCCGGTCGATCAGCCGCTCGAACAGCGCGTGGAAGGGCAGCGCCGGGCGCTCCGCCGCCGGGCCGTGCTCCCACGCCGCGAGCGTCATCTCCTCTTCCGGCAACAGTTCGGGCGGTGACACGTCGGCGCGGGCGGCGTCGCTGCCCAGCCAGCGCGCCCAGCCGGCCAGCGCCTCGAACCAGCGCTCCGCCGTATCCCTGGCGTAGAGCGCGGCGTTGACGTGCCATTGCAGCAGCAGCCCGCCGTCGGCCAGCCCTTCATGGATCAGCACCATGTCCTGGCCCGGCGAATGGCCGGTGCGTTCGTAGGCCGGCCCGTCGCCATCGGGGCGGACGAGGCGCAGCGGGCCGAAGGTGGGCGCGCTTTGCGGATTTTCCGTCACCGCGATGTCGAACAGCGGGTAGCGGGCCGGGTCGCGCCGCTGCGGGCGATCCGCCCAGAAGCCGTGACAGATCCGCGCGAAGGGCAGGCAGGCGTGCTGGAGCGCGTCGGCCAGGGCCGCCTGGGTGGCGCGCAGCTCCGCCCCGAAGGGGAAACCGGCAGCGGGACGGAGGGCCAGCGGCAGCATGTTCACGCCGTAACCGACGACCCGCGCATCCTCGGCGGTTTCCCGGATGTCGCCGGTCGTGCCGATGGTGACGGCGCCGCGCCCGGTGCGCCGCCGCACCTCGCGCGCCAGCAAGGTCAACAGGACGGCGTGCAGGCTGGCCTCGTTCCGGCGGGCGACGGCCTTCAGCCCCGAGGCGGTGGCTGGGTCCAACCGCAACTCGAAGCGGTGGCTGCCCGGCGCGGCCCCGGCGGCGCGCGGCGTGTCGAGCGGCCAGTCGTCGAACGCCTCGGCGGGCAGAGCGGACAGCAGGTTCCGCCAATGGGCCTCGTCCGTCGCGCGGTCCGGGCCGTCCAGATAGCGCCGCTCGCGGGCGGCCATGGCGGCGTAGCGGACGGGCCGAGGAGGCAGGGTCTCTCCCGCCAGCAACGCGGTCAGCTCCTCCAGCAGGATGCCGACCGAGCGCCCATCGCCGATGGAATGATGCATCGCCATCCAGAACAGCGGCGCGCCGCCATCCGCCAGCGTCACCAGCCCGGCGCGCCACAGCGGCGCGGTCGCCATGGCGAATGGTTGGCCTTGGCGGGCGCGGATGTGGACCAGTGCCGCGGCGCAGTCGGGTTGCTTGGACAGCTCCGGAGTGACGTCGATGGTGGGGGCGATGTGGCGGCGCAACCGCCCTTCGGCGTCCTCAGCGAAGGTCGTGCGCAGCGCCTCGTGCCGCTCGGCGAGCGCTGTCCAGGCGTCCGACCAGCGAGCCGCGTCCGGCAACTTCCCCTCCACGGCGCGGATCAGGGGAATGATGAAGGGCCGCGTGTCCAGTCCCGCCGCTTCGGCCACCCAGAACTCGCGCTCCCCTTCGGTGGCGAGGTCGGACTCGTCTGCGTCGGCCTGGGGCGTTTTCGCGTCGCGCAGTTCCGCCACCTTGCGGGCGAAGCCGGCCAGGGTGGGGGCGGCGAACAGGGTGCGCGCCGGGACGGCCACACCCAACTCCTGCGACAGCCGGTGCGCGATGGTCACCGCCAGCAGGCTGTTGCCGCCGAGCGCGAAGAAATTGTCGGTGCGCGCGACCTCCTCGCCCAACAGACGGCCCCACAGGGCGGCGATGCGGTGTTCGAGACCGTCCCGCGGTGCCGGACGCTCCGTCGTGGCGGTGTGGCCATCGGTATGGGCGAGGCGGAGCAGGGCGTCGCGGTCGATCTTTCCCGCCGGTGTCAGGGGGACCCTGTCCACCGCCGTCACGCTGGCCGGCACCATGAAGGCGGGCAGGCGGTCCGCCAGGAAGGCGCGCCACGCCTCCTCGTCGGGCAGGGTGGCGCCGTCCTTGGCACGGACGAAGGCGCGCAGTGCCTTGGTGCCCTCCGCCGCGGCGTCCACCAAGACGACGGCTTGGGCGGCGGCGGGGTGGGCCAGCAAATCCTGCTCGATCTCGGCAAGCTCGACGCGCTGGCCGTGCAGCTTCACCTGATGGTCGATGCGTCCGCACAGGACCAGTTGGCCGTCCGGCGTCCAGCGCCCGAGGTCGCCGGTGCGGTAGAAGCGGCCCTCCGTCGTCTCGACGAAGGCGCGCGCGGTCAGGTCGGGGTTGTTGAGGTAGCCGCGGGCGAGGCCCACCCCGCCCAGCCACACTTCCCCCGGCAGGCCCGGCGGAACCGGCGTGCCGTCCGGACGGCGCAGCGTGACCCGGCTGTTGGGCAGCGGGCGCCCGGCGGGCACCGGCCCGCCGCGTCCGCTGTCCGGCAGGATGCGCCCCATGGACGCGAGGATGCTCGCCTCCGTGGGGCCGTAGGCGTTCCAGAAGGCCAGGTCGGCGGCGTGGTGGCGGGCGTCGTCGGCGTTCGGCGCCTCTCCGCCGGTCAGCAGGACGCGCAGGCCGCGGAACGGCTTCTCCTGGCTGACCCGCAGGTAGGAGGGGGCGTGGAAGGCCACGGTGACGCCCAACTCGGTATAAGCATCCTTCAGCGCCCACGGATCGTCGCGCAGGTCCGGTGGCACGGGAACCAGCGCCATCCCATGCAGCAGCGCCAGCCCGAGTTCCCACAGCGAGGCGTCGAATCCCGGCGTCGCCGCCAGCGCCATCCGGTCGTCGGCCCGCAGGCCGACCGTCTCCCCGGTCGCCATCGCGGCGTTGAGGAAGCCGTCGTGACGGACCGCCACGCCCTTCGGATGCCCGGTCGTGCCGGAGGTGTAGATGATGTAGGCGAGGTCGTCCGGCGCCCCGGCCACGGTGGTCGGTGCGGCGGAGCCTTCGAGGATGTCCGGGCGGATCAGCGTCGGCACGGCCTCGGCCAAGGCGGGCGGAACGGGCTGGCCGTCCAGCGCGATCAGCAGCCGGACGCCGGCGTCGCGGACCATATAGGCCATGCGCTCTGGCGGCAGGTCCTGGGCCAGCGGCAGATAGGCCGCTCCGGCCTTCCAGACGCCGAGCACCGCCGCGGGCAGGCCCGGCGAGCAGCCGGTCAGCACCGCTACGGCCTCCTGCCGCGCCACACCGCAGCCCAGCAGCGCGGCGGCGATGCGGTCGGCGTCTCCGTTCAATTCGCCATAGGTTCGTAAGCCGCTGCTGGTCACGACGGCGGGGCGGTCCGTCTGGCGGGCGGCGATCTCCTCGAACAGTTCATGGGCGCGGCGGGCCGGGCGGGGGCGCTCCTCGCCGTGCTCCCAGCGGTCGAGAAGGGCCGTCTCCTCCGGCAGCAGCGCGGGCAGCGGAGAGTCCAGTCGCGTCGCGTCGGCGGCAAGCCAGCGCGCCCAAGCGGCGAAGCCGCCCAGCCAGGAGCGCGCCGTGGTCTCCGTGTAGACGTCCGGGTTCCACAGCAGCGCCAGTTCCAGCCCTTCGCCATCCTCCGCCGTCACCGGCTCGTGGCTGAAGGCGAGGTCGAGCCCGGCGGCGGGGTGGGCGAGCGCGCCGGGCAGGCGGCGCGGGGACAGCGACAGGCCGCTGGCCGGATCGGCGCTGGTCCGCGGCGGGTTGGCCGTCAACGCCACCGAGAAGAGGTTGGGGCGGGCGGGAGGCAGCGCGTTGGGCCGGCGCTGGCGGAATTCACGCTGGATCAGGTTGGCGGGCAGGGCGGCGTGTCCGACCGCCTCGGTCAGCGCGTCCTGGGTGGCCCGGACCTGCCCGTTCAGCGCTGCCGGGGTGCCGGGCAGGACGACCGGCACGAGAGTGACGAAATGCCCAACGGCGTCCTCCGCTCCCGCCGGGCGCAGCGAAACGCCGGTGCCCAGGATCAGGTCGGTTCGGCCGCCGCGCCGCCGCGTTTCTGCCGCCAGGATCGCCAGAAGCAGGCCGTGCAGGCCGACGCCCTGCGCCTTCGCAATCGCGGCGAGGGCCGCGGTGGTCGCGGCATTCAGCCGCTCCGCCAGGGGTGGGGCGGAGCGGCCGCCGGGCGTGGTGGGGCGGGGCTGGTCGAGCGGAAGCTCCTCGAACGCCTCCGGCGGCAGGGCGTCCAGCTTGGCGCTCCAGAAGGCGCGGTCCTGCGCCGCCCCGTCGGAACGGAGGTGGCGCGCCTCGTCCCGCGCCGCCAGCGCGATGCCGTGCGGCGCCGGCGGCAGGGGACGGGCCTGCAGCAGGGCGAGAACATCCTCCTGCACCGTGCGGGCGGACTGGCCGTCCACCACGGCGTGGTGCAGCACGAACCAGAACAGCGTCTCGTCGCCGGATTCGACGACCATCAAGCCGGCGCGGGCCAGCGGCGCCTCGGTCAGGGCGAAGGGCGTCTCGGCGTAGCCGGCGATCAGCTCCCGCGCCTCCTCCGGAACGTGGCAGCGGTCGATGGAAAAGCCGGCGGAGGGCGGCAGGGCGGTGATGGGAACCGTGCGCCAGCGCACCCGCCCGTCGGCGTCGGCGTGGAAGGCGGTGCGCAGGGCCGGGTGACGCGCCAGCAGGGCGGCCCAGGCGGCGCGCCAACGCTCCGCCTCCGGAACCGGGCCGTGCACCGAGAGGGCGCGCACGACGTGCGACCCGGCGGCGAGGCCGAGCTTGGCGGCGACCCAGAAATCCTCCTGACCGGCGGTGGCGGGACCACTGGTCAGGTCCGGCGGGGCGGTGTCCTCGTCCGTCTGCTCCGCGATGCGGCGGGCCAACACCTCCACCGTCCGGGAGGACAGGATCACCGGCACCGCCACCGGGTGGCCGAGCGCGTGCAAGCGCTGCCCCATCGCGATGGCGAGCAGGCTGGTCCCGCCGATCGCGAAGAACGGGTCGTCCCGCATCACAGGGCGGCTGTCCAGCACCTCCTCCCACACCGCGGCGATGGTCCGCTCCAGATCGCCCTGCGGCAGCGTTCCGCCGGTCGCACGAGGTGCGGAGAGAGCCTCCTCGGCAAGCGCCAGCAGGGCGCGGCGGTCGGCCTTGCCGGCGGAGTTGATCGGCATCCGCGCCACAGCCTTCACCTGCGCCGGCACCATGTAGGCGGGCAGGCTGCGGCCGAGGAAAGCGCGCCAGTCTTCCGACTGAGCCGCCTCCGGGTCGGCGCTCTCGACGATGGCGATCAGGCGGCCCTGCTGCTGAAGGGCTGCGGCGCGGCTGACCAGCGGGTGGCGCAGCAACGTGCGCTCGATCTCGCCCAGCGACACCGACTGGCCGGACACCTTCACCATGTCGTCGGCGCGGCCCAGCATCTCCAGCTCGCCGTCCACGTTCCAGCGCCCGAGGTCGTGCGTGCGGTAGGCGCGCCCGAAGCGCGTCTCGACGAAATTCTCCGCCGACAGCTCGGGCTGGTTCAGGTAGCCGCGCGAGACGCCCCGCCCGACGACGTGGATCTCCCCGATTTCGCCATCGGGGACCTCGTTGCCGTGGCGGTCCAGCAGATGGACGGCGTTGTTGGTGAAGGGACGCCCGCTGGGCAGCGGACCGTCGCCATGGGGTGGCACCTTGTGCATGCAGATGGTGCCGCAGACCTCGGTGGCTCCGTGCATGTTCCAATAGTCGAGGTGGCGGGCGTAATGCCGCGCGTCGTCGGGGTTCGGCCGCTCCCCGGCGGTCAGGATCATCCGCAGCCCCGCCGGAACCGCCCCGCGCAGAAGCCGCAGGTAGGAGGGGGTGAACAGGGCGATGGTCACACCCAGCCGGGTCATGTGGTCCAGCAGCCGCGCCGGATCGTCGATCAGCGCGCGCGAGGCCGGGACATAGGCGGCCCCGGAGAGCAGCGGCAGGCACAGCTCGCGGAAGCCCAGAATGAAGCCGGGGGAGGTGGACAGCAGCACCCGGTCGCCCGGCCCGACGCCCTGCGCCTCCGTGTGGCCGAGCGCCAGATTCACGCAGGCGTCGTGCTGGATCAGCACGCCCTTCGGCTGGCCGGTGGATCCGGAAGTGAAGAGGATGACCGCCAGCCCATTCACCGGGCCGGACCGGTTCGGGCGCTCCGCTGACTTGGCGAGGCTGTCCCCGTCCAGGGATTCGGGGCGCAGGACGGCCTGCGGTCGTTCCGTCCCGCCGTTGACGGACAGGGCATCGGCCAGCGCGTCCGGCGGGGTCAGCCCATCCAGCGCGATCAGCAGCCGCACTCCCGATTGCCGCGCCATGTTCGCCAGCCGCTCCGGCGGCAGGTCGGCGACCATTGGCACATAGACACCGCCCGCCTTGAGGATGCCGAGGAACGCCTGCGGCAGATGGCCCGACCGCTCTGTCAGCACGCCGACCGGCTCTTCCCGATGCAACCCGAAGGCCAGCAGCGCGTTGGCCAGCGCGTTGGCCGCCGCGTCCAACCCGGCGTAATCCAGAGTTCCGTTCTCCGTCACAACCGCCGCGGCGGTGGGGTGCCGGTCCGCAAGCCGTTCGAATCCCTCATGCAGACGAAGATCGGGCCAAAGTCTGACCGGCCCGAAGCTGTTGGACAGATGAAGGTGGTCGGTGGGGAGGTGCGGCGTGGTGTCGGGCATCGAAGTCCCCACAATTCCTTCGGCGTTGCAATGATCCGACGGGACAATTTGCGACAAGTTTTTACAGAAACGTCATATGCGTCCCAAAAAGGGATTAGATCGCCGAGAATACGTCCTAAAGGAGGATTGTCAACGAGTGATACAACTCAGAGAAATTTTAGAAAAAGAGAAAGCCACATTACGGATATGGAATGACCAGGGCATACCAACGTGTGGTTATGGCGTGCCGATCGGCGCCGTATCGGCCCTGCGTGGGGTGAAGCGGTTGCGATGGGGCATCAAAAGTTGCAGAGCCGATGTGCGAGAACGGAATCCGCTCCCGCCCTGTTGATGGAACGAGCGTTCACATCACAGGTGGAGGGACGGATGGGCAAGGCGGAGTCCAAGAAGCAGCAGATGGCTGCGGGGGCGGCGCTGGCCGCCAAGCGCGGGGAACAGCCGGAGTCCAGCCTGCGCGGCGCATCGAAGGAAATGGCCAAGTCGATGAGCGAGAAGGAACTGCGGGAGATGGCGTCCGCGAAGCGCAAGGACCTGCCCACCCGCGGTTCGAAGGATGATGCGGAGAATTGATGTCGGGCTGTTGTAGGGGAATTGACGGGGGAGTCCCCCGTCAGTTCTGTTCCTGCGGGCGGAAGGTGGCGACGCGGTAGGCGTACCAGACGGCGATGGCGGCGATGACCAGCTTGGCCACCGGGTCCATCCACCCCGACACCTTGTCGTACTGCCCCTCCAGCAGATAACCCGCCCCGGCGAGGACCAGCGACCACAGCGCCGTCCCGATGGTCGAATAGACCAGGAAGCGGGCCAGCCCCATCCCGGCGATCCCGGCGGGAACGGAGATCAGCGTGCGCACCGCCGGGATCAGGCGCCCGATCAGCACCGACGCCCCGCTGTGCCGGTGGAACCAGCCCGCCGCCTCGTCAACCTGCGCGGGCGCCACCGTCAGCCAGCGGCCATGCCGGGCGGCCAGCCGTTTCAGCCGCTCGCTGCCCAGCCACAACCCAGCATAGTACCAGAACAACGCTCCCGCCACCGATCCCGCGGTGCCCGCCAGAACCACCAGCGGCAGGCTGAGATCCCCGCGGGCGGCAACGAATCCGGCCAGCGGCATGATGAGTTCCGATGGGATGGGCGGAAAGACGTTTTCCAGCAGCATCAGAAGCGCGATGCCGGCGTAGCCGCCGCTTTCGACCAAGTTTGTGATCCACTCGAACACGCGGTCCTCCGGTTCCGGTTGCCTGGATAACCCTCCGGCGCCGCGGGAGTTCACCGGCTCCCCCAACGAGGGAGGGGGGATGGCGCCATGTCCTTTCGTATCACTTTCACTTTTTTCGTATTGCGGGCCGCTGAACCCTCGGCTACCGTTTGAAACGAAAGCAAAGGCGCAGACCGCAAAGGGCGGGCGCACAGCGGAGAGGAGGGATGGATGGCCGGGGTCTACGACCTTGCCATCGTCGGCGGCGGCATCAACGGCTGTGGCATCGCGCGCGATGCCGCGGGGCGGGGCTGCTCCGTCTATCTGTGCGAACAGAAGGATCTGGCGTCGGGCACGTCCTCGGCCTCGACCAAGCTGATCCACGGCGGCCTGCGCTACCTGGAATATTACGAGTTCCGGCTGGTCCGCGAGGCGCTGCGCGAGCGCGAGGTGCTGTGGCGCATGGCGCCGCACATCATCTGGCCGCTGCGCTTCGTCCTGCCCCATCTGCCCGGCCTGCGGCCATCCTGGTTCCTGCGGCTGGGCCTGTTCCTCTACGACCATCTCGGCGGGCGGGAGAAGCTGCCGGGCACGCGCGGGCTCGATCTGCGCAACGATCCGGCGGGGAAGCCGCTGAAGCCCGGTTTCGGTCGCGCTTTCGAATATTCGGATTGCTGGGTCGACGACGCGCGTCTGGTGGTCCTGAACGCGCAGAACGCCGCCCGCATGGGCGCGACGATCCGCACCCGCACCCGCTTCCTGGGCGCCGTCCGCGAGGATGGACTGTGGACCGTGACGGTGGAGGACACGCGCAGCGGCCAGCGCAGCAGCATCCGCGCCCGCGCTCTGGTCAACGCCGCCGGCCCCTGGGTGTCGGAGGTGATGCGGCAGGGCGCGCGCTCCACGGTGGAGGCGCGCATCCGTCTGGTCCAGGGCTCGCACATCGTGGTGCCGAAGTTGTTCGACCACGACCGCTGCTACATCTTCCAGAACGCCGACAAGCGCATCGTCTTCGCCATCCCCTACGAGCGCGACTTCACCCTGATCGGCACCACCGACAACGACTACCAGGGCGATCCCGCGAACGTCCGCGCGTCGGAGGCGGAGATCGCCTATCTCTGCGCCGCCGCCGGGGACTATTTCGCCAAGCCGGTGACCCCGGCCGACGTGGTGTGGACCTATTCCGGCGTCCGCCCGCTCTACGACGACGGCGCCTCGACGGCGCAGGCGGCGACCCGCGACTATGTGCTGGCGCTCGACGCGCCGGGCGACGGCAAGGCGGCGCTGCTCAACATCTTCGGCGGCAAGATCACCACCTACCGCCGTCTGGCCGATGCGGCCATCGCCAAGCTGGCGCCCTTCCTGCCGAAGCTCGCTCCGGGAGCCTCGGACTGGAGCAGCGCCGGGACCCTGCCGGGCGGCGATTTCCCGGTGGACGGCGTTGCGGCGCTGGTCGCCGAACTGCGCGGGCGGGCGCCCTTCCTGACCCAGCCGCATCTGGAGCGGCTGGCGCGCACCTACGGTACCCGCGCCCGCCGGATTCTCGACAGCGCCGCACGGCCGGAGGATCTGGGCCGCGACTTCGGCGGGACTCTGACCGAGGCCGAGGTCCGCTATCTGATGACGGAGGAATGGGCGGAGACCGCCGAGGACGTGCTGTGGCGCCGGACCAAGCTGGGGCTGCGGCTGGACCCCGCCCAGGCCCAGGCGCTCGACGCCTTCATGACCGAGGAGCGCAGCCGAAGGGAGAGGGCATCCGACGCCGCGGAATAGCGGGCGCGGAAAACAGGCTGGAAACAGGGCGACAAGAACCATCTCAATAAAGAAAAAATGAATATTGGGGAGGAAGGCCGGTGGGCTTGGTTCTGGACAAGGTCAGCAGGCATGTCGGCGGCCACGTTCACCTGGAGAACGTGTCGCTGAGCCTGGAGCGCGGGTCGCTGAACGTTCTGCTGGGGCCGACCCTGTCGGGCAAGACGTCGCTGATGCGGCTGATGGCCGGGCTGGACGTGCCCAGCGCCGGGCGCGTGCTGGTGGACGGGGTGGACGTGACGGGGCGGCATGTCCGCGAACGCTCCGTCGCCATGGTCTACCAGCAGTTCATCAACTACCCGTCCCTGACCGTCTACGAGAACATCGCCTCTCCCCTGAGGGTCGCCCGCCGGCCCAAGGACGAGATCGACCGCAAGGTGCGGGAGGCCGCCCGCCTGCTGAAGCTGGAGCCCTACCTGCAGCGCACGCCGCAGCAGCTGTCCGGCGGTCAGCAGCAGCGCACCGCCATCGCCCGCGCCCTGGTCAAGGAGGCGCAGCTCGTCCTGCTCGACGAGCCGCTGGCCAACCTGGACTACAAGCTGCGCGAGGAGCTGCGGGAGGAGTTGCCGAAAATCTTCGCCGCGACCGGCGCGGTCTTCGTCTACGCGACGACGGAGCCGGCGGAGGCGCTCCTGCTCCGCGGCAACACGGCGACGCTGTGGGAAGGGCGGCTGGCGCAGTTCGGGCGCACCCCGGACGTCTACCGCCGCCCGGCCAACCTGACCAGCGCGCGCGTCTTCTCCGACCCGCCGCTCAACACCATGCGGGTGCACAAGCGCGGTCTGCAGATCGTTCTGGCGACGGGCGAGCACGGGCCGGCGCGGGGCGTCCTGGCGGAGCTGCCGGACGACGACTACACCATCGGCTTCCGTGCCGACCACCTGCACCTGACGCGGCCCCACGCCGACGCGATGTCCCTGAGCGGTGCGGTGGCGGTCAGCGAGATCACCGGGTCGGAGAGCTTCGTCCATATCGACCTGCCGCGCACCGATGGCGGAACCGACCGTTGGGTCGCCGTTACGCGCGGCGTGCTGGAGGTCGAGCCGGGCGAGCGGATCGAGTGCTTCATCGACCCGCGGCGGCTGTTCGTGTTCGGCCATGACGGGCGGCTGGCCGCGGCGCCGCCGCTGGTCATGGCGGCGTGACGGGGAGGGCGGACGGCATGGCGCGCATCGACCTTCAATCCCTCGGCCACAGCTACACATCCAATCCCAAAGGCGACGACGACTACGCGCTGAAGCCGATGACCCATGTGTGGGAGCAGGGCGGGGCTTACGCGCTGCTCGGGCCGTCGGGCTGCGGCAAGACAACGCTTCTCAACATCATCTCCGGCCTGCTGACCCCCAGCGAGGGGCGGGTGCTGTTCGACGGCAAGGACGTGACGGCGCTGCCGACCGAGGCGCGCAACATCGCCCAGGTCTTCCAGTTCCCCGTCGTCTACGACACCATGACGGTCTACGAGAACCTCGCCTTTCCGCTGCGCAACCGCGGCCTGCGCGGGGCGCCGCTCGACGCGCGGGTGCGCGAGATCGCCGGGCTGCTCGACCTGACGGCGGACCTGAACCGGCGCGGGCGAAACCTGACCGCCGACGCCAAGCAGAAGATTTCGCTGGGGCGTGGGCTGGTCCGCCCGGACGTGGCGGCCATCCTGTTCGACGAGCCGCTGACCGTCATCGACCCCCATTTGAAATGGGAGCTGCGGTCGAAGCTGAAGGCGCTGCACCGCGCGCTCGACCTGACGATGATCTACGTGACCCACGACCAGACGGAGGCGCTGACCTTCGCCGACAAGGTGGTGGTGATGCATGACGGGCGCGTCGTGCAGGTGGGGCGCCCGCAGGAGCTGTTCGAGCGCCCGGCCCACGTCTTCGTCGGCCATTTCATCGGGTCGCCGGGCATGAACGTCCTGCCGGCCGAGGTGTCGGGCCGCGCCGCGCGGGTCGGTGGTCACGTCATCGCGCTGCGCCGCGGCTATCCGACGCTCAATGGTGGGGCGAAAATCGAAATCGGCGTGCGGCCGGAATTCGCCACGCTGGCGCCCGCCGGGGCCGGCGGCGTGCCGGTGCGGGTGCGCCGGCTGGACGACCTCGGGCGCACGCGCATCGCGCGGGTGGAACTGTCCGGCCTGCCGATGGCGGCGACGGTGCCGGAGGATCTGGCGCTGGCGGGGGACGAGGCGTCGCTGCTGCTCGATCCCGCCATGGTGCATGTCTACGCGGACGGAACGCTCGTGGAAGGGGAGGCGGCGTGATGGACAAGCCCGTCAACCAGGGGGCCTGGCTGCTCGTCCTGCCGGTTCTGCTGATCGTCGCCTTCTCGGCCATCCTGCCGCTGATGACGGTGGTCAACTACTCGGTGCAGGACACCTTCGGGAACAACCAGTTCTTCTGGAATGGCATCGGCTGGTACCAGGAGCTTCTCGACCCCTCCACCGACCTCGGCGGGCGGTTCTTCGACGCGCTGTGGCGCAACCTGCTGTTCTCGCTGCTGATCCTTCTGATCGAGGTGCCGCTGGGCATCGCCGTGGCTCTGAGCATGCCGCGCCACGGCTGGCGGGTGGCGGCGACCTTGGTGGTGCTGGCGCTGCCGTTGCTGATCCCGTGGAACGTCGTCGGCACCATCTGGCAGATCTTCGCCCGCGAGGACATCGGCCTGCTAGGCTGGGCGGTCAACCGGCTGGGCATCCCCTACAACTACACGGCGGACCCGCTGTCGGCCTGGGTGACCATCGTGGTGATGGACGTCTGGCACTGGACCTCGCTGGTGGCGCTGCTCTGCTACGCCGGTCTGCGCTCCATCCCCGACGCCTTCTATCAGGCGGCAAGGATCGACGGGGCCTCGCGCTGGGCGGTGTTCCGCAACATCCAATTGCCGAAGATGCACCGGGTGCTGCTGATCGCCGTTCTGCTGCGCTTCATGGACAGCTTCATGATCTACACCGAGCCCTTCGTGGTGACCGGCGGCGGCCCCGGCAACTCGACCACCTTCGTGTCGATCGACCTCGTGAAGCTGGCGCTGGGGCAGTTCGACCTGGGCAAGGCGGCGGCGCTGTCCATCGTCTACAACCTGATCATCCTGGCGGTCTGCTGGGTCTTCTACACCGTCATGACCCGCATGGACGCGCAACGGAACTAGCAAAGGAAACGGGCCATGCTGCGCGCACGGATCGTCCTCACGCTCTACATCCTGTTCCTGATGCTGCCGATCTACTGGCTCGTGAACATGAGCCTGAAGACGAACACCGAGATCGTCAGCGGCCTGACGCTGTGGCCCCACACCCTGACCTTCGAGAATTACCGACGCATCTTCACCGATTCGTCCTGGTATTCGGGCTACCTGAACTCGCTGCAATATGTGGCGCTGAACACGGTGCTGTCGATCGCGCTGGCCCTGCCGGCGGCCTACGCCTTCTCGCGCTACCGCTTCGTGGGCGACAAGCATCTGTTCTTCTGGCTGCTGTCCAACCGCATGGCCCCGGCGGCGGTCTTCGCGCTGCCCTTCTTCAACCTCTACTCGGCCATCGGGCTGTTCGACACGCCGCTCGCCGTGGCGCTGGCCCACTGCCTGTTCAACGTGCCGCTGGCGGTGTGGATTCTGGAGGGCTTCATGTCGGGGGTACCGCGGGAGATCGACGAGACCGCCTATCTCGACGGCTACAGCTTTCCGCGTTTCTTCGTGAAGATCTTCATGCCGCTGGTGGCCAGCGGGATCGGCGTCACCGCCTTCTTCTGCTTCATGTTCAGCTGGGTCGAACTGCTGCTGGCGCGCACGCTGACCTCGGTGGACGCCAAGCCCATCGCGGCGACGATGACGCGCACCGTCTCGGCCTCCGGCATGGATTGGGGGCTGCTGGCGGCGGCGGGGGTGCTGACCATCCTGCCCGGCGCGCTGGTGATCTGGTTCGTGCGCAACTACATCGCCAAGGGCTTCGCCCTGGGCCGCGTCTGACGGGAGGGAAGGACGCCGCCATGGACACCGTCACCGAACACCTCGCCTGGATGGCCTGGACCTGGCAGACCGGCGCCTTCTTCGCCGTCATCGCCGGGCTGCTGACCCTGCTCACCGTCCTGGCGCTCAACCGGCCGGAGGTGGCGCGCCCCGGCGTGCTGGGCATCACCACGACGCGCGGGGACCGGCTGTTCATCACGCTGCTCGGCAGCGCCTTCATCCACCTCGCCTGGCTGGGGCTGGGGGGCGGGGAGGTGCAGTACGCGACGGCACTTTCGCTTCTCTACGCCGCGGCGGTCTTCCGCTGGGTGTGACGGCCGGCCGTTGCCGGCCGGAACGGGCCTATAACAATGGAAACGGGAGGAATAAACGATGCGTACCCTGTATCTCGCCTCCGCATCCGCGGCGGCGCTTCTTCTGTCATCGGCCCCGGCCTTCGCCGACATCGAGGCGGCCAAGCGCTGGATCGACAGCGAGTTCCAGCCTTCGACCCTATCGAAGGAGGACCAGCTGAAGGAAATGCAGTGGTTCATCGACGCCGCCAAGCCCTTCGCCGGGATGGAGATCAACGTCGTCTCCGAAACCATCACCACCCATGAGTACGAGGCCCGGACGCTCGCCAAGGCCTTCAGCGAGATCACCGGCATCAAGCTGCGCCACGACCTGATCCAGGAAGGCGACGTGGTCGAAAAGATCCAGACGCAAATGCAGTCCGGCAAGAACATCTACGACGCCTGGATCAACGACAGCGACCTGATCGGCACCCATTTCCGCTACAAGCAGGTGGTTCCCCTCACCGACTGGATGGACGGGGAGGGCAAGGACGTCACCCTGCCGACGCTGGACGTGAAGGACTTCATCGGCACGTCCTTCACCACCGCGCCGGACGGCAAGCTCTACCAGCTTCCCGACCAGCAGTTCGCCAACCTCTACTGGTTCCGCTACGACTGGTTCACCAACCCGGACATCAAGGCCAAGTTCAAGGCCAAGTACGGCTACGAGCTGGGCGTCCCGGTCAATTGGTCGGCCTATGAGGACATCGCCGAGTTCTTCACCAACGACGTGAAGGAGATCGACGGCGTCAAGGTCTACGGCCACATGGACTACGGCAAGAAGGACCCGTCGCTCGGCTGGCGCTTCACCGACGCGTGGCTGTCGATGGCCGGAAACGGGGACAAGGGCCTGCCCAACGGCAAGCCGGTGGACGAGTGGGGCATCCGCATGGAGGGCTGCAGCCCGGTCGGCTCCTCCATCGAGCGGGGCGGCGACACCAACGGCCCGGCCGCCGTCTACTCCGTTACCAAATACGTGGAGTGGCTGAAGAAATACGCGCCGCCGCAGGCCGCGGGCATGACCTTCTCCGAATCCGGCCCGGTGCCGGCCCAGGGCAACGTCGCGCAGCAGATGTTCTGGTACACCGCCTTCACCGCCGACATGGTGAAGGACGGCCTGCCGGTGGTGAACGCCGACGGCACGCCGAAATGGCGCATGGCCCCGTCGCCCAAGGGCGCCTATTGGAAGGACGGCATGAAGCTGGGCTACCAGGACGCCGGGTCGTGGACGCTGCTGAAATCCACCCCGGTGGACCGCCGCAAGGCGGCGTGGCTCTACGCCCAGTTCACCATGGCGAAGTCGGTCAGCCTGAAGAAGAGCCATGTCGGCCTGACCTTCATCCGGGAAAGCGACATCTGGGACAAGAGCTTCACCGAGCGCGCGCCGAAGCTGGGCGGGCTGGTCGAGTTCTACCGTTCCCCGGCGCGCGTGCAGTGGACGCCGACCGGCGTGAACGTGCCGGATTACCCGAAGCTGGCGCAGCTCTGGTGGCAGAACATCGGCGATGCCTCGTCGGGCGCCAAGACGCCGCAGGCGGCGATGGACGCGCTGGCCGCGGCCCAGGATTCGGTGATGGAGCGTCTGGAGCGGTCGGGCGTGCAGGGCGAATGCGGGCCGAAGCTGAACAAGAAAGAGTCGGCGGAGTTCTGGTTCGCCAAGGCCGAGAAGGACGGCACCACCGCGCCGCAGCGCAAGCTGTCCAACGAGAAGCCCAAGGGCGAGACGGTGGACTACGACCAGCTCATCAAGTCCTGGCCGGCCTCGCCGCCGAAGAAGGCCGCGATGGCGCAGTGACGGTATAATAGCCCACAAAATAACCCTCTCCCCTCTGGGGAGAGGGGAGGGTGGGGGGATGTGCATGGCGGGACGTCCGGCAAACGCGCAACCCCCTCACCCTAACCCCTCTCCCCAGAGGGGAGAGGGAACGAACGAGACCATAGGAAAGACCATGTCTGAAGCCGGCCACGTCCTCGCCATCGATCAGGGCACCACCTCCACCCGCGCCATCGTCTTCGACCGGCGGGGCGTCCCCGCCGGGGTGGCCCGGCGCGAGTTCGCGCAGCATTATCCGAACGACGGCTGGGTGGAGCACGATCCGGAGGACATCTGGCGCGACACCGTGGCGGTGATGCGGGGGGCCGTGGACGAGGCCGGGCTGAGCGCCGCGGACATCGCCGCCATCGGCATCACCAACCAGCGCGAAACCACCGTCGTCTGGGACCGCCGCACGGGCGAGCCGGTGCACCGCGCCATCGTCTGGCAGGACCGCCGCACGTCCGACCTCTGCCGCAGGCTGGTCGAGGAGGGCTGCGGGCCGCTGGTGCGGCGCAAGACCGGTCTGCTGATCGACTCCTACTTCTCCGCCACCAAGATCGCCTGGATTCTCGACCATGTCCCCGGCGCGCGGGAGCGGGCGGAGCGGGGCGAACTGTGCTTCGGCACCATCGACAGCTTCCTGCTGCACCGGCTGACCGGTGGGCGGGTGCATGCGACCGACGCGACCAACGCCTCGCGCAGCATGGTCTTCGACATCCACCGCCAGGACTGGGACGACGAGCTTCTCGCCCTGTTCCGCATCCCCCGCGCCATGATGCCGGAGGTGCTGGACAGCAGCGCCGAGTTCGGCGCGACGGAGCCGGACCTGCTGGGCCGCGCCATCCCGATCACCGGCATTGCCGGCGACCAGCAGGCGGCGACCTTCGGGCAGGCCTGCTTCGAGCCGGGGATGGTCAAGTCCACCTACGGCACCGGCTGCTTCGCCCTGCTGAACACTGGCGACGAACCGGTGGAATCGCGCTCCAACATGCTAACCACCGTCGCTTACCGGCTGGACGGGCGGACGACCTACGCGCTGGAGGGCTCCATCTTCATCGCCGGGGCGGCCATCAAGTGGCTGCGCGACGGGCTGGGGATCATCACCCACGCCTCGCAGACCGACGACATGGCGACCCGCGTTCCGGACAGCCACGGCGTCTATCTGGTGCCGGCCTTCGTTGGACTGGGCGCCCCCCACTGGGACCCCGAGGCCCGTGCCGCCATTTTCGGCCTGACGCTGGACGCCGGCCCGGCCCACATCGCCCGCGCCGCGCTGGAGGCTGTGGCCTTCCAGACGCGCGACCTGCGCGACGCCATGGTTTCCGACTGGTCGGCCGCGCACACGGCGACCTCCGACGCGCTGCGGGTGGACGGCGGCATGGCGGCGAACGACTGGCTGTGCCAGTTCCTGGCCGATGTGCTGGACCTGCCGGTGGAACGCCCGGCGGTGATCGAGACGACCGCGCTGGGTGCCGCCGGGCTCGCTGGGTTGAAGGCCGGGGTCTACCGCGATCAGGCGGCGTTGGCCGGCGCCTGGCGCTGCGACCGCCGGTTCGAGCCGCGAATGGATGCGGCCAAGCGGGGTCGCCTGTACGACGGCTGGCTGGACGCGGTGCGCCGCGTGCGCCGCGAACGCTGAGGGGCACGAGCCATGACTCTGTTGGGCGAGGACCTGCGCGGCAAGCGCGTGCTGGTGACCGGCAGCAGCCGGGGCATCGGGGCGGCGGTGGGCACCGCTTTCGCCAGCCTGGGCGCGCGGGTGGCGCTCCACGGTTCTGGTGGCAACGATGCCGCGGCGAGGCTGGCGCTCGCCCTGACGGCGGGCGGGACGGAGGTCTACGCTGTCACCGGCGACTTCCGCGACCCGCGCGCCGTGGAGTCGGCGGTGGACGCCGCGGTGCAGGCGCTGGGAGGGCTGGACATCCTCGTCAACAACGCCGGCACTATGGTCGGGCGGGTGCCGCTGGAGCGGGTCGGCGACGATTTCCTGGACGAGGTGATCGACCTCAACCTGCGCTCGGTCGTCGTGGCCTGCCGGCGCGCCCTGCCGGCATTGCGGGCCGCTGGGGGCGGGACCATCGTCAACACCGTCTCCATCTCCGCCCGCACCGGGGGCAGCCCCGGCTCGTCGATCTACAGCGCGTCGAAGGCCTTCGTATCGACCTTCACCCGCTCCCTGGCGGCGGAGCTGGCGCCGGACCGCATCCGCGTCAACGCCGTCTCGCCCGGCACCATCGACACCGATTTCCACCAGCGCTACTCCTCGCCGGAGAAGCTGGCGGCGACTGCGGCGCGCATCCCGCTGGGCCGGCTGGGCACGGCGGAGGACTGCGTCGGCGCCTATCTGTTCCTGGCGTCCGAGGTGCTCAGCGGCTACATCACCGGGCAGGTGATCGAGGTGAACGGCGGCCAACTCATGGCCTGAGCGGCCCCGACCCGGCAAGCCGATCCAGGACGAAGCGCAGCCGCTCCGCCACCGGAGCCTTGGGCAGTTCGACCAGCTCGTAACCCAGGCCGCCGTAGCTCTCGACCATGGCGTCGTGGGTTGCCGCGGCCTCAGCCAGGGTCTGCCGGCGCTCGGCGTCCGGCGCGAAAATCTCCGGCCAAGGCGGTGCGATGAAGACGGTCCGGTGATAGCGGAAGCGGCGAGCCGCCGTCTCCATATGCGCGGGAACCGGGCGCTTCATCAGGCGCAGATAGCCGAGGATGTCCGGGATGCCGCGGTCGAAGAAGACCGTTCCCGCCTGCTCCCGCGCGAGGCGGAGGGAGCGCAGTTCCCAGCACAGCATCAGCTCCGCGAAGGCCGACGGGTCGATCCAGGGCAGCGCCGAACCGCCGATGGCCGTCTGGTCCTGGATGATGGCGCGGCCCGCCTCCACGCTGTGGACGTGGCCTTCGCGGGCCAGCGCGTCGATCAGGGTGCTTTTCCCGGAGCCGGGGCCACCCGTGATAACGACGAAGCGGCGCGCGTCTTCGCTCATGGGACGTTCTCCTGTGTTGTTGGTACAGTCGTCGTGGAAAGGACGATCATGCCGCCCAAGCGCCTCCTCGTCGTCGCCCACTGCCCGTCGCCCAACACGCGGGCGTTGCTGGACGCTGTGCTGCGCGGGGCGCGGTCGCCGGAGGTGCAGGGGGTGGAGGTGGTGGCGAAACCGCCGCTTGAGGCCGGGCCGGAGGACGTGCTGGAGTCGCAGGGCGTGATCCTCGGGACGACCGAGAATCTGGGCTATATGAGCGGGGCGCTCAAGGATTTCTTCGACCGCAGCTATTATCCCTGCCTGGAGCGCACGCAGGGGCTGCCCTACGCGCTGTTCGTGCGGGCGGGCCATGACGGGACGGGGACCTGCCGCGCCGTCGCCTCCATCGCGACGGGGCTGCGCTGGCGCCCGGTGCAGGAACCGCTGGTCTGCCGCGGCCCGTACCGCGACGATTTCGCCGCCTCCTGCGAAGAGCTGGGGCTGCTGATGGCCGCCGGCTTGGAGGCAGGGATCTTCTGACGGCCTATGCCCGGCGGGGTGGCATCTATCGGGAGTGCTATTGACGGCACCCCCCATTCATACAGTCTCCTACGTGCAACGAAACAGCGTCACGCCCGATGACGCGTGCATAAGGAGGGGCCGATGGAGAGCAGCAAGGGCCGGCCGGTCTGGCGCGGCGAGGTCAAGCAGGTCGGGACGATCACGGTCACCGACGACACGACCGGAAAAACCGTCAAGCTGCCGCTGCTGGAAGGCGAAACCGGCCCGCGCGCCATCGACGTGCGCAAGCTCTACGCCGAAACCGGCTATTTCACCTTCGACCCCGGCTTTACCTCCACGGCGAGCTGCGAGTCGGCGATCACCTACATCGACGGCGACGAAGGCATCCTCCTGCACCGCGGCTACGCCATCCAGGATCTGGCGGAGAACTGCGATTACCTGGAGGTCTGCCACCTGCTGCTGCGCGGCGAGCTGCCGAATCCGCAGCAGAAGGAGGAGTTCGAGCGCACCATCACCTACCACACCATGGTGCACGAGCAGTTGAGCCGCTTCTACAGCGGGTTCCGCCGCGACGCGCACCCCATGGCGGTGATGTGCGGGGTGACCGGCGCCCTGTCGGCCTTCTACCACGACTCGACGGACATCCTCGACCCGCGCCAGCGGATGATCGCCGCGCACCGGCTGATCGCCAAGATGCCGACGATGGCCGCCATGGCCTACAAATATTCGGTCGGCCAGCCCTTCATGTATCCGCGCAACGACCTCAGCTACGCGGAAAACTTCCTCTACATGACCTTTGGGACGCCGTGCGAGACCTGGAAGGTCGATCCGGTCCTGGCCCGCGCCATGGACAAGATCTTCATCCTGCACGCCGACCACGAGCAGAACGCCTCGACCTCCACGGTGCGGCTGGCCGGCTCGTCGCACGCCAACCCCTTCGCCTGCATCGCCTCGGGCATCGCGGCGCTGTGGGGGCCGGCCCACGGCGGCGCCAACGAGGCCGTGCTGCTGATGCTGGAGGAGATCGGTTCGGTTGAGCGCATCCCCGAATTCATCAAGCGCGCCAAGGACAAGAACGATCCCTTCCGCCTGATGGGCTTCGGCCACCGGGTCTACAAGAACTACGACCCGCGCGCCAAGATCATGCGCCAGACCTGCTACGAGGTGCTGGACGTGCTGGGCATCAAGGACGAGCCGCACCTCGCCATCGCCATGGAGCTGGAGAAGATCGCACTGGAGGACCCCTACTTCGTCGAGAAGAAGCTGTATCCGAACGTCGACTTCTATTCCGGCATCATCCTCAAGGCGATGGGCTTCCCGACCAGCATGTTCACCGTGCTGTTCGCGCTGGCCCGCACCGTCGGCTGGATTTCCCAGTGGCAGGAGATGATCGAGGACCCGCAGCAGAAGATCGGGCGTCCCCGCCAGCTCTACACCGGCAATCCGGGCCGCCCCTTCGTTCCGCTGAACAAACGCGGCTGACGGAACGCCGGTCCTTTACCCCACGGCGATGCGGTAGCTCAGCTCCCGCGTCGCTCCGGGGGCGATGTGCAGCAGCCCCGGCTTGTCCGCGAACTCCCCGTCGAACTCCGCCGGGGAGGCGTGGCCGTGCCAGGGCTCGATGCACAGGAAGGGCGCGCCGGCCGGTTTTGACCAGATGCCCAGCTCGCGGAAGCCGTCCCAGGAGACGGTGAGGACCGGGGTGCCGGGCGCCCCGTAGCGGACGGAACGGCTGGCTGGTCGGTCGAGGATCACCGCGTCCCGCGTGAACAGCCCCTCGTTCAGCGCCAAGCGACGGCCCTCGATGGGCGTCGGCTCGGGCCGCGGCGCCAGCAGGCCGCCCTCGACGCGGCGGATCGCCGCGGGCTCGTCGGTTTCGAACAGAAGCTCATGCGCCTCCTTCGGAACGCCGTCCTGCAACGGCCAGAGGAAGGCCGGATGCACGCCGAGCGAGGCGGGCAGCGTCTCATCGCCTGGATTGGTGATGCGGTGGCGGATGGTCAGCCCGTCCGCGTCCAGCTCGAAAATCAGCTCCAAACGGAAGGCGAAGGGATAAAACGCGCGGGTCTGCGCATCGTCGGACAGTGACAGGCGGCAGCGGGTAGGCGCGTGCTCCTCCCAGGCGAAGCGGCGGTCGCGGGCGAAGCCGTGCTGCGTCATGCGGTAGGTCCGTCCCTGGTGGCGCAACGTGTCGTCCTTCAGCCGGCCGACGATGGGGAACAGCACCGGCGCGTGGCGCGGCCATTCCGGACCGGCCTGCCAGAGCAGCTCCCGCCCGTCGAGGGACAGCGAGCACAGCTCCGCCCCGTCGGCCTTGATCGCGGCGCCGAGGCGTCCGTTGCTGAGCGTGTGCCGGTCCATGGGGCTGCGTCCTTTGCGGAGATCAGTGGGGCGGATAAACGGCGGTGATGCCTTCGATGATCGTCTGGGCGGCCAGCGCCGCCAGGACGATACCCAGAACGCGGCTGACCGTGTGGATCACCGTGCGTCCAAGCAGTTTGTTCACCAGATCGGCGACGACCAGCAGCGCCATGACGCTGCCCACGGCGACCGCGGCGGCTCCCAGAACCATGCCCTGACCGCCCAGCGTCGCGCCGTAGCGGTCCATCAGCAGCAGTGTCGAGGTGATGGCGCCCGGCCCGGCGATCAACGGGATCGCCAGCGGGAAGACGGCGAGGTCGTGAGCCTCCTCCTCCGTCCGAGCGTCGTCGGCGGTGCGCTCCTTGCGCTCGGCCCGGCGCTGGAACAGCATTTCGAAGGCAATCCAGAACAGCAGCGCGCCGCCGGCGATGCGGAAGGCCGGCATGCCGATGGACAGGGCGCTCAGCACCAACTCGCCCAGATAGGCGAAGAAGACGATGATGGCGAAGCTGATCAGCGGGCCGCGCAGGGCGATGGTCCGCTTGCGCCGGCTGTCGAAGCCGCGGGTGAGGCCGAGATAGATCGGAACCAGCCCGATCGGATCGACCACGACGAGAAACACCACGAGCGCGCTGATGAAATCTTCCACGGACGGAACCCCGGACGGCATGACCCTGTTGGCCCACCTTCTGTTAGCAAAGCCACCACGGGCGGCCAAGGGGAGGCGCGCCGAAAAACGCTGATTGCGGACCTCAATCCATGCTGGCGCGCAGCGTGGCGACGGTTATAATCGCTTCACAATTCAAATTTTCTCTCCTCCCGGAGCACAGGCGTTGAGCAAGACCGTAATCGTCGTGGACGACAGCAAGCTGTCCCGCATGCATGTCCGCGGCATAATACTTCGGAACAAGCCGGATTGGACGGTCATCGAAGCGGCGAACAGCGCTGAACTTTATGGAAAACTCGACGAAAGTGATATCCATATCGCCATAATCGACTTCAACATGCCGGGCGACAACGGCCTGGAGGCCGCCGCCCGCCTGCTGCAGGCGAAGCCGGACATCCGCGTCGCCATCATCACGGCCAACGCCCAGGATTCGGTGGTGTCCGGCATCCGCGCGCTGGGTGCCGCCTTCATGCCCAAGCCGCTGGAGGAGGAGCAGATGGCCCGGTTCCTCACCGCCGCCAGCCTGCCGCGCCGGCCGCCGCCCACTGATGGCGCCGGTGGAGGCGCCGGTTGACCGGAACGGTCCGGCCGGCGCGCCGATGGACCCGATCCCCATGAGGTTTGAGCTGGACGATCTGGAACATGATGCGCTGACGGAGCTGGGAAACATCGGCGTTGGCCGGGCGTCCACGGCGCTCAGCCGGATGATCGGCGGGCCGGTGGAGCTCTCCGTGCCGATGGTCAGCCTCGTTCCCGGGGACCGGGTCTCCGGCCTGCTTCGGTCGGCGCTGCCGGGGGCGCTGATCGCGGTGACGGAGTGCCTGTCCGGCACCTTCCTCGGCTCGGCGATTCTGCTGATGCCGGAACGCAGCGGCCTGCCTCTGGCCGCCGCCGCGCTGCCGCCCGGCGTCCCCAAGGAAGACGCGGTGGAGCTGGTGGAGGAGGTGCTGGCCGAGGTTGGCAACATCGTGCTGAACAGCTGCCTGTCCTCCATGGGGAATCTCCTGGGCGTCGCGGTCGGCACCACCCTGCCGCAGGTCTTGCGCGGCGTGGGGGATGATCTCCTGGAACGCTGCGGCGTCGCCCTGACGGCGGAGGCGCAGGCCATCCTGTTCCACGTCACCTTCCGGACGCCGCCCCACGACGTCGAGGGAACCGTCGTTCTGGCGCTCGACGCCGGATCGGCGATGGAGCTGAAGGCGGCCATCGGGCGCTACATCGGCCGGGTGCTGGCCTGAGGGCGGGCAACCGCCGGCAACGAACGCAAGCCAATCAACAAGAGCCACCGCCAGAGAAACACGGGCTCGCGGGACAAGGGGTTTTGAATCATGGCTTTGGTCAAGAAGAAGCGGATCGACACGGCGAACGCCTCCCGCAACGCGGACATCGGCGAGGACACGGTGGCGCTTCCCGATGACGCCGCACTCCCCGGCCAGCCCGATAACGCCCTGTCGACCCGTCGAGCGGCGGAGGTGCGGCGGCGCGCCCGCGCCGGGAACCGGCGGCGCAAGGCCGCGGAAGGCATCGCCGCGGCGGCGAACGAGCTTGCCAGCGGCGTGACCCAGGCCGCCGCCGCCGCCGAGGAACTGCGCAAGGCGATGGAGCAGGTGGCCGCCGGCGCGGAGGAGGCGGCCAGCGCCACCCAGCAGTCGCAGCGGATGATCGACCGCAGCGCCAGCCTGATCGGGCGGGCGCGCGGCAACGCCGAATCCTCGCTGTCGCGGATCGAGGCGCTGCAGGCGCTGATGAAGGAGGTCAGCGGGCAGATCCTCACCTCCGTCGATGGGCTGGTCCGCGCCGCCACGCGGCAGGAGGCCGCCGTCGCCCTGGTCCGCGATCTGGAGCGGCAGGCGGCGGAGATCGGCACCATCGTCGAGGGAGTGGCGGTCATGGCCGACCAGACCAACCTCCTGGCCCTGAACGCCGCCATCGAGGCCGCGCGCGCAGGCGACGCCGGGCGCGGCTTCGCCGTGGTGGCCGACGAGGTGCAGGCCCTCGCCGAGCGCTCCGAACGCTCCGCCAACGAGATCAACCGCATGGTCGCGGAGATCCAGAAGGCGGTGGGTGCCATCGCCGAGAGCATCGTGGCCGGTGCGGACGCGTCCAAGGCGGAGGTGGAGCGGGGCCGCCAGATCGCCGGCCAGCTCGACCGGGTGCGCGACGGCATGGGGGACATCGCCCGCGGTGCCCAGGAGACCATCAAGGCCGCGCTGGAAGCCGATTCCGCCGGGCGGGAGGCGCAGCGCGGCGCCGAGAGCGTGGCCTCCGCCGCGGAGGAGCAGGCGGCGGCGAGCGAGGAGGCGCTGAAGACGGTCGGCGAGCAGGCCAAGGCGCTGGCCCAGAGCGAGCAGGCCGCCGGTCAGTTGTCCGATCTGGCCGACGAGCTGACCGGCACCACCGACGTCCACCGCGCCGCCGGTGATCTCGCCTCCGCCGCCGAGCAGCTCTCCGCCGCCATTGAGGAGATCAACCGCGCCGCCGCCCAGATCATGGCGGCGATCACCCAGATCTCCCGCGGCGCCCAGGCCCAGGGGGCGGCGACCCACCAGTCGAGCAGCGCCATCGCGGAGATCGAGGCCAGCGCCCGGCTCGGCCACAGCCGCGCCGAGGAGGCGCTGCAACGCTGCGTCGGCCTGGAGGCGCTGCTGTCCGAGACGCAGGACATGGTGGGCGCCCTGACCGCCGGGGTGGGCGAGGCGGTGGCCGCCAGCCGCCGCACTGTGGAGCGCATCGGCGCCATGGAGCAGATCGGTCGACGCATCGACAAGGTGGTCGACGCCATCTCGATCATCGCCATCCAGACCGGCATGCTGGCGGTCAGCGGCTCCATCGAAGCGGCGCGGGCCGGGGAGTTCGGGCGCGGCTTCACCGTCGTCAGCAACGACATCCGCAACCTCGCCCGCGACAGCTCGGAGAATGTTGAGCGGGTGAAGGACATCGTCCACGCCATCCAGGACCAGATCGGGCGAGTCCGCCGCGACATCGAGGACATCGGGAGCGAGACGGCGCGCCAGTCCCTGCGCCATCAGGAGTTCGCCGGCAGCCTCGCCGCCTCCATCGCCGACCTGCGCACCGTGACCTCCGGCAGCCGCGAGATCGTCGAGAACGCCGGTGAGGTGCAGCGCGCCGTGGCGGAGGCGCAGAAGGGCGTGGAGCAGGTCGCCGCCGCGGCCAACCAGGCCAACCGCTCGGCCAACGAAGCGGCCAAGGCCGCGCGGGAGCAGGCCAAGGGAGCCGAGGAACTGGCCGCCGCCATCGAGGAGATCGCGGCCATGGCCGAAGAACTGCAAGGGGCCGGCTGACCGGCCGGCGGGGAGACGACCCATGGCCGCGATCATCCGCCGCGACGGCGTGCGTTCCTTCGTCCTCTTCACGGTCGGCGGCATGGGGTTGGCCCTGCCGCTGGACAGCGTGCTGGAAATCCTGCGCCCGCCCTCCCTGGTGCCGATCCCGCTGGGGCCGCCCAGCCTGGAAGGACTGGCCCGGCGGCGCGGCGCCGTGCTGCCGGTCATCGGGCTGCGCCGGGTCCTGGGCCTTGCTGGAGCCGGGGCCGGGGAGGGTGGAGCCGGTGATGGGGAGACGAAGGCGGCGCGGCTGCTGATCCTCCGTCACAACGGCCAGCCGGTCGGTCTGCTGGTGGACCGCGTGTCGGGCCTGTCCACCGTGGACGAGGGCCGCATCGCCGATTCCGCGACGGCGCCGGATCCATCCATCGACGCCGATCTTCTGGCCGGCGCCATCCTGGCCGGAGACGGGGCCGCGGGGGACGGCGCACTGATCCTCGACCCTGGCCCGCTGATCGAGCGCCAGTTCGCCGACCTTGGGCGGGGACCGGCGGGAAGCGCCGATTTCAGCGCGGCGCCCCAGCCGAAGACCGTTGCCGCGGTGAGCCAGGACGAGGAACAACTCGTCGTCCTCACCGTTGCGGAACAGGAGTTCGCGTTGCCCGTGGCGGCGGTGCAGGAGGTCGTTCCGGTTCCCGAGACGGTGATCCGCGTCCCCCGCGCCCGCCCTCATCTTCTGGGCATGATGACGCTGCGCGACGGGCTGCTTCCCCTGGTCGGGCTGCGGGAGCTGTTCGGGCTCGACGCCGCGCTCGATGCCACGGCGGATCGGGGCCGTGGCAAGGTGGCCGTCCTGCGCACGGCGGAGGGGCTGGTCGGTGTGGCGGTGGAGGATGTGCGGGAAATCCTGCGCGTTCCCCGCGAACGGATCGACCCGGTGCCGCCGCTGATGGCGCGGGAGGCGGAGTTCGAGGATATGGACGGCATCGCGCGGCTGGACGGCGGCGCGCGGCTGATCCCGGTCCTGTCGGCGGAACGGCTGTTCCGTCATGGTGCGGGCAGTGGCGCCGGGGTGGGCATTCATGCCCAAGGGCGCGAAGGAGAGGCGGCTGTGGCGACGGAAGCGGAGGCGGAGCGGGCGGAGGCCTTCGTGGTGTTCCGGCTGGCCGGGGCGGAATACGGCCTGCCGGTCGCGGCTGTGCAGGAGGTGCTGCGCCAGCCCGACGCCGTGACCCCGCTGCCCAACGCGCCGGACTTCGTCAGCAGCGTGACGACCCTGCGCGGGGGCGTCCTGCCGCTGGTCGCGCTGCGCCGCCTGCTGCGCCTGCCGGAGGAGCGGGAGGCCGGCGGCGATCGGGGCCGCGTGGTGGTGATCGCCGCGGGGGCGGCCCGCGCCGGGCTGCTGGTGGACGGCATGGCCGGAATCGTCCGCATCCCGGACGGCGCCATCGGGCCGGCCCCCGTCGTGTCGCAGGCCCAGCACCGGCTGATCCGCCGCATCGGCGCGCTGGAGAGCGCCGCGGAACGGCGGATGATCCTGCTGATGGATCCGGCGGAATTGCTGGACATGGACCAGCTCGCCGACCTGCTGGCCACCGTCTGATCGGAAGGTGGTCCCGTCATGCTGAAGGTCCTGGTCGTCGATGATTCGGCGCTGATGCGGCGGCGCATCGGCGACATTCTCTCGTCCGCCGGCTTCGCGGTGGAGACCGCCGCCGACGGGGCGGAGGCGCTGGAACGGCTGCCCGGCTTCGATCCGGATGTGGTGACCCTGGACGTCACGATGCCCGGCATGGACGGCCTCGCCTGTCTGAAGCGCATCATGATCGAGCATCCCAAGCCGGTGGTGATGGTCTCGGCCCTGACCGCGGACGGGGCGGAGGTGACGCTGGAGGCCCTGCGGCTGGGGGCGGTGGAGGCTGTGCGCAAGCCGTCGGGGGTCGGCGCCATCGCCGGCATCGCCGAGGAGTTGGTCGCCACCGTGCGGGCTGCCGCCGGATCGCGCCCGCGTCGGGTGCTGGGGCTGCGGGAGCGGTTGCGCCGGGCGCGCGAGCGCATCGTCGGGGAGGACTTCCTGGCGGACGCTCCCCTGTCCAAGCCGCGGACCGTGGCCGACGGTGACGAGGACGGCGGCAGGCCGGGTGAGGGGCTGGTGCTGATCGGCGTGTCCACCGGCGGGCCGCGCACGCTGGAGGACATCCTGCCGCTTTTGCCGGCGGATTTTCCCTGGCCGGTGGTGGTGGTCCAGCACATGCCCGCCAGCTTCACCGGGCCGCTGGCCCGCCGCCTCGACACCATCTCCGCCGTGACGGTGGTGGAGGCCGCGACGGCCACCGCGCTCCAGCCGGGGATGGCGTGCATCGCGCGCGGCGGCGCCGACCTGCAGATCGTCCGGCGCGGCGGGCGGCTCTGCGCCCAGCCCGTCCCGGCGGACGAGCGGCGGAGCTGGCATCCCAACGTGGATCGGCTGGTCGAGAGCGCCCTGCGCGCCGTGGCACCGTCACGGCTGATCGGCGTTCTTTTGACGGGCATGGGGTCGGACGGGGCGGTCTCGATGGCGGAACTGCGCCGCCAGGGTGGGCGCACCATCGCGGAGGCCGAGTCCAGCGCCGTCGTTTTCGGCATGCCGCAGGAGCTGATCCGCCGCGGCGGCGCCGACATGGTGCTGCCGTCCGACCGGGTGGCCCAGCAGGTGACGCGGTGGGTGATGGCCGCCGAATGATGGCCAGCAATGATGGCTGGTGGGTGATGAAATGAACGCGACAGGCGTGGTGGAGGCGGCATGGCCCTGGTGAAGGCCCGGAAGATCGACGGAGCGAAGCCGGCGGGCGCCGCGGAGGGCGGCGATCCGCTGGCGTGGCTGGAGGACGCCGACCCGGCCCGGCGGCGTCAGGCCGCCCACGCGCTCGGCGAGCGCCCCGACGCCGTTCCCGCCCTGTCCGCGAGGCTGGCGCGCGAGGAGGACCCGAGCGTCCGCGAAACCCTCCTCACCGCCCTGGTCCGCACCGGCACCGCGGCCGCGGCGGCGGCGCTGCTTCCCCATCTGGCGAGCGAGGACGTCGGGCTGCGCAACGGTGTGATCGAGAGCCTCCAGCAGATGCCCGCCGCCGTGGTGATGCCGGAGGTCGCGCCGCTGCTGACCGCCGCGGATTCGGACCTGCGCATCTTCGCGGCCCAGCTCGTGGGCAAGCTGCCCCATCCGGACCGGCTGGACCTGCTGGCCGGGGTGATCGACCGCGACCCGCATGTCAACGTCTGCCTGTCCGCGGTGGAGGCGTTGATGGAAAGTGGCGATCCCGCGGCTCTGCCAGTCGTGGAGCGGCTGTCCGTGCGCTTTCCGGACGATCCCTTCGTCGCTTTTTCCGTCGATGCGGCGCGCCGCCTGTTTTCCGGAGCCTGAATGAGCCTGCCTTCGGACAAGGGGCCTTCGGATAAGGGGCCTTCGGACAAGGGGGACACCGCCGGCCTGAACGCCGCGGATTACGACGCCTTCTGCCGGTTCTTGCGGGAACGCACCGGCCTGTCCTTCACCGAGGCCAAACGCTATTTCGTCGACCGCCGGGTGTCGGAGCGGATGGCGGCGGTCGGCGTGGAGCATTTCCGCCAGTACCTGAATCTGCTGCGGTACCAGGCGTCGGGGGAGGAGTTGCAGCTTCTCGTCAACCGGATGACGGTGAACGAGACCTATTTCTTCCGCGAACTTTACCAGCTCGACTGCCTGGTGAACGAGGCGCTGGACGAGGTGGTGCGCGGGCGCGCGCCGGGCAGCCGGGTGCGCATCTGGTCGGCCGGCTGCGCCACCGGGGAGGAGCCCTATTCCATCGCCATCACGCTGCTGGAGCGGTGGAGCCGGGTGGACGAGTTCGAGATCGAACTCTACGCCTCCGACATCGACAGCCAAGTGCTCGCCCGCGCGCGGGAGGGCGTCTACGAGGAGCGGTCGCTTCAGGCGATGCCGCGCGATCTCATCGCCAAATACTTCACCCGGCTGGACGACCGGAGCTGGCAGATCATGGAGGAGTTGCGGGATTCCATCGACTTCTCGCTGGTGAACATCGCCGATCCGCGGCAGATGGCGAATTTCCGTGGCATGGATGTCATCTTCTGCCGCAATCTGCTGATCTATTTCGACGATCTGGGGCGGCGCGAGGCGGCGTCGATGTTCTACGACGCGCTGTCGCCCAACGGGTTCATCTGCCTCGGCCATTCGGAAAGCATGAGCCGGATGTCCTCGCTTTTCGTGCCGCGCCGGTTCCCCGACGCCATCCTCTATCAGAAGCCCCAGAGTTAAGGAGGCCGTGCGGTGACCGACCGACCCAATCTCCAACCCGGCGTCCCCCAACCCCGAGTCCTCGTGGTGGACGACGCCGTGACCGTCCGGGCCTACACCCGGCAGGTTCTGGAAACCGACGGCTTTCGGGTCGACGAGGCGGTGAACGGCATCGACGGGCTGGAGCATGCGCTGGCGTCCACGCCGGACCTATTGATCGTCGACATCAACATGCAGAAGATGGACGGCTACACCATGCTGCGCCGCCTGCGGCAGGAGCAGACCCTGCGCGACGTGCCGGCGATCATGATCAGCACCGAATCCAAGGACAGCGACCGCGAGAAGGCGCTGCTCGCCGGGGCCAACTGGTATTTCGTGAAGCCGGTGCGTCCCGCCGACCTGACGGCCGCCGCCCGCCTGCTCACCGGGCGGCGCCAAGCCGGTGAAGAGGGGCGGTCATGAGCGCGCTGTTCGAGCAGTTCGTCCTGGAATCGCGGGAGTTGCTGGAGGCGGCGGGCGCCGCCCTGCTGCGGCTGGAGCGCGACCCGACCGACAAGGCCGCGATCAACGACCTGTTCCGCGCGCTGCACACGCTGAAGGGCGCCACCGCGCTGTTCGACATGGCGCCCTTCACCCGCATGGTCCATGCCGGCGAGGACGCGCTGATGGCCGTGCGCGACGGACGCGCCAGCATGAGCGGCGAACTGGCCGACCGGCTTCTGGAACTGCTGGACATCGGCGCGGCGTGGGTCGATGGGCTGGAGTTCAGCCAGTCCCTTCCCGACGGCGCCGACGCCCGCGCGCAGGAGCAGGAGGCGGGGCTCCGCGCCGCCCTCGGCGGGCCGGCGGAGGCCGCGGGCGGCGGTACGCCCGCCGGCTTCGCCTGGGTGGACGAGCTGACGGAGTCCGACCGGGCCAAGGCCAGCGGGCGCACCGTCACCGCCATTGCCTACGACCCTGCGGAGGACTGTTTCTTCGCTGGGGACGACCCGCTCGACCTGTGCCGCCGCATTCCCGATCTGCTGCTGCTGCGCATCGCCGGGGCGTGGCCGCCGCTGACGGACCTCGACCCCTACCGCTGCACCCTGCGCTTCCGCGCGCTGAGCGGGGCGCCGAAGGACGAGGTGACGCGCCTGTTCCGTGGCGTTCCCGATCAGGTGTCCCTTGCTACGGTCGTGATACCCGCGCCGGCCGAGCCGGCAGTCCCCGCCGCTCCGGTAAGTCTCGCCACGGCCATGCTGCGGGAGCAGTCGCGCATCCTCGGCCTGCCCGGCAGCGACGAGGAATCTGCGGCCCGCCGGGCGGCGGTGCTGCGGGCGGTGCGCAACATCCTCACCGCCGAGGGACGGGATTCAGAGGGAGTGGTGTTGGACCGCGCTGCCGAAGGCCCGACGGACGCGCTCATCCGATGCCTCGTGTCCTTGGCGGACGGCCCGGCTGCGGCGCCGGCGGAGCCCGCCGCTCCGGCCGCCTCGGCGCGGCGGGCGCTGCGGGTGGACGCGGAGCGCATGGACCGGCTGATGGCGCTGGTCGGCGAACTGGTCGTCGCCAAGGGAAGCCTGCCCTATCTCGCGCGCGAGGCGCAGGAGGGGCGGAGCGCCGACGCGCTGGCCCAGGGCATCAAGGAAGCCCATGGCCGCATCGATTCCATCGTCGGCGACCTGCAGGACGCGGTGCTGCGGCTGCGGCTGCTGCCGCTGTCGCGCGTCTTCGACCCGCTGCCCCGGCTGGTCCGCGACACCGCGCGGCGGCTCGGCAAGCCGGTCGAGCTGCACCTCTCCGGCGGCGAGACGGAGGCCGACAAGGACATTCTCGACATCCTGGGCGAACCGCTGCTGCACCTCGTCCGCAACGCCCTGGACCATGGCGTCGAGCCGCCGGAGCGCCGCCGCGCCGCTGGCAAGCCGGAGGTGGCGGCGCTCCGCGTCCAGGCCTTTCAGGACAGCGGCGGCGTGGTGGTGGAGGTCTCCGACGACGGGGCGGGCATCGACGCCGCGGCGGTGCGCCGCAAGGCGGTGGCCCAGGGCACCCTGACCGCGGAGCAGGCGGCGGCCCTGACCGAGGCCGAGGCGCTGCGCCTGATCCTCCTGCCGGGACTCAGCACCTCGGACACCGTGTCGGATCTGTCGGGCCGCGGGGTGGGGATGGACGCCGTGCGCAGCGCGGTGGAACAGGCGGGAGGACGGGTAGACGTCGCCTCGACCCCCGGCGTCGGGACGCGCTTCCGTCTCATCCTGCCGCTGACGATGATGGTCACCCGGCTGGTGACGGTGGAGACGGCCGGCGCGCTCTATGGTTTTCCGGTCACGCTGGTCACCGGCATGCAGCGCGTTCCCCACGGCGCGATCCGCCGCATGAAGCACGCGGAGAGCGTCGTCGTCCAGGACGCGGTGGTGCCGCTTCTGCGGCTGCGCCGCCTGCTCAACCTGCCGGAGGACGAGCGGGAACGCAGCGGGGAGGCGGTGCTTCTGCTGGACCTCGGCGGGCAGCCGATGGCGCTGGTCGTGGATGCCTTCCGGGAGCGCGCCGAGGTGGTTCTGAAGCCGATGACCGGGCTGCTCGCCCGGTTGCGCGGCTACGCCGGCACTGCGGTGCTCGGCGACGGGCGCCTTCTGCTCGCCCTCAACCTGCGGGAACTGGTGTGATGCCCATTCGTTTCGAAGACCGCACCGCCCGTTTCGAGGGCGCCTGCACGGTGGAAGAGGCAATCCCGCTGGCCGAATGGCTGTGTGCCGTGTCACAGCCCCGGCTGGACCTCGGCGGCTGCACCGCCCTGCACACCGCCTTGCTTCAGGTGCTGCTGGCGGCAGGCAAGCCGGTCGCGGTGCCGCCGGAGGACGCCTTCCTGAAGGGCTGGGTGATGCCGGTGCTGGGCAAGCGGTAGCGCGTGAACGGTTTTCGTCTCCCGCGCCGGTGACGGACGGCGCTTAAAGCGGATTGCAATCCGCTTTGGACCGCGGCGGTCCCGGTCGCACATGCGACCGGAGCCCGCCGGCGAATGAGGCGATATGAGTCTAAAGCGAACGGAAGTTCGCTTTAGGAGAACAGCTCCATCGTGTCGGGGACCTTGGTGGGCGTCCGCCCGGCCAGGATGGCGCTGACCACCTCGACCGCGGAGACCAGCGAGGTCTGCGAGAAGGGCTTGGGCAGGCAGCCAACCCCGTATTCGCGCGTCGGCTCCACCTCCTCGCGGTAGGAGGTGACGAACAGGCAGGGGATGCCCAGCGCGGTCATCCGGCGGGCCGCGTCGATGCCGCTGGAGCCCTGGGCGAGATGGATGTCCACCAGGGCCAAGTCCGGCTTGACCTCCTGCGCCAGGATCAGCGCCTTTTCGCTGGTGGAGGCCGGCCCGTGCACCTCGTGCCCGGCGGATTCCAGATAGAAGCTCTGCTCCATGGCGATGAGGACCTCGTCCTCGACGAGTAGGATCTTCATCCGTTCCACTCCGCCGCGCTGTCTTCCAGGATGGGGCCGCGTACTTCCGGCATGGTCAGCGCGATGCGGAAGGAGGTGCCCCGTTCCACCGGCATCAGCGCGACCGTCGCCCCGACCTGGCCGGTCAGGCTGGTGATCAAGCGCATGCCGAGGCTGCGCGACCGGCGCATGTCGAACCCGGCGGGAAGGCCGGGTCCCTGATCGGTCACGGTCAGAGCCAGCAAGTCGCCGGCCCGGTCGAGCGACACCAGGACGTTGGCGGGCGTGGACCCGCGGTGCTTGATGGCGTTGGTGATCAGTTCGTTGGCGATCAGCCCCAGCGGTGCCGCCTGATCGATGGGCAGGTCGACGCGCTCGGCCCGCACCTCGATGGAGCCCAGCGTGTCGCCGCCCGACGCGCGGGACAGGTCGGCGCACAGCTCGTTCAGGTAACTGCCGAACTCGATGGTCTGGAACTGTTCGGTCTGGTAGAGCCGGCTGTGCACCCGCGCGATGGCGTCGATGCGGCTGCGGGCGTCCTGGAAATGGACCCGCTCGGCGGCGCCCGGCAGGCTCATGGTCTGGAGCGTGAGCAGGCTGGACACGAGCTGGAGGCTGTTCTTCACCCGGTGGTTCACTTCGCGCAGCAGGGTGGACTTCTGGCCCACCAGCTTGCGCAGCGCCGCTTCCATCGACTTGATCTCGGTGACGTCGATGTGCATCAGCACCGCACCGCCGAAGGGGCCGGCGGCCATCGGCGCGGAGAGGCAGCGGTACCAGCGCGGACCGGCGTCGGACAGGCCCGGATATTCGATGGACACCGGCGACCCGCCGCGCAGCAGGCCGCGCAGCCCCTCGATCAGCGCGTCGGCATGCTCCGCCCCGCTGCGGGTGGCGGCGCAGGCCTCCAGATAGTCGTCGCCGATCGCCGAGCCGTCGCCGAGGAAGCCGGCCTGCGGCCCGCTTTCCGACCAGGCCTTGTTGACCGAGATGATGTGCCCGCCATGGTCGAGAACGGCGATGTGCGCCGGCAGCGCGTCGAGCGTGGCCTTGGTCTGCTCGGCGAGTTGGCGCATGGCGAGCGCGTTGGCCTTCAGCTCCTCGCGGGTGCGGCGGCGCTCGGTGATGTCGCGCAGGACGCCGGTGATGAAGCTCCGCCCCTCCGACTCCCAGCGGGCCAGCGAAACCTCCAGGTCGATGCGGGTGCCGTCGCGCTTGCGCCCGATCAGTTCCACGGGAGCCGGCCGCCCGGCCGGGTCGCGTTCCAGCAGGCCGGACCAGTCGGGGGAGCCTTCGGCGAGGAACAGGCTGACATGTTGGCCCATCAGCTCGTTGGACTGGAAGCCGAACTGCAGGGCCGCGGCGCCGTTGGCCCATTGCACGACGCCGCGCGTGTCGGTGGTGACGATGGCGTCGGGGGCGGTGTCCACGATGGCGCGGTAGCGCGCGTCGCGCTGCTCGCGCAGGACCCGCTCCCGGTTGACCACGGCGGTGACGTCGGTCACCTGGATCAGGCAGTAGGAGGCGTTGGCGACGGTGAAGGGACGGATCAGCACGTTGTGGACCATCCGCCGCCCGTCGGCGCAGCGCAGCGGGAACAGCACCGGGTTCAGCGTGTGGGACAGGACACTGGGCGCCCCGGTTTCCAGCACGTCGCGCACCGCGTTGTGCAGCCGCGTGTCGCGCAGGGACGGCAGGGCCTCCACCAGTTCCCGCCCGTGGATGTCGGGCTCGGGGGTGCCCGACGCCCTTTCCATCCAGCGGTTCCAGAACTGCACGCGGCCATGGCGGTCCAGCACGACGATGCCGGCGTCCATCGCGTCGAGAAGGCCGTCCAGCCAGGGCATGCGTTTAAACTCGGTCGGTTCCATCGGGCGTTCCGGAGGCGATGCGGTCGATGAATCCATGGATCAGTCCCTTCAGCGACTCCAGAGACGACAGTCCCATGAGCAACGCGATGTAGCCGCGAATGCTCCGGCTGCGGATCAGGAAGTCGATGTAGAGGAACATCACCAGCTCGTCGGGGTTGGGCCCGTTGCTTTGGAAGATGCGGTCGCTGTCACCGCGCAACACGCTGGGCAGCGAGATGTCCAGATTGTCCTTCAACGTGTTGGCCATCACGACCAGGCAACCATTGAGGATGATGTTGCCGATCTCCGCAAGCGCGTCCTGCTCCAGATCGACGATTTCCTCCAGGCTCAGCTCGCTGCCAAGGACGGCGCGGGCCAGCTCCAGGCTGTTGGTCTCGGGGAAGATCAACAGGGCGCGGCCGGAAAAGGACCCGTCGAAACGCTGCTCGACCGCGACGAGGCTCATTTTCTCGCGCGCGGCCAGAAGGCCGGCGGCGTCGTTGCGGCTGACGATCTCGATCGAGGGAACCGACAGCAGGACCTGATCGGCGACCATGCGGCTGAGGTTGGTCGCGGCACGGCCGACGCCCATGTTCACCAGCTCGGTCAGCGCGTCGCGCTCGAGGTCGCTCAGATCAACCATGCACCGACGCTCCCGTTTTCATGGACACGCCGGTGCACCGGCGCCCCCGGGCACAGTGCGACAGGAATGCCGTCAAAGTCTCCCCCGACAACGGCATAGGCCAAATTGGGAGTGCTCTAGGCAATTCAGCAACAAAGCGCCGACGATCCAACAATTGGTTCCTTCCATTGATCGCGGTCCGAATAAAGAGGCCGTCTGTATTGTGGTCCGGCGCGACGCTCCGCCGCACCCGTTTGCAGGTCAGGCCGCCAGCCGGCGGACGAGATCCCGGAGGAAGCCTTCGCAGGCCGTCACCTGGGCGACGTCGATGTACTCGTTGGGCTGGTGCGCCTGATCGATGGAGCCCGGCCCGCAGAGCACGGTGGACAAGCCGGCCTCCTGGAACTGCCCGGCCTCCGCCGCGAAGGAGACCATTCCGGTGTCGTTGCGTCCGGTCAGGGCGTGGCAGAGCTGGGCCGCCGGCCCGTCCGGCTCCGGCGCCAGCCCCGGCACGCCGGCAAGCTGCTCGGTGCGGATGTCGCAGTCCAGGCTGATCCGCCGCATGACGGCGCGCAGCCGCTCGCATTCCGCTTCGAACCGGTCGCGGTAGCGCGTCCAGTCGTCGCCGGGCAGCGGACGGATGTCCCAGACGAAGGAACAGTGGCGTGCGGTGATGTTGGCCGCCGTGCCGCCTTCGATGGTGCCGACCTGCAGCGTGGTGAAGGGCGGGTCGAAGCCGCAGGCGGGCTCCGCGGCGGCGGCGTTCTCCGCCGCCATGTCACCCACGAGATTGACGAGCCGCGCCGCGGTCATCACGGCGCTGACCCCGCGGTCGATCTGGGACGAATGGACCTCGTGCCCGGTGACCGTGGTGCGCAGCACGTAGCAGCCCTTGTGGGCCAGAACAACCCCCATCGAGGTCGGCTCGCCGACGATGACGGCGCTGGGGCGCGGCAACTCATCGGCGATGCGGGCGATCATGGCCGGCGCGCCGATGCAGCCGACCTCCTCGTCGTACGACAGCGCCAGATGCAGCGGCCGTTTCAGCCCGGCCTCCAGAATGTCCGGCAGCAGGGCCAGCGCCACCGCGGGGAAGCTCTTCATGTCGGCGGTGCCGCGCCCATAGAGGCGCCCGTCGCGTTCGACCAGGGTGAAGGGATCGGTGTCCCAGGGTTGTCCGTCCACCGGGACGACGTCGGTGTGGGCCGACAGCACCACGCCGCCTTCGGTCATCGGGCCGATGGTCGCGAACAGGTTCGCCTTGGCGCCGTCCGGGCTGGGCACCAGCCGGCTTTCCACGCCGTATCCGGCGAGATGGTCCCGAACCCAGTCGATCAGCGCCATGTTGGAACGGCGCGAAACCGTGTCGAAGCCGACCAGGCGGGCGATCATCGCCTTGGAGACGTCCTGCACCCTTGCGATCCAATCTGCGGAACGGCGGCGCCGATCCCGCGCTTGTGATAATCTTTAGCAGTCAGACACTGGCCCCTGCACCCTACGATGTCAAATGAGTCGTCCGGATCTAGGTGGGCATAGCGGCCAACGACCAACACCGGTTGAACGGTCTTCCCGCATTCGGGGGCCGTCCAACCGGTCGTAAAGCGGAATCGCCCGGGCCGGAGCGCCGCAGGGCGAAAGGGGCAGGGCAAAAAGCGACGGGGCTGTCAGGCCGCCGACCAGACCTTCTCGGTCAGGATCGTGCGCACCAGCGTCAGCGCGCTCTCGGCGCTCTCGCGCCCGTCGAGCTTCGCCGCAACCGCCTCGATCTGGGCCGGGGGCAGGGTGGACCGCAGGCGGCGCACCGTGTCGGTCAGGTGCTTCTTGGCGAAGCGCGCCTGATTCCCGCGCTCCGACAATTCCTGGAAGGCCAGCCGCCGGGTGGTCGCGTCGCGTCCGGCGCTGGCCGCCGTCGCCCGCTCCGCCGCTGCGGCAAGCTCGTTCGAGGATTGGAGGTAGTTGCTGATGGCTTCGGTCAGGATACGGTTGGCTTGAAGCAAGGGATCAAGGGACATGCGCTGAACTCGTTGCCTTCCGTGACGGCTCTGGGCCGCAAACGGCCCCCTGCCAAGACGTTTCACCCAAAGTTAATTGGGCCGGCCGGCCCGCTTCAACCCGGCGAAGGGTTCTATGCGGACCGCAAGCCGGGCCGGCGCCGGTGCGGGTGGGGCGCGACCAACGCATGGTCTATCACCGTCCGCTGTGTGTCGAGGCCGGACAAGCAATGGGCCTATGAATTTCCTATGAACTAAGGCACGCTTTCTTTGTGTACGTTTATCGTCACATAAACCGGGCACTAAAACGGGAACCCACGGGCGCAGGACGCCGTTTTCCTCGAGCGTCGATGTTTCTGCGGCCAAGCCCACTTGGACCAAAGCCCACTTGGAGACGGAAGAATGCAAGGCGATCGTGAGGACCGCATCCGCCACCGCGCCTATGAGATCTGGGAGCGCGCCGGACGACCGGAGGGACGGGGGGAAGAGCATTGGGCGCAGGCCTGCGCCGAGATCGAAGCCGAGGACCGGACGGTCGCCACGGCGGAACCGGTCGCCATGGTCGCGGCCGTCAAGGACGCCGCCGCGGGCGTCGTGAAGAAGGCGGTCCGCCGGACCAAGACGGCGGCGACCGAACTGCTGGGCGTCGGCCTGAACGCCGTGGTCGATGTGGTCGAGGAGGCCGTCGCGCCCAAGAAGCCGCGCGCCCGCAAGACCAAGGCCGAGCCGGCCGCGGCAAACGAGTCCTCAGCCGAAACCCCGGTCGCGGTTCCGGTTCCGGCGGCCCCGAAGGTGGCGAAGCCGCCCCGCGGCAAGGCCGTGAAAGCGGAAGCCGTGAAGGCGGAAGCGGTAAAGCCGGTCGCTCCGCGCGGCCGCCGCAAGCCGGCCGCGTCGGACACCGAACCGGCCCATTGACCCGCACCGGCCCTGCGCGTTCCTACACACAGGGACGGATGTAGGGCCGGTTCGCCTCCCACAGCTCGTCCAGGATCTTCACGGCGGCGTCGGTGGAATTCACCACCGGGTCGATCAGCAGAGCCTGGAGCGCCAAGTCCTTCGAGGCGTGGACCGCCGCTTCGACGGACAGTTGCTGCACGCTCGCCTGGACGTGCAGCAGTTTGGCGATCGGGTCGGGCAGGGGGCCGAGCGAGACCGGGTGAACGCCCGCCGCGTCGGCCAGCAGCGGCACCTCCACCGCCAGATCGGGCGGCAGGTTGGGGATGGCGCCCTGATTGTAGACGATCCCCGATTCAATAAAGCGCTTCTGGTTGTGCAGAACCCCGGCGATGACCTGCACCGCCCGCTCGCCCCAGGATGGCTGCGTCCAGTCGTCGGGCACCGGCGTCGTTCCGGCGATCGTTCCGTCCATCAGCGCGTTGAGGATGCCGCGCCCGCGCTCGTCCTCCGCAAAGTCGAATCCATGCTCCCCGCCTTCCCAGCCGTAGGGAAGGTATTCGCCCATATGATCGTCGCTGCAGGTCGGCCACAGGCCGAAGCTGGTGAACAGGCGGCGGGTCAGCGGTGTGAAGGCCGGGTCGTGGGTCTTCTCCCGCTCGCGCAGCAGCGGGTAGAGGTCGCGTCCGCTCGCCTTGTCGCGGATGTGCATCAGCCATTGGAAGTGGTTCAGCCCGGCCCCCCAGACCTCCACGTCCTTTTCGGCCATGCCGAGAATCTGGCAGATGAACCAGCGCGCCAGGAAGATGCCGTGGCACAGCCCCAGCGTCTTGATCTTGGTGTATTTGCCGAGGCCGAGAACGACGCGGCTTTCCGGATTCGACAGGTTGATGAACTGGGCGTCCGGGCACAGCTCCTCGATGTCGCGGGCGAAGTCGAAGATCAGGGGCAGGGTGCGCAGCGTGAAGAACAGGCCGCCGGGTCCGCCGTTCTCGCCCAGCGTGTGGCGGATGCCGTGCTTCTTCGGCACCTCGAAATCGAGCTTCCACAAGCGGTTGCGGTCGATGGCGACGGAATTGACGACGAATTCCGCGCCTTGCAGGGCGGCGCGGCGGTCGGTGGTCTGTTCGATGATCAGGCCGGCATCGCCCTTGGCGTTCAGCAGGCGGGCGAGCGCCGTCATGCGGTCGAGCGCCGCCGGATTCGTGTCGACCAGAGTCAGGGTGCTGCCCGCCAGTTCCGTCGTGGTGAAGAGGTCGCGGTACATGCTCAGCCCGAAGGCCGCGCTGCCGGCGCCCAGAAAGACGATCTTGGTGGTTTTGGGAGTGGTAATGACCATGGGACGCCTCCCGCCGGCGGGAATGCTGCTGTGCTGATTTTTCAGGGCAGCCGCCTTGGGTGAAGCATACACTTGTTAAGACGAAGAGACTATACCTGATGGTCGGAATAAGTGTGGTGATCTCTTCGCTTGCGCAACATGCCCTTCGCGCTCGCAACAGTGCGCCCGCAGCATAATCACTTCAAGGGAGGCCCCGTCATGGCACTCTTCACTTTTCCCAAGGACTTCCTGTGGGGGGCGTCCACGGCGGCGTATCAGATCGAGGGGGCAATTCACGAGGGTGGGCGCGGTCCCTGCGTGTGGGACACCTTCACCGAGGCCGGGCGCATCCAGGACGGCAGCAGCGCCACCGTCGCCTGCGACCATTACCACCGCTGGGCGGAGGACATCGCCCTGCTGAAGGACGCGGGCTTCAACGCCTACCGCTTCTCCATCGCCTGGCCGCGCATCCTGCCGAGCGGGACGGGGGCGGTGAACGCGGCGGGGCTCGACTTCTACGACCGGCTCGTGGACGGGCTGTTGGCCGCCGGCATCCGACCGATGGCCTGCCTGTACCATTGGGACCTGCCGCAGCCACTGGAAGACCGCGGGGGCTGGCAGGGCCGAGAGATCGTCGGCCCCTTCGCCGACTACGCCCGCGTCGCCGCCGCCCGGCTGGCCGACCGGGTGAAGGACTGGATGATGCTGAACGAGCCGAACGTGGTCGCCACCCACGGCTACGGCACGGGCGAGCACGCGCCCGGCCACAAGCTGGGCGAGACGGGCATCCTTCGCGCGCTGCACCACCAGAATCTGGCGCAAGGGGCGGCGCTCCGCGCCCTGTCGGCGGAGCATTCCGGCCTGACGTTCGGCACCGTCATCAACCTCCAGCCCTGCCGGGCCGAGAGTGACCGGCCGGAGGACGTCGCGGCGGCGGCCCGCTGGGACGCGGTGTGGAACCGGGTGGCCCTGGACGGCGTGATGCGCGGCAAGATCCCGGAACTGATGGCCGAGCGGATGAAGGACTTCGTGCTGCCCGGCGACGAGGAGGCGATCCGTTTCCCCATCGATCTGCTGGGCATCAACTACTACTCGCGCATGACCATGAAGCACGAGACGGGCCATCCGTTCGACGTGTGGTGGGGCGATGCCCATTGCGACCGCTGGACCGCCATGGCTTGGCCGGTCCAGCCCGACGGGCTCTACGACCTGCTGATGGAGTTCAGGCGCGACTACGGCAATCCCGCCGTCTTCGTTGCGGAGAATGGTGCGGCCTATGACGACGTGGTGACGCCGGACGGGCAGGTGCACGATGCGGAGCGCGTGGCCTTCCTGCGTGACCATGTGGCGTCGGTCGGCCGCGCCCTGGCCGATGGCTGCAACGTGAAAGGCTATCTGTGCTGGAGCCTGCTGGACAATTTCGAATGGGCCTTCGGCCTGTCGAAGCGGTTCGGCATCGTTCGCGTCGACTATGACACGCTGGTCCGCACGCCCAAGGACAGCTACCGCTTCCTGAGCGAGGTGGCAAAGAGCGGGCGGCTTGATCTCGCGTGAGGAACAGGAGAGCGGGCTGTGCGGAGCGATGCTTCGTCAGCCTGCTCCTCTTGCGGGGAACGAAGATTTTGGATCATTGATGGTTCGAGAGCTAATCATTAGAAAAGTAAGAATTTCATATTAATTTATTCTTCACAATATTGGCTGCAGATGGTCCGGTATCGCACGCCCTGCGTTCAGGATCACCGGAGGAAGCCATGGGAATTTCCGACGTTTCGGCATCCTTGTTCCAGGCCACCGCCGCGGCCTCCGTGCAGGCGAAACCCGCCGCTGCGAAGGCCGGCGCCACGGACGGGAGCGGACCGGCCTCCTCCAAGACCGACAAGGTCGATCTCAGCGATCTGGCGTCGGCGCTCAAGGGCGACGCGCTCGACCTGTTCAAGAACTTGTCGGCGGATGATCGGACGTCGCTGGGCAAGCTCGTTTCCAGCGGGGCGCTGTCGGCGGACGAACTTAACGACGCGCTGTCGTCCGCATTGAAATCGGAGCGCAAGAAGGCGTTCTGGCAGTCCGCGAGGGAGGACGCCGAGGCCGGGCGCACCCCTGACGGAGCGGCGCGCCAGCAGAGCATGAAGGCCATCTCGGATCGCATGGAGTCGGAGTTGGAAAGCCGGCGCGCCGCCATGGATCGGCCTGGAATGAGCCCTCAAGACCGCTTGGCTGCGCTGAGTAAGCTGAGTGCAGACCTGAAGGACATGCAGGATTCCTGGGACCAGTTGGCTGGCATCGGCATGCCCATGAAAGCCTACACCCTGAAAGGGGGCGATGAGCGTTTCTTCGCAACGTCGAAAGAACAGGCGGCCGGGCAGAAATTAAAGGATCTGGGTTTCCACTCCGGGACCTTTGACAAGGTGCTTTTGGGCCAATCCAAGGATTTTGCGCAGAAGTATCTGTCCGAGGAAGGGACATCCCAGATGACTTTAAGGAATGCGAACAAGTAGCCTGCGATGTACTCAGCGTTGTCTTTTTCATATCATCCGAGTTCAATCATAGGGTGGCTGCCGGCCCAAACATTCCTGTCCCCGAATTGTCACATCGGAGTCAAGCGGAAGCGGTGCTATCGACGGTGTCGTGTCACCACTGCGTTCGCCCATGCATTCCGTTGGAACTCACACCGCTTCAGCTTCAGGGTCCGGTGACGCCGAAGACGTCCGCGCGGCCATCGTCGTGCCGACCTACAAGCATTCGGGCCTGCTGGTCGAGGCGTTGTCCACCGCGCTCGCCCAGGACACGGACTTCGCCTACGCCGTGGTCGTGGTCAACGACGGCTGCCCCTTCCCGGAGACCGGTCGGGTGTGCCGGGAGTTCGCGGCGGCCCATCCGGGGCGGCTCTATCACCTGCACAAGCGCAACGCCGGGCTGAGCGCGGCGCGCAACAGCGGGATCGCCTTCGCGCTGGACGCCTTCTCGGCGCTGGAGGCGGTCTATTTCCTCGATTCCGATAACCGCATTCGGCCCCATCTGCTGCAACGCATGCTGGACGCGCTGCGGGCGGCGGGTCCGGAAGTCGGCTGGGCCTATCCGGACGTCGACAAGTTCGGCTTCTTCGAGTTCTGCGACATGTCCGGTACCTATTCGCCGCTGGAACATCTGTTCCGTAACGTCAGCGAGGCGGGCAGCATGGCGTCGCGCCGCCTGCTGGACAGCGGCGCCCGCTTCGACGAGGCGATGCGCCAGGGCAGCGAGGATTGGGAGTTCTGGCTGCAAGGGCTGGAGCGCGGCTTCCACGGCGTTCATGTGCCGGGCACCGGCTTCGGCTACCGCCGCCGCGGCGAGAGCATGCTGACCGAATCCGAGCGCGATTACCGCCCCATCCTGACCCACATCCAGAAGCGCCACCCCGCGCTGTTCGTGGTCCGGGCCGTGCTGCGGGCGGAGGCCGCCGTCGGCCGGCGCTACGCCGTTTACCTGCCCGACCGCGCCGTCGTCCGCTGCGTCACCGACCCCGCGCTGGGCGAGGAGGACGTGCCGCTCGCCGATTTCGTGCGCCGCGTCTTGCGTGCGCCGGAGCGGCCCGGCTACGGGGAGTGCCCCGGTCTGCTGGCGGTGATGGACTCGGGCCTTTACGAATTGCTGAAGCGCCACCGACTGGTGCGCGGCGCCTTGTGGGTCCTGGAACGAGCGGCGGCCCAGGCGACCCTGGTGCGCGCCGCGGTGACGGCGCGGGCGGCGGAGAGTGGTTGCGCGCTGTCCTGGTCCGGCGCGCCCGTGGGACTGCAGGCGGACGCGCCGTTTCCCTTGCCGGACAGCGGGGCGGCGATGGCGATGCTGCCCACCGCGGCCCTGCTCGACCTCGTTCGGCGCCAGCCGGCGGGCACCCCTTTGCTGGAGCGGGACCCCCGGAAGCCCTGCGCCGAGGCTCGGCTGAGCCTCACCCTGGCGCTGCCCGGCGCGGTGCAACCGCCGGCCGGCGCCGATGCCGCCCTGTCCACGCTGCGCGAGGCGATGGCCGCGGCGTGGTCGCGGCCGTCCAACGGCGGCTGGGCGGCGGCGCCCATCGACCGCTACCGCGCCGGGGTCGCCATGCCGGAGGATGTCTACCAGACGGTGCATCGGCTGCCCTCGGTGCTGCCCCTGCTTCCCCCTGTGGGAGGCCGGCGTTTGGCCGCGCTGGTGGCCGATCCCGCCGACGCGGAGGCGCTGGAGACCGCCGCGCGCATGGCCCGTTGGCTGTCCGGGAAGGGCTATGACGCGCATCTGGTGGCATTGGGAGGCGGGGACCTGACCCTGGCCGCAGCGTTGGTCGAGGCGTTCGCGTCGGTCATCCCTCACCCGTCGCCGCTGGTGCTGCCGGAACGCCCGCTGACCGGTCGCGACGCCTATCTGGGCACGCCGCTGCGTCCCTGGGATGCGGTGGAGGAGGATCTGGCGGTCGGCACGTTGGCCGTCTTCGATCTGGTCGTGACCGTGCGGCACGGCGGCGCGCATCCGCTGATGGGCCGGCTGCGCGCGCTCGGCGTGACGGGCTGGGCGCTGCTGGGGGCGTCCACCGTCCCGGACGCGCCGTCCCTGGCTGACGCGGTCAACGGCTGCGCCGCCTTCGAGCACGCCTACCAGACCGTCGTGCCCCTCGACGCCCGGACCTTCCGCCTCTGCCAAGCGCTGGGATTCCCACCGGACAAGCTGCGGCGCTGGGAGGATGCGGCGGAGCCGGATACCGATCCCGATTGGACCGCCTGCGCGTCTCTGTCCTCGTGTCTTCCCGAAACCTCCGCGGCCGCCTGAGAAGGGTGTCATCGTCATGAAGCTCTCCGCCCCTGCGGCCCAGTTCGCCTCCCTCTATGACGGCACGCCGAAGATCATCGTCGTCGGCGCCGTCACCGGCCTGGAAGCGGGCACCGTTCCCCTTCGCCTGCTGCGGCTGGTCCGTCACGACGGCGGCTATCTGCTGCTGTCCGGGGACACCGAGCCGGAGGAGGGCGAGGCGTTGCGCGCGCTGGCGATCCCGCCCGCCGCCGTCCGGGCGCTGTGGTCGGGCGACGAGGCGGCGCGGCGGGACGCCGAGCGGCTGCTCGGCTGGTGGGAGGAGGCCGGCGGGCCGGACAGTGCGCCACCGCAGATGACGGGCGATGCGTCCACGCTGCTGCGTGGCCTGTTGGCGCAGGCTTTCGGGGAAATCGACGGGCTGCACCGCCGCAACGCCGGGCTTCAGCAGACCCTGTCCACCTTGCGGGAGGAGTGGGGCCGCTCCGCCCGCCTGCCACCGGAGGCGGTGGAACTTCTGGACGCCCTGCGCCTCAGCCCGCCGCGGCTGGTCTTCGCCTCGCCGCGCCCGGTGGGAGCGCTGCCGGTGCCGCTGCGCCATGGCCGGAACACCGCGGGGGCGGCTGAAATCGTCCAGCGCCTGCCGGCTGGCGCGCGGGGGCTGGCGGGGCTCGACCTGCATCTCGACCAAGCGCCGAAGGGAAGCGGGGTGCTCGCCGTTGCCCTGACCGGGGTGGAATCCGGCGAGTCCCTTGCGGAATGGAGGTTGTCCTTTGGTGATCTGCGGTCCGGCTGGCTGTCGCTGCGCCTGTCCGCCGCCTCCACCCGGATGGATCGGCTTCTCGACCTGCGGATCAGCGCCATCGGGGTGGTGACGGAGGCGCCGCGCCTGTCGCTGGCCCAGGCCGGTCTGCTCGACGAATACGCCGTCGCGCCGCCGGCCCGTGCCGTCGGGCAGCCAGCCATGCTGGCACTGCGGCTGTGGGGCGGGCTGCCGGGGCTGGAGTATGGCGCGGCGGCGCATCTGGCGCTGCATCCCGCGCCGGAGCATATGGTCTGGCCGCTCACCCAGCCGGTGCTGGCGCAACTGCGCAAGGGCCGCGAGTTCGAGGCGACCTTCCCCTGGTTCGGCCTGCTGCGTGGTGGGCGCGTCCTGCTCCACCCGCTCCATGGCGTCGTCACGGCGGCCCACATCCCGCTGGACGAGGTTCCGGGCGCCGTGGCGGTGCGGGCACGGGCGGTGATCGACGACCCGCGCTGCCGCACCGCCATCGCCTGCAAGCTGGTGGTGGCACCGTCGTCGCTAACGGTGGACGAGGCGGAACGGGAGCAGGGCATCCTCGCCTCCAGCGGCTGGATGGTGCTGGAGGAGCCGCGCCGTCCGCTCGACCTGTTGGCGGCCCTGGCGGCGCCCTGGTCGGGTCCGATGGTGCTCCATCTTTTCACCGACATTCCGGACCGCGGCCATGGCCTGTACGGACGCACCATCTTTTCCGATTTCGAAGTGGAGATCGATTCCCGCACCGCCTGGGCCAACCCGCCCGCCCTGCCGGTGATGGACGGGGTCGCCGCCACGCCGTGACCGGCTATGACTTTGTGGCGGCGCACCAATCCTTTGGTGCGCTGCGGGGCAAGCTGTTGGTAATAAACTGTTCGTTAGGGTAAAGGAGGTCTTGCTTCAAGCCCAGGGGGTGGAAGGGCCATGTCGATCGCGTCCAGGACGCCGGACCGGTCCGGCTTCACCCGCCGTTTCCTTCATCTTGCCGGTGGCTTCTGGTCAGGGGCTTCCCGCTCGGGCGGGCGGACCTGGACGGTGTGGCTTCTCGCCGGGGCGCTGGGGCTCCTGACGGTCGGGCAGGTGGTGGTTCCCATCCTGCTGAACCTGTGGAGCCAGCATCTGTTCGACGCGCTGGAGCAGCGCTCCATGGACCGCTTCGTGCTGATGATCGCGGCGGCGGGCGGCATCATCCTGTTCAACATCGTCAACACCATCCTGCATCTGCGGGTGAAGCGCTGCCTGCAGCTGGGCTGGCGCACGTGGCTGACGCAGAAACTGCTGGGCGACTGGCTGACGCGCGGGCGGCAGCATCAGGTGACCTACCTGTCCGGCGACCACGACAACCCGGACGGCCGCATCGCCGAGGACATCCGCATCGCGACCGAGGCGGCGATCGACCTCGTCCTGTCGCTGTCCTACTGCGCGCTGCTGCTGATCAGCTTCACCAACATCCTGTGGCGGCTGTCCGGCGCGCCGGAGGTGACGCTGGCCGGAAGCACCGTCCATGTGCCGGGCTATCTGCTCTACATCGCGCTGGTCTACGCGGCCGTCGGCACGAGCATCGCCCTGCTGATGGGAAAGCCGCTGGTGAGGGCGGTGAACCGGCGGCAGGGGCACGAGGCTTCCTTCCGCTTCGGGCTTGCCCGCGTGCGCGAGAACGCGCAGGACGTGGCGCTTCTTCACGGGGAGTCGGGGGAGCGTCAACGCCTGGGCGTGCTGTTCGGCGGGGTGCAGCGCGGCTGGAACGGCCAGACGCACGCGCTCTCCAACATGATGGTCTTCAGCGCCGCCTATTCGGTGCTGTCCGCCGTCTTTCCGATCCTCGTCGCCTCGCCCAGTTACATCGCCGGGGCCATCTCGCTCGGCGTGCTGATGCAGACGGCGCAGGCCTTCCAGCAGACGGTGGGCGCCCTGTCCTGGCCGATCGACAACCTCGCCCGCGCGGCGGAATGGAAGGCGTCGGTGGAGCGCGTGCTGGGCCTGCACGAGGCGCTCCAGCGTCTGGACCGCGAGATCGACGGGGAAGGGACCGAGCGCATTGCGGTGGAGCGCAGCGACGGCGAGCATTGCCTGAGCTTCCACGGGCTGTCCATCGCCGAACCGGATGGGCGCCGGGTGGTGGAGCCGTTCGACCTGGAGATCCGCCCCGGCGAGCGGCTGCTGATCGTTGGCGATCCGGCGGCGGCGGTGCGGCTGTTCCGGGCGGTGGCGCGGGTCTGGCCCTGGGGCGGGGGACGCATCGTCCTGCCGTCGCTCACCCGCGTGTTCTTCATGGCCGAACGCCCCTACCTGCCGCACGACACGCTGCGCGCCGCTCTCAGCTACCCCCTGGGGGCGGAGACGGTGGGCGATGCCACGGCGGCGGAGGCGCTGGAGCGGGTCGGCCTCGGCCATCTGCGGACGCGGCTGGACGAGCCGGACAGCTGGGACGAGGTTCTGGCGGTGCCGGAGCAGCAGTTGCTGGGCTTCGCCCGCCTGCTGATCCGCCGCCCCGACTGGATCTTCCTGGAGGATGCCACCGGCAGCCTGGACCCGCGAACCGAGGAGGCCATGCTGCGTCTGGTCGACAGCGAGTTCCCCGACGCCACCCTGATCACCATCGGCAGCCACCCCGGCCTGGAGGCGCATCACCGCCGCAAGCTGGTGCTTGAACGGGTGGGCGACACCGTCCGCATGCGCGAGGAGACCTGCGGGGACCGGAGAGTTGCGGCGGTGGCGGAGTAGGGGGCCTTCTACCGCGGCGTGGGCGTCGCGGCCTGAAGCCGGCGCACCAAGTCGGTCAAGGCGGCGCGACGCTCCTCCTCGGAGCGGCCCGCGGTCCGCGTTTCCTCATGGATGCTGGCCGTCAGCGCGGACATCTGTTCGGTGAAACCGGCGCGGTGCTTCTCGTCGAAAAAGGGCAGGAAGACGTTGGACACGCCAAGGCGGCGGCCCAGCTCCTCGATCGGCAGGATGCCGACCGCGCCGCGCCGGCGCTCCACATCCGCGAACCCCTGGATCAGCGCCATCTGGTCGAGGAAATAGGCCATGCTGCGCTGCCGCTGCCAATGCAGGAGGACGGTGGCCGTGCGCTCCAGGACCTCCAGCATGGCATCGCTCGGGCGCAGCACGATCAGGCCGTTGCTGATGGTGTTGTAGAGATAGTCCAGGCTGTCCGGCCGATGGATGAGCATCGCCTCCTCTTCCGGCGCCATGGCGTCGACGAGGCGTCGCGGGTCGATCGGCAGCAGGGCGTCGATGTCGATCATGACCAGCGGCGGATGCCCGTGGAGGTCCATCACGTCCGGCGCCCTCATCAGGCGCAGGCAGGTGTAGAGGGTGCACCGGCTTGCCGGATCGAGATCCGGCGGCGTCCGCTCGGTGCTGACGGTGAGGCGGCAGCGCCGCAGCGGCGCCCGCAGGCCGGCGACGACTTCCGCGATGTCCGGGTCGGGGTCCGCGATGTGGAGGTGGACCCGCTGCCCCTCGCCGCAGAAGGCGTCCACCGTCAGCAGAAGAGGGGCCGCGAACAGGCGCAGGTAGCGGTCGTCACAGGCGGCGAACAGCAACGGTCCCGCACCTTCGGTAGCTGGTTCCGACTGGAAGCCGGCCCGGTGGTCCGCGCGTTCCTCTGGCGAAACCGACCGGCAGAGGGCGTCGAAATCGTCGCCGAAGGTGACGTGGCGCAGAAAGGGCAGGGCGGGGACCAGCGTCTTCAGCACGGCCCGGCCTGCCGCCTTGTTCTCTGCCGCTTCGTCACCCGCCGCCTCGTCCCCCGGCATGCGCAGGAGCAGCGAGCCGCGCAGGAAATCGATCCAGGGCAGCAGGTCCCGGTTCTCGTCCGCCGCGGCCTGACGGAAGTGGTCGAGCGCCTGCTTGGCGGCGTCCGGGCGTCCCGCCGCGATCCGGTCGTTCGCCACATGCATGGCGATGTAGACGGGCGCCTTCCAGAACAGATGCTTCGCTCGCGCCGCGGCCATCAGCCCGCCGGCATGGGCGGCGAGGGCGGCCAGACGGTGGCCGCGCGCGTCGAGAAGGGCGGCGTTCTCCCACGCCGTGTAGTCCGTCGGGCGCAGGGCCGCCGTGTCCTTGTAGGCCGTCGCGGCGCGGTCGGCATCCCCCGCCGCCTGGGCGGCCTCGGCCAGATGGAAGCGGTCTTGCGCGTCGCGGGGGCGCAGCCGGACCACCCGAGCGAGGATTGCCGGCGCGCGAATCGCGGCGGCCCGGTCGCCGCACCTCACCGAGAGCAGGGCCAGCCCGAGCCCGGACAACACCGCCGGCTCGGCCGGGTCGAGGGCCGCCGCCGCCTGGAAAACCGGAATGGCGGCCCCGGTTTCCCCGGCCTTCTGAAGCGTCAGGGCGAGATTGTAAGCCGCGAAGGGCGCGGCGGGGCGGAGCCGGAAGGCCCGGCGGTAGGCCGTCAGGGCCGAGGCCGGCTTGCCGGAGTCCATCCTGGCGAGTTCAGAGACGGCATGGGCGATCCCCTCCTGTGCGGCACCGTCACCCGGATCGATGGTCTGGGCGGCGCAATAGACGGCCAGCGCCTCGGCATGGCGACCGCCGGCCCGCCGCACGCCCCCCAGCGCGACGAGCGGCCCCACTCCCGGAGCCAGGGCGATGGCGCTCCGCAGCGCCGCCTCCGCCTCGTCGAAGCGCCCAAGCGCCTTCAGTGCAAGCGCGAGGTTGGCGTGGTAGGCGGCGACGTTGCCGCGGCGGGCGATGGCCCCGGCGATCAGGGAAGCTCCCTCCGCCGGATCGCCGGCCTGGCTCCGCAGCACCCCGAGGAGATGCAGCGCATCGGGATGGTCGGGATGCCGTTCCAGGAGGGTGCGGTACAGCGGTTCGGCGCCGGCAAGGTTGCCGGTCCGGTGCAGAGCCATCGCGTTCGCCAGGAGCGTATCGGAAGGAACTGGCGCACTCATGGAGAACGTCCCTGGTTCGTCGGGGTGATGGATGTTTCTATCCCAGGGAATCCATCGTGCTCAACCATCTCCCCGAAGCGTGATCCATGGGATTGCATTTCCCGTCGTGGGAGCGCTTCCTTGAGCCGCGACGACTCGATGGGGACGCAGGTGCAGGGGGCTGGGGTCATGCAGGATTTTTCCGTGAGCTTCCGGCAGGCGGTGGCGCTGCATCAGCAGGGACGCCTGCCGGAAGCGGATACGGCTTACCGCACCGTGCTGCACGCGGTGCCGGACCATGCGGACACGCTGCGGCTGTGGGGGCTGGTCGCTTTGCAGTCGGGGGCCGCCGAGGCGGCCTGCGCGCGCCTGTCCTGTGCGGTCGCGGCCAATCCCGGATCGGCGGAGGCGCTGCATGTCCTCGGCGGTGCGTTGCGGCAAGCGGGCGATCTTGAGAAGGCGCTCGACTCCTATCGCCGCGCGACGGTGCTGCGGCCGGTCTTTCCCGAGTGCCACTTCAACCACGGCAACGCCCTGGTCCAGGCGGAGCGGTCGCTGGAGGCCGCGGTGGCCTATCGGATGGCGGTCGTTCAGCAGCCGCTTGCGGCAAACAGCCGTCTCAATCTGGCGGGGGTGCTCAACCGCATCGGAGACGCCTCGGGGGCCGCGCTCCAGGCGCGGGCCGCGGTCGCTCTCGAACCCCATCGCCCTGCCATGCTGACGGCGCTCGGCCGTGCCGAGGCGGGGCAGGGGGACACCGTCGCCGCCGAACGGACCCATGGCCGTGCTCTCCGGCTGGACCCCCGGCAGGAGCCCCTCGTCTACGAACATGGCCTCGCCTTGTCCGAGGTCGGCCGCATCGAGGAGGCCACCACCCTCCTGCACACCCTGGTCAATTCCGCGGACGCGACCGTGAGGCTGGGAGCCAAAATGGCTCTGCACCGGCTGGTGCTCCGCTGCATCGATGTCGATGACTACCGGCGAGCCGCCGCCGTCGCCCTCAATGGCTGGAGCGGGCAGGGGAGCGACGGAACGGCCATGCTGCCGATGAGGGTCCGCCTCGAGTCCTCCAGCGCATGCAACCTGCGTTGCCGTCACTGCACCACCGGTGTGGCCTACCACAGCACCGACCGCCGTTTGCTGAAGGCGGACCTGTTCGAGCACATCCTGCGGGATCTCCAGGGAATAGAGGCGCTGGTCAGTTGCGTCATGTATCTGGGAGGGGAGCCGCTGATGAATCCCCAACTGGAATCCATGATCCGGCGTTTGAGGGACGAGACGTCGATCAATCAGATCCATTTCGTCACCAACGCCATGCTGGCGACCGAAGAGCGATGCCGCGCCCTGGCGGGTTGCGGGGTGGAAAAGATCTATGTGTCGATCGACGGCCGCTCGCCGGAGGAGAACGACGCCATCCGCCGGGGCTCCCACTATCCGACGGTGCGCCGGAACCTGGACCTGATGCGCCGATACCTGGAACCCGCCGGCGTGCAGTTGATCATCTCCAACAACGTCCTGCGCCGCCCGGGGGACCCGCCGACCGCTGCGACTCCGTCCTTTCTGATCGAGGATTTTCCCGGTCTGCCGATCGCCACGAACTACGCCTACAAATGGCCGGGCTGGACGCAGACGGGAGAGGAGGAGGCGCTGACGGTCGACGTCAATCCCGGACGGCGCCGCGGATTCTGCGGTGCGCCTTTCACGGAATCGGTGATCCGTCCCAACGGCGATGTGACGCTCTGCTGCTACGACATCTCCGGCATCGAGGTCATGGGCAACTTGAGGCAGGGCTCCCTCGAAGACATCTGGAACGGTGAGCGCTACCGGGCGGTGAGGCTTGCCATGATGGCCGGCGACGAGGCGGCCCTGCCCGGCGTGTGCCGGAATTGTCCGGTCTACACGGGCGAGGAGATTCAGGAGCGGCCGGCGAACCTGCCCGTCCCCGGCGCGGCGGCGGTTTGACCGGCCAGCGCCCCGCCGATCAGTGCCGCGTACCATTTGGCGGATTCCTTCGGCGTGCGCGTCTGCGTTTCGAAGTCCACATGGACGATGCCGAACCGCGTGCCGTAGCCGCCACCCCATTCGAAGTTGTCGAGCAGCGACCACACGAAATAGCCGCGCACGTCGGCCCCGTCCTTCAGCGCGCGGGCCATCTCGCCGATGCAGGCCTGCAAATAGTTCAGCCGCTCCCGGTCCATCACGATCCCCTGCGCGTCCGGGGCCTCCGGCGCCTTGGTGCCGTAGCCGTTCTCCGTCACGTAGATCGGCAGGCGGTAGCGCGCGGTGGCCTGCATCAGGGCTTCGTGGAAGGCGCTGGGCTGGAGCGGCCAGCCGATGTCGGTGCGCGGCATGCCCTCCGGCGGGGCGCCGAAGCCGCAACCCCAAACGGCGCCCGGCTCGGCCTGGGCGAAGAGGGGAGCGTAGTGGTTCATGCCGAACCAGTCCACGGGCCGGCAGATCCGCGCCATGTCGCCCGCCTGGACGTAAGGTTCGATGGCGCGGGCGATGCGTGGCGGGTAGCGACCCAAGATCTGCGCGTCGGGGAAGCACAGGTTCCACAACTCGTCGAACAGGGCCGCCGCCTCGACGTTTTCGGGCGACGGGTCGGCGGGTCGGCAGGGCTGAAAGCTGTGCACCGCCCCGATGGAGGCGCCCGGCACCAGATCGCGCAGCACGTCCACGCCGGCCCCGTGGGCGAGGTTCGTGTGATGGATGACCTTCAGATGCTCCCCGCGGTCGGACACGCTGGGCGCGCCCCAGCCCAGCGCGTAGCCGAACAGGGTGAAGACGGAGAACTCGTTGAAGGTCGCCCAGCGCGTCACCCGGTCGCCGAAGCGGCGGGCGCAGAGCACGGCGTAGTCGGCGTACCAGCCGGCGCTGTCCCGGTTTGCCCAGCCGCCGCGGTCCTGCAAGGCCTGCGGCAGGTCCCAATGGTACAGGCAGGCCCAGGGCTCGATCCCGGCCTCCAGAAGCCGGTCGATCAGGCGGTCGTAGAAGTCCAGCCCGGCCTCGTTCAGCACCCCGCGCCCGCGCGGCAGGACGCGCGGCCAGGAGATCGAGAACCGGTAGGCGCCGACCCCGATGTCCCGCATCAGCGCGACGTCCTCGGCGTAGCGGTGGTAGTGGTCGCAGGCGACGTCGCCGGTGTCGCCGTTGTCCACCCGGCCCTTCAGACGGCAGAAGCTGTCCCAGATGCTGGGCGCACGTCCGTCCTCGGCCGCGGCTCCCTCGACCTGGAACGCCGACGTCGAGGTTCCCCACAGGAAGCCGTTGGGAAAGTCGGAGGTGAGAGGAGGCATCGCTTGCCGTTCCACAGCTTTGGGTTTCAAGAAGCGACCGCTCCGTCGAGCCGTTCGTTCGACATTATGCCTGTTTCTTGACCATTCCGCCAAAGGTAGTATGGGTACGGGTGATTGGTGCGGACGGAGACGGCGATGACGAGCCTGCCGAAGGATTTTGTTTGGGGCGTCTCCACCTCCGCCTATCAGATCGAGGGCGCTGCGGCGGTGGACGGGCGAGGCCCCAGCATCTGGGACACGCGCTGCCGCACGGCGGGCGGGGTGGTGAACGGCGACAGCGGCGACGTCGCCTGCGACCATTACCACCGCTACGCCGAGGACGTCGCGCTGATGCGGGACATCGGAGTCGGCGCCTACCGGTTCTCCGTGGCGTGGCCCAGGGTGCTGCCGCGGGGACGGGGAGCGGTCAACCAGCCGGGTCTGGATTTCTACGACCGCCTGATCGACACGGTGCTGGAGGCCGGAATCGAGCCCTGGCTGTGCGTCTATCACTGGGACCTGCCACAAGCCCTGCAGGACCGCGGCGGCTGGGCGGACCGGGACAGCGCCGGCTGGTACGCCGATTACACGACGCTGCTGGCGCGGCGCTACGGCGACCGGGTGAAACGCTGGATCACCTTCAACGAGTTCTCCGTCTTCACCCTGTTCGGTTACGCCATTCCTTGGGCGGCCCCCGGCATCACCGACCGCGACCAGCATCTGCGTGCCATCCACCATGTCAATCTTGCCCATGGGGCCGGAGTGGACGCGATTCGCGCCCTGGTTCCCGGCGCATCCATCGGGGCGGTGCACAACCGCCAGCGGGTGCTGCCGGAGGGCGGACGGCCGGAGAACGCGGAAGCCGCCGCCCTGCTGGACGAGCATTGGAATCTGACCTTCTGCGACCCGCAGTTGCTCGGCCACTACCCGCCGCGGGTCGCCCGCGCCATCGAGCCTTATCTCCAGGCGGGCGATATGGCGCGGATCTGCCGGCCCATGGACTGGTTCGGGCTGAACCATTACGGCCCGATCTTCGCCCGCGTAAACCCCGACACCACCTGGGGCTATGGCTGGGGAGACGCACCGCCCGATTCGCCGACATACGGCGTCGGATGGGCGGTTTTCCCCGACGCGTTTCGTGACGAACTGATGGAGATCACCCGCCGCTACCGCATGCCCATCGTCATTACGGAAAACGGCTGCGGCGGCAGCGATTCGCCGGACGAATCGGGAGTCATCGACGACCAGCACCGAATCAACTATCTGCGGCTCTATAACGCCTCAATGCACGAGGCGATTCGCGGCGGAGCGGATGTGCGCGGTTACTTCGTCTGGTCGCTTCTCGATAATTTCGAGTGGGGAAGCGGTTACGGCAACCGTTTCGGCATCGTCCATGTCGACTTCGAATCGCAGAAACGCACGCCGAAAGCCTCCGCCCGCTGGTACGCCGACCTGATAAAGCGCGCGCGTTCCGCCGCCTGAACGGGCAGCGATTTCATCACCGGAGCCTACTATTTCCGTTCGACTGGACGGCCTGTCCGCGTGTCCTGCATGAAACACATTACACATTTGCATGTTAAACCTGATGCACAGGCTTGCGCTTTGCGCATCACTTTGCCCATCCTCCGTTCTGGATCATTCGTTCTCGAAGGAAACTGACATGCAAAGCAGCGACACCGACGGTTCTGAGAATTCGGCCACCGATCTGGTCGCCATGACGGGTAAGATCGTTGCGTCTTATGTCCGCTCGAACCAGATCGCGGTGAATGATCTTCCGAACCTCATCCGGATCGTCCATCAAAGTCTGTCGGGCACGGGCCGTCCGGTGGAGCCGGAGGCGGTGGAACTGCGTCCTGCCGTGCCGGTGAAGAAGTCGGTGATGCCGGACTACATCGTTTGCCTTGAGGACGGCAAGAAGCTGAAGATGCTGAAGCGCTATCTGCGCACGGCCTATGGCATGACTCCGGATGAATACCGTCGCAAGTGGGGCCTGCCCGCGGATTATCCGATGACCGCCCCGAACTATGCGGAGCAGCGTTCCGCCTTCGCCAAGTCGATCGGTCTCGGCAAGAAGGCCGCCGCTCCGGCCAAGCCGGCCCGCCGCGGCCGCGCCAAGAACGTCGCCTGATCGCGCATCCGTTCCGAACCGCCCCTTTCCCGACATCCGGGAGGGGGGCAGCGGGTGCATTTCACCCTGTTTACCCCGGCCTCAGCGCTGCGCGATGCGCGGCGTGGCGAGGCTGTTCAGGCTGGTGATCCATTCCGACAGGGTGACGAAGCGGCAGCCGCGCGTGCGCAGCAGGCCGATGGCGCGGGGGAGGGCTTCCGCCGTCGCGTTGTAGGTGGTGTGCATCAGGACGACGCTGCCGATGGTGCCGGTGGCTTCAAGCTGCGCCATGATCTTGCCGGCGTCGCGGGTGAACCAGTCGCGCGTGTCGACGTTCCACAGCGCCGGGCTCATCTTTTCCTGGTCGACGGCGGTCAGCGTGTCGCTGTTCCAGCGCCCGGCGGGCGGACGGAACAGCACCGGGTCGGCGCCGGCCTGGGCCAGGATGCGATTCGTTTCCGCGATCTGCGCGCGTTGGGCCTCGGTGCTCAGGGTGCGCATGTTCGGGTGGGTCAGGCTGTGGTTGCCGACCTCGTGTCCCTCCTGGACGATTCGCTGGATGATCCGTGGGTGGCGGACCGCGACGTTGCCGATCGGGAAGAAGGTCGCCCGGACTCCCTCGCCGCGCAGGATGTCGAGGATGCGCGGGGTCACGGCCGGGTGCGGCCCGTCGTCGAAGGTCAGGGAGCAGAGGTTCCAGCGGCTGGCCTTCAGCGCCCCAATGTCGACCCGCGCTTCGTTGCCGGGGACGATGGCGGCGATTCGCGACAGACGGGACGCCTGCCGCTCGATCTCCTGCATTTCCCGGCTCTGGTCCGGGCTGTAGGTGACGACGCCGTTGTGGTCGTTGTCCTCCGGTGCGGCGGTGGGGGCGGCGGCCGGTTGTTCGGCGGCGTCCACCACGAGGCAACTGCCGCCGCCGCCGACGATCCGGCGGCAGACGAAGTTGGGGTCGAGGTCAGGCAGGGGCGCGGCCCGCAGGACGAAACCGGAATCGGGAAGGTCGGGCCGTTGCTGGGAGACTCGGGGAACGAGATCGGCGACCATGTCCGGCTGGCGCCGGACGATCGCTTTCCAGGCAACCCAGGCGTCGGCTTCCGTCCGGTAGACGCCGAATTGCAGCATCTTGACCGCTTGCCCGTCCGCGTCCTTGCGCAGCGTGGTGACGGTGGAGAGATGCGGTTGGTCCGCGGCCTGGGACGGATCGGCGAACGGGCCGCAGACCATCGCCGCCAGCAGGCCGGCGGTCAGAAAACCGAAGCTCTTTCGCCTCCGCATCGGTGTGAGGGCGAAGCTATGGACGGAAGAGAGGCCCGAACCTGACATCATGTGCGATCGACCATCAACATCGCCGCGGTGAGATCGGGTGTGGGCGATACCTCTTATGGAATAGAGCAAAATTTAGGATGTCTCCATAAGGATCGTCGTCGAAGTGATGTTGTCACGGCTTTCTTCAGCTTATTTTCCATAACGTACCTTATGGAATTTATGCGCTCATGCGGGAGCAGGGCGTGTTGCGACGCGCCGACTTTGGCATCGTGCATCCGCTTTCCGCCCCGGCTGGGCCGCCGACCGCTCAGCGCCGCCGCAGGAGGGTCACGCCGTCCCCCACCGGCAGCATGCACAGGGCAACCCTCCCGTCGTTCAGACGGGCCGCGTTGAAGGCGCGAATGGCCTCGGTCTTGTGCTTGCGATCATCGGGGTCGGCGACTCGCCCGCGCCACAAGGTGTTGTCCACCACGATCAGGCCGCCGCGCCTCACGAGGCGCAGGCTCCGCTCGTAATAGGCGTCGTAGTTTTCCTTGTCGGCGTCGATGAAGGCGAAGTCGAACGAATCGCCCGCGCCTTCCGCGATGAGTTTGTCGAGACTGCCCAACGCCGGTCCGATGCGCAGGTCGATCTTGCCCGCGACCTTGGCCTCGGACCAGATCGCGCGGGCCTGGGCCGTCCACTGCTCGTTGATGTCGAGGCTGACGACCCGGCCATCCTCCGGCAGGGCCAGCGCCACCGTCAGCGCGCTGTATCCGGTGAAGGTCCCGATGTCCAAGGTTCGGCGCGCGCCGATCATTTCCACCAGGAACGCCAGAAGTTGCCCTTCCTCCGGTGCGATCTGGTAATGGGCCTCGGTCATTGTGGCCGTCTCGGCGCGCAGCTTCGCCTGGATGGCGGTCTCGCGCAGGGAAGCGTCAAGCATGTACCGGTAGATGGGCTCGGGCATGAAGATCGACTGCACGGTCAAGGAATCCGCTCCCCTCGTCTGACTGCCCGCGTCATGCGGACGCCGGTTCACATGTGGGGTTCACATGTGGGGAGCGCAGGGCAATTCGGAAGATCGCCCGGTGGCTGCGCGACTGCGCCGCTTCCCAAATCAGTCCGGGCTTCGCCCGAATGCGAAGCGCAGGGTGTCGGCCACGGCCAGCGGCAGCATGGAGCCATGGCTTTCCTCGGCGAAGTCATGGAAGGCGAGTCGCAAACCCGGAACCGTCGCCAGGGTGGCCGCGACCTCCCTCCCCGTCTGCCCGGAGCGCAGGCGCTTCAGCCGCTTGGCGTCCGCCGGCGGCAACGGACGTTCCACCAGCTTCCCGGACGTCTCGATCAGCAGCGCCGTGCCGGGCGGCACGCCCTTGCCCTTCGACCGCTCAAGGAACGCCGCCTGCTCTCTCAGGATGGCCTGCCCGCTCCACCAGATCGCCGGGTCGGCCGCGACGTAGGTCTGGAACAGGTCCCCCTTGGTGTAGAGAACGTAGAGGGAGAACAGCCCGCCCAGCGAATGGCCGAACAGGGTCCGGCGCTGCGGGTCGATGGGCAGGCGCGTTTCGACCGCCGGAATCACCTGCGTCTCGACGAAGGTCAGGAAATCGTCGCGCCCGCCGGTTTCGATGACGGAGGTTCCGTCCCGCGACGGTGGAATGAACTCCGGCGGGGTCGGTGGGGTCAGGTCGCGGTAGCGGCGGAGGATGTCGAACGGCCCGTCGATCGGATAGCCGATTCCGACGATCACCGCAGAACCGTAGGGCTCCGGCGGATTCGGACCGATGACCTTTTCCATCATCGGCACGGTCGCGTTGCCGTCCAGGAGGTAGATGACCGGATAGCCGCCCGGTGGCGGCGCTTCCGCGGGGCGGACGAGAAAGACCCGGTAATCCTGGCCCATCCGGTCGGCGCGCAGGTCAAAAGACTCCACCTTGCGGGCCTCCTTCACGGTTTCGGCCGTCACGCTTTGCGCCTGCGCGGGTTGGACGCCGAAGCCGGACAAGGCCACCAGCAGCATGGTCGTGGCAAAGCGGAGCATTGGCGGTTCCTGTGCAATCGGACGATGTGCACCGGCGGGTCGGATGGAACCGTGCTGGCGACCCCATGTTGTTGCACGGTCAGCAGCAGGAGAGCAAACGCGATGAGAAAGCTCCTTTCCGCAACGGCGGTCGCCCTCGTCATGGTCGCGGCCGGACCCTCGCTCGCCCAGCAGAGCGCCGCCATCGCCAACCCGGCCAACGCCTATCGGGAGGTGAAGGACGACAACGTCATGGTGCCGTCCCTCAAGCGGACGGTCGGGCAGCTGGACGACATGGATGTGCTGGGACCGGACGGCACGAAGATCGGCGAGGTGGAGGAGGTGCTGATGGACGCCTCCGGGCAGCCGGTCGCCGTCGTGGTGGATGTGGAGCATGGCGTGGGGATCGGCGACAAGGAGGTGATCGTCGGGCTGGACCAGCTTCGCGACGACGGGCGGACCCTGACGACCGCGCTGACGAACGCGCAGCTCGGCACCCTGCCGATTTGGGACGATTGAGGCGGAACTGGTCCGGACGGACAGCGGCGCTGATCGCCCATTGGTTGTCCTTTCCCCCTTTTCGCTGCATCTGCAGACGCGGTGCGGAGAAAAGGGGAAAGGGCGATGGTGGTTTCGCTGTCCCGGTGTCGATTTTCATGGCGCGCCCTCCCCGCCTGTCTGGCGATCCTGATCGGTGCCGGCCTCCTCGTTCTGCCCGCCCAGGCACAGACGATCGCACCGAAGGACGCGGTGGGACGGCGTCGGGCCATGCCCCTTCCTGACCACCGGCGCCCTGTTCCGGCTGGCCGCGAAGGGTGCCGAGGCCAAGCGCACCGCCTATGGCGCCGGCACGCCGGAGGAGCGGCGCGTCATCCTCGACGAATTGGCGGGAGTTTCCCTGCCCTCCCCGTCCGACCTGCTGCCCAGGGCGACGTGGCGGGACGCCGAATGGTATCTGACCGCGCGGGAGCTGTGCGGCCTGCTGCTGGAACTGCGAGACGCTCCGGCGCTGAACGGCTCTCCCGAGCCGCTGGTGGCGGTCGAGGGTTGGCGGTGGACCGGCTACAAGGGTGGTTCGGAGGTCGGCGTGCTCAACCTGTCGGCCGCCGGCATCACCGCCGATGGCCGGGTGGTCTGCGCCATCCTCACCGCCAACGGCGACCGGCTGCAGCCGGAGGACCGCCTTGCCCGGCTCTTCTCCACGCTGTTCCGCAGCGCGGAGAAGAGCCGGTAAGGGCCTTACTGTGGCGCCATGCGGATGGCGCCGTCCAGCCGGATCACCTCGCCGTTCAGCATCTCGTTCTCCAGGATGTGCTGCACGAGGCGGGCGTATTCGGAGGGCTGGCCGAAGCGCTTCGGGAAGGGCACCGTGGCGGCGAGGCTGTCCTGCACCTCCTGCGGCATGTTCAGCAGCATCGGCGTGCCGATCAGGCCGGGCGCGATGGTCATGACGCGCACGCCGCTGCGCGCCAGATCGCGGGCGGCGCAGATCGTCAGGGCGACGATGCCGCCCTTCGACGAGGCGTAGGCGGCCTGCCCGATCTGGCCCTCATAGGCGGCGACGGAAGCGGTGTTGACGATCACCCCGCGCTCCCCCGATTCCAGCGGGTCGAGCGTGCCCATGTCCGCGGCGGCAAGGCGCAGCATGTTGAAGGTGCCGATCAGGTTGACCTCGATGACCTTGCGGAAGTCGTCCAGCGCCATCGGACCGTCGCGCCCGACGATCCGCTTGGCCGGGGCGACGCCCGCGCAGTTCACCGCGATGCGGGCCGGGCCATGGGCCGCGCGGGCCTCGGCCACGGCCTTCTCCGCAGACTCCGCGCTCGACACGTCGCAGAGCAGCCCCAGGCCGCCGATCTCCTCGGCCACCTGCTTGACCGCCGCCTCGTTCATGTCGAGCACGGTGACCTTGGCGCCCAGCTTCGCCAGATGGCGCGCGGTTTCCGCCCCCATGCCGGAGGCGCCACCGGTGACGATGGCGGCCTGACCGTTGATCTGCATCGCGCTCTCTCCCTGATAACGTTATTGAAGTCCCCTCTCCCCTCTGGGGAGAGGGTTAGGGTGAGGGGGTTGCGCTTATGCCGGACGCTTCAAATCGCTCATCCCCCTCACCGGCCCTCCGGGCCACCCTCTCCAGAGGGGAGAGGGTTGAGGCGTCACATCCCGCCGGGATAGTTCGGGCCTCCGCCGCCCTCCGGGACGACCCAGTTGATGTTCTGGGTGGGGTCCTTGATGTCGCAGGTCTTGCAGTGCACGCAGTTCTGCGCGTTGATCTGCAGGCGCGGGTCGCTGCCGTCCTCCGCCCGCACGATCTCGTAGACGCCCGCCGGGCAGTAGCGCGTCTCCGGCGCGTCGTAGAGCGCCAGATTGACCGCGATCGGCACCGACGCGTCCTTCAGCGTCAGGTGCGCCGGCTGGTCCTCCTCGTGGTTGGTGTTCGACAGGTACACCGAGGACAGACGGTCGAACGACACCACGCCGTCCGGCTTGGGATAGGCGATCTTCGGCATCTCCGACGCCTTCTTCAGCGTCTCGTGGTCGCCGTGCCGGTGGTGCAGCGTCCACGGCGACTTGCCCTTGGTCGCCGTCTCGTAGGCGGCGTTGGCCAGACCCGCCCACAGACCCTTCTGGAAGCCGGGGCGGATGTTGCGCACCGCGTGCAACTCCGACCACACCCAGGACGCCTTCAGCTTCTCCGGATAGGCCACCGCCTCGCGCGCCGGAGCCTCGGCGGAGAGCAGCTCATGCACCGCTTCGGCCGCCAGCATGCCCGACTTCATCGCGGTGTGGTTGCCCTTGATCTTGGGCACGTTGAGGAAGCCCGCCGCGTCGCCGACGATCACACCGCCGGGGAAGGTCAGCTTGGGGATCGACTGGAAGCCGCCTTCGCTGAGCGCCCGCGCGCCATAGGCGATGCGCCGCCCGCCCTCGAAGGTCGGACGGATCGCCGGGTGGGTCTTGTAGCGCTGGAACTCCTCGAACGGCGACAGGTGCGGGTTTTCGTAGTCCAGCCCGACCACGAAGCCGACCGACACCAGGTTGCCCTCCATATGGTAGAGCCAGGAGCCGCCGTAGGTCTTGGGGTCCATCGGCCAGCCGATGGTGTGGACGATCAGGCCGGGCTGCGACTTGGCGGGATCGACCTCCCACAGCTCCTTGATGCCGATGCCGTAGGTCTGGGGATCGGCGTCGCGGCGCAGGTCGAAGCGCTCGAACAGCGTCTTGGTCAGCGAGCCGCGGCAGCCCTCGGCGAAGATGGTCTGCTTGGCGTGCAGCTCCATGCCCGGCGTGTAGTTGGCGGTCTTCTCGCCGTCCTTGCCGATGCCCATGTCGCCGGTGGCGATGCCCTTGACCGCACCGCTGTCGTCGTAGAGCACCTCCGCCGCGGCGAAGCCGGGGTAGATTTCGACGCCCAGCTCCTCGGCCTGCCCGGCCATCCAGCGGGCGAGGTTGCCGAGGCTGATGATGTAGTTGCCGTGATTGTGCATCTGCGGCGGGGCGAAGGGCGACTTCAGCGCCTTGGTCTCGGTGAGGAAGAGGAAGCGGTCCTCGCGCGCCGGGGTGGTCAGGGGCGCGCCCTTGTCCTTCCAGTCCGGGATCAGCTCGTCCAGCGCGTGCGGCTCGAACACCGCGCCGGAGAGCAGGTGGGCACCGACCTCCGAGCCCTTCTCGACGACGCAGACCGACAGTTCCTGCCCCGCCTCGTTGGCGAGCTGTTTCAGGCGGATGGCCGCGCTCAGGCCCGACGGGCCGGCTCCGACGACAAGGACGTCGTACTCCATCACCTCGCGCGGATCGCGAGCCATCTCGTCAGCCATTTCTTCTTCTTTCCTTGTTTCGTGCGAACAACGTCGGTCAATGCGACAACAGAACGGGAAGGGTCATCTGGCGCAGGATCTGGCGGGTGTTGCTGCCCCGCCCGAACAGCGGGAACAGCGAGCCGCCATAGCCGCCGAAGCCGCCCATCACCAGAAGATCGGCGCCATGGTCGGACGCGCGCGACAGCACGGCGTCCATGGGGGTCATGCTGGCGATGGTCATGCGTTCCTGTATGGCCGTCACGCCGTGGCTCGCCAGATGCTCCAGGATATCGACTTGCGGGACGTTGCCGCCCCCCTCCGCCCGCGGCTGGGTGTGGAAGGCGAGCAGGAGCACGGAACTCGCCTGCTTCAGCAGCGGCAGCGCGTCATTGACGGCGCGGGTGGCCTCGCGGCTGCCGTTCCAGGCGATCACCGGGCGGTCGGCGAGCTGCGGGTAGCTGCCGCTGTGCGGCACGACCAGGATCGGGCGCCCGGCATTCAGCACCACCTCTTCGAGCAGGTCCGCCGGGACGCGGCTGTCCTCCGGGTCGTGCTGGCCGAAGACGGCGAGGTCGACGTAGCGCGAGCAGATCACCGTCTCGGCAATGACATGGCCGTATTCACCGTGGCTGAGCTGCCACCAGCGGGTGGTCACCCCGGCCTCGCGGGCCTTCTCCTCGAACAGCTCCCGCGCCCGCTGCGCCGCCTGGGTCAGCGCCGGGCCGGCCTTGCGCGTGACGATGCCGGCGCCGGAGCTGTCGCTCTGCGCGAACAGGCCGGTCAGCGTGGCGCCATGCTTCTGCGCCAGGGTCAGGGCGACGGTCAGCCGCTCCCCGCAGCGGTCGCTGTCGTCCACATGCACCAGCAGGTTCGTGAAGCTCATGGCGCCCTTCCCTTCCCTCTTTCCCCGTGTTTTACGCACATCCCCGCGCGCGGGCGACCTTCGAGGCGGTCGGGCGGGCGATGGCATCGCTGATATAAGCGCCAGCCGCCACCAGCCGGTCGAGGTCCACCCCCGTCCCGACGCCCAGCCCGTTCAGCATGTAGAGGACATCCTCGCTCGCCACGTTGCCCGACGCCCCCTTGGCGTAGGGGCAGCCGCCCAGCCCGGCGACCGAGCTGTCCACCACCGCCACGCCCATCTCCAGCGTCGCCAGGATGTTGGCGAGCGCCTGACCGTAGGTGTCGTGGAAATGCACCGCCAAGCGCTCCATCGGCACGCGCTCCGCCACCGCCGCGATCATCGCCTGGGCCTTGGACGGCGTGCCGGTGCCGATGGTGTCGCCGAGCGAGACCTCGTAGCAGCCCATGGCGAACAGCCGCCCCGCCACCTCGGCCACCGCCGCAGGCGCGATCTCCCCCTCGTAGGGGCATCCGAGCACGCAGGAGACGTAGCCGCGCACCGGCACGCCTTGGGCCTTCGCCTGCTCCAGAACCGGAACGAAGCGGTCCAGGCTTTCGGCGATGGAGCAGTTGATGTTCTTCTGGCTGAAGCTCTCCGACGCGGCGGCGAAGACCGCCACCTCGTCGGCGCGGGCGGCGAGCGCACCCTCCAGCCCCTTGGCGTTCGGGGTGAGGGCGACGTAGCGCACCCCCTCCTTGCGCCGGATGCCGGCGAAGACGTCCGGCGTGTCGGCCATCTGCGGAACCCATTTGGGCGACACGAAGCTGCCGGCCTCGATGGCGGTCAGCCCGGCGTCGGTCAGCCGGTCGACCAGACCGATCTTCACCGCCGTCGGGACGATCTGCTTCTCGTTCTGGAGGCCGTCGCGCGGGCCGACCTCCACCATGCGGACGCTTTTCGGCAGGCGCATGCTCATCCCTCCGCCACGTCGAGGACCAGCAGATCCACGCCTTCGGACACCTGATCGCCCGCCGCGAAGTTGACGGCGCTGACCGTGCCGGCGGCGGGGGCCTTGATGGTGTGCTCCATCTTCATCGCTTCCAGCAGCATCAGCGGGGCGCCCGCCTCCACCGTCTGGCCGGGTTCGACCAGCACGCGGACGACGGTGCCCGGCATTGGTGCGGTCAGGCGGCCGGAGCCGCCCTCCTGCTCCGCGGCGCGGGCGGTCGGGTCGTCCAGATGCAGGCGCCACACCGCTCCATCGGACAGGATGGTCAGGTCCAGCCCCTGGCAGACCACCGTGGCGCGGGTGCGCACCGCGTCGATGGTGGCGGTCAGGGTCTCGCCGTCGAGCGTCACCCGCTCCGCCCGGATGGCCGGGCGGCCCTCCACCTCGATCTCGTAGCCGTCGGGGCGGAAATGCAGGGTCAGGCCGCGCGGCGTGTCGCCGTCGAGCAGGCGCAGGTCGTGGTGGTTGTCGTCGTTGAGGCGCCAGCCACTGGCCGACAGCCAGGGCGACCAGGGGTCCGACGCGGCGCGGCGGGCCTTGCGGGCGTCGGCGTTGCGGCGGAGCAGCACGCTGAGCGCCGCGATGGCCAGCCCGCGGTCCGGCACCGGGGCCGGCGGGGGCAGCAGGTCGGCGCGGTGCCGCTCGATGAAGCCGGTGTCGATCTCCACCGCGCGGAAGGCCGGATGCCCGGCGATGGCGCCGAGGAAGGCCACGTTTGTCGTGACGCCAACCACCTCGTAGGCGGCGAGCGCCACGCGCAGGCGGCGGAGTGCTGCGTCGCGGTCCTCGTCCCAGACGATCAGCTTGGCGATCATCGGGTCGTAGAACATGGTGACCTCGTCGCCCTCGCGGACGCCGGTGTCCACCCGGACATGGTCGTTCTCGGCGGGCGGGCGCAGGCGGACCAGCTTGCCGATGGCCGGCAGGAACTCGCGCTGCGGGTCCTCCGCGTAGAGGCGCGCCTCGAAGGCGTGGCCGCGGCGGGTGAGCTGGTCCTGCATCAGCGGCAGCGTGCCGCCGGCGGCGACGCGCAGCTGCCACTCGACGAGGTCCTGGCCGGTGATCTTCTCGGTTACCGGATGCTCGACCTGGAGGCGGGTGTTCATCTCGATGAAGTAGAAGCCGCCGTCCTCGTAGAGGAATTCCACCGTGCCGGCGCCGACGTAGTTCACCGCCTTGGCGGCAGCCACCGCGGCCTCGCCCATGCGGCGGCGCAGGTCGTCGGGCAGCGCCGGGGCCGGAGCCTCCTCGATCACCTTCTGGTGGCGGCGCTGGATCGAGCAGTCGCGCTCGAACAGATAGACGCCGTTGCCGTGGGTGTCGCAGAAGACCTGGATCTCCACATGGCGCGGGCGGCCCAGATACTTCTCCAGAAGCACGCTGTCGTCGCCGAAGGCGGCCTTCGCCTCGCGTTTGGCGCCGGCCACCGCGTCGGCGAACTCGCCAGGAGCGCGGACCACGCGCATGCCCTTGCCGCCGCCGCCCGCCGACGCCTTGACCAGCACGGGATAACCGATGCGCTCGGCCTCCGCGGCCAGCGTCTCCAGGTCCTGGGCCTCGCCGTGGAAGCCGGGGACCAGCGGCACGTCGGCCTGCGACATCACGCGCTTGGATTCCGCCTTGGAGCCCATGACGCGGATGGCCTCGATCGGCGGGCCGATGAAGACCACGCCGGCCTCGGCGCAGGCCGCCGCGAAGCCGGCGTTCTCCGACAGGAAGCCGTAGCCGGGATGGATGGCCTGGGCGCCGGTGCGCTTTGCGACCTCGAGGATCGCGTCGCCGCGCAGGTAGCTCTCGCCGACCGGCGCCGGGCCGATGCAGACGGCCTCGTCGGCCATCTCCACATGCATGGCGCGGGCGTCGGCTTCCGAGTACACGGCGACGGTGCGGATGCCCATGCGGCGGGCGGTGCGGATGACGCGGCAGGCGATCTCGCCACGGTTCGCGATCAGAATCTTGTCGAACATGCCTGTCTCAACCATGGGACTCAGCTCCGCCACGCCGGTTCGCGTTTCTCCAGGAAGGCGCCGACGCCCTCCCTTCCCTCGTCGCTCGCGCGCTGGCGGGCGATGCGCTCCGCCGTGTCGCGGACCAGCGCGTCGTCCAGCGGACGGCGCGCCACGGCGCGGATCAGTTCCTTCGCCGCGGTCTGGGAAGCCGGGCCGCATTGCAGCAGGTTGCGCACCATCACCTCGACCGCCGCATCCAGCTCCGTCGCTTGCACGGTCTGGTGCAGCAGGCCGAGCCGCAGGGCCTCGGCGGCGGAGAATCGCTCCGCCGTCAGGAAGTAGCGGCGGCAGGCGCGCTCGCCCATCGCGGCGACGACGTAGGGGCTGATGACCGCGGGGATCAGGCCCAGCCGCACCTCGGTCAGGGCGAAGCTGGCGGTCTCGGCGGCTATGGCGATGTCGCAGGAGGCGACCAGCCCCACCCCGCCGCCGAAGGCCGGACCCTGCACTACGGCGATGGTCGGCTTCGGGCATTCGTCCAGCGTGCGCAGCATGGTGGCGAGGCCCATGGCGTCCTCGACGTTCTCGCCATGGCTGTAGCCCGCCATCTTTTTCATCCAGCCAAGGTCGGCTCCGGCGGAGAAGCTCTTGCCCGCGCCGCGCAGCAGGATGGCGCGGACGTCCGGGTTCGATCCCAGGCTGAGGAAGGCGTCGGTCAGATCGGCGATGACCCGCTCGTTGAAGGCGTTGTGCACCTCCGCCCGGTTCATCGTGACGGCGGCGACGCCGCTGGCGGCGATGTCGATCAGAATGTCGCTCATGCTCGTCGTCCCCCGCTCACATCCGGAACACGCCGAAGGTGGTCTTCTCGACCGGGGCGTTCAGCGACGCCGACAGGCCGAGGCCGAGCACCATGCGGGTGTCCGCCGGGTCGATGATGCCGTCGTCCCACAGCCGGGCGGAGGCGTAGTAGGGATGGCCCTGGTCTTCGTACTGCTGGCGGATCGGCGCCTTGAAGGCCTCCTCCTCCTCCGGCGCCCAGCTCTTGCCCTGGGATTCCATGGCGTCGCGCCGGACCTGGGCGAGCACGCCCGCCGCCTGTTCCCCGCCCATCACGGAGATGCGCGAGTTCGGCCACATCCACAGGAAGCGCGGGGAATAGGCGCGCCCGCACATGCCGTAGTTGCCGGCGCCGTAGCTGCCGCCGATGATGACGGTGAATTTCGGCACCTTGGCGCAGGCGACCGCGGTGACCAGCTTCGCGCCGTCCTTGGCGATGCCGCCCGCCTCGTACTTCCGCCCGACCATGAAGCCGGTGATGTTCTGCAGGAAGACCAGCGGAATGCCGCGCTGACAGCACAGCTCGACGAAATGCGCGCCCTTCAGGGCGGATTCGCTGAACAGGATGCCGTTGTTGGCGATGATGCCCACCGGATAGCCGAAGATGTGGGCGAAGCCGCAGACCAGCGTCGTGCCGTAGAGCGGCTTGAACTCGTCCAGCACGGAACCATCGACGACGCGGGCGATGACCTCGCGCACGTCGAAGGGCTTGCGCGGGTCGCTGGGGATCACGCCGTAGAGTTCGCGCGGGTCGTAGGCCGGCTCCTGCGGCTCGCGCAGGTCCATGTCGATGCGCTTGCTGCGATTCAGGTTCGACACGACCTTGCGCGCCATGGCGAGCGCGTGGGCGTCGTTCATCGCGTAATGGTCGGTCACGCCGGAGGTGCGGGAGTGCACGTCCGCCCCGCCGAGGTCCTCCGCCGACACCACCTCGCCGGTCGCCGCCTTCACCAGCGGCGGGCCGCCGAGGAAGATGGTGCCCTGGTTGCGCACGATGATCGCCTCGTCCGACATGGCGGGCACATAGGCGCCGCCCGCCGTGCAGCTTCCCATCACCACGGCGATCTGCGGGATGCCCTGCGCGGACATGTTGGCCTGATTGAAGAAGATGCGGCCGAAATGGTCGCGGTCGGGGAACACCTCGTCCTGGTTGGGCAGGTTGGCGCCGCCCGAATCCACTAGATAGATGCAGGGCAGGTTGTTCTGTTGCGCCACTTCCTGGGCGCGCAGGTGCTTCTTGACGGTCAGGGGGAAGTAGGTGCCGCCCTTCACCGTGGCGTCGTTGACGACCACCATGCATTCCTGCCCGGCCACGCTGCCGATGCCGGTGATGATGCCCGCCGCCGGGATGTCGTCGTCATAGACCTTGTAGGCGGCCATCTGCGACAGCTCCAGGAAGGGCGATCCCACGTCGAGGAGCTGGCGGATGCGCTCGCGCGGCAGCAGCTTGCCGCGGGACAGGTGCTTGTCGCGGGCCTTGGCGCCGCCGCCCTGCTTGATCGCGCCCACCTTCTCGCGCAGATCGGCGACCAGGGCGGACATGGCGTCGGCGTTCGTCTGGAACTCGGCGGAGCGCGGGTTCAGGGCGCTCTTCAGGACGGTCATGGCCGTCGTCCTCCCGTCTCTTCTTGTTCTACTGCATCAGGGCACGGCTGATGACCAGCCGCTGGATGTCGCTCGTGCCCTCGTAAATCTGGCAGACGCGCACGTCTCTATAAATGCGCTCCACCGGGAAATCGTTCAGGTAGCCGTAGCCGCCATGGATCTGGATGGCGTCGGAGCAGACGCGCTCGGCGATCTCCGAGGCGAACAGCTTCGCCATGGCCGCTTCCTTCAGGCAGGGCTCGCCGGCGTCGCGCAGGGAAGCGGCGTGCAGGACGAGCTGGCGTGCGGCCTCCACCTTCGTCGCCATGTCGGCCAGCCGGAAGGCCACCGCCTGATGCTGGATGATCGGCACGCCCATGCTCTGGCGCTCCTGGGCGTAGCGGGTGGCGTGGTCGAGCGCGGAACGCGCCATGCCCACCGACTGCGATGCGATGCCGATGCGCCCGCCCTCCAGGTTGGCGAGCGCCACCCGGTAGCCGCCGCCCTCCGCGCCCAGCATCAGGTCGGCGGGGATGCGGCAGTCCTCCAGGACGATCTGGCAGGTGTCGGAACAGCTCTGGCCGAGCTTTTCCTCGACCCGCGCGACCTGGAAGCCGGGGGTATCGGTCGGCACGACGAAGGCGGTGATGCCCTTCTTGCCGGCGTCGGGGTCGCTGACCGCGAAGACGATGGCGACGTCGGCGTTTTTCCCTGAGGTGATGAACTGCTTGGTGCCGTTGAGAACCCAGTGGTTGCCGTCGCGGCGGGCGCGCGCCTTGATGGCGGCGGCGTCGGACCCTGCCTGCGGCTCCGTCAAGCAGAAGCAGCCGAGCTGCTCGCCGCGGGCCATCGGCTTCAGGAAGCGCTCCTTCTGCTCGGCGCTGCCGAACTTCAGGATCGGCATGCAGCCGACGGAGTTGTGCACGCTCATGATGGTGGAGATGGCGCCGTCGCCCGCCGCGATCTCCTCGATGGCGAGCGCGTAGGCGATGTGGTCGGTGCCGGCGCCGTCGAACTCCTCCGGCACCAGCATGCCCATCAGACCGAGCCGGCCCATCTCGGCCAGCTCCTCCCTGGGGAAGGCGCCGGTGCGGTCGCGCTCGGCGGCGGTGGGCGCCAGCCGCTCCGCCGCGAAGTCCCGCGCCATGTCGCGCACCATCCGCTGCTCTTCCGTCAGCCGCATTGCTTTCCCTCCCGCACACTTTCTGCCCCCTCCCCACCCCTCCCCCGCTGCGCGGTGGAGGGAGCTTGATCCCCTCTCCCGCGAAGCGGGGGAGGGTTAGGGAGGGGGCACGGTTTGCCTTACACCAGCTCCACCGCCACAGCCGTGGCCTCGCCGCCGCCGATGCACAGCGAGGCGACGCCGCGCTTCAGCCCGTTCTTCTCCAGCGCCGCCAGCAGCGTGACGAGGATGCGCGCCCCCGACGCGCCGATGGGATGGCCGAGCGCGCAGGCGCCGCCATGCACGTTGATCCTGTCGTGCGGGATGTCGAGTTCGCGCATCGCCGCCATGGCGACCACGGCGAAGGCCTCGTTCAGCTCGTAGAGGTCCACGTCCTTGGCCGACCAGCCGGCGCGCTCCAGCACCTTGTTGATCGCGCCCACAGGCGCGGTGGTGAACCAGGCCGGGGCCTGGGCATGGTTGGCGTGGGCCTTGATCTCGGCCAGAATCGGCAGGCCCAGCTTCTCCGCGTTCGACCGCGTGGTCAGCACCAGCGCCGCCGCACCGTCGGAGATGGAAGAGGCGTTGGCCGCCGTCACCGTGCCGTCCTTGGCGAAGGCGGGCTTCAGCGTCGGGATTTTGGTCGGGTCGGCCTTCAGCGGCTGCTCGTCCTTCTCCACCACCGTGTCGCCCTTGCGGCCCTTCACGGTGACCGCGGTGATCTCCTTGACGAAGCTGCCGTCCTCGGTGGCGCGGCGGGCGCGGTTCAGGCTCTCGATGGCGTAGTTGTCCTGCGCCTCGCGGGTGAACTGGTAGTGGGTGGCGCATTCCTCCGCGAAGGTGCCCATCAGGCGACCGCGGTCGTAGGCGTCCTCCAGCCCGTCGAGGAACATGTGGTCGAGCACGCGACCGTGGCCCATGCGGTAGCCGCCGCGCGCGCGGTCCAGCAGGTAGGGGGCGTTGGACATGCTCTCCATGCCGCCGGCCACCATGATCTCGGCCGAGCCGGCCTTGATCAGGTCGGTGGCGAGCATCACCGCCTTCATGCCCGACCCGCAGACCTTGGAGATGGTGGTGCAGCCCGCGGCCTCCGGGATGCCGGCTCCGAGCGACGCCTGACGGGCCGGCGCCTGCCCCAGACCAGCGGGCAGGACGTTGCCCATGAAGACCTCGTCCACGGCGTCCGGCTTCACCCCGGCGCGCTCCAGCGCGGCCTTGATGGCGGCGGAGCCGAGCTGCGGCGCGGTCAGGCCCTGCAAGTCGCCCTGGAATCCACCCATCGGGGTGCGGGCGGCGCCCGCGATGACAACGGTATCGGTCATGCTCTTTTCCTTCCCTCCGGCCTTGCGCCGTTTTCCTTAGGCCGTTTCCTTGAACAGCTCGCGCCCGATCAGCATGCGGCGGATTTCGCTGGTGCCGGCGCCGATCTCGTAGAGCTTGGCGTCGCGCAGCAGGCGGCCCGTCGGGTATTCGTTGATGTAGCCATTGCCGCCCAGAGTCTGAATGGCCTCCAGCGCCATCCAGGTCGCCTTTTCGGCGGCGAAGAGGATCGCCCCGGCGGCGTCCTTGCGGGCCGTCTCGCCGCGGTCGCACGCCTTGGCGACGGCGTACACGTAGGCCTTGGCGGCGTTCATGATCGTGTACATGTCGGCCAGCTTGCCCTGCATGAGCTGGAACTCGCCGATGGGCTGGCCGAACTGCTTGCGGTCGTGCAGGTAGGGAACCACCACGTCCATGCAGGCCTGCATGATGCCGAGCGGCCCGCCAGCCAGCACCGCGCGCTCGTAGTCGAGGCCGGACATCAGCACATTCACGCCGCGCCCGACGCCGCCCAGGATGTTCTCCTCCGGCACCTCGCAGTCCTCGAACACCAGCTCGCCGGTGTTGGAGCCGCGCATGCCCAGCTTGTCGAGCTTCTGCGCGACGGAGAAGCCCTTGAAGGACTTTTCGATCAGGAAGGCGGTGATGCCGCGCGGGCCGGCGTTGACGTCGGTCTTGGCGTAGACCACCAGCGTGTCGGCGTCCGGCCCGTTGGTGATCCACATCTTCGTGCCGTTCAGCACGTAGCGGTCGCCCTTCTTCTCGGCGCGCAGCTTCATCGACACGACGTCGGACCCGGCGTTCGGCTCCGACATGGCGAGGGCGCCGATGTGCTCGCCGGAGATCAGCTTGGGCAGGTAGCGGCTCTTCTGCTCCGCCGTTCCGTTCTTACGGATCTGGTTGACGCAAAGGTTGGAATGCGCGCCGTAGCTGAGGCCGACCGAGGCCGAGGCGCGGGAGATTTCCTCCATCGCCACGACATGCTCCAGGTATCCCATGCCGGCCCCACCATACTCCTCCTCCGCCGTGATGCCGAGCACGCCGAGGTCGCCGAACTTCCGCCACAGCTCGTTCGGGAACTCGTTGGTCCGGTCGATCTCGGCGGCGCGGGGCGCGATCTCGTCGGCGGCGAAGCTGCGCACGGTGTCGCGCAGCATGTCCGCGGATTCGCCGAGGTCGAAGTTCAGGGTCGGATACTGGTTCGACAGCATGGTGTTGGCGCTCCCCCCGGAGGTCTGTTCTTCGTTCTCGCCATACGGCGACGTATGGAGCCGTACGGTAGCGTATGGAAATGGGCGTGACAAGGCCTTCTAGCCCTCTCCCCTCCGGGGAGAGGGTGGCCCGAAGGGCCGGTGAGGGGGATGTGCTTGGCGGTACGTCCGGCAAAAGCGCAACCCCCTCACCCTAACCCTCTCCCCAGAGGGGAGAGGGGACAGAAAGTCATCACTTCATGTTGATGATGATCGTCTTCTTGTGGGTGAAGTGTTCCAGCATCGCTTCCAGCGAGGCTTCCTTGCCGAGGCCGGACGATTTCACGCCGCCGTAGGACAGGTTCGGCTGCACGACCAGATTCTGGTTCACTTGTACGAATCCGGCCTCCAGCCGGTGCACCGCGTCCATCGCCACCTTCAGATCGCGCGTCCAGATCGTCGCGGCAAGACCGTATTCGGTGTCGTTGGCCTGGGCGATGACCTCCTCGTAGTCGGTCCAGCGGATGACGCAGCAGACCGGGCCGAAGATTTCCTCCTGCGCGATGCGGTCGCTGTTCTTCACGCCGGTGAAGATGTGCGGCTGCACGTACAGGCCCTTGGTCAGCTTCGGATCGGACGGCATGGCGGAGCAGACATGCGGCGTCGCCCCGCCCTCCTTGCCGATGGCGATGTAGCTCTGCACCCGGTCGAGCTGCTGCGGCGAGACGATGGTGCCGATGTCGGTCGACTCGTCCAGCGGGTTGCCCATCTTCATCGCGTTCACCTTCTCCTTCAGCTTCTCGACGAAGGCGTCGTGGATGCTGTCATGGACGAAGATGCGCGACGACGCGGTGCAGCTCTGGCCCTGGCGGGTGAAGCGCATGCCGGCGATGGCGCCCGCGATCGCCTGATCCAGGTCGGCGTCGCCGCAGACGATCATCGGGCTCTTGCCGCCCAGCTCCAGCGTCACCGGGATCAGCTTTTCGGCGGCGGTCTTGTAGACGATCTTGCCGGTCTCGACGGAGCCGGTGAAGGTCACCTTCTTCACATCCTTGTGCGCCACCAGCGGGGCGCCGCATTCCGGGCCGTAGCCCGAGAGGATGTTCACCACCCCCGCCGGAATCACCGTGTTGATGAGCTGCACGACGCGCAGAACGGCGAGTGGCGCCTCCTCCGCCGACTTCACCACCACGGCGTTGCCCGCAACCATTGCCGGGGCGATCTTCAGCGCCATCAGCAGCAGCGGCACGTTCCACGGGATGATCGCGCCGACCACGCCCACCGGCTCGCGCACGGTCATGGTCAGCATGGACGGGTTGAAGGGGATGGTTTCGCCCTTCAGCTCCGGCGCCAGACCGCCGAAGAAGACGAAGGCGTCGGACAGGACGCCGGCCTCGACGCGCGATTCCGTGCGCAGGGCCTTGCCGGTCTCCAGCGCGATCAGCTTGGCGATTTCCTCCTTGTGGGCGTCGAGCACGCGCCCGCATTCGGCGACCAGCTTGCCGCGCTCGCGCACCGGGCGCTTGGCCCATTCCTTCTGCGCGGCCACCGCGGCGACCACCGCGGCGTCGACGTCCGCCGCCTCGCCGAAGGCGGCCTCGGCCACCGTCTCGCCGGTCGCCGGGTTCACGACGGGGAAGCCCTTACCGGAGGAGGCCGGGCGGAATTCGCCGCCGAAGAAATGCTTGCCCGACAGCTCCCTGGCGAGCGCGAAGGGGTCGAGCTGGAGGTCGGTGCTGACGCTCATGTCGAAAAGGTCCTCGTGTGTATCGGGTCGGTTATCGTTGTTGTCGGCTATCACTGGTTCTCAGGCGCGGGCGTCTTCGATGACCTTGCCGTCGTTGGGCAGGCTGCCGGGGGCCGCGAACTCCACGACACCCTTCAATTTGGTGACGGCGGCCAGAGTTTCACGCACCGACGCCGCCAAAGCCTCGCCGGACTCGGGCGACTCGCAGCGCAGGGTCATGGTGTCGTTGGCGTCCTGCCGCCCGACGACGAGGCGGGCCTTGCCGATCTGCGGGTGGCGGCGCAGCACCTCGGCGATCTGCTGCGGGTGGACGAACATGCCCTTGACCTTGGTGGTCTGGTCGGCGCGGCCCATCCAGCCCTTCAGCCGCATGTTGGTGCGCCCGCAGGGGCTTTCGCCGGGCAGGACGGCCGACAGGTCGCCGGTGGCGAAGCGGACCAGCGGATAGGCTTGGTTGAAGGTGGTGACGACGACCTCCCCCACCTCGCCCGCCGGCACGGGATCGCCGGTGCCGGGGCGGACGATCTCCACGATCACGCCTTCCTCCACCACCAGCCCGGCGCGGGCCGTCGTCTCGTAGGCGACGAGGCCGAGGTCGGCGGTGCCGTAGCTCTGGTAGGCGGCGATGCCGCGCCCCTCGTAATAGGCGCGGGCGTCTGGCAGGAAGGGACCGCCGGTCAGATGGCCGATCGCGATGGAGGACAGGTCCAGCCCCAGCTCATCGCCCTTCTCCAGGATGATCTTCAGGAAATCGGGCGTGCCAATGTAGGCCCGCGGCTTGAGATGGGCGGCCACCTGGGCCTGCATCTCCGTGTTGCCGACGCCGGCGGGGATGACGGCGCAGCCCAGCGCGTGCGCGCCCGTCTCGAACATCGAGCCGGCGGGGGTCAGGTGGTAGGCGAAGCAGTTCTGCACGAGGTCGCCGCCGCGGATGCCCGAGGCGTAAAGCGCCCGTGCGGTGCGCCAGGGGTCCGTGCCGTGCGCCTCCGGATCGTGGATCGGGCCGGGCGAGGCGAAGACGCGGGCCAGCCGCCCGATGGCGACGGTGGTCATCCCGCCGAAGGGCGGCGAGTCCTTCTGCAGCGCAATCAGGTCCGACTTGCGGGTGACCGGAAGTGCTGCGAGCGCCACCCGGTCACCGACGGCGGCGGGGTCCACATCGGCGAGCAGGCGGGTGAAATAGGGCGCGTTCGCCTTGGCGTGGGCGATCTGCGCCGGCAGCGCCGCGAACAGCTCCGCCTCGCGCCGGTCGGGGGAGCGGGTTTCGAGTTGATCGTAAGTGTCGGACACCGATGCCTCCCGGCTGTTTTTCTTCTTCTCCCCTCTCCCGCCCCGGGAGAGGGTGGCCCGAAGGGCCGGGTGAGGGTGCCGCCAACGGTCGGCGCCTTTCTTCCTGCTAGACCCTCACCCTTCCCACTTCGTGGGCCCCTTCCCTCTCCCGGGACGGGAGAGGGCATAACTCAAATCCAGCGCTTCCGGCGCTTGAAGCTCTTGAGATTCTTGAAGCTCTTGCGCTCTTCGTTGCCGCCGCCGAGGTAGAATTCCTTCACGTCCTCGTTGTTGCGCAGCTCTTCGGCGGTGCCGTCCAGAACGACCTTGCCGTTCTCCATGATGTAGCCGCGCGTCGCGGCCTGGAGCGCCATGCGGGCGTTCTGCTCGACCAGCAGGATGGTGACGCCCAGGTCCTTGTTGATCTGCCGGATGATGCTGAAGACCTCCTTCACCATCAGCGGCGATAGGCCCATGGACGGTTCGTCCATCAGGATCAGCTTCGGCCGGGCCATCATCGCGCGCCCGATGGCGAGCATCTGCTGCTCGCCGCCCGACAGGTAGCCGGCAAGGCCGGTGCGTTCCTTCAAGCGGGGAAAGTAGTGATAGACCATCTCGATGTCGTCCTTCACGCCGCCGTCGCGGCGGGTGAAGGCGCCGAGGCGCAGATTCTCCTGGCAGGTCATGTCGCCGATGATGCGGCGGCCCTCCATCACCTGGAAGATGCCGCGCCGGACGATCTGGTCGGGATCGATGCCGTTGATTCGCTCACCCCCGAAGGAGATGTCGCCGCGCGTGACCTCGCCGTCCTCGGTCTTCAGCAGCCCGGAGATGGCCTTGAGCGTCGTCGATTTGCCGGCGCCGTTGGCGCCCAGCAGGGCGACGATCTCTCCCTCCGGCACCTCCAGGCTGAGGCCGCGGAGCACCAGGATGACGTCGTTGTAGACGACCTCGATGTTGTTGACGGACAGCAGCGGCGCCTTGGCCGTGCCGGGAACCGGCGCCGGAGCGCTGGCGGGATTGACCGCGGCGGTCGCGGTGGCGGCGTTCATGATGCGGCACCTGATGCAGTGAGACGGGACGGGTGCCCCCGTCGCCGCCCTTTCACGGCGACGACGGGGGCGGTCCGGCTTACCAGCCCAGCCACTCCGGCTTGCGCGGGACGTCGACGGTGGCGATCTTCTCCAGCTTGATCGTGCCGGCCTTCACCAGATCGTCCACCGAGCCGCCGGTGTCGCCGGACACGTTGGCGCGGTACAGGTTGACCTTGTCCATGCCGCGGTGATCGGTCTCGGTCCAGGTCGACGGCACGCAGACCCCCTCCAGGCCCGCCGGCACCCAATCCTTCTTCTGGTACATGCCCTTGCGGATGTTCGGGCCGGTCACGCCACCGTTCTGCTTCGCCCAGTCCATCGCCTCCTTCATGTAGAAGGCGGAGCAGATGCCCGACACGTAGTGCACCGGACGGTAGGCGGTGCCGGCGGCGTCGGAGACCTTGGAGATCTCCTTGACGATCTTCATGCCCGGCGCGTCGCCGCCCCAGATCGCCGCGGTGCGCACCGGGAAGATCACGCCGTTGGCGGCCGAGCCGGCGGCCTTGGCGGCGTTCTCGTCCATGCCCCAGACGTTGCCCATGAACTGCACCTGGGCGCCGACCGTCTGGCAGGCCTTCAGCACGGAGATGTTGGATCCCGCCGTGTTGCCGAGATAGGCGTAGTTGGCGCCGGCCTGCTTCAGCGTCAGGCACTGGGCGGTGTAGTCGCCCGGCGTCAGGGCGAACTGCACCGCCGGCAGAACGTCGAAGCCAAGCTCCTTGGCGAGTTGCTCGCCGGCTTCCTTCGGGGCGTTCGGGTAGGGGTGGTTGGCGCCCATGTGGACGTACTTGGGCTTGCCCGAGCCGCCCTTCTTCTTCCAGTCCTCGGCCGCCCACATCAGCATGGCGCGCAGGCCGTCGGAGTAGGACGGGCCGTAGAAGAAGTTGTAGGGGGCCGGCTTGGAGCCGTGCGGGCCGTTGCCGGTCGGGTCGGTCAGGTGGCCCGAGTAGGAACCGGAGTAATAGGGGATCTCGTCCTTGCCGACGAAGCCGGTCAGCGCCTCGGTGTCGGCGGTGCCCCAGCCCTGGATGGCCGCGACCTTGCCGCTGCCCGACGACCACTTCTTGTACTGGCTGATGGCGCGCGGTGCCTGATAGCCGTAGTCCACCGTCTCGACGTCCATCGTCGTGCCGGCGACGCCGCCGTTCTTGTTGATGTAGGCGAGCGCGTCGGCGACGCCCTGGCCGAAGGGCACGCCCACGTCCGACGTGGCGCCGGACTGGTCGGCGAGATGGCCAACCGGGATCTTCTGGGCGTTGGCGGCCCCGGTGCCGAGCAGGACGACGGCGGCGGACGCCAGCAGGACGGTCTTCATGGTCATGGTGCGTTTTCTCCCAGTCGTTATGTTTTTCAGAAGCCGATGTGCGAGAGGCATGCCAGGGCGAGAAAGGCCCTAGTGCGAGAACGGGTAGAGCTTCCAGTAGGCCTTGATCTGCTTCCAGCGGTGGGCCAGCCCGTCCGGTTCGAAGACCAGGAACAGGATGATGACCAGACCGATGGCCATTTCGCGCAGGAAGGCGATGGCCTCCCTCAGGTTCAGCGCGGCGTCGATGGCGGTGCCGGACAGCGCCGTGGTGATGGCCTGCATCACCTCCGGCAGCAGCACCATGAAGGCGGTGCCCATCAGCGACCCCATGATCGAGCCCAGGCCCCCAATGATGATCATGCCGAGGAACTGGATCGAGAAGAGGATCGTGAAGCCCTCCACCGACACGAACTGCAGATAGTGGGCGTAGAGCGCGCCGCCGATGCCGGCGTAGAAGGACGAGATGCCGAAGGACATCGTGCGGTACTTGGTTAGGTTGATGCCCATGATCTCGGCGGAGAGATAATGGTCACGCACCGCCACCAGCGCCCGCCCGTCGCGCGACCGCATCAGGTTGGTCGCCAGGATGTACATGACGACCACATAGACCAGCACGACGTAGAAGAAGCTCTCGTCGGTGTCGAAGGCGTAGCCGAACAGGCTGAACGGCTCCGCGATTGTGCCGGCGGTGCCGCCGGTGAACCAATCGGCGCGCGAGAAGAAGTCCTGGAGGATGTACTGCGCTGCCAGGGTGGCGATGGCGAGGTACAGGCCTTTCAGCCGCGCCGCCGGGATGCCGAACAGCATGCCGACCGCGGTGGTCATCACGCCGGCCAGCGGGATGGCGAGCGCCACCGGGATGCCGAAGCTGTTCGACAGCCACGCCGAGGAGAAGGCGCCGAAGCCGAAGAAGGCGGCGTGCCCGATGGAGATCTGACCGGTGAAGCCGACCAGGATGTTCAGCCCCAGCGCCGCGATGCCGAGATAGCCGATCTGGATGCACAGGTTCAGCCAGTAGCGGTCCATGAAGGCCGGGCAGAGCAGCAGCAGGAGAACGCCCAGGATCGCGAAGTTGCGGCTGGTCTTGGTCGGGAAGATGGTCGTGTCGGCGGCGTACCGGGTCTTGAAGTCGCCGCAGGGAATGAGACTGATGTTCGCCATGGTTGCGGCCGCTCCTTACACGCGCTCGATGTCCTTGGTGCCGAAGAGGCCGTAGGGCTTGATCATCAGGATGACGATCAGGACGTAGAAGGGGGCGATCTCGTACATGTTGCCCCAGTTCAGCCACTGGCTGTCCAGGTAGTGCGCGAGATTCTCCAGCACGCCGACGATCAGGCCGCCCAGCACCGCCCCGGCCACGCTGTCCAGCCCGCCGAGGATGACCGCCGGGAAGACCTTGATGCCGAAGAAGGAGAGCGCGGAAGACACGCCGTTGACGACGCCGACCGTGACGCCGGCCACCGCCGACACCATGGCGGAGATGGCCCAGCTCATCGCGAACATGTGGCGGACGGAGATGCCCAGCGATTGTGCCACCTGCTGGTCGAAGGCGGTCGCCCGCATCGCCAGCCCCATCCGCGAGTATTTGAAGAACCAGCCGAAGCCCGCCATGATCAGCAGCGAGATGACCAGGCTCATCACGTAGACGGTCTGCACGTCGAGCCCGAGGATGTTCACGGTCGGGCTGGCGAAGATGGTCGGGAACGGCTTGGCGAAGACGCCGAACATCCACTTCATCAGCGCCTGGAAGAAGATCGACAGGCCGATGGTGACCATGATGACGGAGATGATCGGCTCCCCGATCATCGGCCGCAGCACGACGACCTGAAGCACGATGCCGAAGACCAGCATGAAGGCCAGCGTGATCGGGAAGCCGATCCAGAAGGGCAACTGCCAGGAGGTCAGCAGCCACCAGCAGGTCCAGGCGCCGATCAGCAGGAACTCGCCCTGGGCGAAGTTCACGATGCGGCTGGCCTTGTAGATCAGCACGAAGGACATCGCCACGACGCCGTACAGCGCGCCGACGATCAGTCCGTTGACGAGAAGCTGGAAGAGCAAGGTCATGGCGTGGCCTCGTCTTTGTTCCCTCTCCCCTCTGGGGAGAGGGGTAGGGTGAGGGGGTTCAGGAGGGACCGGAAAGTTCGGCAAATGCCGAACCCCCTCACCCCAACCCTTTCCCCGGAGGGGAGAGGGAGTTTAACGCGCGTCATCACCGCCCCCCTCACGCCGCGGCCTGCGCCGGCTTCTTGGCCGGCGTGGGCAGCAGGTCGACCACCTTCAGCACGGTGCGGATACGCTGCTTGGTGCCGTCCTGGAAGGTGATGGTGGTGTCCACGTCGATGGCCGGCTGGCCCGCGTAGATGGAGTCGATGATCTCGCCGTACTTCTCGGCGATCACGCCGCGCCGCACCTTGCGGGTGCGGGTCAGTTCGCCGTCGTCGGCGTCCAGTTCCTTGTAGAGCAGCAGGAACTTGGTGATGCGCTGAAACTCCGGCAGCGTCGCGTTCACCCGCTCCACCTCCTGGCGCAGCAGCTCGTAGATCTCCGGCTTGGACGCCAGATCGGAATAGGTGGTGAAGGCGATGCGGTTTTTCTCCGCCCACTTCGACACGATGGGGAAGCGGATGCAGATGATCGCCGACAGGTAGGGCCGCTTGTTGCCCAGGATCACCGCCTCGGCGACGTAGGGGCTGAATTTCAGTTTGTTCTCGATGTATTGCGGGCTGAAGCGGTCGTTGTTGCTGGTGGTGGCGATGTCCTTGATGCGGTCGATGATGACCAGATGGCCCTTCTTGTCGAAGAAGCCGGCGTCGCCCGTGTGCATCCAGCCGTCGCGGAGGTCCGCCGTGGTCGAGGCCTCGTTGCGGTAGTAGCCGGCAAACATGTTGGGATGGCTGACGACGATCTCGCCGATGCCGTTCTGGTCGGGCTCGATCACCTTGACCTTGACGCCGTCGTCGAAGGGCACGCCCACCGTGTCGAAATCCACGTCGTCCGAGCGGTGCACCGTGTAGGCGCCCATCGTCTCGGTCTGGCCGTAGATCTGGCGCAGCGGCACGCCCAGCGCCTGGAAGAACTTGAAGGTGTCGGGGCCGAGCGCGGCGCCGCCGGTCGCCGCCGACTTCAGGTTGGTGAAGCCCAGGCGGTCTCGCAGCGCTGCGAAGAGAATACGGTCGGCGACGGCGGACCGCGTGCCGTTGGCGAGCGCCTCCAGCCCCAGCTTCATGCCGTAATCATACATCTTCTGCTTGAAGGGGGAGGCGTCCATCATGCGGGCGCGCACGTCGGCGGCGATCTGCTCCCACAGGCGGGGGGCGAACAGCACGAAGCTCGGCCCGATCTCGCGGAAGTCGTTCATCATCGTCTCGGCTTCCTCGACGAAGTTCACGCGCATCCGCGACACCATGCCCATGCCGACGGCGTAGATCTGCTCCATGATCCAAGACAGCGGCAGCACCGAGACATACTCGTCGGTCGGCCCCTTGGGGTCCACCGACAGGTAGCTGGCGACGTGGCGGATCAGCCGCCCGGCCGGCAGCATCGCCAGCTTCGGGTTCGAGGTGGTGCCCGAGGTGGTGCAGAGCACCGCCACGTCGTCGCCGCGCGTCGCGCCGACCAGCTCCTCGTAGAGGTTCGGTTTCTCGGCGTGCAGCGCGTTGCCCAGCTTGACCAGTTCCGACGCTTCCATCAGGCGCGGATCGCTGTATTTGCGCATGCCGCGGGGGTCGGAATAGATGATGTGCTTCAGCGTCGGCAGGCGCTCGCCGAGGTTCAGCAACTTGTCGACCTGCTCCTCGTCCTCCGCGAAGATGACGTGGACGTCGGCGTAGGTGATGAGGTAGGCAACCTCCTCGTCCATGGCGTCGCGGTAGATGCCCAGGCTCATGGCGCCCATGGCGTGGGCGGAGATTTCCCCCATCACCCAGTCGGGCCGGTTGTCGCCCAGCAGCGCCACCACATGGCCGCGCTCCACGCCGAGCTTGATGAGGCCGAGCGTGAAGGCGCGCACGCGGGCGTGCATGTCCGCCCAGGTGAACTCCCGCCAGATGCCGAAATCCTTCTCGCGCATGGCGACGTCGCCGCCATGCTCGCGGGCGTGCAGGGTCAGCAGCTTCGGCAGCGTGTCGTGGGTTTTGATATCAGGAAGGGACATCACGCGACCTCCTGCTTGGGCGGCGGGGCCACGGCCTCGTCCTCCTCGCCGTCCTCGCCGAGATAGGCGCGCTTGACGCGCGGGTCGTTCAGCACCTCTTCGGGCGTGCCCTCGGCGATTTTCTTGCCGAACTCCAGGACGATCACGCGGTGGGAGATGTCCATCACGACGCCCATGTCGTGCTCGATCATCACCACCGTCATGCCGAACTCCTCGTTCAGGTCGACGATGTAGCGGGCCATGTCCTCCTTCTCCTCCAGGTTCATGCCCGCCATGGGCTCGTCCAGGAGGATCAGGTCGGGCTTCAGCGCGATGGCGCGGGCCAGTTCCACTCGCTTGCGCAGGCCGTAGGAAAGCGTGCCGGCGGTGGCCTTGCGGACATGCTGGATTTCCAGGAAGTCGATGATCTCCTCGACCTCGCGGCGGTGGGCCAGCTCCTCCTTGCGGGCGCCGGTCAGCCAGTAGAGCGATCCGGTGAAGAAGTTGTTCTTCAGCAGGTGGTGGCGCCCGACCATGATGTTGTCGAGCACCGTCATGTGGCCGAACAGCGCCAGATTCTGGAAGGTGCGCCCGATGCCGAGCGAGGCGCGGTGGTTGGGCGTCATGCCCGTGATGTCCTTGCCCTTGAAATAGACCTTTCCGTCGGTGGGCCGGTAGCGGCCGGAGATGCAGTTGACCATGGAGGTCTTGCCCGCACCGTTCGGGCCAATGATGGAGAACAGCTCCCCCTTGCGGATGCTGAAACCGACGTCGGTCAGCGCCTGCACGCCGCCAAAGCGCAAGGACACGCCCCGGGCTTCGAAGATGGTGTCCGATGGGGAGGCCGCGCGGGTGGCGTCGGCCGGATGGGCGTAACCGCGTGGCGATGCGACGGGCGCGCCTGACATTTCCTCCTCCGTTGCTGTGGAACTGCCTTTTTTATCGTTCGCCTGACTGTTTGAGTGGCGAACTGGTCCATATTGTGGACCGTCCTTTGTGCAACGTCCGAACTATAGCCTGTGATGCGCACCGTTTTCAACACGGACATTCCGTGTATGCATGTTTTTTGGAGCGACATCCGGCCCGAAGGTCCATAATATGGACCCCATCATGACCCGGCCCGATTCCGACACCGAAACCGCCCCCACCGGAGCGTCCGGCGGCACGCAAAGCCTGGAGCGCGCGCTGGCCCTGCTGCGCGCCGTCGCCTCCCATGGGGCCGACGGCGCGCGTCTGGCCGACCTGATGAGCGACACCGCCCTGTCCAAGGCGACCGCGCACCGGCTGCTGACCGCGCTGGCGCGGGAGCGCTTCATCGACCAGGACCCGCGCAGCCGTCGCTACCATCTGGGGCCGGAACTGGATTCGCTGGGTCGCATCGCCGCCGCCCGCCACCGCCCTGGAGGCGACGCGGCAGCGCCCGGTCCGGCCACCGTTCAGCCGACCGCCTTCCTGCGGCCGGACTATCAAGGTGACGCGATTCCGCTCGCCGATCTGCTGTGCGACCGCCACGCCCGCGCCGACGGCGCCCGCGCCGCCCTGCTGCACGAGAGCGTGGCCGGCCAGACGACGGAGCTGAGCTTCGCCCGGCTGGCACGCGATTCGGCGCGCTTCGCCGCGGTGCTGCGCGGCCTCGGCGTTGGGCGCGGCGACCGGGTGGCGGTGCTGCTGCCCAAGGGGGCGGAGCTGCTGATCGCCGCGCTGGCGATCTGGCGGCTCGGCGGGGTCTACATGCCGCTCTTCACCACCTACTCCGCCGCCGCGGTCGCCTACCGGCTGGCCGACAGCGAGGCGCGGGCGATCGTCACCACCGGCTTCCTGCGCCGCAAGATTCCGCGCGACAACAGCCGCCCGGTGGTGATGGTGGAGGGGGACGAGGCCTTCGGTCCCGGCGCCGACGCGGTGCCCTTCTGGTCGGCCCTTCACGAATCAGCCCCCTTGCCCGACATTGCGCGCTACGCCGACCGCGACGCCTTCGCGCTGATGTACACCTCCGAAGCGGAGCCGAAGCCGCTCGGCGTGTCGCTGCCCGTCATGGCTCTGGCCGGGATCGAGCAGTACATGCGCATCGGCCTCGACCTGCGCGACGACGACATCTATTGGAACATGGCCGACCCCGGCTGGGCCTACGGCGCCTATTACGGGCTGGTCGGGCCGCTGCTGCTCGGGCGCACCACGATCTTCTGCGACGGCCCCTACGACGTGCGGCAGGGCTACCGCATGCTGACGAAGTTCGGCGTCACCAACCTGACCTGCGCGCCGTCCCAGATCCGCGCCTGGCACAGCGCCGACCCGGAGGGCGGCCCGCACAAGCTGGCGCTGCGCATCCTGTCGGTGGTCGGCGAGCCGCTGCCGCCGGAGCTGATCGGCTGGGCGAACCGGGTGGTCAGCGTCCCCCTGCTCGACCAGTACGGGCAGCGCGAGACCGGCATTTTCATGATGAACCGCTACGACCCCGGCCACGCCGACCGCACTGCCGATTCCTCGCTGGGGCGGCCCCTGCCGGGTTTCCGCGTGGTCATCCTCGACCCGCAGGGCCGCGAGGCGCCGGTCGGCGGTGCGGGCGAGATCGCCATCGACGTGGAGTCCTCGCCGCTCTTCTGGTTCGACGCCTACGCCAACGACCCGGGACGCACCGCCGCCCGTTTCCGCCACGGCCGCCGCTACTACCTCACCGGCGACTGGGCGTTCCTGGACGGTGACGGCAACATCCACTTCCGCGGCCGGGCGTCCGACGCCATCGTCATGCAGCAGGCGGATTGAGAGACCAAATGTGCCTTTCCTACTTTCCTCGCCCCGGCGGGAAGTGGGGTCAGCTCCTGTCTGACGGTCAATCACATCATGCCGCGGTTGGGCGGGTGGAGAGCCATTATTTATCGAGTTTCATGACGGACGTCGGACAGCAGTCGACGTTCGCCTAATGCAAGGGCGCGATACGCGCGATCGCTGGAATCTTCTCAATGGAGCGTGCGACTTCGTCCAATACATTATCGCGCAGGCGGTCGACACTGACCGGAAGATCGCCATTGCAGGTCCGTCGCATATGATCGTTGGCAACGAAGTCCGCACGCTGTATGCCACCGAAAACGTTCTGAATGCGAGCGTTCGAGCAGGAACGCCAAGAGCGTATAATTTTATTGCGTAAAAGATGGTCGTAAGGCGGCATGCCCTTTCCGTTTGCCTTGATTTCAAAGGCATAGGCCAGTTCGATGCCACCTGTTGTCAGGTCGTACTGGTAACTGGCATTGCGGGGCATCAGCAGTGAGGCCGCCAACAGGCTCACATCTCCTTGCGAGTAAACAATGGATTGATTCCTCTCGGGCTCACGCCGTTCCTCCCATTGAAGTTTCTTGACAGTGACCGTCACTGCCGCGCCACCTGAGGTGATGAGGATTAGATTTGGCGAGATTGTCCGCAATTTTGTCGCCACATCTTCATAGAGCAGACGGTCTTCCGGTTCAATAATCAAGCGGACCTCTACAGCGCGTTCTTCCAGTAATCTCTTTGCCTGTTCAGGAAAAACGGGAGCCACATACTTTCGAAGATCCTCTGCAGTGAGCTTCATTGACGGGAGAACCGCCAAGACCATAGCCGCATCCTGCGATTTGGCGCCGCTGGCACGCGCCTTCTCAAATACGCCCTTGATGAGGGCATTATCTGGAGAGTTGCTCGTGGCCAGCTTCCCCACAGACCGCCTGAAAATGATCGATTGTGCTTCGGGTGCGTTCAGTGAGGGAAAGAGACGAATGTCATCTGAGTAATAAAAATCTATTTTATTATTTATATTTGCCTCGGCGGCTAATCGATCGATTTCTTTTAGTATGTTCTGCTCATCTTCTTGGCTTATCAGATCTTTCAGAGATGCCTCTCTGACAATGCGGTGCAAATCCACCATCCTGGCGGAAGTATCCGCGTTAAACACATCGGCCCGCAAATAAGATGGATAATTTTTCTTAAACGATGGATATTTGTTGATTATGTTGCGAGCCCTTCTCCCGTTTTCTGTTTCGTCGTAAGCGAAAATATTGAGGGTTCTATAAGAAACGCTCTCTCTTCCACCGTTCTTCAATATATCTTCAGTCATGGAAAACAGATCGGAATTTTGATCGTCAATGGTTTGGCAGGCGTTAAGAGATAAGGCCGTGGCAAGGGCCAGTACAAATCTAAGTATAAGCATTCCGTGTCACTCCTGAGCCGGCATCAGAAGTGTATGGGAGGGATGGTGGAATCGCTAGCCTAAATACACGGGAAAATGGTGTCTGTGATCAGGAATCATGCCAAGGAGAGCTTTGACCGAATAGTGCTCAGGACAGGATGTGTTGGTCGTGGTTTCGGTTGCTCCGTAACGCTTGGCGGAGCCTCTGCCCCGCAGCGTCTTGTCGATACCCGTGCAGGTTCTGTCTGACGGCCTTCTCGGAACTCAGCAGAAAGCGGTTCTTACTCGTCAAACCGCAACATTGTGATCCGTTTGGGCCGTCAGACGGTGACCATGCGCCTGCTTACGGCTTCCCGCGCAGCAGATTGACGATGCCGGAGAAGTCCTTGCCGCCGAAGCCGGCGTTGCAGAACAGCGCGTACATCTGCGCCGCCTCGCCGCCCAGCGGCAGCGGGCTGCCGGTGCTCTGCCCGGCCTCGACCGCCAGCTTCAGGTCCTTCAGCATCAGCGCCGCGGCGAAGCCCGGCTGGTAGTCGCGGTTGGCCGGCGAGGTCGGGACCGGACCCGGCACCGGGCAATAGCTGGTCAGCGACCAGCACTGGCCCGACGACTTCGACGCCACGTCGAACAGCTTCTGCGACTCCAGCCCCAGCTTCTCGGCGAGCGCGAAGGCCTCCGACACGCCGAGCATCGAGATGCCGAGGATCATGTTGTTGCAGATCTTCGCCGCCTGACCGTTGCCCGGCCCGCCGGTGTGCACGATGGCCTTGCCCATCGCCGACAGGATCGGTTCCGCGCGGCGGAAGGCGGTGTCGCTGCCGCCGACCATGAAGGTCAGCGTCGCCGCTTCGGCCCCGCCGACGCCGCCGGACACCGGCGCGTCGACCATGGCGTGGCCCGCCGCCTCCGCCGCCGCAGCGACGAAGCGGGCGCTGTCCACGTCCACGGTGGAGCTGTCGATGAACAGGCTGCCCGGCTTGGCCTTGGCGATGATGCCGTCGGGTGCCGTGTAGACCTCGCGCACATGCTTGCCGGCGGGCAGCATGGTCACGACCACCTCGGCCTCCCCCGCCGCGGCGCCGGGGCCGGTGGCGACGGTGGCGCCGGCGTCGCGCGCGGCGGTGCATGCGGCTTCCGACAGGTCGAAGGCCAGGACGGTGTGGCCGGCCTTCAGCAGGTTGCGCATCATCGGCGCACCCATGTTGCCCAGACCGATAAAGGCGATCGTCGCCATAGCGTTTCCCCCTCGCTTTATAATGACGCTATCAGCCGCCGGTCAGATGGCGGGCGATGATGACGCGCATGATTTCGTTTGTGCCTTCGAGAATTTGGTGAACCCGCAGGTCGCGGAAAATCCGCTCGATCGGGTACTCCTTGATGTAGCCATACCCGCCATGAAGCTGCAGCGCCTCGTTCACCACCTGGAACCCGGCGTCGGTGGCGAAGCGCTTGGCCATGGCGCAATGGGCGGTCGCCTCCGGCGATCCGGCGTCGAGGCTGGCGGCGGCACGGTGCAGCATCAGCCGGGCGGCGTCCAACTCCGTCGCCATGTCGGCCAGCTTGAATTGCAAGGCCTGGAAGGCGTTCAGCGGCTTGCCGAACTGCTTGCGCTCCGTGGTGTAGGCGACGGCCTGCTCCAGGCAGAAGCGCGCTCCGCCGACCGAGCAGGCGGCGATGTTCAGGCGCCCGCCGTCCAGCCCCTTCATGGCGATGCGGAAGCCCTCCCCCTCTTCGCCGATGCGGTTGGCGACGGGGACGCGGCAATTCTCGAAGATGACCGCCGACGTCGGCTGGCTCTTCCAACCGAGCTTGTGCTCCTGCTTGCCGAAGGACAGGCCGGGCGTGCCCTTCTCCACGACGATGCAGGAGATGCCCTTGGGGCCGGGCTCGCCGGTGCGGACCATGCAGACATAGACGTCCGACGTGCCGCCGCCGGAAATGAAGGCCTTCGACCCGTTCAGCACGTAATGGTCGCCGTCCCGCTCCGCCCGCGTGCGCAGCGAGGCCGCGTCGGACCCCGCCCCCGGCTCGGTCAGGCAATAGCTGGCGAAATGCTCCATGGTCGTCAGCTTGGGCAGGAAGCGCTCACGCTGCTCCGCGTTGCCGAAGCGGTCGATCATCCAGGAGGCCATGTTGTGGATGGAGATATAGGCCGCCGTGGACGGGCAGGCCGCCGACAGTTCCTCGAAGATCACCGCCGCGTCGAGCCGCCCGAGGCCGGAGCCGCCGAACTCCTCCCCCACATAGATACCGGCGAAGCCGAGTGCCGCGGCCTGTCGCAGGGTGTCGACGGGAAAGACGCTGTTCTCATCCCAGTGCGCGGCGTTCGGCGCCATTTCCTGCTGCGCGAAGTCGCGCGCCGTGTCGCGGAACGCCTGCTGCTCCTCCGAAAGCGCAAAATCCATGCGCATCCTCCCCAGAACCGCAGTGGCCCGGAGCCCAGGACGGACCTCCGGTTCCCATTGTTGGGTGGAAGGACTATCATGCTGGATACGCGCTGTCCATCTCTTGTATACACAGACAGGAGCGGCGGAAGGCCGCGGACGAGGAAGGGGACACGCTCGGGATGAGCGACCGGATTGCCGCCAGCAAGACCACGGACAAGGGTGCCACCCGCGCCGACGAGGTGAGGCTCGCCATCGAGGAGGACATCTTCCTGGGCCGGCTGCGCCCCGGAACGCGGCTGGACGAGGAAAGCCTCGCCCAGCGCTTCAACATCTCCCGCACACCGATCCGCGAGGCGATTCTCCAGCTCGTCCACGCCGGGCTGGTGGAGAAGCAGCCGCGCCAGGGCGCGGTGGTCGCCCCGCTGAAGCTGCACCGCATGGTGCAGATGTTCGAGGTAATGTCGGAGATCGAGGGGCTGTGCGCCCGCTTCGCCGCCCGCCGCATGTCGGAGGAGGAGAAGCAGGCCCTGAAACGCCTGCACGATACCTCGAAGGCACATATGGAGGCGCGGGAGCTGGACGCTTACTATGCGGTCAACCGTTCCTTCCACGAGGCGGTCCAGGCGGGCAGCCACAACGAGCCGCTGCAGGAGATCGCGCGCGGGCTGTTTGCCCGACTGGCCCCCTATCGCCGCTATCAGCTCAACCATCCCAACCGCGTCAAGGACAGCTTCACGGAGCATGACGACGTGGTGGAGGCGATCCTAGCCGGCGACCCGGAGGCTGCCTACGCCGCCATGCGGCGGCATGTGACCATCCAGATCGACATCTTCACCGAGTTCGTGTCCATCATGGGCGGAAACGAAATACAATAGGCCGGACTTGCGTATACAAAGCTGTGGTCCACGGCATGCGCCTATGCTAAACCCTTGGGCACCGGATCACCGGGTGTATGGAGGGAATCACGATGTCCGACGTGGGTGGCAATCTGTTCGAGCTGTTCCGTTCCCGCTTTCCGGCGGACCGCAGCCGCCCCTTCGCCGAGACCGAGCCCGGCACGGACAACGCACGCACCGTCACCTACGGTGACCTCGAAGCCCTGACCGGCCGTTACGCCAACCTGCTCGCCGACCTCGGCCTGAAGAAGGGCGACCGGGTCGCCGTGCAGGTGGAGAAGTCGGTCGAGAACATCATCCTCTACCTCGCCACCGTACGGGCGGGCGGCGTCTTCCTGCCGCTGAACCCGGCCTACACGAAGGCGGAAGTTGAGTATTTCCTGACCGACGCGGAACCGCACGTCTTCGTCGCGCGCCCCGAATCCGCGGACGCGCTGCGTGAGGTCGCCGACAAGGCCAAGGTCGCCCATCTGCTGACTCTCGGCACACACGGCGAGGGCACCCTGCCGGAGCAGGCCGCCGGCAAGGGCACGGACTTCACGACCGTCCCGGCCGAGGCCGACGATCTCGCCGCGATCCTCTACACCTCCGGCACCACCGGGCGGTCGAAGGGCGCGATGATGAGCCACCGCAACCTCGGCTCCAACGCGTTGACCCTGCACAAATACTGGGGCTTCCAGCCGGACGACGTGCTGCTGCACGCCCTGCCGATCTTCCACACGCACGGCCTGTTCGTGGCGACCAACTGCGTGCTGCTGAACGGCTCCTCCATGCTGTTCCTGCCGAAGTTCGATGCGGAGCAGGTGATGGGGCTGCTGCCTCGCGCCACGGTGATGATGGGCGTGCCGACCTTCTACACCCGCCTGCTCGCCCACCCCGGCCTGACGCGCGAGGCGACGGCGCACATGCGGCTGTTCGTCTCCGGCTCGGCGCCGCTGCTGGCCGACACGCACAAGGAGTTCTCCGCCCGCACCGGCCACGCGATCCTGGAGCGCTACGGCATGACCGAGACCGGCATGCTGACCTCCAACCCGCTGGACGGCGACCGCATCCCAGGCACGGTCGGCTTCCCGCTACCCAAGGTCTCCGTGCGCGTCGTCGACCCGGAGACCGGCGCGAGCCTCGGCACCGACGAGATCGGCATCATCGAGGTGGCCGGGCCGAACGTCTTCTCCGGCTACTGGCGGATGCCCGAGAAGACGAAGCAGGAGATCAAGCCGGACGGCTTCTTCATCACCGGCGACGTCGGTAAGGTGGACGGGCGCGGCTACGTCCACATCGTCGGACGCGCCAAGGACCTCATCATCTCCGGTGGCTTCAACGTCTACCCGAAGGAGGTCGAGACGGTCATCGACGGCATCGACGGCGTGGTCGAATCAGCGGTGGTCGGCGTGCCGCACCCCGACTTCGGCGAGGCGGTGACCGCCGTCGTGCTGCGCAATCCCGGCAGCGCCACCCCGGACGAGGCCGCGGTGATCGCCGTTTGCAAGGAGCAGCTCGCCAACTTCAAGGTGCCCAAGCGCGTCTTCTTCATGGACGAGCTGCCGCGCAACGCCATGGGCAAGGTGCAGAAGAACCTGCTGCGCGACGCCCACAAGGACCTGTTCACCGCGGCAAAGGCGCGCTGAGGCGCGCCCGGCTTTCCCTCTCCGGTCAAATCCGTATAAGGTTCGGCGCTCGTTCCGCCCGGCGGGTTGTGGACAGGCCAACGGCGAATCGATACGCTGCCGTATGGTCTCCGGAGTGTTGCCGATGGAAGCGAAGACGCTGAACCGCGAATCCTGGCTGTCCGCCGCCTTCTCCGCCCTGGCGGAGGGCGGCGTCGAGCAGGTGCGGGTCGAGCTTCTGGCCAAGCGGCTGAAGGTGACCAAGGGCAGCTTCTACTGGCACTTCCGCGACCGGATGGAACTGGTGGAAGCGATGCTGGAGGGCTGGAAGACCGGCCGCATCGAGGCGATCAAGGCGCAGACCCGGCTGGACGGCCGCACGCCGGCCGAGGGGCTGCGCTACGTGCTGTCGCTGTATGGCGGCAGCAGCAACCCGCGCGGCATCGCCATCGAACTGGCGATGCGCGACTGGGCGCGCCGCGATCCTCGTGCGTCCGAGATCGTGGCGGAGGTCGACCGCGAACGCCTGCGCTGCGTGTCGGACCTGTTCGCCGGCCTGGGGCTGGACCCCGACGACGCCTTCGCGCGGGCGTATCTGTTCTACTCGTTCATCTTTGGGGAGGGGCTGCTGGCCCGCTCCGCCGCGCCGGACCGCTTCGAGAAGGCGCGGGATATTTGCGGGAAGGTGCTGGTTCCGGAGGGAGTGTAGGCGCGTTGCCCCCACCCTTCCCACGGCTTCGCCGCGGGCCCCTTCCCTCCCCCGCCTCTCGGCGGACCAAAGGTCCGCCTGCTGCGTCAGCGCAAACCGAAGGTTTGCGCGAGAGCTTCGCAGGAGAGGGAGGTTTGGTCCCCTCCCCCGCCCAGCGGGGGAGGGTCAGGGAGGGGGCAAGCGTCGCAACAACCTCACCCTCACGTCCCCGTTCCGCGCACCGGCGCGAAGGGCAAACCCGCCTGATCCAGCGCACGGTCGATCACCTCGTCCGACGCGCCGTCGAACAGCTGCAACAGCAGCTCGTCCACCACCCACTCGTTCGTCGGGGTCAGGGCGGCGAACAGGTCGGCCATGACCTCCGCCTGGAAATCGTCGCGGCGGTTGTCGCTGCCCTCGTAGCCCATGCGCTTGGCGGTGGCGATCGCCACCTGGAAAGGCGGCACCAGGACCGGTGCGACCGATGCCCTCTTCAGCACCGCCCGCAGCCCCAGCGCACCGTCGTCCCAGGCCAGCTTGCGGGCGTTGTCCGCCGGGATGCCGGCCTTCGCCCCCAGCCCCGCCGCGAACAGCGCGACGTCGCCCGCGCACAGCACGCGGAACAGCAGCGCCGCGGTGAAGCGCCCGTTGGCGTGCAGCCAGCGGGCCACCGCCTCCACATCCTCGTCGCCGCGCAGCGCCGGGCGCAGCAGCCGCATCGTCGCCGACTCGCGCCCGCGGTTGGCCAGCCGGTCCACCAGATCCTTGGACAGGCCATGGCTGTGGGCCAACGTGGCGCGCATCGCGTCGGACACGAAGGCGATCAGCCGCTCCACCACGGCCAGCGGCAGGCCGGGGCGGGTCGCCGCGGCCTCGCTGACCATGCGCACGCGGCCGAAGCGGTCCAAGGCCCGGTGCAGCGCCGGTTCCGCCAGCTCCGCGCCGGGGTTGCGCAGCAGCGCCGTCACCACCGCGACGTTGCCGGTCTCGACGACGGCCCCGGCCACCCGCGCCGACACGGTGTGGCGGTTGGCGACGGCCATGTGCTTGCCGGCGTCGGGGTCGGCCAGCACGTCGAGCAGCAGCTCGTCGCTGAGGCTTCCGGCGTCGCGCAGGATCGGGAAGGCCACGCGGGCCACATCCTTCACCAGTCGCTCGGCCAACTCCGCGGTCAGCATGGCGTTGTTGCGGATCTGCCAGGCCACGGCCTCGCGCACCGCCACCTGGGCGTCGGCGGCGAAGCAGTGCATGACCTCCAGCGCCAGCGACCGTTCGGCGTCGGTCAGCCCGCCTTTCTCCAGATCGCCGGCCAGCTTCTGCATCGTGTCGATGCGGGCCTCCGCCGACGAGGATTCGAGCAGGCGCTCGACATCGCGGATGGACAGGGATGAATCGGTCATGTGCGGATGCCTGCGGATGAGAGGTGCATAAGGCGGTTCAATCCAGTCCCTGGCCGGCGTAGCGGACCATGTCGCCCCAGATGCGGTCGAGCCGGCGCAGCGTGCGGTAGGCGGCCTTCAGGTCGGCCGCCTCCGCCTCGTTGCGCACCAGCGCCGTGGCCTGCACCTGCTCCAGCGTGAACAGCTCGTCGCGCAGCGTCCGGCCCTTGTCGGTCAGGCGCAGGCGGGCCGTGCGGCGGTCGCGCTGGCTGGCGCCGCGGTCGATGTAGCCGGCCTCGACCAGGATCTTCAGGCTGTAGGAGGCGTTGGATCCCAGATAATAGCCACGCTCCATCAGGTCGCGGACCGACGGCTCGTCGTCGCCGATCAGCATGACCATCAGCGCCTGAACCGGCCCGATGTCGTCGATCCCCTGCCGCAACAGGCCGGCCCGCACCACGTCCAGGAACCGGCGGTGCATCCGCTCGATCAGCCGGGCGAGCCCGTGATACTCGGCCAGTTCCGCCGCGTCGATGGCATCGGGCTTGTCTTGGGCCGGTTTGGCTTCGGCCGGCTTGGATTCGGCGCCCGCCCGGCGCTGCGTGTTCATCCCTCGTCTCTCCGTCACTCGGCGGCCTGTGCCACGGCCGGGCCGCGGTAGCCGCCCGGATGGCGGCGGCGCCATTCCCACGCGCTGCCGATGATGCTGTCCAGATCGGGGAAGCGCGGCGACCAGCCCAACTCGCCCCGAATGCGCTCCGACGAGGCGATCAGCACCGCCGGATCGCCGGCGCGGCGCGGCCCGACCTTCACCGGGACCGTCAGCCCGGTGACGCGCTCCGTTGCCTCGATCACCTCGCGGACGCTGTAGCCCTTGCCGTTGCCCAGGTTGAAGCGGACGCTGCGCGTCTCCAGGGCCGGCAGCACCCGCAGATGCGCGTCGGCGAGGTCGCAGACGTGGATGTAGTCGCGCACGCAAGTGCCGTCCGCGGTCGGGTAGTCGTCGCCGAAAATCTCGATGTGCGAGCGCCGGCCGCTGGCCGCGTCGAGCACCAGCGGGATGAGGTGGGTTTCCGGGTCATGATCCTCGCCGATGATCCCGTTCGGGTGCGCGCCGGCGGCGTTGAAGTAGCGCAGGCAGGCGGAGCGCAGGCCGTGGCAGCGGTCCGCCCAGTGCAAGGCGCGCTCGATGAAGAACTTGGATTCGCCGTAGGGGCTGCCGGGGTCGATGGTGGTCTCCTCATCGATCGGCTGGCGCTCCGGCGTGCCGAACAGGTTGGCGGTCGAGGAGAAGACCATCTTGCGCACGCCCGCCGTGGTCGCCGCGCGGATCAGGTTCAGCGAGTTGACGGTGTTGCCGTGCAGATAGAGGTGCGGGTCGCGCATCGATTCACCGACCAGCGACAGGGCGGCGAAATGGAACACCGCGTCGAAGCGCCATTCGGCGAAGACGCGGGTCAGCGCGTCCATGTCGGCAAGGTCGGCCTCCACGAAGGCGGCGTCGGACGGCACGGCGGCGCGGTGGCCCTGGCGCAGGTTGTCGAGCACGACGACCCGGAAGCCGCGGTCGAGCAGTTCGGCCACACAGTGACTGCCGACATAGCCGGCACCGCCGGTCACGAGTACGGTCTGGGGCGTGTTCATCCTAAATATTCCTTGGATTTGAGAAATATTCGTCAGTCCAGGCACCCGCCGGCATCAAAGGATCGTACATCCCCCGGTGGCAAGTGCAAGAGTTCCGCGATGCACCATGCCGCCAATTCAGACGGAAGGCCAGTTGACGAAAAAGAGACATGGGCGCCGGGAAAGGCGCGGGGCGTCATCGGAAAAATGTTTTGGAACAACATTTTACAGCGCTGCAAATACCTCTTTCGATCAGTGTCGGACGGGGTAAGGGCTCAAAGTTGTCACACGCCGCAACGCAGCGTCAGACGTAAGCGGAAATGGCGCGGGACCAGTCTTCCCGCAATGGGCGGCCTTTGTCCGGACTTCGTCTCAAAAGGAGTTCATGGGACGCGGCCGCATCTCAACATTTCGTTAACCATGAAACCCTTTGCATGACCGGCTTCATGGCCCGCCCCAAAACCTGAGAACGCGGGACTCCGGAACGCGGCCGGAACGCAGGACGCAAGAAAAGGAATCGGCATGAGCGGTATGGATCGGACCCTGCTGACCCAAGCCTACCGGAAGATCGGGCGCGGCCTGCTGCTGGCCGGCGCCCTCACCTTCTTCGTCAACATCCTGATGCTGGTGGTGCCGCTCTACACGATGCAGGTTTACGACCGCGTGATGAGCAGCCGCAGCCTGGAGACGTTGACCATGCTCGCGGTGATCTCCGTGGGCGGGCTGGTGCTGTACGGCGTGCTGGACTTCATCCGGGCGCGCGCCTTCCTGGTCTGCGGGGCGGTGATCGCTCACCGCTTCAACGTGTCGGCGCTGCAGGCATCCATCGTGGACGCGCTGGGTGGCGGGACGCGCAACGCCGGCCAGACGATGCGCGACCTGAACGACCTGCGGAACTTCATGACCAGCAACGCCGTGGTGGTGCCGCTGGACCTGCTGTGGACGCCGATCTTCCTGGTCATCCTGTTCATCCTGCACCCGATCTACGGCTGGATCGCGGTGGGGTCGGCGCTGCTGCTGCTGACCATGAACGCGCTCACCGACGCGCTGACCCGCCGCCCCATCGCCGAGGCGAACGAGGCGTCGGCCAAGGTCTTCGCCGACGTGGCCAGCACCGTCCGCCACGCCGAGGCCATCGAGGCCATGGGCATGCTGCCGCCGCTGGCCCGGCGCTGGCAGATGGCGCAGATCGGCTCCGCCTCGCTGATCGACCGCGGCGTGGTGCTGTCGCGCGGCATGGCCTCGGCCTCCCGCTCGCTGCGCCTGATCCTGCAGATCGCCACCATCTCCGCGGGCGCGGCGCTGGTCATCCGGAACGAGGCGTCGCCGGGCAGCATGATCGCCACCGGCATCATCATGGCCCGCCTGCTCCAGCCCTTCGAGCATCTGGTGGAGAACTGGCGGCAGTGGATCGTCGCCCAGACCGCCCACAAGCGCATCCGCGAGCTTCTGAACGGCGAGGGCGCGCGGCGCAGCACCATGCCGCTGCCCCGCCCCGACGGACGCCTGACCGTCGACCGCGTCAGCCATGTGCCGAAGGGCCTGCAGCGCCCCGTGCTGCGCGGCGTTTCCTTCGCGCTGGAGCCGGGGGAGGTGCTGGGGATCATCGGCCCGTCGGGGGCCGGCAAGTCGACCCTCGCCCGCCTGCTCGTCGGCATCTGGGAGCCCACCGCCGGCGGCATCTACCTCGACGGCACCAGCACCTTCCTGTGGGAGCGCGAGAGCTTCGGTCAGTATGTCGGCTATGTGCCGCAGTCGGTCGCCCTGCTCGACGGCACCATCGGCGAGAACATCTCCCGCATGGCCCAGGCCGACCCGGCGGAGATCGTGCGCGCCGCCCGGCTGGCCGGCGTCCACGACATGATCGGCCGCCTGCCCTTCGGCTACGACACGCCGGTCGGCGAGAATGCCTTCGCCCTGTCCGGCGGGCAGCGGCAGCGCATCGCGCTGGCCCGCGCGCTGTTCGGCAAGCCGCGCCTGATCGTGCTGGACGAGCCGAACTCCAACCTCGACCACGAGGGCGAGCAGGCGCTGCTGACCGCGATCAACCACGCGCGACGCGACGGCGCCACCATCGTGATGGTCGCGCACCGCCCCTCCATCGTGTCGGTCGCCGACAAGCTGCTCGTCCTCAAGGACGGCATGGTCGAGCATTTCGGCGAACGCACCGACGTGCTGAAGATGGTCCAGCCCGGCGGCGCCGTGAAGGTGGCCCGGCTGGTCCGGACGGGAGAATCCGCATGACCGACACGACGCTTTCCCAGCCCGCGAACGCGCCATCCCCCCTCACCGCCGCCTGGTCGCCGGTCATCGACGTGACGCCGCACGAACCGACGCTGCGCGGCACCGCGCTGGCGGGTGCGCTGGCCGTCGCCATCGGCTTCGGCGGCTTCTTCGGCTGGGCCTTCACCGCCAGCCTGGACAGCGCGGCCATCGCGCCCGGCACCATCATGGTGGAAAGCCACCGCAAGACCGTCTCCCACCTGGAGGGCGGAATCCTCAGCGAGTTGCTGGTCAAGGACGGCGACATGGTGACGGCCGGGCAGGTCCTGCTGCGGCTCGACACCACGCAGAGCGGCGCGGTGGTCGCCCAGCTTCACGGGCAGTACTGGACCTCGCTGGCCCGCCTCGCCCGGCTGCGTGCCGAGCAGACCGACGCCAAGGCCCCGGTCTACGCCGACGAGCTGGTGGCCGCCGCCAAGACCAGTTCCGTCGCCGCCGAGGCGCTCGCCGCCGAACAGCGCCTGTTCGAATCGCGGCGCGACGCCTATGAGGGGCAGATCTCCATCCAGCGCAAGCGCATCGGCCAGCTCCGCGACGAGCTGGTGGCGCTCGATTCGCAGCGCGTCGCCGCCAACGACCGGCTGCGCTACACCCAGGACGAATTGCGGATCGTCGAGACGCTGCTCGCCAAGGGCTACGAGCGCAAGCCGCGCATGCTGGAGCTTCAGCGCAACGTCGCCGACACCAAGGGCCGGCTGGGCGAGATCCAGGCCGACAAGTCGAAGGCCGAGCAGGGCATTGCCGCGGCGGAGCTGGAGATCATCAACCTCGGCAACAACCGCCGCTCGGAGGTCGGGAACGAGCTTCAGACCATCCAAGCCACCGTGTCGGACCTGTCGGAGCGGCTGCGCAGCGCCGGCGACGTGCTGAAGCGCCAGGAACTCGTCGCCCCCCAGGCGGGCCGGGTTACCAACCTGCGCTTCTACACGCCGGGCGGCGTCATCCCGGCGGGCCAGGGCATCCTCGACATCGTTCCGCAGGACGACGGGCTGATCGTCGAGGCCCGAGTCGCCCCCGCGGACGTGCAGAACATCGACGTGGGCGGCAGCTCCATGGTGCGGCTGGTCGGCTACCGCCAGCGGCTGGTGCCGCCGGTCCAGGGGAAGGTGCTGACCCTCTCCGCCGACCAGCTCGAGGACGAGCGCACCGGGCAGGCCTATTTCCTCGCCCGGATCAGCCTCGACGCCGCGGCGCTGAAGGCCCTGCCCAACGTGGACCTGCACCCCGGCATGCCGACCGAGGTGATGATCCACGGGCACACCCGCAAGGCCATCGAGTATTTCCTGACGCCGCTGACCGACGGCATGAACCGCGCCTTCCGGGAGAACTGACCGCGGCGGCCCCGCACCGGATCATTTCGCACGCTCCCCCGTTGCCCAGCAGGCAAGACAGAGGGCCGACAGGCCAGGAAGGGAGCGTGCGAGCATGACCACACAGTGGGACCGGAACACCCTGAAGCGTGTCGCCGACGCCATCGGCGACGTCCATCTCTACGACAAGCACCACACCGGCGAGTTCATCGCCATGCGTCTGCGCGATTCGCTGGCCGACAGCCCCGGCTATGACCAAGCGGCGGTCGACGACAAGCTGATGCAGTTGGCGCGGGTCGCGTTGGACGCCGCGGAAGAGGGCAAAGTCTGAACCAGCCCAAAAATCTGACCCGGCCCGGACGCCGGGCAGCAACGCAAGACAAAAATTTTCGCCCCTCCCAAGGGCATCGGTAACGACCATCCGGCGGCCTTTGGCCCGACAGCGGCGGGCCGCCGGAGCGCTCCGGACCCGCCGGAGCACCCGGCGGGCCGGTCCACAGGCGTGTTTTCCGGATGCCCGCCGCCCTGGCCGGCCCCCACGGCGCAGCCGCCGCTTTCAAATTCCGGCTTTTAAAATCCTTGGCCCACCCCTCGAAATTTTGAAAAGGCCGTGATTTTGAATGCGCTGCAGCATTGGGCGGCGCCACCAATGGGCAATGATCAACGGCATAATCCTAAGCCAAACGCATAGGACTCGCGGGCCATTTCAGGGCATTTCGTCGAAATTCGACAAAATCTCTTTCCGGCAACTTTGAAAGTATTATGGGCGAACAATTCAAAATCTTCCATTAACCATGAGTCATCGTCTTGGATGGAGCCCGTAAAACCACCGCTCTGGCGCGGCGTCCAAAATTAGATGTTTAGATTTTCGAAGTTCTTTGAAGCCAAGGTGACAGGAATGACGTAATGAACGTTGATGATTATTGTGTTTTGACTCTATGAACTCAAGATTTGCCTGGGTTTGACCTTATGTTTGTCACAGCCACGCCGAACGGTATTTGGGTAAAGGCTTAGTGGTACCTCGCCATTTCGGGGTAGGAAATCCCCCACCCCACCGAATCCCATCGTTAAGGAGTATGATTCATGGCCACCCTTCCTGGCGGCAACTATGACGACGTCATCACCGGCACCAACGGCAACGACTTCATCGACGGCGGTAAGGGCGACGACATCCTGATGGGTGGCAACGGCCACGACACCATCCTGGGTGGCGACGGCCGCGACGCCCTGTTCGGCGGTAACGGCGACGATCTGCTGAGCGGCGGCAGCGGGGCCGACGTCCTCGATGGCGGCAACGGCAACGACACGCTGGATGGCGGGGACGGCGACGATTACCTGTCCGGCGGCAACGGCGATGACGTGCTGATCGGTGGCCGCGGCAACGACATTCTCGACGGCGGGAATGGTGACGATGTCCTGAGCGGCGGCGACGGCGCCGACATTCTGCGCGGCGGGAACGGCGACGATGTCCTGATGGGCGGCGGCCACAACGATTACCTGGATGGCGGCGCGGGCAACGACATCCTGATGGGCGGCACCGGCGACGACATCCTCAAGGGTGGTGAGGGCGACGACTACCTGGATGGCGGTGCGGGCAACGACATCCTGGAAGGCGGTGCTGGCAACGATATCCTCGTCGGCGGCGCCGGGAACGACATCTTCGTCTTCTCGGGCGGCGGCGGCCAGGACGTCGTTCTCGACTTCCGCGCCGGCGAGGACGTCCTGCAGATCGAGCGCAACATCAACGGTCTGGACATCAACGACGCTTCCGATCTGGCGGCCCGCGTCACCGACATGGGCGGCAACGCCGTCATCGATCTCGGCAACGGCGACAGCATCATGCTGAAGGGCGTTTCGGCCGACGAAGTTCACAACAATCCGAACGACTTCTTCGTCATTCACTAAAGACGTAACCCACCCAGGGACCGGACCGGCGGCGTGTATTCCACACGCCGCCGATGGGTCCGGCTAAGGAACGCATGACCGTGCTCGCCGTCCTGCCGGCCTCCGCCTCCATCGCGTCCGCCCAGCTCCATGCGCTCGGCGACGACTTCGTGCTCGCCTCGTGGGAGAGCGACGGACCGGAGCCTTCCGGCCGCGTCGTTCCCACCCTCGACGGCGAGGAGGTCCGGCCCCCCTACACCACCTTGTCCGTGCGGACGAGCTGGGGTGGGCAGCGGGTGCTGTCGATCCTGCGGGCGCCCCGGACCTCCGGTGCGCCCGTCCGTTTCGTGGCCCAGAGCCGCGTCGTCGCGGAGGTCCTGGCCGAACCGCAGGTTCCCGATCCCGACCCCGCCTTCCTGCTCGGCAGCCTCGACGCGCCGTCGCGGCTGCGCGTGGTGCGTTTCCTCTTCGATTTCGCGCGCTCCACCCCGGCGCTGCGCAGCGACGCCGGCTTCGCCGCGGTCTGCCGCCGCATGGTGCTGGAGCTGTCGCCCACCCCCTCCCCGCTCGTCGCCCGCGCCCTGGCGACCGACGAGCTTCTGCTCTGCGGCGGGTCGCTGTCGTCGGGATTCGGCGAGGTGACGGGGGCAGTCATCATCACCGCGGGCGCCGTCGGCCCCTCCCCCTTCGAGGTCTGCATCGGCTCCGCGCTGGACCGGCGCGGGCGCGCCGCCATGTCGCTGCTGGTGGACAAGGCGCTGTGCGCGCCGGGCAACCTGCTGGTGGTGCTCGGCCGCAACGGGCTGGCCTGCCGCGCCTTCTCGGCCGTGGCGCCCAACCTGCCCAGCCTGACCGAGCGGCTGTCCACGCGCCGCGACACGCCGCTGGAGCTGCGCCAGTACATTCTGAACGCGCTCGCCCGGCGCGGACGGTCGGACGCTACGGCCGCGGCGGCGGTGCGCGAGCTTCAGGTGCTCGCCCCGCTGCCCAAGCGGCAGGTCGCCGACGCGAAGCGCTCGATCGGCGCCGCCCTCGACCTCGCCGTTCCGACCGGCGACGGCGGGCTGTTCCTGGCCGGTTGGGTGCACGACCCGCACGGCCTGTCCGGCGGCCTCACCGTGCACACGCCCTTCGGCGGCGAGCGCCGGCTGGAGGTGCTGGAGCACCGCTTCCCGCGCGAGGACGTGGCGAAGCTGTTCGGCACCGCCCCGTCCACCGACCGCAGCGGCTTCGTCGCCTATCTGCCCGGCGCGCCCGAGCCCGCCGCGGCGCTTCAAGTCCATGCGGAGCTTCGTCTCGGCTCCGGCGGGTCGATCCGTCTGGTGCCGCCGCTGCGCCCGCTGTCGCCCGCCGACGCCCGCGCCGCGGTGCTCGGCAGCCTGCCGCCGCAGCACGCGATCCCCCTGGTTCTGGAAACGGTGATCGCCCCGGCCGTGGCACCGCTCCACGCCGCCCACATGGCCAGCCGCGGCGAGCCGGAAACCGTCACCTTCGGGCGCGGTCCGGAGACGCCCGCCGTCTCGGTCGTCATCCCGCTGTACAAGGCGTTGGAGTTCCTGCGCTTCCAGCTCTCCAGCTTCGCCACCGATCCCGGCATGGCCGGGGCCGAGCTGATCTTCGTGCTCGACAGCCCGGAGCAGCGCGACGAGCTGGTGCACATGCTGCACGGCTTCCACGCGCTCTACGGCCTGCCGATGCGGGTGCTGGTGCAGCCGGCCAACTACGGCTACTCGGCGGCCAACAACGCCGGGGTCGCGGCCTCCACCGGGCGGACCCTGCTGTTCCTGAATTCCGACGTGATCCCCGACCAGCCCGGCTGGCTGCCTGTTCTGCTCGCCGCGCTGGAGCGCGCGCCGGGAACCGGGGCGGTCGGGCCGAAGCTGTTGTTCGACGACGACAGCCTGCAGCACGCCGGCCTCTACTTCGACCGCGACGTCCGCGGGCGCTGGTACAACCATCACTTCTTCAAGGGTCTGCCGCGCGACTTCCTGCCCGCCCGGCGCGAGCGCAGCGTGCCCGGCGTGACCGGCGCCTGCCTGATGATGACCCGCGAGACCTTCGACGCCGTGGGCGGCTTCTGCGAGGACTACGTCATCGGCGACTACGAGGACTCCGACCTCTGCCTGCGCATCCGCAAGGCCGGGCTGGACATCCGCTACGTCCCCTCGGTCGAGCTGTACCATTTGGAGCGCCGCTCGATCAGCCGGCATCAGGGCTACACCCGCGGCGTTGCCTCCGAATACAACGGCTGGCTCCACGCCCGCCGCTGGGCCGCGATGATGGAGGAACTGGCCGCGCGCGACTGGAGCGCGTTGCCGCCGCCGCCCGCGCTGGAGGACAGCCTGATGCGCCCCCTGTCGGCGGGCGCCCCCACGGACACCGCCCTTCCCGTTGCCGTTCCGGGCAAATCCCGCCTGTTCGGGCGTGCGAACCGGAACCGGAGCTGACCTGATGAACGAGATCCTCACCGGGCGCCGTCTCGCCGTCCTGCGCCGCAACACCGACCCGCGGCTGGAATGGCTGTGCGCGCAGATCGCTCGCAACCGCTTCCTGCCCGTGCCGCCGCCGGACCGCGTGTTCATCGGCGACGGCGATTTCCGGGCCATCGGGGCGGAGTTCCTGCGCCATTTCGTGCGCGTCGGCGGGCTGAAGCCGAAGCACCGCGTGCTGGAGATCGGCTGCGGCATCGGTCGCATGGCCGTGCCGCTGACCCAGTATCTGGACTCCAGCTACGACGGAGTGGACATCGTCGAGGACGGCATCCGCTGGTGCACCGAGACGATCACCCCGGCCTATCCGGAGTTCCGCTTCCAGACGCTCGACGTGGCGAACGCCCTCTACAACCCCGACGGGGCGGAGGACGCGGCGCAGACCCGCCTGCCCTTCCCGGACGGCGGGCACGACTTCGTGATCCTGACCTCGGTCATCACCCATCTGCGGACGGCGGAGACGGTGCGCTACGCGGCGGAGATCGCCCGCGTGCTGAAGCCGGGCGGGCGCTGCTTCCTCAGCCTGTTCCTGGTCGATGCCCGCGCGCGGGACGGCATCGCCAAGAAGACCGCCCGCCCGGCCTTCCTTGAGGCCGCCGGGCCGGAGTTCATCGCCGACGAGGCCAACCCGAACGCCGCCGTCGCCTACAGCGAATCCTTCCTGCTGGACACCTTCGCGGAACAGGGGCTGCGCCCGGCGCGCCCGGTCCTGCGCGGCCACTGGAGCGGGCAGCGCAACGCCGAGAACTTCCAGGATCTCCTGGTTCTGGAAAAGGAGGGCGCGCGATGAGCCTGCCCCGCGTCCTCGTCGTCGCCCACAACCACCCGAGCCTGCACCCCGGCGGCACGGAAATCTTCGCGCACGAGCTGTTCGGCAGCCTGAAGGCCAAGGGGGCCGAGGCCCTGTTCCTCGCCTGCACCAACGGCGTCCACCGCGACCGCAAGCCCGGCACCAACCTCCAGACGCTGGGCCGCAGCGCCGACGAGGTGGTGCTGTGGGCCGGCCATTTCGATCACTTCTTCCAGAGCCAGATCGACCTGCACGGCATCGTGCCGGACCTGTCGAACCTGCTGCGCGCCTTCCAGCCGGACATCGTGCACATCCACCACACGCTGCTGCTGGGCGTGGAGATGCTGTTCCTGATCCGCCGCGTCTGCCCGCGGGCGCGCATCGTCTACACGCTGCACGACTACTACCCGATCTGCGCCAACGACGGGCAGATGGTGACGACCAACGGACACGCGCTGTGCCGCATGGCCTCGCCCGACGCCTGCCACCGCTGCTTCCCCGACCGGCCGGCCGACCAGTTCGTGCTGCGCGAGAAGCACATCAAGGCGATGTTCGGGCTGGTCGACCATTTCCTGGCGCCCAGCGCCTTCCTGCGCGACCGCTACATCGCCTGGGGCATCGACCCGGACAGCATCTCCGTCATGGAGAACGGGCGCCCGGCGGTCCGACCGGCGCCGCACCGGCCGCTGCCCGCGGGCGCGCCGCGCAACGCCTTCGCCTATTTCGGCAACCTGAACCCCTTCAAGGGGATCACGGTCGCGCTGGACGCCGCCGCCCGGCTGGAGAAGCAGGGACACGACCTGACGCTGGCCGTCCATGGCGGCGCGCCGTTCCAGACCGACGCCTTCAAGGACAAGGTCGAGCAGGGCTTCAAGGGCGCCCGCGGCACCGCCGTCCGCCACGGCCCCTACCGGCGCGAGGAGATGCCCGAACTGATGGCCGCCGCCGATTGGGTGGTGATGCCGTCGATCTGGTGGGAGAACGCTCCGCTGGTCATCCGCGAAGCCTTCCAGCACCGCCGCCCGGTCATCTGCAGCGGCATCGGCGGCATGGCGGAATCGGTGACCGACGGGGTGGACGGGCTGCATTTCCGGGCGGGGGACGCCGCGGATCTGGCCCGCGTGATGACGCGCGCCATGACCGAACCGGGGCTTTGGGACCGGCTCGTCTCCAACATGCCGGCGGTCCCGACGACGGAGGAGTCCGCCGAAAAACACGTCATTCTCTATGACGACATAATGAATGGTCCGGGGGGATCGCATGGGCAGGGCTCGATTGCGGGGAGCATCGCGGGATGAAGGAACCGATCACCAAGGCCGACATCACGGCGGCCATTCTTCTTGACGACGACACGCTCGTCCTGTTCGGCGCCATCGACCGGGCGCTGCCCGCGCAGGGCGCCGTGCATCTCGACGGGTCGGTGGAGGGCCGCTACGCCGGACGCTCCTGGGCCGACGCGGAGGGCGAGCGCTGGTTCCTCGGCGGCATCCGCGTGCCGGGGCTGGCGCAGATGCGCCCGTCGCGCGTCGAGCTGGCGGACGAGAAGGGGGAACGCCTCGTCCTGCCGCGCCTGTCCAACGTCCGCACCAACCCGTCGCACCTCGTCTCGGCGCTGAAGGGCTTCCAGCCCGGCGCGCTGGCCGTGGCGCTGGATTTCACGATCCAACTCGCCGCGTCTTCGGACAGTGACTCCGACCGCATCGGGCGCCTGCTCTCGGGCCTCGCCCAAGAGGTGTCGCAGCCGGACGGCTTCGCCGAGGTGTTCGGTCGCTTCCGCGACGGCAGCCTGATGCTCCAGGGCTGGGCGCGCAGCTTCCGCAACGGCGCCCAGAAGATCCTGATCGAGGCCGAGGAGACCGCCGCCTACCGCGCCACCGCCGGGGCCTTCGCCCGCCCGGACCTGCCGCCGGAGGCGTCGGGCGTGATGGCGGTTCTGACCGACCAGACCCCGCTTCCCACCGCCATCCGCCGCATCCACTACCGCGCAGCCGAGGGCTGGCGCCATCTGGAGATCTTCGAGCACCGCACCATCCTGCCCGACGGCGTCGCCTCCGCCCATGTGCGCGACATGCTGGGCAACATCCAGGACGCCGAGACGCGCCAGCGGATGACGCGCATCGCCGCGTCGCGCTACGACGGTGCGGAAACGGTGTCGCGGCTCGACATCCCGGTGCGGACCGGGCTGGACATGGCGCTGCGCGTGCCGGGGGCCGGGCTGTTCGTCGCCGGCTGGCTGCTCGACCCGACGCGGCAGGTCCGCGCCGTCACGCTGAAGGGGCCCGGCGTCGCCGTCCGGCTCGACGAGGGCTGGTCGCGGCTGGCCCGCCGCGACGTGACGGAAGCCTTCCAGCATGACGGTCTGTTCGCCGGGCGCATGATCCCCGGCCAGGACCAGCACGGCTTCACCGCTTTCGCCGCCGAGCCGTCGGGCCTGCCCCCGGGCGCCGAGTTCCATCTGGAACTGGAACTGGCCGACGACCGTTTCGCCTTCCTGCCGCTGAGCTGCCTGCCCCCGGCTCCGGAAGCGTTGCGCCGCATGCTGTCGCTGGTCAATCTCGACAGCCCGTCCATTGACACGCTGATCGCCCGCCATGTCGGGCCGATGCTGCGCACCGCCCGCTCCCGCTCCGGTGCCGCACCGTCGGCGGGCGTGCATCCGATGGGCCGTCCGGTCAAGGCGCCGCGCGTCTCGGTGATCCTGCCGGTGACCGACGCGCGCGAGGATGTGGACCTGAACATCGCCCGCCTCGCCATCGATCCGGACTTCGCCGAGACCGAACTGCTGGTGGTCGCCGCCGCCGGCACGCACGAGCGGCTGGGCGGAGCGGTCCGTCAGGCCGCCGCCTTCTATCGCATGGCCGTCACCTTCGTCGCCGCTCCCGACGCCACCGACGCCTTCGAGGCGATGGCCGCCGCCCTGCCCCACGCCCGCGGCGAGCGGGTGCTGACGCTCTCCCCCTCCGTCCTGCCGACCGAGAAGGGCTGGCTGGCGGCGCTGGAGCGGGTGTCGCGCAAGTCTGGCGGGCCGGTGATGGTCAGCCCGACGCTGCTCTACGAGGACCATTCGATCCGCTTCGCCGGCATCATGGCGGTCGAGGGTTCGGACGGCGCCAAGACCTTCGAGCGCCGCTTCGCCGGCTACCCGCGCGACTGGCTGAAGGAGCAGGACGCGGCGACGGTGGACGCCGCCGCGCCGGAATGCGCGCTGCTGCCCAAGGACGCGCTGGTCCGGGCGTTGGCGACCATGGGCTCCTACATGGGGGCCGACCACAAGGGGCTGGACCTCTGTCTGCGCCTGCGCGCGCTGGGCGGGGCCTGCGTCTGGCTGCCCCGCGTCACGCTGGTGGCGTTGGACGAGCAGCCGCGCGACGCGCACGCCGACCGCTGGCGCCGCGCCGGCGCCATGGTGGACCGCTGGAGCTTCGAGGACATCTGGTCCGCCCGCGCCGCCGCCTGAGCCCGCACGTCCCGCAAGCCCTATTCGAGATCGGCCCGACCATGAGCAACAAGCGCGTCCTGATCATCAGCCACGGCCATCCCGCCTTCTCGCTGGGCGGCGCGGAGGTGGCCTCCTACAACCTGCACCAGGGGCTGCACGACCTGCCCGGCTGGGAGAGCCATTATCTGGCCCGCACCTCCCCGCCGGTCACGCCGCACGGCAGCTCCGCCCTGATGGCGCTGCGCCAGAAGGAGCGTGAGGTTCTCTACTACGCCAACGACTACGACCATTTCCGGCTGTCGAACCGCAACCTGCCGGGGCTGGAGAAGGACTTCGTCCGCTACGTCCGCGACCTCCAGCCGGACGTGGTGAACTTCCATCATTTCCTGGGTCTTGGCATCGAGACGATCCAGGCGATCCGGCAGGCGCTGCCGCGCGTGCCGATCGTGGTGACCTTCCACGAGTATCTGTCCATCTGCCACCACCATGGCCAGATGGTGAAGACCAGCCGCAACACGCTGTGCTACCGCGCCAGCCCGGCCGACTGCGCCGGCTGCTTCCCGCACATCGGCGAGGCCCAGTTCTTCAAGCGCGAGCTGTTCCTGAAGACCTTCCTGGAGCAGGCGGACTTCTACGTCAGCCCGTCGAACTTCCTGATCGACCGCTACGTCGACTGGGGCCTGCCCCGCGAGAAGTTCCGCATGATCGAGAACGGCCTGACCGTCGAGGGCATCGCCCCGCCCCGGCCGCTGGCCCGCGGCGGCAAGCGCAACCGCTTCGCCTTCTTCGGCCAGTTGACCGAGTTCAAGGGCGCCCATGTGCTGGTTGAGGCGATCGGCCGCGTCTCCGAAAAGGCGTGGGGCGAGGACGGCGCGCTGATGATCTTCGGCGGCAACCTGGAGCGCCAGCCCGAAGCCTACCAGAAGAAGTTCAACGAGGCTGTGGAGCGTGCCGGCGACCGCGTGCGCTTCTACGGCAGCTACCGCTCCGCCGAACTGCCCGGCCTGATGAAGGACGTGGACTGGGTGGTGATGCCGTCCATCTGGTGGGAGAACTCCCCGGTGGTGATCCAGGAGGCCTTCCTGCACGGCCGCCCGATCATCTCCAGCAACATCGGCGGCATGGGCGAGAAAGTCACCCACGGTGTGGACGGCCTGCATTTCCGCAACGCCAGCGTCGAGGATCTGGTGGACCGCCTGACCGAGGCGCTGACCACGCCGGACCTGTGGGACCGCCTGCGCATGCGCATCCGCCGCCCCATCGACCGCGCGGAATGCGCCCGCCGCCACGCCGACGTGTTTGACGCGCTGATCGCGAACGCGGGTGGTGGCGCGGTGTCGATGCCGGAGCGGGCGGTGGCGCAGAAGCCGTGATGGGGATGTTCGTGCAGGACAACCGTGGCCCCCTCCCCAACCCTCCCCCGCTGCGCGGGAGAGGGAGCAGGGGCAGAGCGGCGGCAGTTCCCTCCACCGCCAAAGGCGGGGGAGGGTTAGGGAGGGGGCAATGCACCCTGGCCCTGATCGCCTGCACCTTCCTCCTCGCCACCCCCTCGCACGCCGCGGACCTCCGCGTCAGCGTCCCCGCGGGTGCCGCGCTGGAGACCGTCTACGACCACCGCACCCAGGCCTGCGAGGACTGGGACGTGCCGGACGCCCCGGCGCGCGCCTGGAAGGCGGCGGACGGCAGCGTCCGGCTGCTCGCCGCGCACACCCGCGCCCGCCTCCTCAGCGGCCCGTCGCTGAACGACCTGCACCACGCCTGCCGCATCGTCTTCCAGTCGGCCAAGCGCGACGATCCGGCGCGCTTCGACGACATGGGCTGGCTGACCTCGCCCTACACGCTGGACGGCACGACCGTCTACGGGCTGGTCCACAACGAGTATCACGGCCACAAGCGCCGCGACCTCTGCCCGACCGGCGACTACATGGCCTGCTGGTGGAACGCGCTGACCCTCACCGTCTCGCACGACGGCGGGCAGAGCTTCGGGCCGGCGCGCTACGTCGCCGGGGTGCCCTACCGTTTCCGCGGCGATCTGGGCAAGCGCGCCGGGCTGTTCGCGCCGAGCAACATCGTCGAGCGCGACGGCTGGTACTACGCCATGGCCTTCGCCGAGGCCATCGGCGCGCAGAAGCGCGGTGTCTGTCTGATGCGCACCCGCGACCTTGGCGATCCGGCGTCCTGGCGGGCGTGGGACGGGCAGGACTTCACCGTCCGCTTCCGCGACCCCTACACCGAGGGCGAGGCCGATCCTGAAACGTCGGTCTGCGCGCCGCTGCCGCCCGACCGCCTGCCCTTCACCGTCACCAGCCTCGTCCGCCACGCGCCGAGCGGCCTCTACGTCGCGGTGATGGCGGGACGGCGCGCGGAGCGCAAAGGGGCGGAGCCGGTGTCCGGCGTGTGGGTGTCGACCTCCGCCGACCTGATCGGCTGGTCCGCCCCCCGCCTCGCCTGGGCGGCACCGCTGCTCACCGACAAGACTTGCGCCGTGGACGAGACCTTCTACTACCCGGCCATTCTCGATCCGGACGCCAGAAGCCGGAATTTCGAGGACACGGATGGAAACGCCTGGCTCTACCTGACCCGGCTTGCCCAGAAAAATTGCAAGCCAACCAGGGATCGCGATCTGGTCCGAATAATGATCCGGGTTGATCCGTCCCAAAGTGGCTAGAATTCATCAAGATAAAACCCGAACCCTGTAACCCTCCACCACCCCGACCCCAGGAGAATTAAATTGGCTAACATCCTAGTCATGATTCCCTCCGGCGAAGTCTATGACCATGACTGCGTGCGGTGGTACAGCTACCAGAACATTCAGCGTAGCATTAATCATTACCACAACATCGGCGACGCCTTCGTCTACGATTCCTCGCTGAAGCTGCTGACCTTCGACCGTCTCGACGTCGTCGAGATCCGCGAGTTCAAGCAGGAGGTGGTGGATCGGGCCAACGCCGAGTACGATTACGTGTTCCTGCGCGGGTCGAACTACATCCACGACCACATGACCTGGCCGGAGGGCACCGAGCAGGTGCTGTCCAAGCTGCGCATCCCGGTCATCGCCTTCGGCGTCGGCGCCCAGGCCCCGGCCACCGGCAAGCTGACGCTGTCGGATGAGAGCAAGCGCATTTGGCAGATGTTCGCCGACAAGTCCACGACGCTGGGCGTGCGCGGCACCTACACCGCCGAAGTGCTGTGGGACCTCGGCATCAAGAACGTGCGCATCGTCGGCTGCCCGACCGCCTTCCGCAACCGCGATCCTGAGCTGCGCATCGACCTGCCCGCCCTGGACAGCGTGCGCAACGTCGGCATCACCATGCGCCGCGAGGTGTCCAGCCACTATTCGCCGGACGTGAAGACCTACCTCACCCGCCACCGCGACTTCGTCAAGGACATGAGCCGCCGCTTCGACACCGTCCTGATGATGCAGGGCGAGGTCGAGGAGAAGAAGCTGCTCTGGGGCACCGACGAGCAGAAGGCCGAGGCCTGGGATGAACTGCACAACAACAACTGGCTGAAGAGCTGGTACTTCGACGAGGAGCTGGACGAGCTGTACCGCTCGCGCCTGTGGTACTCGGACGTCGTCGCCGACTATGAGAACATCGTGCGCTCGAAGGACCTCGTGCTGGGCTACCGCCTGCACGGCAACCTGATGGCGCTCTCGAACGGCACGCCGTCGGTCTATTTCAGCTACGACAGCCGTACGGCGGAGTTCGCCGAGACCTTCGCGATCCCCTGCTACGACGTCTATTCCGACAAGCCCTTCGTCCTGGAGGAATACTGGGACCAGAGCCTGTTCGAGAAGTTCAACCGCACCTTCTACCAGCGCTACCGCGACATGCGGGAGTTCCTGGACGAGAACTACATCCCGCACCGCATGCCCAGCCCGACCGCGCGCAAGACCCCGCAGCGCAAGGCGGCCTGACGGCGGTTGCCGTCTTAGCCCTCTCCCCTCTGGGGAGAGGGTGGCCCGAAGGGCCGGTGAGGGGGTTGTGCTTGGTGATAAGTCCGGCAAAAGCGCAACCCCCTCACCCTAAACCCTCTCCCCAGAGGGGAGAGGGAATTCAACCATTCCGCGAGTGCCTGCCATGCCCGACGTCGCCACGCCCGACACCCTGTCCTCCACCCCCGTCGCGGCGGAGCCTGCGGCGTCCGTCATCGAAGGCCGGGTGGACGCCGTCCAGGCCGGACGGATCTACGGCTGGGCCTGGGACCGCTCGTACCCCACCGACCGCCTGACGGTGGAGTTCCGCGCCGAGATGCCGGACGGCCGCAGCGTTGTGCTGGGGCGCGCGCTGGCCGACCGCCCGCGCGAGGATCTGGTGGGCGGCAACTTCGGCGACGGGCATCACGCCTTCGAGGCCGACCTTGAAATTCCGGCCGGGCTCGACCCCACGCGCGTCGTCGCTGTGGTCGTCGCCCCGAGCACCGGCACCATCGCCACCTTCGCCCAGCCGAGCGCCGAGGAAAAGCTGCTGGAGCGCACCCTCGCCCCGCATCTGGTGCGCATCGGCGCCGGGCTGGACGCCGCCCGCCGCGACCACCAGCAGATCGCCGCCGGCCAGCAGGGCATCGCCCGGCTGCTGCGCGAGACGCAGGAGCGCATCGCCGCCGGCCAAGCCGGAGCCGGTGCCGTTGCGGTGCAGCAGGCCGCCCTGTCGGACGCGCTGCACAGCCTTCAGGAGCGGGTGGCCGGGCTGGAGGTCTTCCTCGTCCGCATGGACACGACGCTGCGCGGCTTCGACGATGCGCTGAAGGTGAAGGCGGCCAAGTCGCACGCCCCCACCATCATCGCCGCCCTGGCCTCGGCTGTGGGGGCCTTCGCCGCGACGGTGATCGGGCTGGCGATCTTCGGGTAACGGCGACCTGCCGGCCTTCGGGTTCCTGCTCCAACACTCCGTTTCATCATTCCCGGGCGCTTCAGCCGCCGCCGATTCCGGCGGCGGCTTTTCCGTGCGCCGGAGGTGGACGCGCCGCCATTCCACATGCCACCCTGCGTGACGCGCGTCCCGCCGGGACTTTGCGGGCCGCGATGCGGCGTTCAGGACGTCCTTGAAACAAACCGCATTCCGAACCGACAAGGCCAAAGGCCTTAACCGGGAGACATGCGACATGCCCGCAGACGGTCCCTCCACCCCTCCGAATTCCCCGCATGGCAGCGGCCTCATCACGCCCAGGGAACTCCAAGCGATCACCGAAGCGCAGGAGATGGCGCGCCTGAAGGAGGCGCAGGATCTCGCAAAGAAGCAGCAGGAGGAACAGACCGCGATCCACGACGCCTTCATGCACCAGCACATCCGCCCCGACGCCAAGGAGCGCTTCACCCGCGCCGTGCGCACGGCGGCGGAACGCGGGGAGACCGAAATCGAGATCGTGCGTTTTCCCAGCAGCTACTGCAGCGACGGCGGCCGGGCGATCAACAATTTCGAACCCGACTGGCCGGACAGCCTCACGGGCTTCGCGCGGGAGGTCTACGACAATTACGACCGGTATCTGCGCCCAGCCGGCTACAAGCTGCGCGCCCAGATTCTGAGCTATCCCGGCGGCATGCCGGGCGATGTCGGCGTCTTCCTGCACTGGTGATCGCCGGCATCCGAACGCACCGACGCCCGGCCAAGGAATGGCCGGGCGCGGTCGTCGCCGAAAATTTGGAGAGAGAACCCGTCCTTAGGCGGTCGGGCTGGCCTTGTTGGCCGAGGAGATGGTGTTGTTGACGACGTTCTGGCTGATGCTGTCGGCGATGGACACCGCCGAGCGGCCGTTGTTGTTGTTGAAGATGTTGTCGTGCACGTCGAGCGAGATCGACCCGGCGCCCTTCAGGTGCTCCATGATGCCGCCATTGTTGTTGAAGATCTCGTTGCCGTAGATCTTGTAGGTGACGCTGGTGCCCTGGTTCTGGCCGACCGAGATGCCGACGTTCGAGTTGCCGTAGATCGTGTTGTCGTAGATCTCGGTGCTCGACTTGGCGAGGATGCCGGCGCCGCGCGGGTTGTCGTAGATCGTGTTGTCGTGGATCTTCAGCGTGCTGTTGGCTTGGCTGTGATCGTGGTACAGCCCATGCGAGCGGCCGTCGCCGCCGCCGGCGCCGTTGTTGAAGATCGTGTTGCCGGCGATTTCGCCGCTCAGGATGCGGCCGTTCCAGCCCGAATACACACCGTCGGTCCGCCAGCCGTTGTCGCTGATGGTGTTGTTGGTGAAGTACTGGTCGGCGTTGTCGGCGGAATAATGCACGATGCCGTAGGCGCCGTTGCCGTCGATCGTCGATCGATCGATCCGCAGCCCGTGCGAGGTGCCGCTGATGACGACGCCCGAACCGTGGTTGTCGACGATCTGCGAGTTGGTGACCTTCACGTTGTCGGCGCCGCCGTTGAGCAGCAGGCCGGCGTCGCCCGAACCCTTCATGGTCAGGCTGTCGAAGGTGATGTTGTCCTTGTTGTTCAGGCTGACGGCGTAGCTGGAGCCGCTGGCCGCCTCGATCACCGGGTTGGCGCCGGTGCCGTAGGCGCCGTAGACGATCGGCTTGTCGGAGGTGCCGGAGGTGGAGGCCAGCAGGCTGTCGTGCCAGGTCTCGCCACGCTCGAACAGGACCAGCGAGCCGGGGGCGAAGTTGGTGGAGTTCACCTTGTCCAGCGACTTCCAGGCCTGGTTCGCATCATGGCCGGAGTTGCTGTCGCTGCCGTTGGTCGCGTCGACGTAGTAGATCTGCGAGGCCGGGGTGGACGGGTAGTCCGACGTGCCGGAGGTCGGCGCCGTGGGGGCGGCCGGGGCCGCGGCGGCGGTCGTCGCGAAGAACTCCTTCGGAGCGGCGACGGCCAGCGTGCCGTTCCACCACATGTTGGCCTGACCCGGGACGACGTCCTTGCCGTCGAGCGCGCCCTTGTCATAGGTGACGGACGGATCGGTCGGGGCGACCTTGTGGCCGTTGATGGAGATGGCGTTGACCGTCAGATTGCGGTCCTGCCCATCGGCGGCGCCGTCGTTGTCGTACTGGATCTGAATCTTGTGCGCCTGATCGGCGGTCACGTTGGCGTCGAAGGAGAAGTCCTTGGCGTCGCCGCCCGCGGTGCCTTCGCCGACAACGGCGCCGTCCACCAGCAGTTTGAAATGGGGCGAGACGCCGCCCGCGGCGGTGCCGGAGGCGTTCACGACGATTTTGGCGGTGGAGGCGGCAGCGGCCGTGGCGTCGGCCAGCGCCAGAGGCTGTGCGGTGGTCTGGAGTGCCTGGAGATGGAGAATTGAGTCCGGCGTTGCGGCGCTGTCGGCGGTCACCGGGGTGACGCTGTCGACAACAGCCTGGAACGGATCGGCAGCAGAATCACCGACAAAACCGGTCGTGTCGGCGTGGTTCTGATGATCAAGCTCAATGGCCATATGTTCCATGGTCTTTCACTCTTTCCTTTTTACAGCGCCACGTTTGTGGCGGTGGGCGGGAATGTGCGCGGATCGCGCCGTCCCGCTTGCTGTGTGCTCAATCGTTTTCGACAGGACCGGAGCCTAGCCAGCACCGTGTGGCCTTAAATGGTTCGATTTTAGGATAATTAGTTTTTGAAGCGCGCCAAATCCGTCACAGGAATTCTTCTAACGAAAGAGGTAGTTCCTCGAATTTAAGCGCTAGCACGAACGGGGTAACTCTTTCGTAAAATTCTTGAAATTGCAGCGAACTACAAGAATTTAGCTGCCGATTTTCGATGGATCCTTGCGCTGCACCCAATGATTGGGCTCGGTCGTCTTGTGACATTCCTGTTGAAGAAAGCTGGGATGCCACATACCATACGCCACACGGACAGTTTGCATAACAAACAATCCGTCTCGCCAGACAATCCAAAAATGATGAGCCGTGCCGACGGAAGCCCGGCCACCCAAAAGGGAAGGAATGAGGCATGAAGGACGTACAGCGCCCGCGCTGCGCGCGGAAGACCCCTTTTGACTCCTTCGCTTTTAAAAGACCCCACAGAAGAACGCTCGCCGGCGGAACGGCCCTGGCCGGCGCGCTCGGCCTTCTGCTGATCCCGGCCGCGGCCCAGGCCGCCTGGGAGCCGACCAAATCGGTCGAATTCGTCGTCCCGGCGGGAACCGGTGGCGGCGCCGACCAGATGGCGCGGATGATCCAGGGCATCATTCAGAAGAACAACCTGATGGGTCAGCCCATCGTCGTCATCAACAAGTCGGGCGGCGCCGGTGCGGAAGGCTTCCTCGACGTCAAATCGTCGAACCGCAACCCGCACAAGATCATCATCACCCTGTCCAACCTGTTCACCACGCCCTTGGCGACCGGCGTTCCCTTCTCCTGGAAGGACATGACGCCGGTGGCGATGCTGGCCCTGGACAACTTCGTCCTGTGGGTGAACAGCGAGGCCGCGCAGAAATCGCCCAAGGAGTTCGTCGAGGCCGCCAAAGAGGGCGGCGCCAACCGCTTCAAGATGGGCGGCACCGGCTCCAAGCAGGAAGACCAGATCATCACCGCCGCCATCGAGCAGTCGGCGGGCGTCACCTTCACCTACGTTCCCTACAAGGGCGGCGGCGACGTTGCGGCCCAACTCGTCGGCAACCACATCAACGCCAGCGTCAACAACCCGATCGAGGCGGTGTCGCAATGGCGGGCCGGGGCGCTGCGGCCTCTCTGTGTCTTCGACAAGGAGCGCATCCCGCTGAAGGAGCCGGTGGCCGACGGCAAGTCGTGGAACAGCATCCCGACCTGCAAGGAATCCGGGCTGGACGTGGAATACACCATGCTGCGCGGCATCTTCATGGGGCCGGGCGTCACGCCGGACCAGATCGCCTACTACGTGGACCTCTTCAAGAAGGTCCGCGAGACGGAGGAGTGGAAGGACTTCATGGCGAAGGGGGCCTTCAACGTCAGCTTCAAGACCGGCGACGAGTTCAAGACCTGGCTGACCGCGGCGGAAACCCAGCACAAGACCCTGATGGACAAGGCGGGCTTCACCAAACAATAGCCCCTCTCGTCCGACGCGCGGCCCCCGGGGCATCGCGCCCCGGGCGCCCTCCCCTGCCTTTCGGGTTTTTGCGGGAGTGAGCCATGGAGCATGGAACACAGAACAGTGATCCGGTCGTCTCGAACCGGACCATGGAAATCGTCGTCGCCGGGCTGTTCGCTCTCGTCGCCCTCGTGGTGATGGCCGACAGCATCCGCGTCGGCAACGGCTGGGGGTCCGACGGGCCGAAGGCCGGCTACTTTCCCTTCTATGTCGGCCTGATCATGCTGGTCAGCAGTCTGGCCACGCTGGCCGTCAACCTCTGGCGCCACAGCGGCGAACGCACCGCCTTCGTCGAGAAGCACCAGCTCGCCCTGGTTCTCCAGGTTCTGGTCCCCAGCGCGGTCTTCGTGATCCTGACCGCCTTCCTGGGCATCTATCTGTCGGCGGTGCTGTTCATCGCCTTCTTCATGCATTGGGTGGGCAAGTATCCGCTCAAGACGATCCTGCCCGTTTCCATCCTCGTGCCCGCGGGCCTCTTCGTGATGTTCGAGATCTGGTTCCTGGTACCGCTTCCCAAGGGGCCGGTCGAGACGATGTTCGGGTTCTGACGAGTCCAGTTTTTTAAAAGCCGGGGCGGCCGCGGGAACGGCCGCGCACACCGAAGCAGCGGCAGGCATCCGCGACGAACCAGCCCATGCGGCGGGGACGAACCCCGTCCTGCGCGCTCAAGACGCGACCTTTCCAAACGGAACGGGCGCGGATGCCGGAAAGGGAGGGAAACTTGGAAGCGCTCGGGTCACTCATACAGGGGTTCGGCGTGCTCGCCGATCCCATGAACATCGCCTACATGTTCATCGGCATCACGCTGGGCGTCCTGATCGGCGTGCTGCCGGGGCTGGGCGGGGCGAACGGGGTAGCGATCCTGCTGCCCCTGACCTTCAGCATGTCGCCGACCTCCGCCATCATCATGCTCTCCTGCATCTATTGGGGGGCGTTGTTCGGCGGGGCCATCACCTCGGTCCTGTTCAACATACCGGGCGAGCCATGGTCGGTGGCGACCACCTTCGACGGCCACCCCATGGCGCAGAAGGGCCACGCGGGCGAAGCGCTGACGGCGGCCTTCACCTCGTCCTTCTTCGGGGCGTTCGTGGCGGTTCTGCTCATCACCTTCCTGGCCCCGGTGATTGCCGGCTTCGCCCTGCGCTTCGGCCCGGCGGAGTTCTTCGCGGTCCAACTCCTGACATTTTGCAGTTTCGTCGGCATGGGCAGCGAGTCCCCCTTCAAGGTGCTGTGCGCCATGATGCTGGGCTTCGCGCTGGCCGCGGTCGGGCTCGATAGCGTGACCGGCGAGCTGCGGATGACCTTCGGCTCGGTGGAACTGCTGCGCGGCTTCGACTTCCTGATCGCGGTCATCGGCCTGTTCGGCATCGGCGAAATCCTCCTGACCATGGAGGAGGGGCTGGCCTTCAAGGGCAAGAGCGCGAAGATCAACGCCAAGGTCGTGTGGGAGACCTGGAAGAGCCTGCCCCGTTACTGGGTGACCGCCATCCGCGGCTCCATCGTCGGCTGCTGGATGGGCATCACGCCCGGCGGCGCCACCCCCGCCTCCTTCATGAGCTACGGCCTCGCCAAGCGCTTCTCCAAGAACCGCCAGAATTTCGGCAACGGCGAGATGGAGGGCGTGGTCGCTCCGGAAACCGCGGCCCACGCCGCCGGCACCAGCGCGCTGCTGCCCATGCTGACGCTGGGCATCCCCGGCTCGCCCACCGCGGCGGTGCTGCTGGGCGGCCTGCTGATCTGGGGGCTCCAGCCCGGCCCGCTGCTGTTCATCGAACAGAAGGAGTTCGTCTGGGGCCTGATCGCCAGCATGTATCTGGGCAACATCGCCGGCCTGATCGTGGTGCTGACCACGGTTCCGGTCTTCGCCTCGATCCTGCGCATCCCCTTCAGCATCATCGCGCCGGTCATCGTGGTGATCTGCGCGGTCGGCGCCTACACGGTGCACAACGCCTTCCTCGACATCGTCATGATGCTGGTGTTCGGCGTCGTCGGCTACGTCTTCAAGAAGCTGTCCTACCCGCTGGCCCCGCTGGTCCTGGCGCTGGTGCTGGGCGACATGGCGGAAAGCTCCTTCCGGCAGGCCATGCTGGTGTCGCAGGGCGATCTGGCGATCTTCTGGTCCAACCCGCTGGTCGGCAGCATCGTCACCCTGGCGCTGGTCATGCTGTTCTGGCCGGTGATCTCCGCCCTGTTGCGCAAGCGCCAGTCCCGGCAGGACGGCGGGACCCAGGTCATCCCGGTCAAATAAATCATCCCGGTGAACCAGCTCCACCCACTCCCCCGCCGGCCTCCGGGACGGGACGACCGGCGGGGGGATTTCTTCTCACATCGGGGGGTTCGGGACGATGGACACGTCCGATTTCATGATCGCTCTGCTCCAGATCATCTGGATCGACATCCTGCTGAGCGGCGACAACGCGCTCGTCATCGCGCTCGCCTGCCGCTCGCTGCCGCCGAAGCAACAGAAGATCGGCGTTTTCCTCGGCACCGGGGCGGCCATCGTGCTGCGCGTGCTGTTCGCCGTCATCATCGCCTACCTGCTGGCCATCCCGTACCTGAAGATCATCGGCGGGGCGCTGCTGTTCTGGATCGCCATCAAGCTGATGCTGCCCACCGAGGAGGAGGCGCAGGCGGAGCATGACGGCACTTCCGCCGGACTGTGGGGGGTGGTCCGCACCATCGTGATCGCCGACGCGGTGATGAGCCTGGACAACGTCATCGCCATCGCCGCCGCCTCGCACGGCAACACGGTCCTGCTGATCCTGGGGCTGGCCATCAGCATTCCGCTGATCGTCTTCGGCAGCACGCTGATCCTGAAGGCCATCGAACGGCTGCCGGCCCTGGTCTATGCCGGCGCCGGACTGCTCGGCTACATCGCGGCGGAGGTTATCCTCACCGACCCGAGCATCCATTCCCACGTCACGGAGAGCCTGCCGGTGCTGACCGGGACGGCGCCCTTCGTCGCGGCGCTGGGGGTGATGACCGCCGGTTTCCTGATGGCCCGCAGCATCAACCGCCGCCGCGCCGTGGTGGAAACCGATCCGGCCTGATGTCTCAGAAGGAAGAAGGGCGACGGGGCTCGCGGCAGCGGTTTCCCCGCACCGCCCGGAAACGGCTCGGCAGGGCCATGGTGCGCACGTCGCTGGTGATCTCGGAGATGAGGCCCGGATCGTTCCGCAAAATCTCCGTCACCACGGCGGCCAACCCGGCAAGGGCGAACACGACGGCAAGACTCTCCAACATCGGGAACTCCGGACTCTGACCACACTCATGCTGCGTTGCAGCAGAGATGGCGCAAAGTCCGTTGGGGAGCAAGGGATAAGAAACGTAGCATTTCGTATACCAGACACGCAGCAGGAGCCGGACACAGGCTCCGCACCGCCAGTTCAGGGAGGAACGTCGAGATGCAAGCGAAGGATGTCATGACATCGCCGGTCATCACGGTGGCGCTGGACACCCCCGTACCGGACATCGCCGAACTGCTTTTGACCCATCGGATCAGCGGCTTGCCGGTGGTCGACCAGGATGGACGCGCGGTCGGCATCATCAGCGAGGGGGACCTTCTGCGCCGGGTCGAGACGGGAACCGACCGTCCGCGCGCCCGCTGGCTGGAGATGCTGGTGGGCCGCAACGTGCAGGCCGCCGACTTCCTGAAGACCCATGGGCGCTGCGCGCGCGACGTCATGTCGCGCCCGGTCCAGGCCGTCTCGCCCGACACGGAGATCGCCGAGATCGCCGACCTGATGGAGGACAAGCGGATCAAGCGCGCCCCCGTCCTGATCGACGGGCGTCCGGTCGGCATCATCAGCCGCGCCAACCTGCTGCACGGTCTGCTCCGCAACCGGCGTGGCGCCACCGGCTTCGGCGCGTCCGGCGACGAGGCGATCCGCGCCGCGCTGCTGGAGGCGTTGGACGGGCAGTCCTGGGTGGACCTTGATCGGATCAACATCGTCGTCAACGACGGGGTCGTGCAGCTCTGGGGCATGGTCGACAGCGAGGAGCAGCGCCGCGCCCTGCACACCGCGGCGAGCGGTGTGAGCGGCGTCAAGCGCGTGGAGGAGCATCTGAACCGGAACCGCTTCGTCGGGTGATCCCCGGCCGTCCGCCCCATCGAAGGAGCAGCCCGATGCCGCCACCCGAATTGACCGTTCAACCGCTGGATTCCGGCGCCACCTTCCGCAACCAAGTCTACCGACGGCTGAAGCAGGCCATCATCCAGATGGACATCTACGACCACCCCGGCGACGTCCGGCTGGACGAGCGCCAGCTCAGCGGCCTGCTGGGCGTCAGCCGCACCCCGATCCGCGAGGCCCTGACCCTGCTGGAGCAGGAGGGGCTGGTGCGGCTGGAGCCGCGGCGGGGGATCTACATCGTCCGCAAGACCAAGACCGAGATCATCGAGATGATCATCGCCTGGGCGGCGCTGGAAAGCATGGCGACCCGCCTCGCCGCCGAGCGCGCCACCGCGGAGGACATCGGCACGCTGTGGAACATCTTCCGCAGCTTCGAGGAGCAGGCGCCCTCCGACAACATCCAGGAATATTCCGATGCCAACATCGAGTTCCACAAGGCGATCATCCGCCTCAGCCGGGCGCGCATCCTGGAAACGCTGACCGACAACCTGTTCATCCACATGCGGGCCATCCGCAAGCTGTCGATCCGCCAGGACAACCGGGCCGAACAATCGATGCACGAGCACCGCGACATCATCCGGGCGCTGGAGCGGCGCGACGGCGAACTGGCCGAACGTCTGGCGCGCGAACACACGCTGGGTCTGGCCGCCCATGTCGAGCGCCACGGCGATTTCCTCGACTGGCTGCGTCTGGCCGAGGTGCGGGGCCCCGACGTGAAGGCCGCCTTCAAGGACGGCCTGCCGCTGATGTAGCCTCTTAGCCCTCTCCCCTCTGGGGAGAGGGTGGCCCGAAGGGCCGGTGAGGGGGTTGCGCTTGTACTGGACGTGGCGCCATGCGCAACCCCCTCACCCTAACCCTCTCCGTTCACTTCATCGACGGGAAGGAGAACTGCGAGCCTTCGCGCACGCCGCCGGCCGGCCAGCGCTGGGTGATCGTCTTGCGCCGGGTGTAGAAGCGCACGCCGTCCGGCCCGTAGGCCGCCAGATCGCCGAACAGCGACCGCTTCCAGCCGCCGAAGCTGTGGTAGGACACCGGCACCGGCAGCGGCACGTTGACGCCGACCATGCCGACCTTGATCGCGTCGGTGAAGTAGCGCGCGGCCTCGCCGTCGCGGGTGAACAGGCAGGTGCCGTTGCCGTACTCGTGGGCGTCGACCAGGTCCATGCCCTCTTGCATCGTCTTTACGCGCACGACGCAGAGGACCGGGCCGAAGATCTCTTCCCGGTAGACGCTCATGTCCGGCGTCACCCGGTCGAACAGGCAGCCGCCGAGGAAGAAGCCGCCCTCGTTCCCAGGCACCACCAGCCCGCGGCCGTCGACCACCAGTTCCGCCCCTTCGGCGACGCCCTGGTCCACGTACCCCTTCACCTTCTCGAAATGGGCGCGGGTGACCAGCGGACCCATGTCGCAGCCGGTCCCGGTCCCCGCCCCGACCTTCAGGCCACGCACCTGCTCCGCCAGCATCGCCACCACGCGGTCGGCGGTCGCGTCGCCCACCGCGACGACCACGGAGATCGCCATGCAGCGCTCCCCGCAGGAGCCGTAGGCCGCCCCCATGATCGCGCTGACCGCGTTGTCGAGGTCGGCGTCGGGCATGACGATGGCGTGGTTCTTCGCCCCGCCCAGCGCCTGCACCCGTTTCCCATGGGCGGTGCCGGTGGCGTAGACGTATTCGGCGACCGGCGTGGAACCGACGAAGCTGACCGCCTGGACGCGCGGGTCGGTCAACAGCGTGTCCACCGCCTCCTTGTCGCCGTGGACAACGTTCAGCACGCCCGGCGGCAATCCTGCCTCCTGGGCCAGTTGCGCGACGAGCAGGGAGGCGCTGGGGTCACGCTCCGACGGCTTCAGGATGAAGCTGTTGCCGCAGGCCACGGCGACCGGGAACATCCACAGCGGCACCATCGCCGGGAAATTGAAGGGCGTGATGCCCGCCACGACGCCCAGCGGCTGGAACTCCGACCAGCTGTCAATGCCCGGCCCGACGTTCTTGGAGTGCTCGCCCTTCAGCAGATCGGCGATGCCGCAGGCGTATTCGACATTCTCCATGCCCCGGCCCAGCTCGCCGCGGGCGTCCTCCAGCGTCTTGCCGTGCTCCCGCGTGATCGCCATGCAGATGCGGTCGGCGTTGTCCTCCAGCAATTGGCGGAAGCGGAACATCACCCGCGCCCGCTTGGCCGGCGGGGTTGCCCGCCACGCCGGGAAGGCGGCCTCTGCGGCGGCGATGGCCGATTCAACAGTGGCGCGGCCGGCGAGTGGGACGCGGCCGACGGTTTCGCCCGTCGCCGGGTTCACGATGTCGGCGCTGCGGCTGTCGGCGGGGGCGTCGGCCACCCCGCCGATGAGGTGCGGAACGAGGGTCATGGCGGTTTCCATCCTCCTCAAGCGGTCGCCTGGATGGCGTCGGAAACGGCGTTCATCAGCCGGTCGAGGTCCTCGCGCTCGCTGATGAAATGCGGGCCGAACTGCAGCGTGTCGCCGCCGAAGCGGACGTAGAAGCCCGCCTTCCAGCACTTCATGGCGATCTCGTAGGGCCGGCGGGCCGGCTCGCCCGGCAGGGCCGCGATCTGCACCGCGCCGGCAAGGCCGTAGTTGCGGATGTCGGTGACGTGGCGAAGCCCCTTCAGCCCGTGCAGCACCGTCTCGAAATGCGGGGCGAGCGCCGCCGCCTTCTCGGCCAGCTTGTCCCGCTCGAACAGCTCAAGCGCGGCGAGGCCGGCGGCGCAGGCCACCGGATGGGCGGAGTAGGTGTAGCCGTGCGGGAACTCGACCATGTAGTCGGCGCCGCCGTTGTCCATGAAGGTCTGGTAGATCTCATGGTTGGCGACCACCGCGCCCATCGGCACCGCGCCGTTGGTCAGGCCCTTGGCGACGTTCATGATGTCGGGGACCACGCCGAAGGCGTCGGCGCCGAAGGCGGCCCCCATGCGGCCGAAGCCGGTGATGACCTCGTCGAAGATCAGCAGGATGTTGTGCTTGTCGCACAGCGCACGCAGCCGTTGCAGATAGCCCTTGGGCGGCGGCAGCACACCCGCCGAGCCGGCCAGCGGCTCGACGATCACCGCGGCGATGTTGGAGGCGTCGTGCAGGGCGACCAGTTCCTCCAGCGCGTCGGCCAGCTCGGCGCCCTGCTCCGGCAGGCCCTTGGTGAAGGTGTTCTGGGGCAGCAGCGTGTGCGGCAGGTGGTCGGCCTCGACGCCCGAGCCGAACAGCTTGCGGTTGCCGCCGATGCCGCCCAGGCTGATGCCGCCGAAATTGACGCCGTGGTAGCCCTTGGACCGGCCGATCAGCTTGGTCTTGGTCGGCTGGCCCTTCAGCCGCCAATAGGCCCGCGCCATCTTCAGCGACGTGTCGGTGGCCTCCGACCCCGAATTGACGAAGAACACATGGTCCAGCCCGGCCGGCGTCATCGAGGCCAGCTTGTGCGCCAGCTTGAAAGCGGCGGGGTGGCCGAACTGGAAGGCCGGGCTGTAGTCCAGTTCGGCGATCTGGCGGGCCACCGCCTCGCTGATTTCGCGGCGGCTGTGCCCGGCGCCGCAGCACCACAGACCGGACAGGCTGTCGTAGATTTTTCGCCCCTCGGCGTCCCAGTACCAGGCGCCTTCGGCGCGGGCGATCAGGCGCGGATTCGCCTTGAATTCGCGGTTCGCCGTGAAGGGCATCCAGTGGGCGTCCAGCTCCTCGCGCGTCAGCCCGGCGGTCGGGGCGGCTCCGGCTTTCTGGCTCTCGTCCAACGGCGGCATCGGGCGGCACTCCTGCTGGCTGGGGGGCGTCGGGGGATCGTCTCGGAAAACAGTGTGCGCGGAGGCATGGTTGCGGTTAAATCCAAACCATTCAAACTTTACGCAAGCATCCGCTTACCTATCCATGACCAAGCCCGCCCGCCCCCTGAGCGGCCTCAACGACGCCGACCTGCGCCTGCTGCGCGTCTTCAAGACGGTGGTGGAGTGCGGCGGCTTTTCCGCCGCTGAGGTGGAACTGAACATCAGCCGCGCCGCCATCAGCCTGCACATGGCCGATCTGGAACGGCGGCTGGGGTTGCGTCTGTGCCGGCGCGGGCGGGCGGGCTTCCTGCTTACCGACGAGGGGCGCATGGCCTACGAGGCGGCGCTGCGCCTGTTCGCCGGGCTGGAGAGCTTCCGCAGCGAGATCAACGCCGCGCACGGGCGGTTGCGCGGCGAATTGAACATCGGCATCACCGACAACCTCGTCACCATGCCGAAGATGCGGGTGACCGACGCCCTGCGCGGCCTCAAGCAGCAGGGACCGGAGGTGCGGGTGAACATCCGCATGATTCCGCCCAACGAGATCGAGCGCGGCGTTCTGGACGGGCGCCTGCATGTCGGTGTCGTGCCGGCACGACGCGCCCTGCCCGGCCTGGACCGCCTGCCGCTGTACCAGGAGGAATCACACCTTTACTGCGGGCGCGGCCATCCGCTGTTCGATGCGGAGACGGTGCCCGACGCCGCGGTGGAGGCCGCCGACGCCATCGCCCCGACCGAGGCGCAGCAGGTGCCGGAGGCGGCGGGGGTGCAGCGGGCGCTGACCGCCACCGCAACCGCGACCGACCGCGAGGGCGTGGCCTTCCTCATCCTGACCGGCTGCTACGTCGGCTTCCTGCCCACCCATTACGCGCGACAGTGGGTCGAGCGCGGGGCGATGCGCGCGCTTCTGCCGGAGCGCTTCCATTACGCCCAGGAATTCCAGGCGGTCACCAAGACGGGCACGCAGGCCAATCTGGTGCTGGAGCGGTTTCTCGACCTTCTGAGACGAACAGGAATGGAGGGGGCGGGAACGAAGGGGGTGGACGGCCCCCAAAAATCGGGGTGATTTCCATTGACGCCGGCCCGGTCGCGCCCCACCGTAATTGAGGGGAATACGAACAAAGAACCGGTGGGGGAGCGCGGCCATGGTGATGCTGACCGAACAGTTCGTCATCGACTATCTGCTGTTCGCCGCCGTCCTGCTCACCGTCACCTGTTCCCTGCTCGGCAGTTTCTTTCTGAGCGCGCTCAGCCGCCAGACGGGGGCGCTGTCCCGCCTGCTGCTGTGGGGCGTTCCGGCGACCCTGCTCAGCACCGCCCTGTGGTCGCTCGCCATGCCCGCGAACGAGGCGCTGGTCGTCGGGGTCGCCACCGCCGGGGCAACGCTCATCGGGCAGCATCTCCTGCCCTTCGGCCCGGTCGGCCCGCGCGGGGTCTGGTCATGGGAGGCGCTGCTGTTCCGCGGCCTGTCCTGGACCGGGCGCACCGCCCTCATGCTCGCCCCCGCCGTGTGGCTCGGCGGCATGCCGTCCTGGATCCTGTGGTTTGCTCTGGCCGGCCCGATGAACGCGGCCATCTTCGCCCTGTGCCAGTTGCGCGGCACCAACCCGGCGCTGCGGCGGTCGGTGGAGCAGGGAGATGTCCTGTGGGGCGGGGCCCAGGGGGCGGTTCTGGGCGGTCTGCCGGCCTTCCTGATGCTTTTGTGACCGGTCTGCAAAAACCGGGGATGAATCCACCGTACTCATACGAAAATGTACCGGGTGGGTCTTGCGTGGGCGGGACGACCGGGCCATCTGTGCGGGACTGGCTCCGGGCCCCTCTGGCGGTCCACTTGGTACGGACCGCGATGTCGGAGCCCTTCACTTGAGCGGACGGCGCAGCCGTCCCCTTCTGGAGGGTCCGTATGACCGCTACCTCTTTTTCTTCGTTCCGTTACGGTTCCGCCTACGGCGAGACCGCGCATTTCGCGGCGCGCCAGCGGCTGGAATGGCTGGCGCGGATGATGGACAGCGCCGTCCGCGTGCCGGGCACCAACATCACCTTCGGCGCCGACGCGGTATTGGGTCTCGTGCCCGGCTTCGGCAACCTCGCCACCACGGCGGTCTCCGGCTACCTCATTCGCGAGGCCTGGAGGCTCGGCGTGCCGCGCGGCAAGCTGCTGCGCATGGTCGGCAACGTGGCGATGGACAGCCTGATCAGCGCCGTTCCGGTCGCCGGCAACATCGCCGACGTGTTCTGGAAGGCCAACCGCAAGAACATGGCGATCCTGGCCGAGCATCTGGACGGCCAGCCCCCACAGGGCGATCGGACGGACCGTCGCCGCCGCTCGGCGCCCTACACCATCGACGGCGAGTGGCGCCGGACGCGGTAACGGAGGGCGTTACTCCCCGCCGAACCTGATGCGGTGGTTTTCCAGCATCAGCTCGTCCAGCCGGCGGCCGGCGGTAAAACCCGCCAGCCCCGGCGGGACCGGCGTATCGGCGGGAAGCCGCGGGCAAAGCTCGGCGGCACCGATCACCTGAACCACCGGGTAGCGGGCCGTGTAGATGGGCAGGTCCATGTCCTCTCCCTCGTCCGACAGGCCCTTGCCCCGGACCTTGGCGCTCGCCTCCTCGATTTCCATGCCGACCACCATGGTCGCCTTGATCTCCTGCGCCGTGCTGACCCGCAGGTCGGCGCTGCGCTCCGGATAGAAGCGATCGACCATGGCGTCGAGCGCGCGGGCCTTGGCCTCCGGCTCCTCGACGATGCGCGCGGTGCCGAAGCACATGGCGGACCGGTAGTCCGCCGAATGGTTGAACCCGCTGCGGGCGAGCACGAGGCTGTCGAGATGCGTGACGGTCAGGCAGACCGGCAGGCCGTCGCGCTGCGCCCGCAGCATCCGGCTGGCCGAGGACCCGTGCCAATAAAGATGCTCCCCCTCCCGCCAGAAGGCCGTGGGCGTGCAGTAGGGCTGCCCGTCGATCACGTAGGCGATGTGCGCGATCATCGCGCCGTCGAGGATGGCGTGAACGGATTCGCGGTCGTAGCGGCCCCGCTCGTGCAGGCGCTTCACCCGGTTGCGGTCGGTGACGGGATAGCTTTCGGACGGAACGGCCTCGGACATCGCGGAACTCACTTCGCGGCGGTGGACAACGGCGCCATTAGAGCCTAGCCATTGGTCCGGTGTGAGAGCCAATTCCGACCTTGTCGACTGGACCAATCCGATGCCCGCTGATCTCTCCGACCTGATGCTCCTTCCCATCGACCGGACGGGCGGAGAGCCGCTGCTGCGGCAGGTCTACGGCGCGCTGCGCCGGGCCATCCTGTCCGGCGCCCTGCCGCCCGGCGGAAAGCTGCCGCCGACGCGCGCCCTGGCCGAACGGCTCGGCGTCGCCCGCAACACGGTGGTCGTCGCCTATGAGCAGCTTCTGGCCGAGGGGTTCATCGAGGGGCGCGTCGGGGCGGGCAGCTTCGTGTCCCGCGATCTGCCGGACGGGCTGGAGATTCCGCCACCGGAGCCGCCGCGCCGCGTCCCTTCCCCGCCGCCATCGGCCAGCCCCTTCGGCACCCTCCCCTTCAGCACGGGGCGTTGCGCGCTGGACGAGCGCAGCTTGCGGATCTGGCGCAGCCTGACCCTGCGGCATCTGCAACGGCCCGACCCGGAGATGCTCGGCTATGGCGAGCCCGGCGGGCCGGCGGCGCTGCGGGAGGCCATCGCCCGTTATCTCCAGAGCGCGCGGGCGGTGCGCTGCGAGCCCAAGCAGGTGGTGATCACCGCCGGCGCTCAGCAGGCCATCGACCTTGTGCTGCGGGTGCTGCTGCGGCCCGGCGATCCGGTGTGGCTGGAAGACCCCTGCTACCCCGCGGTGCGCGCCGCGCTGGAGGCGGCACGGGCGCGCGTCGTGCCGGTGCCCGTCGATGGGCAGGGCATGGCGGTGGCGGCGGGCGTCGCCGCGGCGCCGGATGCCCGGCTGGCCTATGTCACCCCGTCCTCCCACTACCCGCTGGGCGTGGTGCTGTCGATGGCGCGGCGGATGGAGCTTCTGGCCTGGGCGCGCACGGCCGGCGCCTGGGTGCTGGAGGACGATTACGACAGCGAGTTCCGCTACGCAGGCCGTCCGCTCGCCTCGCTCCAGGGGATCGACGGCGGTGGGCGGGTGATCTATGTGGGCACCTTCAGCAAGGTCCTGTTTCCCGGCCTGCGGCTCGGCTACGCGGTCCTGCCGCTCGAACTGCTGGACCCGGTGCTCGCGATGCGCCGCCTGACCGATTGGCACCCGGCGACGCTCTACACGGGCGTGGTGACGGATTTCCTGAACGAGGGTCATTTCGGCCCGCATCTGCGCCGCATGCGCCGCCGCTACACGGCTGCGCGGGACGCGCTGGCCGACGCCATCAGCGCCCATCTCTCCCCCTGGATGGAGGCGGAGGTGCCGGAGCAGGGCATGAAGCTGATCGCCCGGCTGCGCCCCGGCCTGTCGGACCGCGACGTGGAGGCGGTGGCGGCCCGGCGTGGCATTGCCGTCCGCCCGGTCAGCCCGATGCACATCGCCGCTCCGCCGTTGCAGGCGCTGATGCTGGGCTTCACCGGCCACGAGCCGGGCGCCCTGCGCCACGCCGCAAGCGAGTTGGGCAGGATTCTGGCGATGACCATCCCCGAATGCGATTAGACGTCTAATGGGAATCGCACTCACCTTCCGTGTCCGTCGTCGGGCATGGATTGCCGATGGACGCTGCGATCCCAAATCGCGTGGTGGTATGGTTCAGCGGCCGCTCTGCAAGGCGCGGTCGACGAAAAGCGCATGAGCCAGTCCGGACGACACCGACGTGCTGAACACGCCCACAACCGCCCCCGCCGCCCCAGCGCCGAACGCCGAGGTGCGGGTCGATTATGATGACGAGGGTTTTGCCGGCTGGGTGGTCAGCAGCGCCGGCCCTTATGCCCCCGTCTGGTGTCAGGTGGAGATCGACGGGCAGCACCGGGCGTCGATCCGCGCCGATGAGTTCGTCCCGTTCATCGGCGAGCGTCACAACGGCCATTGCTGCCTGAATTTCTCATACCGGGTTCCGGCCTATTTGCGCGACGGCCGGGCGCATCGCGTCCAACTGACATTCACGTTCGTCCAGGACGGCACGACCGTTCGATGCGGCCTGCCGGTCACGGTGCGGACGTTCGGTGCCGCGTCACGCCATCCTCAGGCCGGCTATTCCGTTTGCCGCGCCCAGGATGTGATGGCGGTTCCCGCCGACATCGTGGAGGCCGAAGCCTGGACCTCCCCCGTTCCCGCGATTCTGTTTCCGGAGGGGCCGATCCGGCGCGTTTGGCGGCTCTGCCGGGACGCCGACGGCACAGTCCTGTCCGGCTTTCCCCACGCGGAGATCGTCACGCACCCGCCGGCCCTGTCCTTTCTGACCGACGTCCATGTCCGCCGCTCCACCGGCGCCGTCTATGTTCCCGGCCACGGCGTGTGGCAGGATTCCTGTTACCTGTCCGACAGCCGGCGCATCCGGGAGGATTTGGAACGGCTGGAGCGCGGCGATCTCGACGTCCCGCTCATCGAGGGGCCGGTGCTGCTGGCCTCCACCGCGCTGAACCGGAACTACTTTCACTGGGTCATGGACATCCTGGCGGGGGTGCATGCCTGCGCCCGCCTCCTCGGTCCGCCACCGTCGCTGCTCACCCCGCCCTTGGCGTCCTGGCAAGCGGACTCCCTCCGGCTCCTGATGGGTGAGGTGACCTACGCGACGCCCGCCGAGGAAGCCGATCCATCATCCGATCTCGTCCGGTGCCGCCGTCTGATCGTGCCATCGCAGCTTGGCGGGGTCGGGCTTTTCCCGGACGGAACCGTGACCGATCTGTTTGCGACCCTGCGCGGCCGCGTCGCCCACGACCCGCAGGCGCGCCGCCAGATTTTCATCAGCCGGTGCGACAGCGATTGCCCGCGCATCACCAACGAGGCGGCGCTGGCGGTGACGCTGGAGCGGCTCGGAATCGAGACGGTGGTGCTCGGTGAGCGGTCCTTCCTCGAACAAATTCGTCTGTTCAAGGAGGCCGAACTGGTGGTCGGCGCCCATGGGGCGGGCCTGGTCAACGGCGGATTCTGCGCGCCGGGGACCTGGATGGTGGAGATCCGAAGCAGCAACTACCTCAACCCCTGCTTCTACCATCTCAGCGGTGTGTGCGGATTGTCCTACGCCAGCCATGTCGAAACCGTTCCCCATCGTGAGGATGGGGCGGAAAACGCGGCCTCCTTCGAGGTCGACATCGAACGGATGGTGGGCCTCCTGCACCGCCTGCCCGTAAGTTGCGTTTCCTGACTTCCACGCCCGCTTTTCCTGTTTGGCTTCGCACATCAGGCGAATAAAGAGGCGTTCGGGGTAGCCTCAAATACACTCCCACCTCCGAATCGTTTTCGCCCGCCGCGCACTGTGTTTTTCCGGGCCATGGGGCGGATGGCGCCAGAAGCGGTAGCCCAATTGGGCCCGATCGCGGAGCGCCCTGCCCGGCCGTTCGTTGCCCCCTACCCCGGATAACCTCTGCAAGGCAGGCCCCAACCTTGCGACGATCAAGCTGCACGCCTGTTGAGAGGTGGCGCCGGTCCTTCGCCGTTTCGCTGCGTTTTTTGCCGGCGTCCAGTCCATTCGAATACGGAGATATTTCTTACAATGTGCGGCATCAGCGGGGAAATCCGCTTCGATTCTTGCCCGGCCTCCGCGTCCGCGGTCGGCTCGATGACCGAAGCCCTGGCGTTGCGCGGCCCCGACGGGCAAGGCGTCTTCGCCCATGGCCGGATGGCCTTCGGTCACCGGCGGCTGAGCATCATCGACCTGTCCGAGGCGGCGCAGCAGCCGATGACCGACCCGGAACTGGGCCTCGGCATCGTCTTCAACGGCTGCATCTACAATTACCCGGAACTGCGGGCGGAGCTGGAGGCCAAGGGCTACCGCTTCTTCTCGCACGGCGACACCGAAGTTCTGCTGAAAGCCTATCACGCCTGGGGCCGCCGCTTCGTCGAGCGGCTTTACGGCATGTTCGCCTTCGCCATCTGGGAGCGCGACAGCGGGCGCGTCACACTGGGGCGCGACCGGCTGGGCATCAAGCCGCTCTACCTGTCCGAAACGGCGGGACGGCTGCGCTTCGCCTCCACCCTGCCCGCCCTGCTGGCCGGCGGCGACATCGACACCGCCATCGACCCGGTGGGGCTCTACCAGTATATGAGCTTCCACGCCGTCGTGCCGGCGCCGGGAACCATCCTGAAGGGCGTGCGCAAGCTGCCGCCGGCCACCCTGCTGACGCTGGAGCCGGACGGGCGCCGCACCGAGGAGACTTATTGGGAGCCGGTCTTCGGCCCGCAGCCCGGCGACGAACGGATGTCGGAGGGCGACTGGCAGGACGCCGTGCTGTCCACGCTGCGCAAGGCGGTGGAGCGGCGTCTGGTCGCCGACGTGCCGGTCGGCGTGCTGTTGTCGGGCGGGCTGGACAGCTCGGTCATCGTCGCCCTGCTGGCGGAGGCCGGGCAGACCGGCCTGCAGACCTTCTCCATCGGCTTCGAGACGGTGGGCCAGGAGAAGGGCGACGAGTTCCAGTATTCCGACCTGATCGCCCAGCGCTTCCAGACCAACCATCACAAGCTCTTCATCGACAGCAACCGCGCCCTGCCCGCCCTTCAGGACTGCGTGCGGGCGATGTCGGAACCGATGGTCAGCCACGACGCCATCGGCTTCTTCCTGCTGTCGCAGGAGGTCGCCAAGCATGTGAAGGTGGTGCAGAGCGGCCAGGGCGCCGACGAGATCTTCGCGGGCTACCACTGGTACCCGCCGATGATGGAGGCGGCGGATCCGCTGTCCACCTACGCCAGGGTCTTCTTCGACCGCAACCGCGCGGAGATGGCCGAGGCGCTGAACCCCCGGTATCTGGCCGACGAGGACGCGGCGAGCGCCTTCGTCGCCGCCCATTTCGCCCGGCCCGGTGCCGACCGCCCGGTGGACAAGGCGCTGCGCCTCGACACCACGGTCATGCTGGTCGACGACCCGGTGAAGCGGGTGGACAACATGACCATGGCCTGGGGTTTGGAGGGGCGCGTGCCCTTCCTCGATCACGATCTGGTCGAGCTGGCCGCCCGCGTCCCGCCGGAGCTGAAGGTGCGCGACGGCGGCAAATACGTGCTGAAGGAGGCGGCGCGCAAGGTCGTCCCCTCCGAGGTCATCGACCGGCCCAAGGGCTATTTCCCCGTTCCGGCGCTGAAGTACCTGCGCGGTCCCTATCTGGAGCTGGTGCGCGACGTGCTGAACCAGCCCGCCGCGCGGGAGCGCGCGCTGTTCCAGCCGGCCTACCTCGACCGGCTGTTCAGCGATCCGGAAACCCACATCACGCCGCTTCGCGGTTCGAAGCTCTGGCAGGCCGCCCTGCTGGAGTTCTGGCTGCAAACCCACGGGATCTGAACACCGCATGATGACGATGCAGAATCGCACCCAGACGCCTTTCCGGATCGAACGCGCCCTGGTCTCCGCCCTGATGGACGAGGACTCGCCGCGCCCGAACCGCCGGACGGGGGCGGGGCATCCCGGAGCGGAAAAGGGGCCGACGCCGCGCGCGGTGGTGAATTGCGGCTGGGGCCGCCTCCTGTTCGCCAACACCTTTCCCGACGTGGGTGAACTGATCGCGGCGATGCGCCAGGAGGGGCCGGGGCGGCGCGACATCGCGCTGTATCTGGAGGACCCCCATGTGGCGCTGGCCCAGGCGCCGACCGAGCTGTTCCTCGACCCCTCCCACACCTACCGCCTGCGGCTGGCCGGCTTCCGGCCGGGCGGCGAGACGCGCGGCTTCGCCATCGAAAAGCTGCGCGGCCGCCAGGACGTCGATGCCGTGAACCGCATCTACGGCGCCCGCGGCATGGTCACCATGGACCCGGAATTCTGCTGGTCGGAGCGCGACAGCCGCGTGCTGACCCACCTGATCGCCACCGATCCGGTCAGCGGGGCGGTCATCGGTTCGGTCACCGGGGTGGACCATGTCCGCGCCTTCAAGGACCCGCAGAACGGTTCCTCCCTGTGGTGTCTGGCGGTCGATCCGCAAGCGGCCTATCCCGGCATCGGCGAAGCGCTGGTCCGCGCGCTGGCCGAGCATTTCAAGGACCGCGGGCGCAGCTTCATGGACCTGTCGGTCCTGCACGACAACGCCAACGCCATCGCGCTCTATGAAAAGCTGGGCTTCCGGCGGGTGCCTGTCTTCGCGCTGAAAACCAAGAACCCGATCAACGAGAAGCTGTTCGCCGGCCCGGCGGTGGAGGCCAGCCTCAACCCCTACGCCATGATCATCATCAACGAGGCCCGGCGCCGCGGCATCGGGGTGGAGGTGGTGGACGCGGAGTCCAACCTGTTCCGCCTCAGCTTCGGCGGGCGCAGCATCCTATGCCGCGAAAGCCTCAGCGAGCTGACCTCGGCGGTGGCGCTGTTCCGCTGCGACGACAAGGCGGTGACCCGGCGCACGCTGCTGCGGGCCGGCCTGTCGGTGCCCGACCAGATGACCGCGGACGGCATGGACGACAACGCGGCCTTTCTCGAGCGCCACGGCAGCGTCGTGGTGAAGCCCGCCCGCGGCGAGCAGGGCCAGGGCATCACCGTGGATGTGCGCGACGCGGAGACTCTGGCCTGGGCAGTCGGCAAGGCGAAGAAGATCTGCGAAACGGTCCTGCTGGAGCAGTTCGTGCAGGGCCAGGACGTGCGCATCCTGGTCATCGACTACCGTGTCGTCGCCGCGGCGGTGCGCCGCCCGGCGGAGATCGTCGGCACCGGCGAGCGGACGATCTCGCAGCTGATCGAGGCGCAGAGCCGCCGCCGCGCCGCCGCCACCGGCGGGGAAAGCCGCATCCCGATGGACGAGGAGACGGAACGTTGCGTGCGCGACGCCGGTTTCTCCATGGACTCGGTCCTTCCGGAGGGGCAGACACTGGCCGTTCGCAAGACGGCCAACCTGCACACGGGCGGCACGCTGCACGACATCACCGACCGTCTGCACCACCGCGTGGTGGAGGCGGCGGTGGAAGCGGCGCGCGCTCTCGACATTCCGGTGGTCGGCCTGGATCTGCTGATCCCCGACCTGCTGGGGTCCGACTACGCGATCATCGAGGCGAACGAGCGGCCCGGTCTTGCCAACCACGAACCGCAGCCGACCGCCGAACGCTTCCTTGATCTTCTCTTCCCCTACTCCGCGGTCGATCCGCGGGCGTGACCGTTCAGGAGGTGGTATGGAGCAGGCAGCCTTGACGCGGACCGGAATCGTCCGGCCGGTCATCGACATGGACTATCTGACGGGCCTTCTCCGCCGCCTGCTGGAGATCCCGAGCCCGACCGGATACACCGACCAGATCGTCCATTTCTGCGGCGACGAGCTGCACCGGTTGGGCATCCCCTTCGAACTGACCCGGCGCGGCGCCATCCGCGCCGATCTGGCGGGGCGGCAATACAGCCCCGACCGCGCCGTGGTCGCCCATCTCGACACGTTGGGCGCCCAGGTGAAGATGCTGAAAGCCAACGGCCGGCTGGAGGTGGTGCCCATCGGCACCTGGTCGGCGCGCTTCGCCGAGGGGGCGCGCTGCACCGTCTACACCGACAAGGGCAGCTACCGCGGCACCATTCTGCCGCTGAAGGCATCCGGCCACACCTTCAACGAGGAGATCGACACCCAGCCGGTGGCCTGGACCAACCTGGAGATCCGGGTGGACGCCCGCTGCGAAACCCTGGCGGAACTGCAGTTCCACGGCTTCAACGTCGGCGACTTCGTGGCCATCGACCCGCAGGCGGAGTTCGACGCCAGCGGCTTCATCAACTCCCGCCATCTCGACGACAAGGCGGGGGTGGCGGTGATCTTCGCCGCCGCCAAGGCGGTGCTGGACGCCAAGCTGCCGTTGCCGGTGGACTGCCACCTGCTGCTGACCATCTCGGAGGAGGTTGGCTCCGGCGCCTCGTCGGTCCTGCACAAGGACGTGGCGGAGATGGTGACCATCGACAACGGCACCACCGCCATGGGCCAGAACAGCCGCGAGTTCGGCGTCACCGTCGCCATGGCCGACAGCACCGGCCCCTTCGACTATCACCTGACGCACAAGCTGCTGTCGCTCTGCCAGCAGCATGAGATCGAGCACCAGCGCGACGTCTTCCGCTATTACCGCTGTGACAGCGCCGCCGCCATCGAGGCCGGCAACGACATTCGCACGGCCCTGGTCTGCTTCGGCATCGACAGCTCCCACGGCTACGAGCGCATCCACGCGGACTCGCTGCGCTCGCTGGCCGAGTTGATCGCGCTCTACATGCAGAGCGACGTGGCGATCCCGCGCGACCGCGTCGGCATGGGCCCGATGGGCGCCTTCCCCTGGCAGCCCACCGCACCGGCAAAGGTCGAGGAGTAAGGCCGCCTCAATCCCCCGCCGCCAATTCCGGCCGGGGCGGACCCAGCGGGTCGAGCGGGGTGACGGTCGGCGTCGTCTGGGGCAGCGGGCGGAAGCTCGCCTGCGCCTCGGCGGGCGGCGGCGGGCGCATCCGCGTGCGCCACAGGCCATAGAGCGTCGCCGAGCCCGCCCCCGCCGCGATGAAGCCGAACAGCGCCTCCGGCCCCGCGAAGCCCATGGCAGCCGAGGCCAGCGGCGGCCCGATGATCGCCCCCACCGAGTTGGCGAGGATCAGGCCGCCGCTGACCGACACCACATTGTCCGGCCCGGCGTGGTCGTTGGTGTGGGCGGCGCAGACTGGGTAGAGCGTGAAGGCCAGCCCGCCGAACAACGGCGCCACCAGCAGCAGAGTCTCCTGCCGCCCGCTGCCGTCCGCCAGGATCATGCCGACGCTGACCAGCGCCAACGCCGCCGACAGGCCGATGATGACGGCGCGCCGGTCGAAGCGGTCGGACAGCCGCCCAAGCGGCCATTGCAGCGCCACCCCGCCCAGGATCAGGGTGCTCATGAACAGCGCCGTCCCCGACACCCCGAAGCCGGAGGCCGCGCCGAACACCGGGGCGAGGCCGTAGATGGAGCCGGTGACCGTCCCGCTGATGAAGACGCCGACGACACCCAGCGGCGACGCCTCGTACAGCCGCCGCAGGCCGTAGGATTCCACGTTGGGCAGGGTCGGCGGCGTGGTTCGGGTGAGCGCCACCGGCACCAGGGCGAGCGTCAACAGGATGGCGATCAGCATGAAGATGCGCACGCCCGCCTCATCGTCCAACTGCAACAGTTGCTGGCCCACCGCCGAGGCGGCGTAGAGCGTGACCATGTAGAGCGACAGGATCTGCCCGCGCGTCTCGTTGTTGGCGGTGCCGTTCAGCCAGCTTTCGATGCAGATGTAAAGGCCGGCCATGCAGAACCCCTCGGCCAGCCGCAGCACGGTCCACAACGGGACCGCGTCGAACAGCGCGTGGGACAGCGCCGCCGCCGACAGGACGGAGGCGAAGGCGGCGAAGGCGCGGATGTGGCCGACCCGCGTGATGACCCGGTGGGCGAACAGGGAGCCGCCGGTCAGCCCGGTGTAGAAGGCCGCGGTAATCAGGCCCACCGCGACCGCACCGGATTCCGTTCCGGCCAGCCGCAGGCCGATGAGCGTGCTGAGCGCGCCGTTGCCCAGCATCAGGAATGCGACCCCGAGCAGGAGCGAAAGTACCGACCGTGCAACCTGCGGCATGTGTCCGACCACCCATTCCATCCAACGAAGAGGCCCATCCACGAAAAACCGGCACCGCAGCCCGGAGGCCACGGCGCCGGCCCTTGGATGGCACCCGCCGGATGGCGAATCAACCCTTGTAATTCCCGGAATCGGGGGCGTCCCAGCCATTCCACAGCAATGCAGAAGAGGTACCGCTGGGGGAGCAGCGATACCTCTTCCGGTTGAGCGTCCGATCGTCTTTGGGCGTCTTGCCCGATCCCGGTTATTCAGCGGGGGTGGCGATCAGCGTCTCAGGCATGTTGTCCTTGCGGATGCGCAGGAGTTCCTTCCACTTCTTGAGGGCGGCGATCAGGATCACGAAACCCAGCGACAGCATGATGATCGAGATGCCGGCGTTGAAGACGTTGTAGCCCTTGGCCAGCGGGTTCAGATAGACGTTGGTGATCATCCAGTAGCCGGCGTAGTTCACCGTCACGAACAGGTAGGCCAGCGGGACGAGGCAGGTCAGCATGTAGACCCGTTTCTGGCCGAGGCGCAGGATGATCGTGGCGCCGATGATCAGGCCGACCGAGGCCATGAGCTGGTTCGACACTCCGAACAGCGCCCACACCGAGTTGATGTCGCCCGACGTCAGCAGGTAGCCCCAGGCCACGCAGGCCAGCACGCTCGCGGCGATCGAACCGGGGACCCAGTCGAGACGCTTCAGCGGGGCATAGAGGTCGCCACCCAGGTCCTGGATCAGGTAGCGGGCCACGCGGGTGCCGCTGTCCACCGCAGTCAGGATGAACACCGCCTCGAACATCACGACGAACTGGAAGAAGTAGGAGGCCAGCGTGCCGAACCACGGGATGCGAGTGAAGATTTCCGTCATGCCGACGGCCAGGGTCACAGCACCGCCGGTGCGGCCGTAGAGGTCGAGGCCGATTTCCTGGCTGAGCCGCGGCAGATCGACGACCTGCATGTTCAGGGCCTGGAAGGCGGCGGGCGAGGAGTTGATGGCGAAATAGTCGGCCGGGTGCAGGGAGGTAGCGGCGATCAGCGCCATGACGCCGACCACGCATTCGGCCAGCATGCCGCCGAAGGCCACGGTGCGGATGTCGCTCCATTTGTCGATCAGCTTCGGCGTGGTGCCCGAGCCGATGAAGGCGTGGAAGCCGGAGATGGCGCCGCAGGCGATGGTGATCGAGATGAACGGCCACACCGGGCCGGCCAGCACCGGGCCGCCGCCATGGATGAAGTCGGTGAGCGCGGGGAAGCGGATTTCCGGGTTGATGAAGACGACGCCGACGACGAGCGCGCCGAACACGCCGATCTTCATGAAGCTCGACAGGTAGCCGCGCGGGGTCAGCAGCATCCACACCGGCAGGGCCGTGGCGAAGAAGGCGTAGATCGGCAGGATCAGCGCGACCGTCTCGGCGTGCAGCGTCAGCCAGCTTCCCAGCACCGTGCCCTGGATGTAGGGGCCGGCGAAGACCGAGGCGGCGATGGCGGCGATGCCGACCTGCGTGGCGCCCTTGGACGAGCCGGTGATCTTCTCATAGAGGCCGAGCGCCACGGCGATCGGGATCGTCATGAAGACCGCGAAGGCGCCCCAGGCGTTGCGCTCCAGCGCATGGACGACGACCATCGACAGGCCGGCCATGGTGATGGTGATGATGAACAGCATCGCCAGACCGGTGCACCAGCCGGCGACCGGGCCGAGTTCGGCCTTGGCGACCTCCGACAGGGACTGGCCCTTGTGCTTCATCGAGGCGAACAGCACGACGGTGTCGTGCACCGCACCGCCGATGACGCAGCCGATCAGCAGCCACAGGAAGCTCGGCAGATAGCCGAACTGCGCGGCCAGCACGGGGCCGACCAGCGGGCCGGCGGCGGCGATCGCCGCGAAATGCTGGCCGGCGTTCACCCACTTCTTGGTGGGAACATAGTTTCGCCCGTCGGCCAGGATGTGGGACGGCGTCACCTCGGAATCATCGGCACGGAGCACCTTGCGCACAAAGAACACGCCGTAGAAGCGGTAGCAGAGGGCGAGGATGCAGAGTGTCGCGATCACAAATGTTAGGGCGTGATCCATGACAGCTCTCCTTGGAAGGAACTGCCGTCACTGTAGGAGCGGTTTCATCCTCCGTGTGGTGCCCTCCCCGGAGCGGCGCCATGGCGTGGCGAGCGGTCGGAAAGCGGGGATGAGCGGCGGGGGGCTGCCTTTCCCTCTCCCGGGGCTCTCGGCGGCCAAGGGCCGCCTGACGCCGTCAGCGCCCGCAAGCGGGCGCGAGAGGGAGACTCACCCGATGCCCAGCCGCTCCTTCAGCGGGCCGAGGAAACGGCGGCTGACCGGGATGCTCTGGCCGCCCAGCGTCTGGATTTCCGCCAGCCCGTTGTCGATCAGGCGGATTTCCCGGATGCGCTCGGGGTTGACCAGATATTGCCGATGGCAGCGCACCAACGGGGTGCGCTCCTGCAGGGTCAGCAGGGTCAGCTCGGTGAAGCGCTCTTCCCCATCGGCCCCCACGACGAAGACGCCGCTCGCCTTGGAGGCCACGCACTCCACCTCGTCCAACTTCAGCAGGGAGATGCGGTTGTGGCCGGTGCAGGGGATCAGCCGCAGCGGGGCGGCGTCCTTCAGCACGGCGAGGTCCTGCGGCGCCCGCTCGCGGCGCAGCCGTTGCAGCGTCTTGGCCAGCCGGGCCGGGTCCGCCGGCTTCAACAGATAATCGAAGGCGTGCTCCTCGAAGGCCTGGACGGCGTATTCGTCGTGGGCGGTCAGGAAGACGATGCGGGGCATCCGCTCCGGGTCGAGCATGCTCAGCATCTCCAGCCCGCTGACGCGCGGCATCTGGATGTCGAGGAAGACCACGTCGGGCGGCTGGCGGTTGATGGCGCCGATGGCCTCGATGGCGTTGGCGCATTCCCCGGCGACCTGGAGGTCGGGGAACTCCTCCAGAAGGCGCCGCAGCTCCTCGCGGGCCAGCGGCTCGTCGTCCACGATCAGGACGGTCATCATGGCGCGGTCTCCGCAACGGCAGGGATATCCAGGGGAAGGCGCAGGGTGATGCGGGTGAAAACGTCGGCCTCGCAGGCGACGTCCACCCCATAGTCGTTGCCGAAGCGGTTGCGGACACGGCGGTCCACGATGGACATGCCCAGCCCGTCACCGCCCGGCTTTTCCTCGTAGAGGCCGGCGTTGTCCTCCACCGCCAGCAGAAGGTCGCCGCCCTCCCGCCGCGCCGCGATGCGGACATGGCCGGGGCCGAGGAGCTGCGAGGTGCCGTGCTTGATGGCGTTCTCGACGAGCGGCTGGAGCAGGAAGGCCGGCAGCCGGGCGTGGCGCAGCCCGTCGGGCACGTCGATCTCCACGGACAGGCGCCCGGTGAAGCGCGCCAGCTCGATCTGGAGATAGGCGCTGACATGCTCGACCTCGTCGGCCACCGTGGCCTCCTGGCTGGGGCGTTTGAGGTTTTTGCGGAAGAAGACCGACAGGCTCTGCACGAGCTGGCGCGCCCGTTCCGGGTCGTTGCGGATGACCGCGGAGATGGTGTTCAGCGCGTTGAACAGGAAATGCGGGTTGACCTGGGCGTGCAGCAGCTTGATCTCCGACTGGGCGAGCAGCGCCTTCTGCTGTTCGTAGCGCCCGGCGAGGATCTGGCTGGACAGCAGCCGGGCGATGCCCTCCCCCAACGTGCGGTTGATGGTGGAGAACAGCTTGGTCTTCGGCTCGTACAGCTTCACGGTGCCGATCACCCGGTCGTCCTCGCCGACCAGCGGGATCACCAGCGAGGCGCCCAGCCGGCAGTTCGGGTGGATCGAGCATTTGTAGGAGACCAGATTCCCGTCGGCGTAGAGCACCTGGTTGTTGGCGATCGCCTGGTAGGTCTGGGGCGAGGTGATCGGCGTGCCCGGCAGATGGTGGTCGTCGCCGACGCCGATGAAGGCCAGCAGCTTCTCACGGTCGGTGATGGCGACGGCGCCGACGCCCGTCTCCTCGTAGATGATGCGGGCGACCCGCATGCTGTTCTCTTCGTTGAAGCCTTGGCGCAGCACGCCGTCCGCCCGCGCGGCGATCTTCAGCGCCTTGGCGGAGAAGGCGCTCGACTGCTTGTCGATCAGGGCACGGCGGTCCATCAGGATGCGCATGAACAGCCCCGCCCCCAGCGTGTTGGCGACGATCATCGGCAGGGCCACCACCTCGACCAGATGGACCGCCGCGGGGAAGGGCTTGGCCACCAGCAGGATGATCAGCATCTGGGCGATTTCCGCCACGAGGGTGACGGCGCCGACGCGCAGCGGGTCGAACAGCGGCTCGATGCGGCCCTGGTTGACGAAGTGGCGGTGCACCAGACCGCCGATCAGCCCCTCCGTCACGGTGGAGATGGCGCAGGCCACCGCCGACATGCCGCCCAGCGAGTAGCGGTGCAGCCCGCCCGTGAAGCCGACCGCCAGCCCTACCGACGGCCCGCCCAGGATGCCGCTCAGCACGGCCCCGATGGCGCGGGTGTTGGCGATGGAATCGTCGATCTGCAACCCGAAATAGGTCCCCATGATGCAGAACATGGAGAAGATGACGTAGCAGGCCAGCTTGTGCGGCCAGCGCACGGTGAGGTGCATCACCGGCAGGAACAGCGGCGTCCGGCTCAGCATGTACGCGATGACCAGATACACGCACATCTGCTGGAGCAGCAGGAAGACGAGGCTAAGATGCTCGACGGTCATGGGGGCGGGCACGGGCAGCGGGTGGCGGGATTGCCGGCCCGCAGGCTACCCCCGCCCGCCACGCCGCGGTATGATTCCAATCAATGGATGCGGCCGGAGTCCCCGGACCGCTGCGATGGCTCTATGCGGCCAGCGCGGGGGTCTGCCGCACCGTTGCAGGCACGGTGCCGGTGTTGGCGGGCGGCAGGCGCAGGCGGCTCGCCAGCCCTTCCAGGGAGTCGTGCAGGCGGCGACAGGGGGTGCCGTCCTCCCCCGGTTCGTAGATGCCGACGTAGGGCGCACCCGGCTGGTTGGGGTCGAGGTGCAACTCGACGATGTGGGTGCGCGACGTGCAGCCGCGGACCAGCGGATCGGCGGGGATCACCGTCCAGCCGCGCCGCAGGCAGCGCTCGGCCAGCCCTTCCAGATAGAGCGAGGCGGACGGAACGCGCTTCAGCGCCTTCAATTCGGCGATGAGCTGGCGGACGTTGTCCACCTGCTCCAGGAACAGGCCGGCGGCGTGATGCGTGTCGCGGATCACGAGTTTCAGCATGGGTTGGAACCTCCTCTGTGCGCACGGCCCCGTCACCCGCGGGGGCGCATCGGCGGCCTTCGCGGCGCCGCGTCCCTTGGGCGGAAGCCTGTGCGTTGTGCGTTCGGGTGGGAAGCGTCGGGCGTGACGCAATTCCGCTATTCGACGGTGCCCAGGTCCGTCCCGGTCAAGTCCGTGCCGGTCAGATCCGGTTCGGGCCGTTCGGCGACTGTCACAGGCGGTTCGGACACCGGTTTGCGGTCGGGGTACAGGGCGGCGACCATGCGCTCCAGCCGGTGCCGCAGGGACCGGTTCGGCTGGTCGGAGGGCCGGGCCTCGACGCGGACGTTCACCACGCCGTCCTCGATCATGCCCAGTTCGCTGGCGGCCTTCCGGGAAAGGTCGATCACCCGCCCCTTCACGTAAGGGCCGCGGTCGTTGATCACGACTTCGACGCTGCGCCCGTTGTCGGCGTTGGTCACCGTCACCCGGCTGCCCAGCGGAAGCCGCCGGGACGCGGCGGTCAGCCGGTTCTGGCTGAATCGCTCCCCCGACGCCGTGGTCCGGCCGTGGAAGAAATCGGCGTAGTAGGACGCCTTCCCCTTGTGAACATAGACCGGTTCGATGTCCGGAACGTCGGGTGCCTCTTCGAACTCGATCTCCTGTGGCACCGGGTCCTGCGGCACTGGCGGGACGGAGGCGATCTGTGCACCGGTCGAGCATGCCCCAACAGAAACAGCACAGATGGCGAGCGCAACACAGCCATACCGCACTCTTTTTCTCCCCCGTTGTTGTTCTGCGGCAACGGTTGCGGAATCTCTCCATCCTGTCAATCCGCGAATCCACGCTTATCCTGTGACAGGATTGCGTCTTAATATTCTTTAACGATTTTATTTTATGTTTGTCGTGCCTGTCACGGAGTGAGTCCTGATTTTTATTTATAACGACTGTCATCGTACCTGATCCTGAAATCCTCCCAATCATCCCAGGCGCAGACCCGGATGCCATCGCCACCCCGCGAAGATGCGGAGGGATATTCTCGGGATACCCGCAAGACACTGAAAATATGTGGAGAAAATTCACCCTTCCGGATTTGTGAATGCCCTCTGATCCATTGAACGGCGCCTCCCCCTTCGTCATAAATACTGTCTGATTGGAAGACGAACGCCGACTGTTTTCGCCAAACATCATCGAAATTCGGAACGAATTTAGCGAAACACTGGTCCACCCAGACGGAGCGCGCGGACATGAGCGAGTTTCGGATTCCCGGCGTTGGCGAAAGCGGGGACGGAATCGGCGACGGCCGGTCAACCTTCGATGATGACTTCCCGGCCCCGGCGATGGAGACAGCCGATTGGTCGACGGGCGGAACCGACAACCCGCTGTTCATCCGTGCCCTCGACAGCGGGTACCGCTGGGGCACACCGCTGAACGGCGCCGCAGCGGCACCCTACACGCTCACCTACGGCTGGGTGGTGGACGCCGGCTCTCGCTTTGCGCCCGGTTTCCGCCCCCTCAACGATGTCGAAAAGGCCATGGCGTTGCGGGCCATGGGGGAGTGGAGCGCGGTCGCCAACATCGCGTTCGTGGAGTCGGCTGCGCCGATGACCGCCAACCTCCAGTTCCACATGAGCCAGTTGGACTCCTACGGTGCCGCCGGCATGGCCTATTATCCCAACCCGGCGGGCTCCTTCATCTACCTTGATCCCGAATCGGCGGGCTACCGGACCTATGTGCACGAGATCGGGCATGCGCTGGGCCTGAAGCATCCCGGCGACTACAACGGCGGCGGCAGCGGGGCCCCGCCCTTCCTTCCCCCGTCCGAGGACAACCGGATCAACACGGTGATGTCCTATCACGGGGCTTGGCTCGGAGGGTTGGGCATCTACGACGTCGCCGCGATCCAGAACCTCTACGGTCCCAACCCCGCCGTGCGCGCGGGCGACGACCTTTATGTCCTGACACCGGATGCGCCGGGGCGCTACCTCTGGGACGGCGGGGGAAACGACACCCTCTCCGCGGCGGGCGCGGACCTTCCCGTCACCATCGACTTGACCGGCGGCTGGGGATGGTTCTCGGCGCAGGCGTCTTCGATCCTGGCCCCGAACCAGTTCTTCATCGGCCACGGCACCCGCATCGAGTCCGTCATCGGGGGATCGGCGGGCGACCGGCTGACCGGCTCCGCCTTCGCCGATACGCTGGGGGGCGGGGCGGGTGACGATACGCTCGCCGGCGGGGCCGGTGACGATTTTCTGGACGGCAGCACGGGCTCCAACTTCCTGAGCGGCGGCGACGGCGTGGACACCTTCTTCATCGACGGACGGGGCCAGGGCCTCACATGGTCCACCGTCGCTGATCTGCAGCCGGAGGAATGGGCCATCGTCTGGGGCTGGACGGACGCCATCTCACATCTGACCTGGGAGGATCTGGCGGGGGCGGCCGGCCATCAGGGGGTGACCGCGCAGATCGACTTCGACGGCAACGGCGGCACCGATCTCTTCCTGACCTTCGGCGGACTGGCGCCGGGCGGACTGGCCGCCACGCCCGGACAGATCGGGACGGACGGCTACCTTGCCTTTCGGATCGCCTGACCGGTTTTCGCAGTTTGAAAAAGCGGTGGCCCAGGGGCGGCGGCGGCGCCACTCTCGCGCATTCTGTGCGGAACCGACGCCCCAGGGACAAGGAGGAACTCGCGATCATGAAGCAGGTGATGTTCGTCGAACTCGGCATGGGTGCCGATCTGCATGGGCAGGACGTGACCAAGGCCGCCGTGCGGGCCGTGCGCAACGCCATCGAGCGCAACTCCATGCCGGGCATGCGGGCGCTCGTCGATGGCGACACCAGCCGGATGCAGGTCCGCGTCCATCTCGCTGTTCCGGCGGACGCCGACCGGCTGGACCTGGAGGCCGTCCGGGCCGTCTTCCCCTATGGACAGGTGTCCTTCAACGTGGTGTCCGGCGGCATGCTGGCGCCCAGCGGCATCTTCCTGGCCGACAAGAACGACCGCAACGAGATGATCTACATCGTCAACGCCGCGGTGGAGGTCGGCGTCTGAGATCGGGGGGCTGAGGTTCGGCCTGTTGAGTCTGGAGCGGTTGCCCCCGCCCCTTTTTCGTGCCAGCGTCGAGGCATGAAGCGTGCGCTCCGAACCGCCCTGATCGCCGTCGGCATCCTCGCCGGCGGCCTCGTCACCCTGACCGTGGGGGTGGTCGCCGCCCTGCCGGTGATCGCCGACCACATTCCGCTCGAACTCTCCCGAGTCGTGATGAGCGACGGGCGGCGGCAGGTGGAGATGCAGGGCATGGTCCATGTCGCCAAGCCGGATTTCTACAGCGGCATCGCCCGGCACATCGCGCAGCGGCGCCAGGAAGGCTGGCTGGTCTTCTACGAGGAGGTCCGTCCCGACGACGCCTCCAACCCCGCCGGGGTGGCCGACGTGCTGCGCCGGCTGGGGGCGGACTGGAATCCGGACAGCAAGCAGCATCCCTACGAGATGATGGCGAGCCTGCTCGGTGACGGGCTGGTGCTTCAGGACAACCGCGCCCTGATCGGCCCACCGGGGCCGGACGCCCACAACGTCGACGTCACCCTGTCGCAGCTGCTGGCTGCCCTGCCCCCCGACGACCCGGACGACGCCGATCCGGAAACCATCGATCTGGCGCAACTCCGGGACGAGTACGACACGCTGCCGGGCTGGGTGCAGAGGCGCGTCCAGGCCGCCATCCGCATCATGCTGGCGACCACCGCGTCGGGCTCCATGGTGCGCGACGCCCTGCCGCCCGCGTTGACCACCCTGCGCGAGGACAAGGTGGTGGCGGCCATCAAGGCCGAACCGGACCGCAACATCCTGATCCTCTACGGTCAGGTGCACATCGGTCACATCCAGACCATGCTGAAGGACGCTGACGCGCGGTGGCGGACGGTCTCGTCGCAGGCGATCCAGGCGTTCTGAACCGAGCGGGTCACCCGATGCGGATCACCAGATTTTGCGGGCGAGCTCCTCGCCGCGGGCGGTGAGTTCCTCGAAGCGGCGGCGGGCCACATCCTCGGCGTTCCAGTCGCCGGGGGCGACGACGGCTTCGGTGGCGTCCGGGCGATCCGGCGCGCTGGGACGGTTGCCCGACTCCCCGTGGAGACCGTAGACTTGGCCGTCGCGCGCTTCGATCACGGCATAGCGGCCGTCCCGTTCGATGAGCCGGAAGCTGCCATGTTCCGATACGGTCCGGACGTTGGGCATCGCACTTCTCCCTGGCGGTTCATGGTCCACGCCGTGAACAACCGCCGCGATGCCCATTTGTCGCATAGCAGCAATATAGCACTTTATGGGTGCAAATGAGAGTCGTTCGCACTATACAGGAAGGAAGTCAGCCGCAAAGAAGTTTGAACCGCCAATGTTCACAGCGCTTCACACCCGTTCCATCGCCGCGATGGCCGCCGCCGGCACCTTCCTGTCGAGCGGACTTGGCTGGGCGCAGGGCGTCCCCGCAACCAACGGCGGCGCTCCCGCGGCACCGGTCCCGGCCCCGATGGCGGCTTCCATGGCGCCTCCCGTGACGGCGCCCGCCGCCGACGCGCTGGCGGCCCCGCTGGCCGCGCCGGACGCTGCGGCGGGAGCGGCCGCCGGGCTGGACCACATGACCGCCGCGACGGCGATCCTGCCGCACGACCTGTCCCCCTGGGGCATGTTCATGGCGGCGAGTCCGGTGGTGCAGGCGGTGATGATCGGGCTGGCGCTGGCCTCGGTGGCGACCTGGACCATCTTCCTCGCAAAATCGGTGGAGCTGTCGAAGGCCAAGCGCAAGGCGCGGGCCTCCCTGGCGGCGCTGGAGCAGGCGCGTTCGCTGACTCAGGCGGCCGAGAGCATCGGCTTCGAGAAGACCCCGGCCACCGCCTTCCTGCGCGCCGTGATCGCCGAGGCCCACCAGTCCGCCGACGCCCCCTCGCAGGAGGGTCTGAAGGAGCGCGCGGCCTCCCGCCTGGAGCGGATCGAGGCGGCGGAGGGGCGGCGCATGATGCGCGGCACCGGCATCCTCGCCAGCATCGGCTCCACGGCCCCCTTCGTCGGGCTGTTCGGCACGGTGTGGGGCATCATGGTCAGCTTCATCGGCATCGCCAAGTCGCAGACGACCAACCTCGCCGTGGTGGCGCCGGGCATCGCCGAAGCGCTGCTGGCGACGGCCATCGGCCTCGTCGCGGCCATCCCGGCGGTGGTGATCTACAACGGCTTCGCCCGTTCCATCGGCGGCTACCGCGCCCAGCTCGGCGACTCGTCGGCGGCGGTGCTGCGGCTGCTGAGCCGCGACATGGATCGCCGCGCCCTGCCGCGCGCCGTGTCCAAGGCGGCGGAGTAAGACCATGGCGGCGCGTCTGGACGACGGCGACGATCTCACCGAGTCGCACGACATCAACGTCACGCCCTTCATCGACGTGATGCTCGTGCTGCTCATCATCTTCATGGTGGCGGCCCCGCTGGCGACGGTGGACGTGCCGGTGGACCTGCCGGCCTCGACCGCCCAGCCGCAGCCGCGGCCTGACAAGCCCCTGTTCCTGACCATCCAGGCCGACAAAAGCCTGTCGGTGGGCGACACCCCGGTGGCGCGGGAGTCCCTGGCGGCGGCGCTGGACGGGGTGACGAACGGCGACAAGGGCGCCCGCGTCTTCCTGCGCGCCGACCGCAGCGTGGATTACGGCGCGCTGACCGAGGTGATGAACGCGCTGCGCGCCGCCGGCTACCTGAAGATCGCCCTGGTCGGGCTGGAAGGCGCGGCCGCGAAATGAGCGTGGCGACCTTCGATCCCAACGACCTTCCGGACGGCGAGGAGCGCACCGCGCCCGCCCTGGCGCGGTGGGGCGGCAGTCTGGTGATCGTGCTGGGCGCTCACGCCCTTCTGGCGCTCGCCGCGCTGTCCTGGCACGTCGCGATGGAAGAGGCGCCGGCCATGGCGCCCGCGGTGATGCTCGACCTGCCGCCGATGCCGGAAACGCCGGCCGCGGAGCCGCCGCCGACGCTGGAATCGATGCTCCCCGAACCGGAGTTGCCGCCCGAGCCGGTGATCGAGCCGGAACCGGAGCCCGAGCCCATCCCCGAGATCGCCCCGGAGCCGCCGCCGCCCGTGCCGGCGGAGGTCGCCCTGCCGGAACCGCCGCCCAAGCCGAAGCCCAAGCCCAAGGAAGAGCCCAAGCCCAAGCCCAAGGCCGAACCGCCGAAGCCCCGCCCGCAGCCGCAGGCACAGCCCAAGCCGGTGACGGAAGCCCCGGCCAACGCCGCTCCTGCCGCCGCACCGCCCGCGGGCGCGCCGGCCCAGGCGGCGCCGGTTCCGCGCAACAGCAACGCGCTGCCCACGTGGCACGGTGCTGTGCTCGGCCATCTGGAGCGCTACAAGCGTTACCCCCGCATCGCTCAGATGCGGCGCCAGCAAGGCGTTCCGCAGGTCCACATCACGCTCGACCGGCAAGGCCGGGTGCTGGCGGTGCGGCTGCACAAGGGCTCCGGCTTCGAGGCGCTGGACGAGGAGACGATCGCTCTGGTCGAACGCGCCTCCCCGCTCCCGGCCCCTCCGCCGGACGTGGCGCAGGACCGCATGGAGCTGGTGGTGCCGGTGCAATACTTCCTGCGCTGAATTCGACCGCTCACGCGCCGATGACGTGGATGCGCATCACGGTATGTGCATCCACAGGCGCATGAGTTCCGGAACCGTCCGGATGTCGAGTTTGCTGAGAATGTTCGCCCGGTGGGTCTCCACCGTGCGGACGCCGATCCCGAGGCGGATCGCAATGGCCTTGTTGGCGCAGCCCTCCACCATCAGCGCCGCGACGTCCCGTTCACGGGGGCTGAGAAGGGCCAGCTTTGCCAGGGCGGACTCCGCGGCGGAGCGGTCCCGGCGCTGGTGGGCGTCGCGCTGCAAGGCCTCGTGGATGCGGCGCAGGAAGACGCCGTCGTCGAACGGCTTTTCCAGGAAATCGACGGCTCCACCCCGGAAGGCGGTGACGGCGGAACTCACCTCGCCATGGGCGGTGATGATGATCACCGGCAGACCGCAGCCGCGCCGGGACAGTTCCTCCTGAAGCTCCAGCCCGTCCATGAAGGGCATGCGGAGGTCGGCCACCACGCAACCCGGCTGCTCCGGGCTGTAGCGGTGCAGGAACTCCAGCGCGTTGACGAAGGTGCGCACAGACAGGCCGGCCACCTCGACCAGAACGGAGAGCGCGTCGCGGACCGCCTCGTCGTCGTCGATGATGAAGACGGTCGGTTCGCCGGTGGAGGTTTTATCGGTCTGGGTCATGGGATGGCCGGGTGTCTGAACGGGCTGCGGGCAGAAAGACCTGGAAAACGGAGCCGGTCGAACCGGTGCGGCCGAGCCACAGCCTGCCGCCGTGGCTTTCGACGATCGACCGGCAGATGGGCAGGCCGAGTCCCATGCCCGCCGGTTTCGTGGTGGCGAAGGGCGAGTACAGATGGTCGACCATGCCCGCCGACACGCCGGGGCCGCTGTCCTCGACCTCGAAGGTCAGGCCGTCTGGCGGCGTGGCACGGACACGCAGAACGACCTCGCGCACCGCGCTGTCGGCCGCGGCGATGGCCTCGATGCTGTTGTGCACGAGGTTGAGGAGGACCTGTTCGATCTGGATGCGGTCGCACAGCACGAGGGGAAGCGGCTCGGCCATCTCCACCCGCAGCTGGACCCGGTTGTAGGCCGCGTCCCCCCGCACCAGCGTCAGCGTCTCGCGCAGGATCTCGCTGGCCGATTCCGGCGCCAGCTGCAGCGATCCCTTGCTCAGGAAGGTGCGCAGCCCGCGGATGACCTCGCCCGCGCGCTCCGCCTGGATCACCGCCTTGTCGATGAGTTCGTGGGCGCGCGGCGGCGTGTCGTCGCCTTCCAGAAGACGCTGGGCGGCGCGCGCGTAGCTGATGGCGGCCAGCAGCGGCTGATTCAGCTCGTGGGCCAGGGCGGACGCCATCTCCCCGGTCACTGTGAGGCGGGAGAGATGGGCCAGCTCGGTCTGGTGTTCGCGCAGCCGGACCTCGACCTCGCGCCGCTCGCTGACCAGCGCGCCGAGGAACAGGGCCGTGATGGCCAGGGCCAGCATCAGCGTCTGGTGATAGATGACCGCGCCCAGGGGAAGGCCGATCGCCTGCAGCCCGGCGATCAGGCCGCTCTGGATGGCCAGGGCCGCCAGCACCGCGCCCGGCAGGCCGTGCGACACGGCCACCCAGACGAGGGGCAGGAACAGGAGGTAGAACAGGTTGAACTGGCCGTCGCCGATGGGCAGGAAGACCAGCAGCAGGGCCGCGGCGATGGCCGCCGTCTGGGCGGTGGTGGGCGTCTTCGGCACGCTCCAGGCGGGCGTCTTGTCCGGCCGGTGCAGCAGGAGGACGAAGGGCGTGACCACGGCGATGCCGATGGCGTCGCCCAGCCAGTATTGGAAGGCCAGCGTCGGCAGATCGGCCGCGGGCAAGGCCCCGTCGAGGACGAACACGCCGACGAAGACGGGCGCCACGACGGCGGCGCTCAGGAAGGTGACGCCGACCAGCCAGCCGACGTCGCGCACCCGGTTCAACGCCAGACCGATCGCCACCCGGTGACGCAGCACATGGGCCGCCGCCCCGTACCCGGCGACGATGGCGAGATTCGAGAGCAGCAGCGAGGAGACCGAGGCCGGATGCCCCCGCACCACCAGATCGGCCAGGATCAGCGTGGCGTAGACCATCGGCAGGCCGCGCGCGCCGGTCCACAGCAGAAGAGCCATGTAGAGACCTGCCGGCGGGTTCCACGGCGTGATGTTGAGGCTCGGGCGGGGGTGGATGAAGGTCAGCCAGTCGATGGGCAGATAGGCCGCCAGGAAGGCGAGCGACAGCAGGACCATGTCCCGGCCGGTCAGGATGGCGGGCGCTCCCGTCGCGCGGCTGGCGGGCGGAAAAGGCATCTCAGAACAGTCTTTCAGGCTGCACGGGCGGAATGGCACGGACTATACGTCCAACCGGGCGTGTTCGCCTCTGCGATGGGCGGGGAGCCCGGCGGGCTCCCGTCCCCGCGACGCACGGATCAGCCGACGAAGAACGGCTGCGTTCCATGCGCGGCGATGGCCTTCGACAGCCGTTCCAGCGCGTGGGCGTAGGCCGCCGTGCGCATCGGAATGTCCTTGCCCGTGCCCATGTCCCAGACCCGGCGGCCCTCGGTCTCCATGATCACGCGCAGGCGCTCGTGAATCTCGTCGAGGCCCCAATAGTAGCCCTGGCGGTTCTGCACCCACTCGAAGTAGGACACCGTCACGCCGCCGGCGTTCGCCAGGATGTCGGGCAGGACGATGACGCCGGCCTCGTTCAGGATGCGGTCGGCGTCCGGCGTGACCGGGCCGTTGGCGAGTTCCAGGACGACGCGCGCCTTGATGAGCCCGGCGTTGCCCTTGTGGATCTGATCCTCCAGCGCCGCGGGGACCAGGATCTCGCACGCGGTGCCCAGCAGCTCGTCGCCGGTCACCGCACGGGCGCCATTCCCGGTGTAGGCGGTCACCGAGCCGCCCCGCTCCTTGGCCGTCTGCACGGCCTGCGGGTCCAGCCCGTCCTCGCAGACGATGGCTCCGCGGGAATCGGACAGGCCGACGATGCGGTAGCCGTCCGCGTGCAGCAGGCGGGCGATGTGGAAGCCGGCGTTGCCGTAGCCCTGGATCACCACCCGGCGGGCCGATCCGGACAGGCGCAGATCCTCTTCCAGATGCTTGATGAGGTAGTAGCCGCCGCGCGCGGTCGCGTCGTCACGCCCGAGCGAACCGCCGAGCGGCAGCGGCTTGCCGGTGATGACCGCCGGGCTCGGCTGGCGGACGATGGAGCTGTACTCGTCGGCCATCCACCCCATGATCATGGAGTTGGTGTAGACGTCCGGCGCCGGGATGTCGCGGTCGGGTCCGATCATGCCGGCGAAGGCCTGGACATAGGCCCGCGACAGACGCTCCAGCTCCGACTTGGACAGGCTGTGCGGATCGACCTTCACCGCGCCCTTGCCCCCGCCATAGGGCAGGTTCATCACCGCGCACTTGAAGGTCATCCAGAAGGCCAGCGTGGTCACCTCCTCCACGTTGGAACTCGGGTGGAAGCGGATGCCGCCCTTGGTCGGGCCGCGCGTGTCGTCGTAGCGGCACCGCCACGCCGGGAAGGAGCGTCGCGAACCGTCGTCCATGCGCACGGACAGGCGGACGCTCAACGTCTCCTTGGCGTATTTCAGTTTCTCGAGAACCTCGGAGTCCACCTCGACGTGCTTGGCGGCTTCATCCAGGCGGCTCAGCGCCCCCGAAAGCAGATCGTCCATTCCTTTTCCCCATGGTTTCGGTCAGGCGCACCGAAGGTTGGCCGCATCTCCTTCCCGGAAGGTTCTGCTCACTTCCCCTTAGGCATATGACGGCCTTTTCTACTGGGGAATAACCCGGATCAAAATATCCGTATTACTACGGAAATCTAGTAACATATTGAAAAACAGTGATAAATTTTTTACAGACCGATTTGCGCCTTGCGCTCCGTAATCATACGGATGGTCGCGGACAATGCCCGTGGGCGAGAGTTCATCCGGGCTTGAATCACCGCCGCCACGCAGTCGAGGACGCATCGATGATTGAGGGAACCGATCGGCCGCTGATCTGGATCGGACGCATGGATTACGGCCGCCTGCTGCGGGCCATGGACCGGCTGGCCGTGCAGGCCCCGGAGGTCTCGGCGTTCCTGTCGCGGGAGTTGGAGCGGGCGATCGTCCGCCCGGAAGGCGACCTCCCCCGGACGATCGTGCGCATGGGCAGCCGGGTGCTGTTTCGCCGCGACGACGGCATGCCGCCCGAATGGGGGGAACTGGTCTACCCGGACCAATTGCCCAAGGACGACCAGATCACCGTCGCCTCGCCGCTGGGGGTGGCCCTGCTCGGTCTCCGGGAGGGGGCCCACATGCCGTACAGCGACGCGGACGGAATCACACGCCGGCTGATGATCGAGCGCATTCTCCCGGCCTGAGCCGCCTCCCCCGGGAGCGGACCTGCGTCGCTCTTCATTTGCAAATGCGAATGAATCGCATTATTAGTGGAGCATGTTCCGCTCCACGGCCCCGCTTGGCTCCGGACGGAACCGGACACCCAACAGCCGAAGCCGATCGGGGGCGGAGACGATGTGTGAGCGTTGTCGGAAGACCGTGCCATCCTGCGTACTGGGACAGGCCAAACGCCGGAAGCTGTGGACGATTCCCACGGAGTATCATTGCTCGATCGTGGGCACCTGCCTGTCGTCGGAGGACGTGGCGTGGCTGTGCCGGCGGCTGAAGCTGGTCCCCACGGCGGACGCCCGCCCCTACGATATCCACCGCTATTTCGTGGAGAAGGCCGCTGAGGACGGGCCGGAAGCCCGGCTGATGCACAAGCGGCTGGACGAGACCTTCGCCGTCGCGGTGAAGCGCTTCGCCCGCGAGACGACCGAAGAGGGCTGGATGGCGCTGTGGACCGCCGCGGTGGCCTCGGGCGACGTGGCCGCCGCCTACTGGGGCGTGCTGAGCCATGGCGCCATGCCCGACGCGGTGCGGGTCCGCGCCTTCGCCGACGTGCACATGCTCTCCCACATCATGGGTGGCGAGAACCGGCGCCAATTGCGGGAGAACCGCGATTTGTCCCGGCGCTGCGAGGAGCTGACCGCCCGGCTGGCGAAGCAGGAACGCGCCGCCACCGAACGCGTCGCCGAGAAGGACGCCCGCATCCGGGAGCTGGAAGCACAGCTCGCCACCCAGCGGGCCGCGCCCGCGGTTCCGGAAACGCCCAACGTGCCGAAAGCCCCGTCGGTCCGGGCGCCGGGACAGGCACGGCTGCTGCGCACCATGGACGCCCTGCATCGCCGTGTCGCCAGCGAGCGCATGCGCGCTCGCCACGCCGAGGCCGAGGTGGAGCGGCTGCGCCGCCTGCTCGACCCGCCGGCCGCGCAACTCCGCCGCACCGCCGCCGCCGAGACGAACGCCCCGACCGACCTCGGCGGGCGGGCCATCCTCTATGTGGGCGGGCGGACCAAGAGCCTGCCCCACCTGCGGGCAGCGGTGGAGACGCGCAACGGCTGCCTGTTGCACCATGACGGCGGGTTCGAGCAGACGACCCGCTGCCTGGAAGGGCTGGTCGAGCGCGCCGACGTGGTGGTCTGCCCCGTCGATTGCGTCAGCCATGACGCCTGCCTGCGGGTGAAGGGGCTGTGCCGCCGCATGGGCAAGCCCTTCGTTCCCATGCGCAGCGCCGGCGCCACCAGCTTCGCCCGCATCCTGCACAGCTTCGGCCAGGACGGCGCCGGGGAGGAGTCCGCCCACCACTGAGCAGCGCCAGGACATTCGGCGCGGTCAGGCGCCGCGGACACCGGCGAGGAAGTCGCCGACCTCGCCGGTCAACCGCTCCGCCTGCTGCGACAGCTCCTGCGCGGCGCTCAGCACATGGGTCGCCGCCGTCCCGGTGTCGTTGGCCGCCTGTTGGACGCCGGCGATGTTGGACGCGACCTCCTGCGTGCCGGCGGCTGCCTGCTGGACGTTGCGGGTGATCTCCTGGGTGGCGGCGCCCTGCTCCTCCACCGCGGCGGCGATGGCCGTGGCGATCTCGTTAACCTCGCCGATCACGGCGGCGATGCCCTGGATCGCCGCGACGGCGTCGCGCGTGACGGTCTGCACCTGGACGATCTGCGCCGCGATGTCGTCGGTCGCCTGGGCGGTCTGGCTCGCCAGCGTCTTCACCTCATGCGCCACGACGGCGAAGCCCTTGCCGGCGTCGCCGGCGCGAGCGGCCTCGATGGTGGCGTTGAGCGCCAGCAGGTTGGTCTGGCTGGAGATCGCCTGGATCAGCCCGACCACCTCACCGATGCGTTGGGCGCAACCCGCCATCAGCCGCACCGTCTCGTCCGTCCGCCGGGCGTCCGCGACGGCCCGCGTCGTGATCGCCTGCGACTGGGCGGCGCGGTTGCCGATCTCCCGGATGGAGGCGGTGAGCTGTTCGGTCGCCGCCGCCACGGTCTGCACGTTCGTGGAGGCCTGTTCCGACGCGGCGGCCACGGCGAAGGACTGCTGGTTGGTCTGCTGGGCCGCCGTGGACATGGAGCCGGCGGTTGCCTCCATCTCCGTCGCGGCGGAGGACAGCGTGCCGACCAGCCCGCTCACCTTGGCTTCGAAGCCGTGGGTCAGCCGGGCCAGCGCGACCGCCCGCCGCTCGCGCGCCTCCTGCTCGCGCCGCTGCTCCGCCTCCAGCCGCTCGCGCGCAACGGCGTGTTCCTGGAGGACCTGGACGGCCTGCGCCATGGCGCCGATCTCGTCGCGGCGTCCGGCACCGGGGATGGCCACCGCCAGATCGCCGTCGGCCAGCTGCCGCATGGCCCCGGTCATCGCGGTCAGCGGGCGGACGACCCGCCGGATCACCAGCAGCGAGCCCCCGACGCCCAGAAGCAGGCTGAGCGTGAAGACGGCGAGGCTGACGAGCAGGTCGGATCGCGCCTCCTCCGCGGTTCCCGCGACCGCCGCGTCGATGGCCGCGCCCACCGTGCCGGCCAATGCGAGGATGGAATCGATGCCCACCGTCGCCCGGACCATCCATTCGTCGGAGGTCAGTGGGTAGCGGCCATCGGCGCCGCCCTTCAGCACCGCCTGCCGGGTCTCGGCGAACGCTTGGAAATACGCGGCCTCGACTCCATCGATGGCCCGCGCGAGGTCGGGCGTGATGTCCGGCCGGGTGCGCAGCGCGCGGATGCCGTCCCAGGCCTGCTCCAACCGCCCGCGGGACTTCGCCAGGGCTTCGGCCTGTCCGGGAGCGACGGGCCGGCTGCTGGCGACGAGGGCGCTGAACAGACCGCGCTCGCGCCCGGCGTGTTCGGCCATGTCCGCCGCGTAGCTACGCAGCTGGACAAGTTGCAGCGTTGCCGGTTTCGGCGGCGGAGCGACCGCCTCCAGCAACAGGCGCAAGGCGCCGATCCGTTCGATATGAGCGGTGATCGTGCCGCCGAAGCCCGATACCACGTCCGGCGACCGCTGGCCGGCGTCGCGGGCCAACGCCTCGTCCACCCCACGCCGGTAATCCCGGAATCGGCCCAAGGATGTCTCCACCTCACCCAGGCGCTGAGCATGCGACGCCATTTCGGGAAAAGTGGGCAGTGCATCCAGCGCGGCGCGCAACGCAGCGTCGGCGGCATCGCGGCGCTGTTGCAGCCGAGAGCGCCGTTCGGAAGGAATCGGGGTCGAGCCGTTCAGCGCTCCGTTGGTCGCGCCCCGTTCGAGGGCGAACTCACCGGCGACGACGACCAAGCCACCGGCCACCTGATTGACGTTCCGGTAGGCCGAAGCTGCCTCCACGCCGCGAAGGGCCGTGAACGCCGCGTCGCCCGCCATGAAAATTCCCAGAAGGGCAAGCCCACCGACAATCACCGGTAGAATGACTTTGATGGAGAATAATCGCATGGATTTGCCCTCGAAAACGGATAGCATTCATCGACTCATATCCAGGTGATGATGCCTTTCCTTGATTTTGGTCAAAGGACCTGCAAACGCTCTGGTGCGAACGTGATCTGAGAAAAGTTCAAGTTTTGACGACAGGTATTGCGGATTTGCTTTTGGAAAATTTCCAAGGGGCTTTTCAAAACGACAGGCTGACACACGGCTAAAGTTGCGAGGCACCGGTCCGCCCTGTGCTACAGTGCCGCCGGAAGGAGCCGTCATGCCGTCAGAACACCCGTCGCCCGAAGCCTCTCAGCCCAGCCAGAATGCCCCCGAACCTCTTCTGAAGCTGGGCGACGCGCCCCGCCCGGCCGCCATGCCCGACAGCCTCGCTGCGGACGTCGCGGGCTGGCGCTTCATCCTGCGCAGCCCGGTGGCCCCCAGCTTCTATTCCAAGCCGGGAACACCGTGGCTGGCGCCGCCGGAGGGCTGTCTGCGGGTCAGCGACCGATGGAATCTGGACGGCGCCTTTCCCACCGACCAGCCTGTCGAGAACGGCGCGCAATGGGCCGTCGCCCGGTTCGAGGGCGGCGCGTGGCGCGTGGAACGCTGTGTTCCGGCCGCCCCCCGCCCGGCGGTGCGCGACCTGCTGCGCCTGCGGGTTGAACGGCTGACCGCCGCCCGCCGCTGGACGCACGGCGACTTGGAGCTTCTGCACGGCCTGTTGGACGGCGGGACGCTGGCGGAGTCGGTTCTGCTGGCCGGTGACGAGGGGCGGGCGCGCTCGCTGCGGTCGCTGAAGGCGCTGGGCCTCGCCGGAGCGGCCTCGGCGGACGACCCGGAGCTTCCCGACGAGGCGAAGACCCTGCTCGCGGACGGCGCGGGGGGCGTCGTCTGGCTCGACGCCGACGCGCGGGAGATCGCGGACGGCATCCTGTCCTGGCACGCCAAAAAACAGGCGCGCGCCGCCGCGCGGGTGAGCCGGGGCGCCGAGGCGAAGCAGCGCGGCGACGACATCAAGGACGCACTGACCAAGGCGGTGCAACGGGCCTTCCCGCGCATTCCCAAGGAGGCCGCCGCCGCCGCCGCGGCGCGGCTGGCGCCCGGCGTGAAGAAGCTGGGCCGCATGCCGGCGCTGCAACCCATCGTGGACGCGGTGGCTGAGGTGCGGCTGGAGCGCTGGCGCCAGGCCGTGGCGTCGGAGCCGGAGGTGGCGAAGCGGTTGGCCGCCATGGAGGCGCGCGGCGACGCGAACCGCGCGCTCAAACGTTACCGCGACCAGCGGGCGGTCGAGCGCGCGGAGGCCGAGTTGAAGGAGTGGCGCGGCGACCTCGGCCCCGTGCTGTCCCGCCGCCTGGGCTGGTGACGGAGGAGCGGCGGCGTCAGTGTGTACCGGGGAACCACTCGGTGTGGCTGTCGCCGCTGCGGCCGTAATAGACGACCCGCCGGCCCAGGATGCTGACCATCCAGCCGGCGCAGCCGGCCCGCAGCACCCGCTCGCGGAAGCCGCCGTAGCGGATCGTTCCGGCCTGGATGGCGCGGACGGCGGATTCCACGCCCTCCGCCGAGAAGTCAATGGCCGGCGGCAGAGGGGAAGGCCGGGCCTCCACCCGCTCCGTCGTTCCGTCCAGGAGGTAATAGGTCGTTTCCGCGCGCACGAGATCGGTGTGGTAGCGCTCCACCCCCGCGACGGCCAGCGCCGCGACGACCTCGGGGAAGGTGATGCGCTCCTCGTCCGAGGCGCGGCTGCACTCCCGCAGGATGGCCGTGATTTTGGAATTCATGACGTTTCCTCGGTGCCCCGTGCGCGTCGCGGTCAATCGATGGGAATGGAGCGCAGCCCCATCCGGCGGACGATGCCCTTCAGCGTGTCCTCGATCCGCGCCCGCTCGGCGGGGTCGAGGTGGCCGAAGAAGTCGGCGTCGTTGCGGTCGGCCAGAGCGGACAGATCCGGCACCAGCGCCCGGCCCTCCGCGGTGAGCGCCAGAGTCTGGTAACGCCGGTCGTCCGGGTCGGTGGTCTGGGTGAGCAGCCCCTTGGCGGTGAGACGGTCGGCCAGTTTCGAAATCGCTCCCCGCGTCATGCCCAGCCGGTCGGCGAGCAGGCTGGGCGCCACGCCGTCGCGGTCGTAGAGGTCGCGCAGCACCACCCACTCGGCGACGGTTACCCCCTGCCCCGCCAGCGTCGCGGCAAAGGCATGGGACACATGGTTCGACACGAAGCGCAGCCAATAGCCGAGATGCGCGTCGAGCGGGCTGATGCTCGAATCCGTCATCGGGCTCTCCTTGAGTTTCCTTGGAAACTATACCCAAGAAGTTTCCTAGTCAACTGACGGGATTGGTGCCTGGATATCCCGATGAAGCTGCTTTTTCTCGCAAAGACTCCCCCGGCAGACGGGATGACGTGTTTCAAAGTTGAAACGCGGAGAAGGCAGGAGATCGGAGGTCTGCCCGGTAATTTCCATTCCTGAGACGTTGCATAAATTAAGCGGATCGGGGGCGATCCGTTCAATCCAGGCCGAATCGAACAGAGTTCACCTCTTCTGTATATCACCAATGCGATAAACGATGAGGGTATGACTATTTGAAACTGCGCCTTGTGACAAATTAATTTGAAATCCATGATTAGTGGCATCTAAATCAATTCCGGATACGATCTGCCAGCCACCTCCACATGCCTCTGGTGATTCCATGTTCAAATTCATGTCAGCGGGACGCACAGAGTTAAAGGCCAAGCTCGCGGCATTGGATGCCGCGCAGGCCATCATCGAACTTTCGCCGGACGGGATGGTTCTTTCCGCAAACAATAATTTCGCCGCGGCGCTCGGCTGCGGTCCGGACGAGATCCAAGGCCGGCATTGGTCATCGGTTCTTTCCCTGCAAAGTGAGGGAAGCAGCAACCCGCAGACCTTGTGGGATGCGCTGCGGCGCGGTGAGCCGCGGACCGTGGAATGCCTGCTTCTTGGCAAGACGGGGCGGGAGTCGTGGGTTCAGGCGATCTTCACGCCGATCCGGGACCGCGGGGGGCGGACCGTCACGATCGCGGCCTACATCCTGGACATCACCGCCGGCAAGCGGCGGTCCGCCGATCAGGAGGGGCAGATCGCGGCGGTCAACAAATCGCAGGCGGTCATCGAGTTCGACATCAACGGGAATGTCCTGACGGCCAACGCCAATTTTCTGGCCGCCATGGGCTACCGGCTGGACGAGATTGTCGGACGGCATCACGCCATATTCGTGGCACCGGAGGAGCGCGACAGCGACTGTTACCGTCGCTTCTGGGACGCGCTCCGTCGTGGAGAGCATCAGACGACCGAGTTCCGGCGGCTGCGCAAGGACGGCGGCGACGTCTGGATTCAGGCCAGCTACAACCCCGTCTTCGACCCGCAAGGCCGTCTGGTCAAGGTCGTCAAGTTCGCCACCGACATCACGGAGCGGGTGAGGGAGCGGCTGAACCGCTCCGACATCGGACGCGCGGTGGACGGCGACCTCGGCCACATCACCCAGGCCATCGCCGACGCCAATCGGCAGGCCGCCGCCGCGGCGAACGCCGCCGCCCAGACCAGCCACACCGTGCAATCCGTCGCCGCCGGCGCCGAGGAACTCGTCGCCTCCGTCAACGAGATCAGCCAGCAGACGGCCACCGCCTCGGTCATCTCGAACGAAGCGGTCGGCGAGGCCGAGCGGATCGGCGCGACCGTCGAGGAACTGGTGGAGGCCGCCAAGCAGATCGGCATGGTGGTCAAGATGATCTCGGACATCGCCAACCAGACGAACCTTCTGGCGTTGAACGCGACCATCGAGGCCGCGCGGGCCGGGGAGAACGGCAAGGGCTTCGCGGTCGTCGCGTCCGAGGTGAAGGCGCTGGCGACCCAGGCGGCCAAGGCGACGGAGCAGATCACCTCGCAGATCGCCCAGGTCCAGGGGGCCACCGATTCCGCCGCCCGCGCCATCACCTCGATCGGTGGGACGATCCGCAAGCTGAACGGCATCTCCGCCGCCATCGCATCCGCCACCGAGGAGCAGAGCGCCGTCGTTCGTGACATCTCGGCCCATATGCAGGTCACCGCCGACGCCATCACGACCATCAGCGACAACATGGCCGGCATCGCCCGCGCCACTGAAGACGCTGCGGTGGCGACCGGAAAGGTCAAGGCGCTGTCGCACACCTTGGCGGCCTGATGGCCGCCGGACCGGACAAAACCCAGACGTGACACCGGCGATGGCAAATCCGTCCATGCCAGTGCCTCGTCATGTTCCAGAAATGAAACAACTTAAGGGATTAATACCAAGCTTGACCGGTCTTTTTGTGGTGGTATTGTCTCGTCGAAGCCGGAAAATCATCCGGCGAAAGCACTGAAATTCAATCGGTGCGCTTTGAACATGCGGCAAGGAAACGCCGAGCGCGTGATGCGCGCCATCTTGCCGCTTTGCCGAGGCAATTCATGCACCGCCTGATGCCGTTTCGCACCGTCGCGACCTTGTGGATGGCCCTCCTGCTTTGCGTTCCGGTGGCATCGTCCGCCCATGCGGACGAAGTCTACCGGGTGCTGACCTGGAGGATGGCGCCCTACGCGATGGTGGACGAGCAGGGCAAGCTGACCGGCTTCGAGGTGGAGATCGCCCGCGCGCTGTGCGACACCATGGGCATCCGCTGCGAGATCACCGCGCTGCAGTTTCCGGAGGTCCTGGACCTGCTCGACCGCAACGCCGCCGACTTCGCCGTCGCCAGCATCCTGAAGACGCCGGAGCGGATGAAGAAATACCTCTTCACCGACCGCCACAAGCGGTCCAGCTCCAGCTACATCGGCCGGGCCGGCGAATGGGCGTTGGGTGTGGCGCCGGATCTGGCTGGCAAGCGCGTTTCGGTCACCCGCGGATCGAAGCAATACGACTATCTGACCGCGAAGAATGTCGGCTGCACGATCGCGATTTACGACGATCAGGCGGAGGCGCTGCGCGCCGTTCTCGACGGGCGGGTCGATCTGGCGCTGGCCCCGACCGCCGTCACCGTTCACCTCCTGACCAGCGCGGAGGGAGAGGCGCTGGAGGTGGTGGGCGATCCATTGACCGAGAGTGGACTGGGCGGCGAATCCGCCATCGCCCTGCCGCTGGGGCGCGAGGAGCTGCGCGACCGCGTCAACATGGCCCTGCGCGCCATCCTGGCGGACGGTCGGTACGACGCCATCAGTTCCCGATTCCTGCCCTTCCGGATGTACTGAGGCACCGATGGGTTTCTGCATGCGCATCCCCGCCGCACACGCCGTCGTGACCGCCGTGTTGAGCGCCGCGCTCCTGCTGACCGGCCTTGCCCTGCCGCAGCCGGTCCGGGCGGACGCGCCGCCGACCGGCCGGCCGTTTCTGCGCGTGGTGGTCATCGATCACTCCCCACCCTTCAGCGATCGCGACGCCGACGGGTTGCTGGTCGGCTTCAACATCGATTTCGGGCGCGAGTTGTGCCGCTCGCTGGGCGCAGTGTGCAGCTTCGACGCGGCCCCCTTCAAGCAGATTATCGAAGACGTCGCCGCGGGCCGCTTCGACATCGGCTTCGGCAACGTTCTGCGCACGCCGGACCGCGAGCAGCGGCTTCTGTTCTCCGTTCCCTATTGGCGGTCGAGCACCAGCCTGGTCGGGCGCCGTGGCATGCCCGAGCTGAGCCTGGATGAGGCGATCCGCAGCCGGCGCATCGCCACCATCCGCGGCTCGCGGCAGCACGCGGCCCTGGTGCGTCTGGCCGACGCCGCTCCGGCGCTGCACGCCAATCTTGTGCCCGTCTCCACGCTCGACGATCTGTGGAGCGCCATGCGCAACGGCGAAAGCGACATGGCCATCGGTCCGACGCTGAACGTGGTGCATTTCCTGCTGTCCGACGCCGGGGACGGATTCGAGACCATCGGCACCCCGATGTCAGAGAATGGGCTGGGTGGGACCGTGCACATCGTCTTTCCTCCCGGCCAGCACGAGCTGAAGGCGTCGGTGGACCGGGCCCTGACGGCCTTGCGCAACGACGGCACCTACCAGCGCATCAACCGCCAATACTTCCCCTTCGACATCTACTGAACCGGAACCGGCCATGGCGTCCGCCCGCGACCGCAGGCATCCCCGCGTACGGCTGCAGCCGGCGATTCTTACCGGTGGGGCGATCCTGCTGGCGCTGATCGGCCTGCTGTTCCTCGGCATCGTCGCGGAGCAGGGCAAGATGGAACGGCTGGCCGCCGACAGCCAGGACCGCATGGTGCCGCTGATCCTGGAGCGCCAGCGCGCCGTCGTGAATCTGGAACGGCTGAAGCAGTCGGGGGCGATCGTCCTGTCCGCCGACGACCCGCGCCGCCGCCGCGAGGCCCTGCTGGCCGCCCAGGCGCTGGCCTTCCACCCGACCTTCCAGTTCGATCCCGCGCTGAAACGGCAGGTGACCGACGCCTATTCGGTCATCCGGCAGGTCTCCTCGGCGAAGGCGCATCGGTTGGAGAGCGCCGCCGCCGGCGATGCGCCCGTGCCCGCCGAGGAGGAGCGCCTCGCCGAGACATGGGCGCAGACGCTCGTTGAGCTGAACACGGTCGGCGACCGGCTGCTCGTCGACGTGACCGAGTTGACGGCGGGCCGCCTGGGCCAGATCCAGGAGCGCACCCGTCTGGTGTCGCGGGTCATCCAGTTCGCCTTCGTCGCGGTGCTGGCGATCTTCATCGCTGCGGGGCTGCTGATCCGCCGCCATGTGGTGCGGCCCCTGCTCTTCGCCGCCGACGGCCTGCGCCGCATCGGCGAGGGCGAGCGCGACATCCGGCTTCCCGGCGCCCGCACGCAGGAACTGGACAGCATCCTGAACGCCGTCGTCCGGCTGGGCACCCAGGCCGAGGAACTGCGCCTGACCCGCGACCGGGCGGAGGCGGCGTCCCAGGCGAAGGCCAGTTTCCTCGCCAACATGAGCCACGAGATCCGCACCCCGATGAACGCGGTGATCGGCCTGTCGCATCTGGCTCTGAAGACCGACCTGACGCCGCGTCAGCGCGACTACGTCCTCAAGATCAGCCAGTCCGGCCAGCATCTGCTGGGCATCATCAACGACATTCTGGATTTCTCCAAGATCGAGGCCGGGAAGCTGAGCGTCGAGCGCACCGGCTTCCATCTCGACAAGGTGCTCGGCACTCTGGCCGACCTGATCGCTGAGAAAGCCGCGGCCAAGGGGTTGGAGCTGATCTTCGACGTCGCCCAGAACGTGCCCAGCGACCTGATCGGCGATCCGCTGCGCATCGGGCAGATCCTGGTTAACTACGCCAACAACGCGGTCAAATTCACCGAGCGTGGCGAGATCGCCATCATCGTCCGGCTGGAGGAAGAGGTCGGGAGCGACCTGCTGGTCCGCTTCGAGGTGCGCGACACCGGCATCGGCTTGAACGATGACCAGAAAAATCAGCTTTTCCAGAGCTTCCAGCAGGCCGACGCCTCGACCACCCGAAAGTACGGCGGCACCGGCCTGGGGCTGGCGATCTCCAAGCGGCTGGCCGAGCTGATGGGCGGTTCGGTCGGGGTGGACAGCGTGCCGGGCCAGGGCTCCTGCTTCTGGTTCACCGCCCGGCTGGGCCGTGACAAGCCACGCCGCGTGCTGCTGCCGCGGCCCGACCTGCGCGGCCTGCGCTGTCTGGTGGTGGACGACAACGAGAACGCCCGCGTCGTGCTGACCGACATGCTGTCGGCCATGTCCTTCACCGCCGAGGCCGTGGAGTCCGGCCCCGCCGCCATCCAGGCGGCGCGGTTCGCGGCGCGTGAGGGCCGACCCTTCCGCGTCGTCCTTCTGGATTGGCAGATGCCGGGCATGGACGGGTTGGAAACCTCCGCCGGCCTCGCCGCGCTGGAGCTGGACCAAGCCCCCCACCACATCATGGTCACCTCCTATGGCCGGGAAGAGGTGCTGAGGGGCGCCGAAAACACGGCCATCGAAGAGGTGCTGTTCAAGCCGGTCAACCCATCCGCCCTGTTCGACGGCATCATGCGGGTTCTGGGCGCCGACGAGCAGGCCGCGGACATCCACCCGGTGCCAGCCGCCGCTCCAATCGCCGACCTGTCGCGCCTGCGCGGTGCCCGCATCCTGTTGGCCGAGGACAACGACCTCAACCAACAGGTGGCCTGCGAACTGCTGGGCGATGCCGGGCTGACGGTGGAGATCGCCGAGAATGGCGCCATCGCCGTGGACATGGTGCAGGCGGCCCACTACGACCTCGTGTTGATGGACATGCAGATGCCGGTCATGGACGGCATCGCCGCGACCCGGGAAATCCGTCGGCTGGACTTCACCGGTCTGCCCATCGTCGCGATGACGGCCAACGCCATGCAGGCCGACCGCGAGCGTTGCCTCGACGCGGGCATGAACGATTATCTGGCCAAGCCCATCGACCCGGACGCGTTGTGGGCGACCCTGCTGGTCTGGGTCACGCCGCGGCCGGGATTGGGCGCCGAGGCTCCGGCTCCCCTCCCCGTGCCGGCCGTGGAGGAACCGGGCGATTTGCCCACCGGCGTTCCCGGGCTGGACACCGCCATTGGGCTGTCGCGGGTGCTGGGCAAGAAGCGCCTCTACCTCGACCTGCTGCGCAAGTTCACAGCCGGGCAGCGCGGAGTGGTCACCGCCATCCGCACGGCGCTGGACGCCGGCGACCTCGCCGCGGCGGAGCGGTACGCCCACACGCTGAAGGGAACCGCCGGCAACATCGGCGCCCACCCCGTCCAGGACGCTGCCGAACAGCTGGAAGCGGTGATCCGCGACGCCCGACCACGCCCGGAGATCGACGCGCGGCTGGCCGCGCTGGAGCCACCGCTGGGCGCCCTTCTCGCCCATCTGGACGCGGCGCTGGCGTCCAACGGCGACACCGCGCCGTCCGTGGCCCCGCCCGCCGCGGTGGATGCGGCCGCACTTCGCGCCCTGTGCGGCCGGCTCCGCCAGCTTCTGCTCGACAGCGACCCCGACGCCGAGGAGGTGCTGACGGCGAACGCCGACCTTCTGCAAGCGGCCTTTCCCGACCGGTTCGAGACCATCGCCGGGCAGATCCGCAACTTCGACTTCGACGAGGCCGCCGCCACCCTGGACGCAGCCTCGATCGACCGCGGCGTGACCGCCCAACCCTGACCGCCCAACCCTGACCGACGCCGGCCCGTCGGCTCCCAATTCGGAACATTTCCATGGACATCGCACCGCCCGCATCGGTTCCGGCCGGGAAGGCCACGATCCTCATCGTGGACGACACGCCGGACAACCTGAAGCTGCTCAGCAGCCTGCTGAAGGACAGCTACAGGGTCAAGGTCGCCAACAACGGGCGCAAGGCACTGGAGATCGCCGCCGCGTTTCCCCCGCCCGACCTGATCCTGCTGGACGTGGTCATGCCGGAGATGGACGGCTACGAGGTCTGCGCCGCCTTGAAGGAGGCGCCGGGAACCCGCAACATCCCCGTGATTTTCCTGACGGGACGGGCCGACGAGGCCGACCGGGAACGCGGCTTCGCCATGGGGGCGGTGGATTACATCGCGAAGCCGGTCGATCCCACGGCGGTGCTGGAGCGTGTTGCCGCGCGCATTCCAGCCTGCTGACCGCAGCCGTCCCTGCGAGCCGGCCTCAGGCCGGCGCGTCGGCCAGAGCGGACACGCGCCGCGGCATACGGACGACGAAGCTGGCACCGCCGGCGGGCTGGCTTTCGACCTCGATGGTACCCTGAAGCACCTGATGGACGAGGTTGAAGGCGATGTAGAGCCCCAGCCCCGGATATTCGATGCCCCGGCGGGTGGTGAAGAAGGGATCGAACAGCTTGGGCAGATGCTCCGGATCGATCCCCTTGCCGTCGTCGGACAGGCGCAGCTCCACCCAATCCTCCTCCCGCGGTGTGACCGACAGGACGACGCGCCCGTTCTGTCCGGGCCGGAAGGCGTGGGCAACCGCGTTGCGGATCAGGATGGACAGCACCTCCGACAGCGGGCCGGGATGGCTGTCGATGGCCAGACCGGCGGGGCAGGACACGGTGAGGCTGTGCCCGGCCTCCCGCAGATGCGGGTCCAGCCCGAACAGCGCGTCGGAGAGATAGTCCTTGAGGTCGAAGACCCGCCGTTCCGATCCGGCGCGGTCCACCACCACCTGCTTGAAGCTCTGGATCAGGTTGGCGGTGCGCACGATGTTGGTGGTGACCAGCAGCGTCCCTTCCCGGGCGTTCTCCAGGAAGCGGGCGAGGTCGGACTTGCGGATCGCCCCGCCCTGGAATTGCGAGGCGAGCGATTCGACCAGGCCGGAGAGATGCGACACCGCGGTCAGGGCCACACCGATCGGCGTGTTGATCTCATGCGCGACGCCGGACACCAGCAGCCCCAGCGCCGCCATCTTCTCCGTCTGGATCAGATGCTGCTGCGTTTCCTCCAGCCGGCTGTGGGCGGCGCGCACCTCCTCAACGGTGGCCCGCAACGAGTCGGCGGTGGCCTTCAGCGACAGGTGGTTCTTCACCCGCGCCAGGACGATGGGGGGACTGATCGGCTTGCTGATGTAATCGACGGCGCCCAGGTCCAGCCCGAACTTCTCATCCTCCACCGAGGTGCGGGCGGTGAGGAAGATCACCGGAACATCGCAAGTCCGCGGGTCGGCCTTCAGGCGGCGGCACACCTCGTAGCCGTCCATGCTCGGCATCATGACGTCGAGCAGGATCAGATCCGGCGGATGGTCGGAGAAGGCGATGCGCAGCGCGGCATCGCCGTTGTTCACGGTCTTGACCGTATAAATGGATTTCAGGTGGCTGCTCAGCAGCGACAGGTTGTCGGCGGTGTCATCCACGATGAGAATCGTCGCCTTCGTCGGTGCTCCCATATCCGCCCCTTCCTCTTGCGGCGGACAAGACGATCCGGTGCTCCCCCGGTTTGGGGCGCCAGCCACAACCAGCGCATCACCGGCCTGCCGAAACACCCTCGTCCGCCAGAAGGGACCTTACAACGCGATTTTTTATCGTCAAAGACAATTTATCAGTGCTTAGCGGCGGAACAACTCTCTCGAACGCTCATTTTCTGTCGAAAAAACAACTTAATTTTATGCATTGTCCGAATTTACCAAACACTGCGCCTTACCGGGGAACCGGCCGGCGCCCAAGGGCGTTTCCGTGTCCGCGAGCGGCGGCCAGGGCCCGAAAAAGTGGTAGCCCGCCCCCACCCGTCAAACTGTCACAGACCGCTCGTATAGTCCGTCCAACTTTGGAAATGCCTCGTGAATCCAGCCATGACGACGCCGACACACGCCCGTACGCCCCAGATTACTCCCACGCCCAAACTGCATTGCGCCTGCTGCGGGCGTCCATTCACCCGCAGTTCCGGCCGCGGCCCCGCCCCGCTCTACTGCTCGGCGGACTGCCGGACGCAGATCCGCATCCGCCAGCGGGTGTGGTCGAACCGGCCCGGCTACGCCGCGAGCGGCACGCCCAACCACTGGGACGCCCGGTTCGAGACGGCCTGCGCATCATGATGAAGCTGGTGATCCACGACCGCCATTCCGCTGCCGGGCTGATCCTGCCGGAAGTCGCCCATATGCGCGATGTCGTGCGCGCCCTGCGCGGGCTGGAAACGGTGGACAGCGCGTCGGTGCTTCTGGAAGCCTTCGCGCGGCGCTGCCTGGAGGCCGGCGTGGCCTTCGATTCGACGGACCCGCTGACCGCCTGCTCCTTCTGCACCCATCTGGTGGAGGTGGAGGTCCATGCGGAGAACGGGGCGGCGCCCGTCCAGTTCGTCCGGCTCTACGACCGCGACGCCGACGGCATCCTCTGCCGCCGCCATCACGGCACCCTGCACGCCGTAGCCCGGCAACTGCGGTGCGAGGACGGCGTGCCCTTCCCCAGCCTGCCGGCCATCGCCGCCAAAACGGCGGCCTTCACAGCCGCCATCCCGCCGCGTCCGCTCTGACCGGGCGGACACGGACGGGACAGCCGATCATTACGGCATGTACTGGCCGCCGTTGACGTCGAGAACCTGCCCGGTGATGTAGCCGCTGCAGGCGTGCGACGCGAAGAACAGGAAGGTCGGGGCGCACTCTTCCGGACGGCCGAAGCGGCCCATCGGGAAACCGGAGCCGATGCGGGCCTTGGTGTCCTCGTCCTTGTCGGCGTGGAAGGCCGTGTCGAAGGTGCCCGGCGAGACCATGTTGAAGCGGATGCCGTCCTTGGTATGGAAGGCCACCCAGTTCTTCTGGATGTTGTGCAGCCACGCCTTGGCCGCGCCGTACAGGCCGGCGCCCGGACCGCCGCCAGTGTAGCCGGCGACCGAACCGACCGAGATCACCGAAGAGGTGGTGCCGTTCTGCGCCGCCGCGGCCTTCAGGTGCGGCAGGGCGTGCTTGGTCACCATCAGCGCGGAGCGGGAGTTCAGGTCGGTCACCGCGTCGAAGAATTCGTCGTCGATCTCCGGCAGCGGCTTGCGCGCGACCAGACCGCCCGCGTTGTTGATGAGCACGTCGATGCCGCCGAAGCGCTCGACGAAGGCCTCGACGAGGGTGCCGCACGCCGCGCTGTCCGACACGTCGGCCTGGAGGAAGACGACCTCGCCGCCCAGCCCGTTCAGACGGGCCAGCGTGGCCTCCAGGTCCGCCGGGGTGCGGCGGCCATTCATGGCGACCTTCGCGCCGGCGCGGGCGAACGCCTCCACCGCCGCGAGGCCGATGCCCTGCGTGGAGCCGGTGATCAGAACGCGCTTGCCCTTCAGATCGTCAAACATTCCTTGCCTCTCGTGTCTTGGTCTTTAAGTTCCCTCTCCCCTCTGGGGAGAGGGTTAGGGTGAGGGGGTTCCGCTTGTGCCGAACGCACCGCCACGCACATCCCCCTCACCGGCCCTTCGGGCCACCCTCTCCCCAGAGGGGAGAGGGTTCAAACAGCCAGGCGGGGTTCCGGCAAGCCCTGGGCGCCGGGATCGAACATCAGGACGCGCCCGCCATGCGGGTCCTCGGCGAGGTCCGCCGGCCCGCGGCTGAGCGAGGTGACCAGCATCGTCCGCAGGTCCGGCCCGCCGAAGGCGCACATGGTCGGCTTGCGCATCGGCACTTCGATCCGCCGGTCCAACGCGCCGTTCGGGGTGAAGCGCTTGATGCAGCCCTCGTCCAGGCAGCAGATCCAGTAGCAGCCGTCGACGTCCACCGCGGCGCCGTCGGGACGCCCGACCATCGCCCGCATGTCGACGAAGGGGCGGCGGTTGGCAGCGGTGCCGGTGTCCGTGTCGTAGTCCCAAGCCCAGACCATCCGCACGTCGCGGTGGCTGTCGGATGCGTAGAGGGTGCGCCCGTCCGGGCTGAAGGCGGAGCCGTTGGGGATGATGTAGCCGCCGGTTCCAGTGTCCGTCAGCCCGTCGGCCCGCGTGAAGCGGTGCCACAGGCCGGAGGAGTCGCCCTTGCTGATGTCCATGACCATGCTGGACAGCCAGAACCGCCCCTGCCGGTCGCAGCGCCCGTCGTTGAAGCGCATGCCCTCCTTGGGGAAGCGGTGGGTGGCGAGGGCGGTGACCACCGCCTCCCCGCCTTCGCCCGGCAGATCGACGTCGAAGACGCCGGTCTCGCAGGCGCAGACCGCGCCGCCGTCCGGACGCAGGACGAGGCTGCCGATCATCTCCGGCAGGGTCCAGCGGCGGTGGGCGCCGCTGGAGGAGTCGAGCCGGTGGATGGTCCGCGCCGGGATGTCGATCCAGGTCCACGAGGCCCCCTCGGCGTCCCAGACCGGGTTCTCGCCGGTGCCGTTGCGCAGTTCGGGATCGAAGACGGCTTCCAGGCCAACGCTCGTCACGGTCGTCATTTCGCGGACCCTACGGTGCCGGCGGCCGCGCCGTCCGCGGTCGGGCCGTTGCCGCCGTTGCCCCGGAAGTAGCGCAGCAGCGGCAGCGCCAGGGTGATGACCGCGACGGTCAGCAGGCCGAGCGTGATCGGACGGGTGTAGAGGAAGTCCAGGCTGCCGCCCGACAGGGACAGGGCGCGGCGGAAGCTCGCCTCGGCCATCGGACCCATGATCAGGGCCAGGACGACCGGCGACGCCGGATAGTCCCAACGCTGCATGAAGAAGCCGACCACGCCGACCGCCAGCATGATGCCCACGTCGAACATGCTGTTGTTGATGGCGTAGGCGCCGACGACGCAGAGCGCCAGGATGAGCGGCGTCAGGATGGCGCGCGGCATCTCCAGCACCTTGCCCATCAGGCGCAGCGACGACAGGCCGATGATCAGCAGGGCCGCGTAGCAGAACAGCATGCCGGCGAACAGCGTGAACACCAGACCGGCGTGGTCCTTGAACAGCAGCGGACCGGGCTGGAGACCCTGCATGGTCAGCGCGCCCAGCATGACCGCGGTCACCGCGTCGCCGGGAATGCCGAGCGTCATCATCGGCAGCAGGTCGCCGCCGGTGCAGGCGTTGGCACCGGACTCGGCGGCCGCGACGCCCTTGATCTCGCCCTTGCCGAAATTCTCCGGATTCTTGGAGAAGCGCTTGGCCTCGTTGTAGGCGACGAAGGACGCGATGTCCGCACCGGCGCCGGGGATGATGCCGACGATGATGCCCAGACCCGACGAGCGGAGAATGGTGAAGATCAGGCCCTTGAAGACGCTCCAGGGCGGAATGATCCGGCCGATGTAGACCTTGACCTCGGCCCGCGTCTCTGGCTGGCCCAGCGACTTGAAGGCTTCCGACGCCGCGAACAGGCCGATCATCACCGGGATGAAGGGAACGTTCAGCAGCTCGTTGAAGCCGCCGGTGAAGCGCGGGAAGCCGGCCATCGGGTCGAGGCCGACGGTGGACAGCAGAAGCCCGAGGAAGCCGGCGATCAGCCCCTTGACCAGGGAGTCGCCCGACACGCTGGTGATGATCGACAGGCCGAACACCGCGAGCGCGAAGGATTCGGCGGCGGAGAATTCCAGCGCGATGCCGGCCAGCAACGGCGCCAGGAAGATCAGCATGAAGACGCTGAGGAAACCGCCGAAGCAGGAGGACAGCGTCGCCGTGCCGAGCGCGAGGCCGGCCTGGCCCTTCTGGCTCAGCGCGTAGCCGTCCATGGCGGTCGCGGCGGCGGCCGGGGTGCCGGGGATCTTGAGCAGGATCGCGGTGATCGAGCCGCCGAAGATGCCGCCGAAGAACACGCCGCACAGCATCAGGATGGCCGAGACCGGGTCCATGCCGAAGGTGAAGGGCAGCAGGATCGCGACGCCCATGGTGGCCGTCAGGCCGGGCAACACGCCGATGATGATGCCCAGCGTGACGCCGATCAGGGCGAGCAGAAGCGGCAGGGGTTCGCTGGCAAGGTTGGCGAAGCCCTGAAGGAGCATGTCGATTTCATACATCTTCCATCTCCTCGCTGACTAGAACTCGCCCGTTTCGAACAGGCTTCCGTCCGGCAGCGGGATCTGCAGGGCGTACAGGAACACCAGATAGAGGAAGGCCGTGACCGCCACCGCGATGATCGGGGCGCGGACCCAGCTGCGCATGCCCATGAGCCGCATCATGCCGATGAGGAACACCACCGTCGTGGGCAGGTAGCCGATCAGGGACAGCATGTAGATATAGACGGCGGTCGCGACCACGCCGATGGCCACCCGGTGGAACCGGAACGCCTCGGCCGGGGCTTGCGGCTCGGCGGGTGCGGCCTGGGCGCCGCGCTTGGGCATCAGCCGGCCGATGACCAGGATCGCGCTCAGGACGAGCAGCGCACCCGCGTAAATGATCGGAAAACGGGCCGGTCCGACATCGGTGTCGAGGCCGGCCATCGTCGGAAAACCGCCCGACACGACGATGGCCGCGACGGCGACGGCGGCGACCACGGCGCCGGCGAAGAGGTCGGCCGAACGCGGCGTTCCCGACCCCGGAGTTCCACCAGAGGAATGGCTCATTGGACGTCTCCACGCACGGGGCACGGGCGGTGGACGCCCGCGCCCCTGTCTTTCCTGATTACTTCGCCATTCCGAGCTTGGTCATCAGGTCCTTGAAGAAGGCGTTGTCCTTCTTGATCATCTCACCGAACTCGGGACCGTCGGCATAGGCCAGGGTCAGGTTCATCTTGGTGAGGGTCTCCTTGAAGGCCGGCTCGTTGGCGGTCGCCTTGGACGCCTCGCGCAGCGTATCGACGACGGCCTGCGGGGTCTTCTTCGGAACGACGATGCCGCGCCAAGTGTAGACCGACAGGTCGATGCCCTTTTCCTTCACGGTCGGGACTTCCGGGAAGGCCGCCGAACGCTCGTCGCCCATAACGGCGAGAATGCGCAGCTTGCCGGCGGCGACGTGGTTCACGACCTCGGCCGGGCTGACGCTCACCGCCTCGATGTGGTTGCCGAGCAGGGCGGTCACCGCCGGGTTGGCGCCGTCATAAGGGATGTGGCTGAAGCTGGCACCCGTCTTCTCCTGGAGCGCCGCCGCGGCGAGGTGCCAGATGGCGCCCGTGCCGGAGTTGCCGATGCGCACCTTGCCTGGGTTGGCCTTGGCGTTCGCCAGGAAGTCCTCGAAGGTCTTGAAAGGCGAGTCGACGTTCACCGTAATGGCGCTCGGCTCGGCGTTCAGACGGGCGATCGGGGTGAAGTCGTCCGCGGTGAAGCGGGCGATGCCCATGTGCGGCAGCATGGTGAGTTCCACCGTGCCCATGCCGATGCGGTAGCCGTCCGCGCGGGCGGCCATGATCTCGGTCAGGCCGACGGCGCCGGCGCCGCCGGTCTTGTTCACCACGCCCATCGACTGGGGCAGGTGCTTCTTGGCCGCGTCGGCGTAGGCGCGGGCCACCAGATCGGTGCCGCCGCCCGCCGCGTAGGGGACGGTCAGCTCGATCGGCTTGGTCGGATAGCCGGCGGCCTGCGCGGCCACCATCATCGTGGCGGAGGTCAGCGCGCCGACGACGGCGCCGGTGAGGAAACGATAGCCCTTCATGAGCGTTCTCCCTGGAACTTTGCTTGTGGTGAGGAGGGGGGAGGAGAAAGCCCGCGGCGCGTTCTGCGACCGGCCGCGGGATGGTCCGCTGGTACCGTGGCTCGGTCAGCGCGGGTTGAGGCGCCGCCACGCGGCGACGAAGGCGTCCGCCCGGACGCCGACCTCGGCGGCAGACAGGCCCGGCGCATACAGCGCGGACCCCAGCCCGAAGCCGGCCACGCCGGCCTCCAGGAACGGCGCCATGGTGTCCGGGGCGATGCCGCCCACGGGCAGCAGGCGGGTACCGGCGGGCAGGATGGCGCGCATCGCCTTGATGATGCGCGGGCCGACCAGCTCCGCCGGGAAGATCTTCAGGGCGTCGGCCCCGGCTGACAGCGCTGCGAAAGCTTCCGTCGGAGTGGCGATTCCGGGCAGGCTGACCAACCCCGCGGCCTTGGCGGCGCGGATCACCGCCGTGTCGGCGTGCGGCATGACGACCAGATCGGCGCCGATTTCCTTGAGCCGGGCCACCTGCTCCACCGCCAGGACCGTGCCGGCGCCGACCAGCGCGTCGCGCGGCAGCAGCCGGCGGACGGCGGCGATGCTCGTGAACGGATCGGGCGAGTTCAGCGGCACCTCGATCATGCGGAAACCGCTGTCGTAAAGCGTCTGCGCGACACCCTCCGCCTCCGCGGGGGTCAGGCCGCGCAGGATGGCGACCAGCGGCAGGGCGGAAAAGGCGGCGTCGAAGCGGGCCTTCAGGGAATCATCCGACATGTTCGTCACTCCCCCGCCGGCGCGATCAGGCCGGCGGCAACGGCAAACTGGAAAAGCCCACGCGGGGCGGTGTTCTCAAGCCGGTCGGTGGGCTCGACGCCCAGCAGCTCCAGGCCGCGCACGTAGCGGCGGCAGAGCGCGCCCTCGCCGATCAGCAGAAGCGGACGGCCCTCATGCAGCTCGTTGCGCATGTGGCCGAGGCCGGAGACCAGCTCGTGGCCGATCAGCAGGCCGGACAGGTAATCCTTCAGAAGCTCCGCCGGCATGCGGCGGGTGATGCCGAGCGTGCGCGCGGCGAAGATCTGGTGCGTGAAGTCGCCCGGCCCGCTGGCCTGCGCCGCCCGCACGCCCTCTGCGAAGGCGGCGTCGGACTCGGCCTCCGCCGGGGCGGCGTCCGCCGGCATCAGCCGGCCGAGGATGGAGTGCTTGCACAGCACGGCGAAGGTCTCGCCGGTCATGTAGGTGGAGAAGCGGATCATGCGCCCGCCGACGATCTCCACCCATTTGGAATGGGTGCCGGGCAGCACCATGCAGGCGTCGCGGCCCCAGTCGGGACGATCGGCCAGCACGCCGGCGATCTGGATCTCCTCGCCGCGCAGGATGTCCGGCGGGCCGCTCGGCGGGTCGTAGAGGACGCCCGGCGCGATCAGGATGCGGGAGCCCGACGCGCTTTCCACCGGAATGGCCTGCGAGGCCAGGGTGGTCGTGTCGGCGGGGCAGCGGACATAGGGGGCCTCGCGCCAGCCCTGGGCGCTGCCGACCATGCCGCCGGCCACCACCGGCAGCCCCGGATGGGCGGCCATCCAGTCGCCGCACAGGTCGGCGAAGGCCTGCTCGAAGCCGGCGATGCCCGGCATCGGCAGGTTCTGGATGCCGTGCGCGTTGGCGCGCTGGTCCAGCACCCGCCCGTCGCGGCCCATCAGGAAGCCGCGCAGGCTCGACGTTCCCCAGTCGAGGGCGATCAGCGATGCCCCGACGCCCGTTCGTCCCGTTTCCATCCCAAATCCTTTGAAATCGCGTCGGCGACCGCCCGGACCACGGGTCCAAGCTCCTCCATCCGTTCGTCCGGCATGTACGGCACGGCGCTCGCCACGCTGATGGCGGCGACGACCTGGTTGCGGACGTCACGGATCGGCGCGCCGACGCAGCGGATGCCGATTTCGTTTTCTTCAAGGTCGAAGGACCAGCCGCGATCCACATAGGCGGCCAGCCGGGATTCGAACTCCGGCCAGGGCGCCAGCGGGGGCCGTTCCGGCGCCGCCGCGGTCAGGCGGAGCGCGTGTTCGTACAGCTCGGACCAGCGCTCGCGCGGCAGGCCGAGGAGAAGCGCCTTGCCCAGCCCCGTGGAGGCCAGCGGCATGCGCAGGCCGATGCGCGACCGCATCTCCAGCCCGCGCGTGTTCGGAATCTTGTCGAGGTAGAAGACCTCCGCCCCTTCGACGACGCCGAGATGGACGGTGTCGCCGGTCTGGCGGGCCAGCTCCTCGATGTGCGGGCGGGCGATGGCGACCAGCGGGCGCTGCTCCAGCGCGCGCATGCCGAGCGCGATCAGCTTCGGCCCCAGCAGGTAGCCCTTGTAGGGCACGTGATGCAGATAGCCGTCCTGGGTCAGGCTGTTGAGCATCCGGTGCGTGGTGCTGCGCGGCGTGCCCAGCCGGGCGGCGATTCCCTTCACGTCACCGATGCCCGCCGCAACGCATTCCAGGAGGGCGAGGCCGCGCATCAGCGTCTGGGTTCCGGACGCCTGCGGCTTCTCCGGCGACGCTTGTGCATCGAGCGGATTTGCTCCGATGCCGGCCATATCCTCCCTCCCGCGTTGTTGTCCGATATCTGGCATATCAGTTTCCACCACTTTATGAAGGTGTATGGAGTGTGTCAAATAAATAAATCGTCGTCCATATAGTGAGACATCGTAGGCGCAAGACAGCCTTGCCCCACGGTCTGGGCGGCCGTCTTGATCGGGGCGGCACCCCTGCCCATCTGTTCCCTTGAGGCGACCGGGGCCGCGCATGGTGCGGGCCACACAGGCCGTCTTCCCGCGCCTTCGCAAAGGGCGGGAACCATAACGAACGGAGTGCCTGATGGACTTCGGTCTGTTCACCGACCGTGCGCGCGGCGTCATCCAGGCTGCGCAACTGGCGGCTCTCGCCGGACGCCACCAACAGCTCGTCCCCGAACATCTCGTGAAGGCCCTGGTCGAGGACGCCGACGGCGTGCCCGCCAAGCTGATCCGCGATGCCGGCGGCGACCCCGAGCTTCTGAAGACCGCCGCCGAGGAAACCCTCAACCGCCAGACCCGTGTGGATGGCGAAGGGCCGCACCCGATTTTCATGTCCCCGGCGCTCGCCGGCGTGCTCCAGAATGCCGTCGAAACGGCGCGGGGTGCCGGGGACAAGTTCGTCTCCCCCGAACGGCTTCTCGAATCGCTGGCCGCCCAGGGCGGCAGCACCCGCGCGCTGTTCCACCGCGCCGGTGTCGATCCCGCGGTGCTGGTCGAGGGCGTCGAGTCGCTGAGCAGGAACCGCCCCGCCGACCGGCAGGAGGATTCGCAGATGGGCGAGGCGCTCGCCAAATACGCCCGCGACCTGACGGAAGAAGCCCGGCAGGGCCGTCTCGACCCGGTGATCGGGCGCGACGACGAAATCCGGCGGACCATCCAGGTCCTGGCCCGGCGCACCAAGAACAACCCCGTGCTGATCGGCGAGCCCGGCGTCGGCAAGACCGCCGTGGTGGAAGGGCTGGCCCAGCGGCTGGCGTCCGGCGACGTGCCGGAGGGGCTGAAGGACCGGCGCGTGCTCGCGCTCGACCTCACCGCCCTGCTGGCCGGCGCCAAGTTCCGCGGCGACTTCGAGGAGCGGCTGAAGGCCGTCCTGTCGGAAGTGCAGCAGGCGGCGGGCCGCATCATCCTGTTCATCGACGAGCTGCACTCGCTGATCGGCGCCGGCCGCACGGACGGCGCGATGGACGCCGCCAACATGCTGAAGCCCGCGCTGGCGCGCGGCGAGCTGCGTTGCGTCGGCGCCACCACGCCGGACGAGTACCGCAAGTACATCGAGAAGGACGCGGCGCTCGCCCGCCGCTTCCAGCCGGTGAACGTGGACGAGCCGTCCGACGAGGACGCCGTGTCGATCCTGCGCGGCATCAAGGGCAAGTACGAGGTGCACCATGGCGTGCGCATCGCCGACGCGGCGGTGGTCGCGGCGGTGCAGCTCTCTGCCCGCTACATCGCCGACCGCCGACTGCCCGACAAGGCCATCGACCTCGTCGACGAGGCGGCCAGCCGCCTGCGCATGGCCATCGACAGCAAGCCGGAGGCGCTGGACGCCGTCGGTCGCCGTGTCGCCCAGTTGAAGATCGAGCGCGAGGCCCTGAAGTCGGAGCCCGATGCCGCGTCCCAGGAACGGCTGCACAAGCTGGAGTCCGAACTCGCAGTGGACGAGGCGAAGCTGACCGCCATGGAAGAGGAATGGCGCGTCGGCCAGTCCCGCCGCACCGAGGGCCGCCGCCTGAAGGAGGAGCTGGACCAGGCCCGCACCAAGCTGGAGCACGCGCAGCGCGATGGCGACTGGGCGAAGGCCGGCGAGCTGGCCTACGGCGTCGTTCCCGACCTGGAGAAGCGTCTGGCCGAGGCGGAATCCCGCGCCAACGCGGAGCGGGAGGAGGTCACGGCGAAGGACATCGCCGCCGTGGTCACCCGCTGGACCGGCATCCCGGTGGACCGCATGCTGGACAGCGAGCGGCAGCGGCTGAAGGGCATGGAGGACCGGCTGGCCGAGCGCGTCGTCGGTCAGGCGGAGGCGGTGCGCGCCGTGTCCAAGGCGGTGCGCCGGGCGCGGGCCGGGTTGAAGGACCCGAACCGTCCCACCGGCTCCTTCCTGTTCCTCGGCCCGACCGGCGTCGGCAAGACGGAACTGGCCAAGGCGCTCGCCGCCTTCCTGTTCGACGACGAGACCGCTGTCACCCGCGTCGACATGTCGGAGTATATGGAGAAGCACTCCGTCGCCCGCATGATCGGCTCGCCCCCGGGCTATGTCGGCTATGACGACGGCGGCACGCTGGCCGAGAAGATCCGGCGCCGGCCCTATCAGGTCGTCCTGCTGGACGAGGTGGAGAAGGCCCATCCGGATGTGCTGAACGTGCTGCTCCAGGCGCTCGACGACGGGCGGCTGACCGATGGGCAGGGCCGCACGGCGGACTTCCGCCACGCGATCCTGATCATGACGTCGAACCTGGGGGCGGACGCCCTGACCGCACTCGGCGAGGACGACAGCCTGGAGGGCGCTCGGATCGAGGTCATGGACGCGGTGCGCCGCGCCTTCCGGCCGGAGTTCCTGAACCGGCTGGACGACGTGCTGATCTTCCGCCGGCTGGGACGCGAGCAGATGGCCCACATCGTGGACATCCAGCTTGCCCGCGTCGCCGACCGTCTGGCCGAGCGCGGCCTGTCCCTGACCGCCGACGACGCGGCCCGCGCCCGTCTCGCCGACCTCGGCTGGGACCCGGCCTTCGGCGCCCGTCCGTTGAAGCGGGCGGTGCAGAATCTGGTGGAGGATCCGATCGCCGAGCGCTTGCTCGACGGCGAGGTGGACGAACGCTCGACCCTGCACCTGTCGGCGCGGGACGGTCGCCTGACCTTGGACGGGGTGCCGGTCGAGGAGGACCGCGCCACCGGCTTCAAGGCCCCGGAACGCCCGCCGCTGGGCTTCGCTCTGACCGGCAGCGGCGGACGGAGCAGCGCCGCCGTCCACTGAGCATGACGCGACACGAGAACCCCGGCCCGCAAGGGCCGGGGTTTTTCGTTGCGCGCGTCTCCCCAACGCATCGGTGATGTCCGCCGCTCTGTGGTATGCAGGAGGGACGGTCGCGCCGTCATCGGCGCGCCATGCGGAGGGCCGGGGAATGAGCGGATTGAGCGGATACGGTGAAAACGCGACGGCGCTCACGGAACAGTACGAGAGCGTGGCGTTCGCCGATGTGCATCGCGATGTGCTCCACCTTTTTCCCTCCCGGCCGAGCCGCATCCTGGACATCGGCGCCGGCACCGGACGGGACGCGGCCGCCCTCTCGCGGCTCGGTCACGACGTGACGGCCGTCGAACCGACGGTAGAGCTTCGCAACGCGGGTGTGCGCATTCACGCCGCGACGCCGATCCGCTGGATCGACGACAGCCTGCCAGAGCTGACGGCGGTGCGGAGCGACGGCGGGCGCTACGACGTCGTCCTGCTCACCGCTGTGTGGATGCATCTCGACAAAGCCCAGCGAGCCATCGCGATGCCGCACATCGCGGCCCTTCTGAACCCGAACGGCCGGATCGTCATGTCCTTGCGGCATGGCCCGGTGCCGGCGGGGCGGACCATGTACGACGTTTCAGCCGCTGAAACCATCGAGCTTGCCGCGTCCGTCGGCCTTCGCTGCATCCATCGGAATGACCGGGAGGATATGCTCGGCCGTGGCGATGTGTCCTGGAGCTTCCTCGGATTGGAGGCGCGCTGACCGCCTTACGACCGCTGCCGCTCGGGCACCATCAGCCAGCGCGCCAGGGCGTAGAGGTTGACCATCACATAAACCGCCGCCCCGACCACCCCCATGATGAGGCCGCCGAGCTGCTGGTCGGCGAGCGCAGACAGGCCCCAGGGCGCCGTCGTGTCCAGATGGTAGACGAACAGCGGCTGCGGGGCGAAGATCAGCAGCGCCGCGAGGATGGCGAGATGGACCGAGGTGCCGAAGGCCGACAGCAGCCCCCTCCCCCGCATCGCCGCATCGTCAGGGGCCAGCACCGTCCGCCACGCGGCGACCGCGCCGACGAGGAGACTGGCGTGCATGACCCACAGAACCGCGTCGAAGCGCAGCGCCGCCATGTAGGGTCCCGGCAGGTGCCACACCCAGAGGAACAGTCCGAACAGACCCCAGGCGATTTCCGAAATGGCCAAAGGTGACGCCAGGATCTGCGCCCAGCGGGGCCAGCGGAGCGCGCCCATCGGCCAGGACAGGACCAGCAGGGGCGCCGCCACCTGGATGGTCAGGAGATGCTGGACCACCCGCGCCGAGAACAGGGCGGAGGTCAGGTTGCACAGCGGCGACACGAAGGCGGCGAACAGCACCAGCCACCCGGCGGCGAAGCACCAGGGCTGGTGCCGCGCCATCCCCGCTCCATGCCGCCGCACCACCATCGCGTATCCCGCGGCGGCCAGGGCGAAGACGGACAGCAGGACCGGATCGCCGTTCCAGGCGCTCCAGAACCCGTCCGGCACCGGCGGGGCGCCGCAATAGGGAATGATGGACGGCAGCGTTTCGGCAAGTGGCGTTGCGGTGGGCACGGCTGGACCTCCCTTGGCCTACAGCCGTGTAAAACCGAGAATGGCCCTCGGGTTCCCGAATGATGGACGACCGAACGGGGCTCAGGCCCGTTCGGCAGTTTCGATCAGGTCGGTGCGCCCGATGCGGCGCAGGGAGGCCTCCAGCCGCGTGTCGTCCTCGCGGATTTCGCGCAAAGTGTGCAGCGTGAACATCACATGCGCCTCCGCCGCCGCCTGGGCGGCCTCGGCATCGCCGGCCAGAACCGCGTCGGCAATGGCCAGATGCTGATTCAACAGCAAGTCGCGCACGGCAGGTCGGGTGTAGAGCCGGTCGCGGTTGTAGAACACGTCGTTGCGCAGCATTTCCGACAGTGCGCCCATGATGTGCAGCATCACCGTGTTGTGCGCCGCCTCGTAAAAGGCGAGGTGAAGCTGGGCGTCCACGTCGGCCTCTTCCGACGGGTCGTCCTTCCCATGGGCGTCGCGCATGCGCTGGGCCAGGGCGCGGATCGCCTCGCGGTCGAGGTCGGTCGCCCGTTGCGCGGCCAGCTTGGCGGCGGACGCCTCGATGGAACTGCGGAACTCCAGGTAATGGAAGGGCGCGTCCGGATCGGATTGCAGCAGCGCCGCCAGCGGCGCCGCGATGGGCGCCAGAAACTGCGCGATGTGCGTGCCGTTGCGCCCGGAGACGAGCAGCCCGCGCTCCTCCAGCTTCTCCAGCGCATCGCGCAGGGACGGGCGCGAGACGTCCAGCTTGAGCGCCAGGTCCCGTTCCGGCAGCAGCTTCTCCCCCGGACGCAGAACGCCCTCCCGGATCAGCGTCTCCAGATGGTCCGCGATGGCGTCCGCCAATTTGGCCGGCTTTATCATTCCTCTGCCTTGCCCCTTGCCCTGCATCCGCAGAAATCCCGCCTCATCCAGAAGGTTAGATATCGTCACCGCTTTCGCACGTCCAGCCCTGCCGAGATCCATGCCACCGTTTCCCGGCCACTCCGCCACCGAATGGGTCTGGTGGTAATACCATGGGCAAGAAAAAGTCTCACTCAACGCTGACGGTAAATTGAATTTTCCCTATTGCCAACCATTGCGACCCAATGTATCCGTTCTGAGCCTTTGGTCATAAGTTTTGACCGGAGCCCAACCCAAGAAAAAACTGATCTCCACGACCGGTCGGCCGTGGAATGACAGGCGGCGCGCGTCCGGATAAGACGCGCGGGTCCGGGCTCCACTCACGGTCGCAGGCCAAAGCGCAGAACCGAGAATCTGCGGCATAGGTAGGAAACATGCAGCCCTGGACACAAGTCTACGATCCCGCGGGTAACCTTTGGCTTTCGGCACTTGTGGCCGCGTTGCCGATCATCTTCTTCTTCATCGCGCTGACCGTTCTGCGCATGAAGGGTCACATCGCGGGCACCATCACCGTCGCCATTTCGCTGGCCGTCGCCATCCTGTTCTACAAGATGCCGGTCAGCATGGCGCTGGCGTCCGCCGGATACGGCTTCCTCTATGGCCTGTGGCCCATCGCCTGGATCATCGTGGCCGCCGTGTTCCTCTACAAGATCACGGTCAAGACCGGTCAGTTCGAGATCATCCGCTCGTCGGTGGTGTCGATCACCGAGGACCAGCGGCTTCAGATGCTGATGGTCGGCTTCTCCTTCGGCGCCTTCCTGGAAGGGGCCGCGGGCTTCGGCGCGCCGGTCGCCATCACCGCGGCGCTGCTGGTCGGGCTGGGCTTCAACCCGCTCTACGCCGCCGGTCTCTGTCTGATCGCCAACACCGCCCCGGTGGCCTTCGGCGCCATGGGCATTCCGATCATCGTCGCCGGTCAGGTCACCTCGCTCGACCCGTTCAAGATCGGCGCCATGGCCGGCCGCCAGCTTCCGCTGCTGTCCGTCTTCGTGCCCTTCTGGATCATCATGATCATGGATGGCTGGAAGGGTGTGCGCGAGACTTGGCCCGCCATCCTGGTCGCCGGCGGCACCTTCGCCGTCACCCAGTACTTCACCGCCAACTTCATCGGGCCGGAGCTGCCGGACATCACCTCCGCCCTGGTCAGCCTCGTCAGCATCACCGTCTTCCTGAAGTTCTGGAAGCCGAAGGCGATCTTCCGCTTCGCCAACTCCCCGCTGGCGTCGGGTCCGGTGCCGCAGTCGGTCGGCGCCATGGCGTCGAGCGAGTTCAACGCCCAGCGCAGCTACAGCGCCGGTGAGATCGCCAAGGCCTGGTCGCCCTTCCTGATCCTGACCGTGATCGTCACGATCTGGAGCCTGAAGCCCTTCAAGGCCCTGTTCGCCAAGGGCGGCGCGCTGGCCGACACGGTGCTGTACTTCCCGATCGCCGGGCTGGACAAGCTGGTCCTGAAGGCCGCCCCGATCGTCGCCTCGCCGAAGCCCATCGACGCCGTCTACAAGCTCGACCTGCTGGCGGCCACCGGCACGGCCATCCTGATCTCCGCGATCATCACAATGGTCATGCTGAAGATGCGCCCGGCCGACGGCGTGAAGACCTTCGTCGAGACGGTCAGCGAGCTGAAGCGCCCGATCTACTCGATCGGCATGGTCCTGGCCTTCGCCTTCATCGCCAACTACTCGGGCCTGTCCTCGACCCTGGCGCTGCTGCTGGCCGGCACGGGCTTCCTGTTCCCGTTCTTCTCGCCGATCCTGGGCTGGCTGGGCGTGTTCCTGACCGGGTCCGACACGTCGAGCAACGCGCTGTTCTGCGGCCTGCAGGCCACCACGGCGCAGCAGGTGGGCGTGTCCGATGTGCTGATGGTCGCGGCCAACACGACCGGCGGCGTCACCGGCAAGATGATCTCCCCGCAGTCGATCGCCGTGGCCTGCGCCGCGGTGGGTCTGGTCGGCCGCGAGTCCGAGCTGTTCCGCTTCACCGTGAAGCACAGCCTGTTCTTCGTCGCGATCATCGGCGTCATCACCATGATCCAGGCCTACATCCTGCCCTGGATGATCCCCTAAGCGTCGACCTCCGACCCCCCTTCTCCTCCCCCCGAGGAGAAGGGGCGTCATCCACTGCCGAGCTTTATTCCCTACGGCGCCGCTCGGCCTTCCATCCGGTCGGGAGGCGCCGCTTTCTTTGTCCGCCGTATTTTTTATGCGTTGCAGCATCACAGCGCTGCGTTTGGTCAATTCATTTTACCATTGCGGCCACCAAGCAAATCGATTATCCGACTGACTGACTGTGGCACACAACAAGCCGTCCGTCCGACGGGCGGAAACAAACGTCGCCCCAGCACCCGCAACCCGGACCGGCGATCACGGAGGAGTCGTCGCGCGGTCCCAGATCCGGAGGCCCCGAGAACCGATGCTGCCCGCGCCCTATGACCGCCTGCACGCGGCCCTCCGGGAGTTCATGCCGGACGAACGCCTCGTCACCGACCCGCTGCGCACGCTGGCCTACGGGACCGACGGCAGCTTCTACCGCCTGATCCCGAAGATCGTCGCCATCGTCGAGGCCGAGGGCGAGGTGGTGCGGCTGCTCGACCTCTGCCGGGAGCTGAAGACCCCGGTGACCTTCCGCGCCGCCGGCACCAGCCTGTCGGGCCAGGCGGTCACCGATTCCGTCCTGGTCCTGCTGGGCGACAGCTGGCGCGGCTGCACCATCCCGCCGGGTGCGGCGACGGTAACCCTCCAGCCCGGCGTCATCGGGGCGGAGGCGAACCGCAAGCTGGCTCCCTTCGGACGCAAGATCGGTCCGGACCCGGCCTCCATCGCCACCGCCAAGATCGGCGGCATCGCGGCCAACAACGCCAGCGGCATGTGCTGCGGCACCGCCCAGAACAGCTACCGCACGCTGGCTTCCATGCGGCTGGTGCTGGCCGACGGCACGCTGCTCGACACCGGGGACGCCGCCAGCCGCGCCGCCTTCGCCGTCAGCCACGGCGCCCTGCTGTCCGGCCTGTCCGATCTGGCCGCCCGCACCCGCGCCGACGACAAGCTGGCGGAGCGCATCCGCAACAAGTTCCGCATCAAGAACACCACCGGCTACAGCCTGAACGCCCTGGTGGACTTCGAGGAGCCCGTCGAGATCCTCCAGCACCTGATGATCGGGTCGGAGGGCACGCTCGGCTTCCTGTCCGAGATCACCTACAACACGGTGCCGGAACACGCCCACAAGGCGAACGCGCTGCTGATGTACCCGGACATCGGGGAGGCCTGCCGTGCCGTCGCGCTGATGAAGCCGACGCCGGTGTCGGCGGTGGAGCTGATGGACCGCGCCTCGCTGCGCTCGGTCGAGGGCAAGCCGGGCATGCCGGACTTCATCGGCGGGCTGGGGCCGGACGCCTCCGCCCTGCTCGTGGAGATCCGCGGCGAGGATGCGGCGGCGCTGGACGCCAACATTGCCGCGGTCAGCGCGGTGATCGCCCAGACCCAGACCCTGTTCCCGCCCACCTTCACCACCGACGCCAAGCTGGGCGAAAGCTACTGGAAGATCCGCAAGGGCCTGTTCCCGGCGGTCGGCGCCATGCGCAAGGTCGGCACCACGGTCATCATCGAGGACGTGGCCTACCCGCTCGACCGACTGGCCGAGGCGACGGTCGAGCTTCAGGCCATGTTCCTGAAATTCGGCTACACCGAGGCGATCATCTTCGGCCACGCGCTGGAAGGGAACCTGCACTTCGTCTTCACCCAGGCCTTCGACACCGACGAGGAGGTGGACCGCTACCGCCGCTTCATGGACGCGGTGTGCGATCAGGTGGTGCGCAAGTACGACGGGTCGCTGAAGGCGGAGCACGGCACGGGCCGCAACATGGCCCCCTTCGTGGAGATGGAGTGGGGTCCGCAGGCCTATGGCCTGATGAAGGAGATCAAGGCGCTGCTCGACCCGCAGGGCCTGCTGAATCCCGGCGTCATCCTGAACGACGACCCGGAGGCGCATCTCAAGAACCTGAAGGCGATGCCCGCCGCCCACCCGCTGGTGGACACCTGCATCGAGTGCGGCTTCTGCGAGCCGACCTGCCCGTCGCACAAGATGACGCTCTCCCCCCGCCAGCGCATCGTCGGCTGGCGCGAGATTTCGCGTCTTGAGGCCACGGGCGCGGACGCGGCTCGGCTCGGCGCCTTGCACGAGGCTTATGATTACCAGGGCATCGACACCTGCGCGGCCTGCGGCCTCTGTTCCACCGCCTGCCCGGTGGGGATCGAGACGGGGCTGCTCATCAAGGCGATCCGCGGCGACCGTCGCGGGGCAGTGGCCCAGGGGTTCGGCACCTACGTCGCCAGCCACACCGCCGGGGCCTTGTCGGTTGCCCGCACCGGCCTGAAGCTGGCCGATCTGGCGAAGCGGACGCTGGGCGACGACACGGCGAACGGGCTGTTCGAGAAGCTGCGCACCGTCACCGGCCAGCGCCTGCCGCATCTGCCGCGCGCCCTGCCCACACCGACCAACTTCACGCCGCTGCCCCAGGCTAAGGCGTCCGCCGATGCGCCGACTGTCGTCTATGTGCCGAGCTGCACCAGCCGCAGCATGGGTCCCGCCGCCAACGATCCGGAGAAGACCCCGCTGCCGGTGAAGGTGGAGGCGCTGTTCCAGAAGGCCGGCTACCGCGTCGCCTATCCGGAACAGCTGTCCTCGCTGTGCTGCGGCATGCCGCTGGAGAGCAAGGGCCTTGCCGCCCAGGCCGACGCCAAGGCGGAGGAGATGGTCCGCGCCATCTGGGCGGCCAGCGCCAACGGCACGGCCCCGGTGGTCCTCGACACCAGCCCCTGCTCCTTCCGGCTGAAGAAGCACCTGAAGGACGCCGGGCTCCAGGTCCTGGATCTGGTGGAGTTCATCCACGACCATCTGCTGGATCGTCTGACCTTCACCAAGCAGACGGAGCCGGTGGTGCTGCACCTGACCTGCTCCACCCGCCGCATGGGGCTGGATGCCAAGATGAAGGCGGTGGCCGCCGCCTGCGCCACCCAGGTGGTGGTGCCGGAGGATGTCGGCTGCTGCGGCTTCGCCGGCGACAAGGGCTTCACCACGCCGGAGCTGAACGCCCACGCCCTGCGCCACCTGTCCAAGGACATCCCCGCCGGGGCCAAGGCCGGCTATTCGAACAGCCGGACCTGCGAGATCGGCCTGTCCGACCACTCCGGCTTGCCGTACCGTTCCATCGTCTATCTGGTCGATGCCTGCTCGACGCCGAAGGCTCCCGCCACGGCTTCCACGCGCGCGTCGGAACCCGCGTTCTGAGGCGGGAGGGAGGAAAACCATGAGCCACGACGGCACCACGAGCCGCCCCGACATCGAGCGGCCCGAAAGCGTTTACTTCTTCGGCACCTGTCTGGTCGACCTGTTCTATCCGGAAGCCGGCATGGCCGGCATGGAGCTGCTGAAGGCGCAGGGCATCCGCGTCGTCTTCCCGCAGGGGCAGAGCTGCTGCGGCCAGCCCGCCTACAATTCCGGCTACCGGGAGGAGGCGCTGAAGGTCGCCCGCGCGCAGTTGGACTACTTCCCCGGCGACTGGCCCATCGTCGTGCCGTCGGGCTCCTGCGCCGGCATGATGAGCAAGCACTGGCCCGACCTGTTCAAAGGCGAGCCGGACGAGGTCCGCGCCCGTCAGGTGGCGTCCCGCGTGTGGGAGCTGACCCAGTTCCTCGTCCAGGTCCTCAAGGTTAAATTCGAGGACCAGGGGCCACCGGTGAAGATCACGTGGCACGCCTCCTGCCACGCCCAGCGCGAAATGGGCGTGACCGACGAGCCAAAGGCCCTGCTGCGCCAGCTCGCCAACGTCGAGCTGGTCGAGTTGCAGCGGGAGAAGGAATGCTGCGGCTTCGGCGGCACCTTCGCCGTGCGCCATCCCGAGATTTCGGCCGCCATGGTCGGCGACAAGGTGGCGGACATCGAGAACACCGGGGCGAAGGCCGTGGTGTCCGGTGACTGCGGCTGCCTGATGAACATCTCCGGCGCGCTGGAGGGCGGCAAGAAGCCGGTCCGCGGAGTCCACATCGCCCAGTTCCTGAAGGAGCGCACCCATGGGTGAGACGAGCATTAATTTCGCAAAGGCCTCCAGCGCCGCGCTCCAGGACCAGCAGCTCCGCGGCAACTTCCGCCGTGCCATGGACGGGCTGATGTCCAAGCGCGCCGTGCAGTTCGCCGACACCGCCGAGTGGAACGGGGTGCGGACGCTCGGCGCCTCGGTCCGCCTGCGCGCCCTGTCCAAGCTGCCGGAACTGCTGGAGACGCTGGAAGCCAACTGCACGAAGAACGGCATCCAGGTCCATTGGGCCTCCACCACCGACGAGGCCAACGCCATCGTCCTCTCCATCATGCAGCGCGTGAACGCCAAGCTGGTGGTCAAGGGCAAGTCGATGGTGTCGGAGGAGATGCACCTCAACGCCTTCCTGGAAAAGCACGGCATCGAGAGCCTGGAAAGCGACCTCGGTGAATACATCGTCCAGCTTGATGAAGCGATGCCCTCGCACATCATCATGCCGGCGATTCACATGAACACCAAGCAGATCGCCCATCTGTTCAAGCAGAAGATCAAGGAAGCGGAATACACCGAGGACGTGGCCCAGCTGACGGACCTCGCCCGCCGCGTCCTGCGCAAGAAGTTCGCGACCGCCGACGTCGGCATCTCCGGCGTCAACATGGCGGTGGCGGAGACAGGCACGCTCTGTCTGGTGGAGAACGAGGGCAACGGGCGCATGAGCACTACGGTGCCGCCCGTCCACATCGCCGTCATGGGCCTGGAAAAGGTCGTGGAGAAGCTGGAGGACGTGCCGCCGGTCATCAGCCTGCTGACCCGCTCCGCCACCGCCCAGCCGATCACCACCTATGTCAACATGATCTCCAGCCCCCGCAAGGAGGGCGAGAAGGACGGCCCGAACGAGATCCATCTGGTGATCCTCGACAACGGGCGGTCGGGCATCTACGCCGACGAGGAACTGCGCAACACGCTGCGCTGCATCCGCTGCGGCGCCTGCATGAACCATTGCCCGGTCTACACCAAGGTTGGCGGCCACGCCTATCAGGCGCCCTACCCCGGCCCGATCGGCTCGATCCTGATGCCGCAGGTGGAAGGGCTGGAGAAGCGGGGCGAGCTGCCGCACGCCTGCACCATGTGCAACGCCTGCGTCGAGATCTGTCCGGTCAAGATCCCCATCGTGGAGATCATGGGCCGCCTGCGGTCGGAGGCCGTTCATCCCGGCGACGCGGTGCGGGGCGCCGGATCGCACGCCAGCAAGGCGGAGGCGATGGTGTGGAAGGGCTGGTCGATGACCTACGCCTCGCCGCTCGCCTACCAGTTCGCGACGGCGCTGCTGGCGAAGCTGGGCAACGCCGCGCCCGCCAGCCTGCCGCTGCTGAAGGAGTGGACGAACGTGCGGGCCAAGCCGCGCTTCGCCAACCGCACGCTCCACGCCCTCGCCCGCGAGAAGGGGATCCCCGATGTCTGAGTCCAGAAACGCGATCCTGGGCAAGCTGCGCGCCGGGCGCGATGCCCACCCGCTGACCCCGCCGGAGTCCGATTTCGCCGTCCTGCGCAACAAGCGCTGGGACGGCGCGGAACGGCTGGAGCGCATCAAGCGCATGATGGAGGCCGTCCACACGGAATTCCTGGAGACGACCGAGGCCGACTGGCCCGCCGACGTCCAGGCCTTCCTCAAGGCGCAGGGCACCCGCAACCTGCTGTTCGGCCCGGCGACCGAGGCCGGGGCGCGCCTGTCGGCCGAATGGGCGGCGTCCGGGATGGCGGGCGGTCCGAAGCTGATCCCCTACGCCGACCGGGTCGAGACCTTCAAGGAACGGCTGTTCGACGGCATCGACGCCGGCATCACCACGACGCTGGGGGCCATCGCCGACACCGGCAGCCTGATCGTCTGGCCGACGCCGGAGGAGCCGCGGCTGATGTCGCTGGTGCCGCACATGCATCTGGCGCTGCTGCGCGCCGACGCGCTGTACGACACCTTCTGGCAGGCGATGACCGAGAATCGCTGGGCCGACGGCATGCCGACCAACGCCCTGCTGATCTCCGGCCCGTCGAAGACCGCGGACATCGAGCAAACGCTGGCCTACGGCGTCCACGGGCCGAAGCGGCTGGTGGTGGTTATCGTCCGGTAATAGTGCGGAGAGCGATCCCCTCTCCCGCCCCGGGAGAGGGAGGGGCCCGCCGCAGGGCGGCGGGCGGGTGAGGGTGCTCCCGAGAGTCAGCGTCTCGATCCTCGCTCGACCCTCACCCGCCCGCTTTCGCGGGCACCCTCTCCCGCCCCGGGAGAGGGGTTCAAGAGCAGACGTCATCATCTCTGTCAATCGCGTCGCACGGGTGGCGGTGTGCCGCCGGGACGGGTATAGTGCCGGGTCTTGTTCGCCTCATGTTTTTTCAGGACCCCACCGCCTTGGACCAGACCACTGTTCCCACCCCCCAGTCCGCCACCATCGCCGAGCGGGTCGCCAAGACCGGCATCGACGAGGCGATGATCGAAGCCCTCGTCCGCACCTTCTACGGCAAGATTCGCGACGACGCCCTGCTCGGCCCGGTGTTCGGCGCGGCGATCACCGACTGGGAGCCGCATCTTCTGAAGATGATCGACTTCTGGTCCTCGGTCGCCCTGCTGACCCACCGTTACGACGGGCGGCCCCTGCCCGCCCATGTCCGCTTCGACATCGGGCCGGCGCATTTCGAGCGCTGGCTGGAGCTGTTCCGCGAGACGACGGCCGAGGTCTGCACGCCCGAGGCCGCCGCCTTCTTCGAGGATCGCGCCGCCAACATCGGGCGCAGCATCCAGATGGGGGTGGATTTCTTCCGCAAGCAGGCCGCCGCCGACGCTGGCGCTGCCCGCTGATCAGGCCCCGCGCACCGGCTTGCCCTTCACGCCCCAGCTGTCCGTGAAGTCGCGCACGCCGGGTATGGTCATCATGTGGGCGTCCTTGACATAGACGAACTGCTTGGGACCAAGCTCGTACTCGGTCATTGTGATGCCCTTGGCCCGGCAGCGCTTCTGTTCCTCGGCCCCGATGCGGCGATCGGAGACCACCATGTCGGGATGCTCCAGCCCCACCCCGGCGCAGAAGCTGCGGAATCCGCTGTTGGTGCCCTCGGCGACGAGGCGCGGCTGGGTGTCGGGCGTGCTGTTGAAGCGGCTGGCCGCGGTGCCGACCGCCCCCCGCATGGACGGGCTGCCGACGATCCAGATTCCGCGCTCCTCGGGCGGCGGCTTCGGCACGGTGGGGGGCGGCAGGGTGGCCGTCTGCTGCGGCGATTGGAAGCCGGGAAACTGGCACCCGGCGAGCGCCGCCGCGACGGCGACCATGGCAAGGCCTTTCGACAGGGATGGCACTCTGTTGTCTCCTCCATAACCCTCGCACGGCGCGGCGCCATCGGCGCCGCTGGTGATAGCAACGCTCAAGCCGGCCCGATGGCTCCAAGATGACGGGCCAACGCGGCTTCGAGAAGACGCGGAGTCACCGGCTTGTGCATCAGGCCGAGACCGTGCCGCGCGGCGTCGCGCTGCGGTTCCGGTCCGATCTCCCCGGTGACGATGAGGCCCGGCACGTCGACGCCGAACAGGTCGCGGATGCGCAGGATGGCCTCGGTGCCGACCCGGCCCTGGCGCAGCCGGTAATCGGCCAGCACGATGTCGGGCCTCCGCCCGCCGCTGCGCAGGCGCTCCAGCGCTTCGCCGGTGCTCCCGGCGCACAGAACCTCGAACCCCCATTCGCCGAGCATCACCGCCAGCCCCATCAGAACGATGGCGTCGTCCTCCACGACCACGGCCAGCCGCCCACCCCCGGTCGCCGTCATGGCATCGGCCCGCGCTGTCCGGGCGGCGGGAGGCGTGGGACGCGGCGCATCATGGCGGACCAGCGGCACGCTGACCGAGAAGATCGAGCCGCGCTCCGGACGCGACACCAGATCCACCGGATGGTCGAGCAGCCGCGACAGCCGTCGCACGATGGCGAGCCCCAGGCCAAGTCCCTGGTCGCGGTCGCGCTCCGGGTTGCCGATCTGATGGAACTCCTCGAAGATGCGCTCCCGCTGGTCGGGCGGGATGCCCAGGCCGGTGTCGTGCACCTCGACGCACAGGCGCGTTCCCTGGGGCCGGCAATCGACCATCACACGGCCCCGGTCGGTGTAGCGGATGGCGTTGTCGACCAGATTGCGCAGCATCCGCCCCAGAAGAACCCGATCGCTGCGCACCGTGCCAGTGCAGGGCACGATCCGCCAGTCCAGCCCCTTGGCCTCGGCCAGCGGGGCATAGGCGGCGGCCAGCGGGCCGAGCAGGTCGGCGACCGGAAACTCTTCGATCTGCGGCGCCACCACACCGGCGTCGAGACGGGACACGTCGAGCAGGCTGTCCAGCAGATCCTTCAGCGTGTCCAGCCCCTGCTGGAGCCGGTCCAGCGCCCGCTGCCCGGCGTCGCCGGTGACATGGGCCCCCAGCGCGCCGGCGAACAGCAGGATCGATTGCATGGGCTGGCGCAGGTCGTGGCTGGCCGCTGCCAGGAAGCGGCCTTTGGAGCGGTCGGCCTCCTCCGCCGCCTGTTGGGCGCGCCGGATGTCGTGGATGTCCACCGCGGTGCCGATCCAGGAGACGATGGCGCCCCTTTCCCGCACCGGCACCACGCGGCACTGGTGCCAACGCCATGCCCCGTCGGCGCGCCGCATCCGGATGTTGCTCTGATAAGGCGAACCCGCGGCGATCGAGCGCGTCCTCAGTTCCAGATAGGCGGGGCGGTCGTCCGGATGGAACCCCTGCCAGGCGGACATGACGTCCGGGTCCTGGCCGGTGTAGGCGCGCAATTCCTCATTGTAGTATTCAGGGGTGCCGTCCGAGCGGTTGATCCACATGAGCAGCGGCGTGTTGTCCACCAGCGTGCGGAACCGTGCCTCGCTCGACCGCAGCGCCTCCTCCGCCCGCTTGCGGGCGGTGATGTCGCGGGCCACCCCGACGACGCCGATGGCCGCCCCCCAGGCGTCGCGCAGGGGCATCACGCTGATCATCAGGACGCGTTTGCCCTCCTCCGTCGGGAAGGGCAACTCCTCCTCCACCGTCTCCTCTCGCCCGGTGGCGATCACCCGCCCGCACAGGTCGTCGAGCCGTGCAGCGTCCTCCGGTGGGAACAGATCCTCGTCGGTCAGGCCCGCCAACTCCTCCCGCGTCCGTCCCAACAGGCGCGTGGTCGCGGAGTTGACCAGGGTGAACCGACGCTCGCGGTCCTTGGCGAAGATCGGGTCGGTAACGCTCTCCAGAAGGCTTTCCAACAGGGCGTTCTTGTCCCGCAGCAGCGCCTCGGCCGCCTGGGCGGCGCGGTGGGCGGCCTGGGTTTCCATCTCGTGCATGGCGAGACGGGCGAACTCCTCCAGGTCCCGCCCGTCCTCCGCGCTGAACTCCGGATGGGGCTTGTGATCGAGCAGGGAGAAGGTTCCGATGCGCAGCCCATCCGGCGCGATCAGCGGCGCCCCGGCATAGAAGCGCAGGTGCGGAGGCCCGGCCACCAGCTCATGGTCGGCGAAGCGCTCGTCCTCCCGCGTGTCGCACACGACCAGCACCGCATCGTCGAGAATGGTGTGGGCGCAAAAGGACATCCGGCGCTCAAGGACCATCGTATCCAGCCCATAGCCGGCCTTGGACCATTGCCGCGTCTCGTCCACCAGATTGACCATCACGATGGGCATGCGGAAATGGCGGGCGCCCAGCCGGACCAGCCGGTCGAAGGACGCCTCCGGCGGCGTGTCCAGCACACCATAGCTCTTCAGCCGGTCGAGCCGGGCGCGCTCATCCGATGGCCATGGCGGCTCGATGCTGCTCAACGTCACCCCTTACGAACAGACGCGGATAAGACGCTGATGGTTGGACGCAGACGCGCCTGAACCATGATGTGGGCAGTGCCAAGGCTTATGGAAAGACGCGCAACCGCTTTCCCTTCCGCCTTCCTTCGGTCTGCAGCACAATTGCTTTGAATGCAAATCCTTTGAGTCCGGGCAATGAACCGCCCGCGACCCCACATGACCAGAAGCCGTTCCCCGTCCCCACCCGGAGCACAGCATGAAGGACAGCAAGCCGAACCACGAATCCGCCGCCTACCGCATCGCCTTCGAGGACCGCGATTTCCTGTTGAGCGAGCCGATGCGCGGGGTGCGCTTCATGCTCGAATACGCCAAGCCGGAATCGGAGCTGAAGGCCTGGGGCATCCGCTCCACCATTGTGGTCTACGGCAGCGCGCGGGTGCCCTCGCCCGAGCGGGCGGAACAGCTTCTCCGCGACGCCCGGACGCCGGAGGAGCGGCAACTGGCCGAGCGGCGGGCCAAGCAGGCGGCCTGGTACGAGGAGGCCCGGACCTTCGGGCGCATCGTGTCGGAGCGTGGCGGCGCCCTGGCTCCCACCGAGGATGGCCAGCGCGACAACGTCATCGCGACCGGCGGCGGACCCGGACTGATGGAGGCCGCCAACCGCGGCGCGCAGGAGGCCGGGGCGCCGAGCATCGGCTTCAACATCAGCCTGCCGCAGGAGCCGCACCCCAACCCCTACAGCACGCCGGAGCTGACCTTCCGCTTCCATTATTTCGCCATCCGGAAAATGCATCTGGCGATGCGCGCCAACGGGCTGGCGATCTTCCCTGGCGGTTTCGGCACCTTCGACGAGGCGTTCGAGATCCTGAACCTGCGCAACACCAACAAGGCGTCCCGCCTGCCCATCGTCTTCGTCGGGCGCGACTATTGGAACGAGGTGGTGAACTTCCGCGCCCTGGCCGATCACGGCATGATCAGCGCCGGCGATCTGGAACTGTTCGACATCGCCGACACGGCGGAGGAGGCGTGGGACTGCATGACCCGGCTCGGCCTCAAGCGCGGCAACCCGCCGCTCGGCCCCGCCGGCACCGGCATGTCGGCGTCCGAGGAGAACTGAGGCTCAGCCCGGCGGCGGGCTTTCGGCGGCCGGGGCCGTCGGGGCGGGAGCGTTCAGCGCCAACCGCCCGACGCCCGGGATCTTGACCGCGAGGTCGAAGGGATCGACCCCGAAGGTCATGCCGAGCAGGTTCACCTCGAACCCTTCCTCCTTGGCCAGGAGCAGGCCGGCGAGGCCGAACAGGCTGACCTGCCAGCCCGTGCCGCTGGGCGCCCGCGCGATCATGCCGGTGCCCAGATAATCCTTGCCCAGCGCCGTGGAGGGCAGGTCGAGCCGCAGCTCCGGCACCGCCCGTCCTACCCAGGCGGCAAAGGTGTTGCTGTTGGGGCCGGGCCAGATGCGGTACTCCCCGGCGTAGGGGTAGCTCTGGGCGGCGTCGGCGATCTTGGGGATGGCGGCCTCGGCGGCGGGGCCGCGCAACTCGGCCAGCACGGCGGGGGCGGAGCCGAACCAGCGCCCGTCCGGATCGCGGTTGCTGACCGCCACCGCCGGCAGACCGCGGTAGACCCGCCAGCCGATCACCTCATAGACGGTGTAGGCCGACGCCCCCGCCGGCTTCACCGCGAACCACGGGTGCGTGCCGAAGGCGCCGCGCCAGGACAGGGCGCGGGCGGCGTAGACCTGCACCACCGCCTCTTGCGTCGTGGCGGGATCGGGGGCGAGGCCGACGGACGCGCGGTCCGCCCGGCTCCAGTCCACCCCCAGCGTCGCCGTTCCCGACGCGATCACGAAGGCCGGACCGGCCAGCAGCAGGACCAGCGTCATCAAAATCACCAGGATGGTGGCCGTCATTCTTTTCCGCACCGCTCCCTCTCGCCTGATGGGCCGTTTCCCAGATAGGCTGTCATCGCCCTGCCCGCCACCGATGTTGTACGTTGAGGACCATCCAATCGGTTCATCGCCGGATGGTTATCCAAGGAGCGCACCGATGCCCGCCGCTGACCTGACCGACCTTCTGGACCGCATCACCCGGCAGGCGCCGACCCGCGCCGCGACGATGGAGGTCGCCCGCGCGCTCGGCTGGACCACCGGGCCGAGCCGCAAGGGATGGAAGGTGGTTCAGCCCACCGGCTATGTCGGCGGCATGGTTGTCCCGCCCAGCGCCGACACCGCCGCCGCCGAGGTGTGGTTCGATCCCGAGGGGACGGAGCGCGGCCTCGCCGGCCCCAACGCCGAGTTCCCGCCCTATCTGACCAGCCTGGACACCGCCCTGTCCGCCGTCCCCGCGGCGGAGCGGGCGGCCACCCTGCGAACCGCGCTGGACCGTCACCGGGCGTGGCAGGAGGAGACCGGGCGCGACGACGCGGCGCTCGGCCGCCTGCCCGCCTTCGTCATCGCGGTATGGCTGTCGGTTACGCCGGCGGCGTGACGGGGGTCACTCCGCGGCTCCGCTCTCCTTGCCGGTGCCGTTCATGGCCTGGGCGGCGGCGAAGCCGATGATCCGGTTGGCGGCGTCCGGATCGTCCACCCGCACCACCACGCCGCGCCCGACCAGATGGATGCCGTGGTCCTGGAAGGCGCGGATCAGGCGATGGTACGCCTCGCGCCGGATGACGAACTGCTCGTTGGGCTTGGTGATGAACTTGACGCCGATGATCGCCGCGTCGTCCTCCACCCGCCGCACGCCCTGGGACTTCAACGGTTCGATGAAGCTCGGCCCCATCTCCGGGTCGGCGGACAGCTCCTTGCCGACCTCCTTCACCAGCTTCTTCACCAGCCCCATGTCGGTCTCGGGTGGAACGCGGAACTCCAGACGCATCAGCGCCCAGTCGCGGCTGTAGTTGGTCAGCGCCTTGATCTGGCCGAAGGGCAGCGTGTGCACCGCGCCGCGGTGGTGGCGCAGCTTCAAGGAGCGCAGGGAGATGCCTTCCACCGTGCCGCGCAAGTTGCCGACCTCCACATAGTCGCCCATGTGGAACGCGTCCTCCAGCAGGAAGAAGACGCCGGCCAGGATGTCGGCGATGGTCGATTGCGCGCCCAGTCCGATGGCGATGCCGACCACTCCCGCCCCGGCGAGCAGCGGCCCGATCTCGATGCCCAGGGAGGACAGGACGATCATGACGACGATGGCGACCAGCACGACCTGAAGGAACTTGCGCAGCAGCGGCAGCAGCGTCGCCAGCCGCTGCCCGCGCGACGACGTCCCGCCGTGCCGGGCCTCCTCCAGCGTCCGGTCGATTGCGCGCACCACCATCGTCCAGGCGACGTAGCCGAGCAGAATCACGACCGTCACGTTGAACAGCAACCGCAGGGCGATGCCGGTCGCTCCGGTCGCCTGCTCCACCCGGAATCCCCAGATGGCCGCGGTGGCGAAGACGCCGACGACGAACAGGGCCAACCACAGCGCCCGCATCACCCGTGCCACCGCGGCCTTCCCCGCCTCCGTCTCCTCCCCCCGGTAGAAGCGGGCGAGCGGGCGCTGGGCCATCAGGGCGATGGCCGGCACGGCCAGCGCCACCAGCAGGCTGGCGAGCATCCGCGGCCCCGTCGCCGGCTCCAGCCGCACCGCCGCCGCCGCGACGACCAGCCACAAGGCGACGAGATAGACCGAGGCCACCACCGCCCATAGACCCAGCGTGGGGTGGTCCTGCGCCGCCATGCCCAGCGGACGGGCAATGGCCCGCGCCACCGCCACGCGCCCGCGCCACACGCGGTAAAGCAGATACAGGAAGGGCACGGTGCTCAGCGGCAGGCCGATGGCAACGATGGCGTTCCCGCCGACCCCCAGCGCCAGCAGAAGATCGATCAGCCCGAGCACCGTCGCGGCCAACGTCACGGTGACCACGCCCGTGCGGTGAAGGGTGCGCGCGTCGGTATCCTCCAACGGGATCAAGCGTTGCTCTGGATGGTCCGGCGCGCACAGGAAGCGGATCAGGCGGTCGGTCAGCAGAACGGTCAGCGCCGCCTGGAGCACCGCCAGAAGGACGGCCGGGGCCGCGGGATGCGGCGGCCGCAAGATCGCGTAGACGACCAGCACCCCGAGCACGAAGGCGCCCACCGGCACCAACCCCAGCACGAAGCGCAGCGCACCGGTCAGCAGTGGCGCCCCATCGTCCACCTCCAGGTTGCGGACCGGCCCCGCCAGGATCCGGCGCGTCAGCAGCAGCGCCGCCGTCCCCGCCGCGAAGAGGATGAGCAGGCCGCGCAGCAGGCGCAGCGGGTTCACCGCCGCCTCCCGTCCGTTGGGGCGGGCGAAGGCGTCCGACAGGATGGTGGGAAGCTGTGGATAGGTGGCGGCGACCGCCTCCAGCCGCTCGGCATACACCTCCAGCGCCGTCGCCGGCCCGCCGGCCGCAGGCGCGTGGGCATCGGGCGTCTGCGCCACGGCCCATCCGGACGGCGAGGCGGCAAACAGCAGGACGGCAAACAGGGCAAGGGCTGACCACCGGGCCAACCTGCGGCGCGTCCCCGAATCTTCGTTCATAGGGGCCATCCTGCCGGAGAGCGACGGAGCGGTGCCCATCGGGCGGAAAAGTCCGCGCCGATGACGGGGACCGACAATGGGAAACGCTCGTCTGCCCCTCGATCAGGAAGCCAGTACGTTACCGTTGCCTATCGGACGGCCCCGCGACGGAACGCGCACCGTGAACCTGACTTTGGAGCATCCCGGAGCATGGCCTGAGCATGGAACAGAGCATGAAAACGGCCGGAGGCCGCCGCCCGTCGATGGGTGAAGCGTATGTTACCGTAACACCCCGGTTCGTGACCTGTCTTCACATGCGGCCATCATCAATCATTCCTAAAATGCCCGGATTCGAAAACGGTCATATCGGTCATAAGGAGCCGCCGCATGCGCCTGTTGCCCATCCCGTCCCTTGCCTTCGGGCTTTACGCCGCCGCGCTGGTCGCGACGCTGGGCGTCGCCACCCCGGCGCAGGCGCAGTTCGGCCTTTTCCTTGGCGGACGCGGCGGGGTGGATTTGACGGACGAGGATTGGGACCTGTTCCGCAAGGCGCTCAGCGACGCCCTGACCCCGATGGAAGCGGGTCGGCGCACCGAATGGAACAATCCGAAGACCGGGGTGCGCGGCGATGTGGTCGTGGAGAAGATCCACGAGCGCGACGGCGCGCCCTGCGGGGACGTTCAAGCCAATTTCATCCGGCGGACCGTCCAGCCCTACAGATTGACCTTTTGCAAAATGGCCAACGGGCGATGGGCAATCGCTCCCTGATGGGCAATCGTCTCGTCAGAACCCGGTTTCGCGGATCAGCACGGCCAGCGCGGTGCGCCAGAAGCGGTCGGCCAGACTGCGCGCCTCGCCGTCCACACGGGCCACGCCGCGCATCTGGTGGGCGGGTCCCGCCTGCGTCCGGTCCAGCGGCGCCAGGGTCACCCGGTACACCGCTTCCATCGGCTTCAGGTTGGCGCGCGCGGCTTCGGCGTTCGTACGCCCCATCGATGGTCCGGCTTGGCTCTCCACCGCGATCGGACCGCCGTGGGTCGAGGCCAGGGCAGGAATGTCCAGCCCCTTCACACTGACCCGGTCCACCGCCGTCACCCGCGCTTCCATGCGGGGGCGCAGCGGATCGTCGGCGTGGAACACCGCCCCTGCCCCCACCGCGACGCGGATGAGGTCGTTCTCGGCCACATAGCCGACCAGTTCCCCGCCACCGTCGGCGACGATCTGGCCCAGCGCCAGGGACGGTCCCACCCAGCGGCCGGGGCGCAGCGAGTCGGCCACATCCACCACTTTGCCGGCGATGGGCGCGCGGATCTCCAGCCGCGCCAAGCTGTCCAGCAGGCCCTGCCGGTCGGCCAGCCCGGCGGCCAGATCCTCTTCCATCACGCGCACCCGGTCCAGCCCGTCGCGGGCGGCCAGCATGCGGTCGATGCGGTCCTGGGCCAGCGCAATGCGCAGCTCCGACTGCTGCAGCCTGCTGGTCAGTTCCGGCGCCTCCAGGCGGAACAGCAGGTCGCCCGCCGCCACGCGCTGGCCGGGCTGGACCAGCACCTCCACGATTCGGGACGGGGCCGGAGCGAACAGGGTCGAGAAGCCCTCCGCCCGCCACACCGACGGTACGGCGATGGTTCCGGTGACCGGCACGAAGGCCAGCCAGACCAGCGCGGTCAGGCCGCCCAGGGTCATCAGAAGGTTCCGGTTGGGGCGCAGGCTGCCCCGCCGCTCCCACCAGGCTGCCACCTCGTTGCAGAGGGGACGCAGGATGAACCAGCCGACTTCGACCGCGAACAGCACGATTCCCAGCACCTTGATAAAGAAGTGATAGACCAGGAGCGCGATGCCGATGAACAGCACCAGCCGGTAGACCCAGGTGGCGAAGGCGTACGCCAGCAGCACCCGGTGCATCCACGGATCGAACCGCTCCGGCACCTCCTCGCCCAGGCCGAACAGCCACTCGCGCAACCGCCAGCGGGCCAGCGCGAAGGCGCGGTCCTGGAGATTCGGCACATCCAGCGCGTCGGCCAGCAGGTAATAGCCGTCGAAGCGCATGAAGGGGCTGAGGTTGATGGTCAGGGTCGTCACCCAGCTCACCGTCGCCACCAGGAAGGCGGCGCTGCGCAGCGGCCCGTCGGGCAGGAAGCTCCACGCCAGCGTGGCGAAGGCGGCCAGCGCCAACTCGGTCAGCATGCCCGCCGCGGCGATGTGCAGCCGGGCGCGGCGCGAGACGAGCCGCCACGCGTCGCTGGTGTCGGTGTAGAGCACCGGCCACATCACCAGGAAGGCCGCTCCCATGGTCGGCACCCGGCAGCCGAAGCGTTTCGCGGTGTAGGCGTGCCCCAGCTCGTGCAGCGTCTTCGTCACCAGCAGGGTCAGGCCGTACAGCGCCATGCCCTCCAGCGTGAAGAAATGCAGGAAGGTGTGGGCGAAGCTGTCCCACTGGCGCATTGCCAGGATGAGGCCGAGAACCCCCGCACCGATCACCGTCCACAGCCAGCCGCGGCTGTAGAAGGGCGCCACATAGCGCACCGTGGCGTCCAAAAAGGCGTCGGGCCGGACCAGCGGGATGCGGAAGAACAGGTAGTTGTGCAGCAGCCACATCCACCAGGACGTGCGGCGCGCCGCCGTCTGCTTCGCCAGGAAATCGACGTCGGCGCCCTGGGTCAGGTTGTTGGCGGCGAGGAACTTGTAGAGGGTCACCACATCCTCCGCCTCCGGCTGCAGGACCGTTTCGGCGGCCACAGTGGCGGCGATGGCGCGGGGCGATCCGTGATGCCAGCGGGCGATGACCTCGAAGGCGCCGTGGCCGATGCGGAAATAGCGGTTGCGCACCGGATCGTGAATTGTCCAGCAGGGCGAGCCGTCCACCGCCGGCGGGGCGGGGAGCAGATGAAGCTCCTCGCGCAGCGGCGGCAGCCGCACGCTGTCCATTGGATCCACCGGCGTGACGGCCGCTGGACCCGTCGTCATGCCGATGGCGGCGGCGCCCATGGTTTAGAGCCCCACGGTCTGACGCAACGCCGCCAGCGGGCGGCGGAACAGGTAGAAGGCCAGCGGCACCCGCTCTCCCTGGATCTTGGCGGTCCCGCGCAGCCCGATGCGCGGCGTCGGCTGGTCCGGCGCCAGATCGGCGCGGACGCGGTAGGCCAGGACCCCGCCCGGGGTCAGGCCCGGTTCATAGCTGGCGTGGGACACCGTGGCGCGCAGTGGCTGCAGGGGATCAACGTTCAGATAGAGGCTGACCTCCGCCCCCTCCTGGAGCACGATCGCGTCGTTGACAGGGACATGCACGTCCACCTCCGCGGCCTGCGGATCGGCCAGGGTCAGGATGCGCTCACCCACCGCCACCGGCTTGCCCAGCCAGTCGTTGGCATCGGCGAAGACCGCGATGCCGGTCCGCTCCGCCTTCACGGTGACGCGCTCCATCAGGTCGCGCGCGAAGTCCATCTCCGCCCGGCGCAGTTCCACCTGGGCCTTCAACTGGGCGATGCGCGCCTTGCTCTGCGGGTCGGCGAAGGCTCCCTGGGAGGCGGTCAGCAGTTCCGCTTCCGCCGAGGCCAGCGCCTTGCGCGCCACCTCCAGGCGGCTTCTCAGAATCGACGATTCGAAGCTGAACAGAGGCTGGCCGGTGGTCACCGGCTCGTTCGGCTGGACGTGGAAGCGTTCGATCACGCCTTCCAGCGGCGCGCTGACGATCAGCGGGTCGCGCGGCGCCACCTCCGCCGGGGCCAGCGTCGATTGCGGCACCGGGATGGCGAGAACCCCCGCCAGGACCGCCGCCACCGCCACCGCCCACAGCCCCTTGCGCGCCCGCAGCCCGGAGCGGCGTCCGGCCTGGGTCAGCGCCCACCAGGCGTGCCCGTACCCGCCGGACAGCTGGCCGAGGAGAATCTTCTCCCCTTCCGCCCACGCGGTGTCGCGGACGAGCCACAACACCGCCATGACGGTGCCGTCCGGCGCCGGCAGGGGCACCCAGAGCGCCTGCGCCGGTCCCCACTGGCCCCAGTCACGCGCCAGCGCGGGCGGCACCTCCGTGGGAGCGACGCTGTGCAGGTTGCGCGCCTCCGCTCCCGCGGCGATGGCCGAGGCCGCGGCCTCCAGCCAGCGGGTGAAAGGGGCGTCGCGCTCCGGAACGGCGATGTTGGACACGGCTTCGAGCCGCGCCTTGCCCGATGCCGCGACGGTCAGGAAGACCGCCTGCTGATAGGCGATCAAGCGCCGCGTCTGGTTCACCAGGAAGAAGCGCAGCGCCTCCGGATTCTGCGCCTGCCGGGCCTCCTGCTGCAGGTTCAGCAGAAGCAGGAGGCCGTTCAGCGGGTTGATCGCCTCCGTCCGGACGGATGTGACGTCATCGGGCACCTTTGGCCTCCTCCGACGGGGTGAAGCGGGCGGTTCCGCTCATGCCGGCGACGAGGTTCGGGGCGTTGCCCTGCTTGTCGGCCTGCAGCTTGCCCGTCACCTTCAGCGACTGGCTGACCGGATCGACGCGGGCGCCGGTCAGGGTGACCTCACCGTCTAGGGCCTCGCCGGTCTCGTCGATGCGCAGTTCGAAGCGCTGGCCGGGTTTCAGCCAGACCAGCCAGGAGGACGGAACGATCAGATCCACCCGCAGATCGCGGTCGGACAGGATCTCCAGCAGAGCCGTGCCGGCGGGGACCGACTCATGCTCGCGAATCCGCTGCTCCACCACCTTGCCGTCGAAGGGCGCCTTCACGTCGCAGCGGCGGACCTCGATCTCCGCCTTGCGCAGATCGGCGCGGGCGGCCTCGGCCTTGACCTCGGCCATTTCGACTTCGGCCCCGCCGATGGACTTCAGCTGCTCCAGCCGGCGGTTCTGCCGCACCGTCACCTCGGCGGCGCGTAGGTTGGCGCGGGCGGCATCGACCGTCGCCTGATACAGGCTGCAATCGAAGGCGACGAGCGTCTGTCCCGCCTTGAAGGACTGCCCCGCCTCCACGGTCATCCGCCCGATGCGTCCGGCGATCTCGCTGGACAGCACGGCGTGCTGCCGCGCCTCGATCAGCGCGCGCACACCTCCTTCGGGGGCTGGCGCCGGGTCGGCCGCGGCAAGCGGCAGAGGAAGCAGCGCGATAGACAGCGCGGCGAGGAAGCGTGAGGGGCGAAAGCGGCACATCATGGCAGAGATTTTCTGCACCCTTTGCTCCGGAAGCGCAACGATCCAGGATCGGCAAGCGGTCCGGTACGCTTATTTGTTTCAGCGCCGGGGCACCGGCACAGCCGAAAGGGGACGGCGACGGCGCGCCGCCCCCAAGGCGTCAACGCGCGGAGGCACGCCCCATCGGGGCCAGCGCGCCCAGCGGCACCGCGTAGATCCTGACCGGCTCCGACCGGGTGGACGGGCTGTAGGACACCGTCATCGGAGCGGTCATCGAGGCGGCCGGTTGCTGCGGCAGCTCGGCCACCGTCACGCGGTCCGGCACGGCCGCCTTGCGGTCCACCGGTTCCTCGCTGCGCGCGGCCATCGGGGCGGCTTTTGGTTCGGTCGTCGGTTCGGCCGCCTTCTCGACGGGAGCCTTGTCCGCCGGAGCCTTTTCGGAGGTCGCGGCGGAGGGGACCAGCAGATCCTGGAGGCGCGCCGTGCCGCCGGCCTTCTGCTGCCAGGCGCCCAGCCCGTCGGACACCGCCTGACGCAGGGTCGCGAGATCCTGGGACGGGACGGCCTCCGGCATCGGATCGACGCCCGCCGACACCATGACGCGAGCGTAGGCGTTCTGCAGGTCGGCGTAGACGAGATCGCGCCGCAGGTCGGAGACGAGTTCCGATACCTCGGCCTGGATCACGCTCATGTCGCCCTGCTGGCCGACCGTGCTGCTGTTGACATACTGCTGCCGGATGCGGCGGTCGATCGCCGCCTGATCGGCGTTGAGCGAGAATTCTTGCGACAGTTCGCGGAACTGCACCACCGCCACGCGCACCTGGCTCAGCACCGCTACGCTGAGGGCCTGACGGCGGAAGGAGACCAGCTCCTCCTGCGCCTTGGAGAAGGCGTGGGTGTCCGGGGCCGAGGCCAGCGACAGGATGTTCCACGACACCCGCGCCCCGTAATCGGCCCAGCGCTGGTTCAGCAGGAAGCTGTTGCTGTCGTAATGCAGGCCGGCGTTCAGGTCGATGCCCGGCAGCAGCTTCAGCAGGGCGCGGCGGGTCTCGTCGGCGGTGATGCGGGCGTTGTAGGATTCCTCCAGCAGCTCCGGGCGGTTGAGGAGCGCATAGGTCTCCAGGGATTCCACCGACGCCGTGATCGCCGGGACGTCCTTGCCGGTGACGTCGGGCGGCATCTGCAGGGTGAAGTTCTCACCCGGCGGCAGGCCCATCAGCGCGCCGAGCTGCGACTTGGCGGCGACCAGCTCGCGCCGCAGGGTCTGGAGCTGGCGCAGCGTGTCGACCAGCGCGCGCTGGTAGGACAGGGTCTGCAGCGGGGACTGGACACGCTGGGCCTCCAGGGCGTTCGCGTTCTTGCGCGCCGCCTCGATGCGCTTTTCCAGCGGCTCGATCCGCTTCAGCAGCCGCTCTGCCGCGACCGCCCGCCAATAGGAGGTGCGCACGTCCTGCAAAATGCCCTGGACGACGCGGCGGCGGCGCTCGTCGGCGATCAGGACGAGGTTGGAGTTTTGGCGGGCACGCAGGTAGCTGACGCCGAAATCGAGAATGTTCCAGGTGAAGCCCAGGTCGGCGGTCCGGCGGTATCGGTCCGTGGCCGTGGTGCTCTCGCCGGTGCGGCGGCCAGTGGCGAGGTTGAGGCTTTCCGACCCGGATTCGTTGTTGCGCCCGGTATAGCCGGCCCCCGCCACGAGACGCGGCAGCATGTCGAACCGCGACAGGTCGAGCTGCTGGTTGGCGACCGCCATCTCCATCAGCTTCACGCGTTCGTCGAGGTTGTACTTGATGGCCCGTGCCATCGCCTCGTGCATCGACACCGGACCGGCGATCGGCTCCTGCGGCGCCATGATCACCGACATGTCCTCGCGCAGGCGGGACACGTTCTCATCGTCGGTCAGAGGCTTCGGGCTGATGGAACATCCGCTGGCGAGCAGCGCGGCGGCGGCCAGGGCGAAGGACGCGCGGGCCTTGTTACCCCGCGGCCGGAGGGAGGAAGCGAACCGGGTCATTCTCGTCGGCAATCCATTTGGAAAGAAAAGCTCAAGCGGGGAAGACGGGGGGAGGCTCGGGCGGCGCTAGGCCGCCCGGCTTCCCGGAGGGACGTGCGAGGTAAGGGCGGCGAGCAGCGCCGCGGTCTGGGCATCGGCGGCGCCGTGGATCTGAGCCACCTGCCGGGAGAAGGCCGGGCGGGCCGGCGAAGTCCCGTCGAGGTCGGCGCGCGGGCCGGGGTCTTGCCCCTGCCCGTCCGGCGCGGTCGGAGCGATGCCCGGATCGCCCGCCGGCGCGTCGCCGGCCGGTGACTGTCCTCGGCCCGGCGCTGGCCCCTGGGGCTGGCCTTGCGGTCCACCCTGGCCGCCCGGCCGGTTGGCCGGCGCGTTCTCGATCGTGGAGCCGGGTCCCGTCTGGCCGCCGCCCCGATTGCCCGGTGCGCTGCCAAGCCCGCCGGTTGCGCTGCTGGAGCCACCTGGGGCCATGCTGCCGCCCGGCGCGCCGCCGGCGGCGCCGTTCGGGCTGCCATTGCCGGTTCCGACGCCCGTCGCGGTCGCGCCGGCTGCCGGTCCGCCCGTGCCGAGGCCAGCACCCGGACCGCCGCCCGTCGAGGCTCCGCCGAACGCACCGCCGCCGATTCCGGCACCGGCACCGAGCCCCCCGGAAGCGGAGCCGCCCAAGCCCGAACCGGCCCCGATGCCGCCACCCCCGACACCGCCACCCAGGCCACCACCCAGGCCACCACTGCCAAGGCCGCCACCGCTGCTGACGACGCCGCTCACTCCGGAGCCGGCCGAGCCGCCGGTGCCGCCGCTGGAGGGAGCCCCGCCCATGGCGGAGATCGTGATCGAACGCCCGGCGTCGCTGCTGGTCGAGTTGCCGATGTTGCCGATGGTGATCGAGCGTCCGGCGTCCGTGCTGCTGTTCCCGTTGCCGGCCCCGCTTCCGCTGCCGATCGACGAGCTGGTGATGACACGGCCCGCGTCGCTGCTCGTCTGCAGGCCGGGCAGGGTCGGCGCGGTGCCCAGCGTCGGGCCGACCGTCTGCGTCGTCCCGATCCCGGTGGACGTCGCGGCCGTGACGTTGGACGAGGAGGCCGCCGTCGTCGTGTTGCCGGTGGTGGCCGCCACGGCCGGTGGTGGCGGCGGCGGCGGAGCCACCGAATAGGTGGTCGTGCCGGCGTTGCCGGTGTTGCCGACGGCATCGCTCGCCTTGGCCGCGATCACATAGCTGCCGACGCTCAGGTCGGAGGCCAGGGCCAACTGCCACGTTCCGGTCGCGCTGGCGCGCGCCATGCCGATCGTCTGCCCGTTGATCGTCACGGTGACCAGGCTGTTTGCCTCGGCGGTGCCCTGCACGACCGGCGTGCTGCCGGCGGTGGTGTTCAGCGCCACGGTCGGAGCGGCTGGCGGCGTGGTGTCGATGGTCAAGGTGGTGACCGCCGACAGGCTGCTGGCATTGCCAGCCCGGTCGGTGGCCTGCACCTGGACGCTGTGCGTGCCGTCGGCCAGCGCCGCCGTGAACTGGAAGGTCCAGGCGCCGTTGGCGTCGGCGACCGCCGTTCCGGCGACCCTGCCGTCGACCAGCACGTTGACCGTGCTGCCGGCTTCCGTCGTTCCGGCGAGGGACGGCTTGGCGATGCCGGAAATCCGCTCGCCCGCCGCCACACCGGCGACGGTGGCGCTGGTCACCAACGGGGCGGGCGCCACCGGCACCGCGGTGTCGATCACCACGGCCAGCGCATCCGACGGATCGCTGACGATGCCGAACCGGTTGGTCGCCGTGGTGGTGATGTTGTGCGTCCCGTCGGTCAGAGGCGTCTGGAGGCGATGGACCCAGAAGCCGTTCTCGTCGGCCACGGTGGTTCCCACCGCGATGCCGTCGACCAGCACGGTCACCGTGGCGTTCGCCTCGGCGGTGCCGGACAGGGTCGGTCTCGTCACGTTGGTCAGCCGGTCCGTCGCCGACACGCCGGAGTCGGACAGGCCGCTCAGCGCCGTCCCGACCGGCTTCGCCGGGATCGGGGTGTCGATGCGCACTTGGCTGGTGTCACCGATGCCCGCCAGCGCGGTCAGCAACGGCCCCTGGGCGAGGTCCGTGACGATCGACCCGTTCAGCGCCAGCCCGAGGACGGAAATGCCCTGCGGCGCCCGGTCGCCGACCGGAACGACGTAGTCGAAGCGCAGCAGCGTGCCAGTGCTGCCAGCCGCGTTGTAGGTGGCGTTCCGGATGTCGCTTCCGACCGCGAGTTCCAGGATCGGATTGCCGCCATTGACGACGACCGTCTCGCTGAGCTGGACGAAGAAGCTGACCGTCTCGCCCGGCAGATAGGTCCGCGCCGGAGGAGGCGTGACGCTGACCACCGACGGCGGCGTGCGGTCCACCGACAGGCTGCGGGTCGCCTGGCTGGGGTTGCCCGCCGCGTCGGTGAGGCTGGCGGTGACGGTGTAGCTGGCGCCGTCGGTCAGCGCCAGCAGGTCGCCGGACGGGACGGTCAGGCTCCAGGTGTTGTTGGTCACCGTCGTGCTGTAGGTCTTGCCGTTCAGCGTCACCGTGACCGTCTGGCCGTTCTCGACACCGTTCGTCACGCCCGACACCGTCTGCCCCACGGCGCTGTCTGCCGCGTTCAGCACATTGTCGCCCGCCACCGTCGCGATGGCCAGGGTCGGCGGCGTGCGGTCGACCGAGACGCTGCGCGTTGCCTGGACCGCGGCGTTGCCCGCCACATCCGCCAGATCGGCGGTGACGGTGTAGGTGCCGCCGTCCGTCAACGCCAGCAGGTCGCCGGAGGGGATGGACAGGCTCCAGGCGTTGTTGGTCACCGTCGTGCTGTAGGTCTTGCCGTTCAGCGTCACCGTGACCGTCTGGCCATCCTCGACGCCCGTCGTGGTGCCGGCCACCGTCTGGGCCACGGCGCTTTCCGCCGCGTTCAGCACGTTGTCGCCCGTCACCGTGGTGATGGCGACGGTCGGCGCCGTGCGGTCGAAGGTGACGGTCCGGACGGCGGAGTCGGCGCTTTCCATCCCGGCGATGACCTGACGGACGGTGAAGTCGACCGCGCCGCTGAGGCCGGACACGTCGACGCCGGTGAAGCTGTAGGCGCCCGACGCGTCGGCGGTGGTCGTCGCCACCAACGTGCCGTTGGCGTAGAGCCGCACCGTCGTGTTGGCGTTGGCGTTGGCGCCGCTGCCATCGAAGGTGACGCTGGTCGCCTTGGTGATGTTGTCCGAGTTGCTGCTGCCCGTGTCCGACGCGGCCGCGAGAGTCACGGTGCTGGCCAGAGTGGCCGGGGTGATCGAGAGGCTGGCGGTGTCCATGCCTGCGGAGAAGGCGGAGATTCCACCGCCGCCCGCGGTCGCCACCTTGGTTCCGGCGGTGCCGCTGGTCTGGTCCCAGGCGCGGAAAGTGATCGCCGCGTTGAGAATGCCCGCGTTGGCGCCCGTCGGTTGGTAGTAGAGCCGATCCGTCGTGCGCAGCAGCAGCGCGTTTCCGCTGTCGTTCACCGTGCCGACCGCGGTCCAGGTGGCACCTCCGTTGGTGCTGTAGTACCAGGTGCCGCCTTCCGACGTGTCCACGCCGACCAGCGCGATGCCGGTTACGGCGCCGCTGTCCATATCGGACACGTTGGTGCCGAGCGCCACCAGCGACGATACGGCGGCACCGACGGCACCGCTGGGCGCACCCGCGGCCTGGGCGACGCTGGGCAGGGTAAGGACGGTGTCGGTCAGCACCGGGGCGTCGTTCACCGCGGTCACGGCGATTCCCGCCGTCGCGCTGGCGACGCTGAACTGACGGTCGCTTCCCTGCCCGCCGTTCGCGGTGGTGTCGTTGCCGACCGTGGTGCCCGCCGTGCCGGAGGTTTGATCCCACGCCTTGAAAGTGACGCCGCCGGTGACCGATCCGTTGTAGTCAGCGTTCGGCACGAAGCGCACGCGGTCGGTGCTGGCGAGCAGCAAGGCCGACGCGCCCGAGACGCCGGTGATGGTGGTCCAATTCCCGGCCCCGGTCTTGTACTGCCACGTGCCGTGGCTGGTGTTGGTCCCGGTGATCGCGATGCCCAGCGCGTTGCCGTCGACATCGGTGGCGGAGCCGGCGGAGGCCAGTATGGCCGCCACGGTGTCGCCGTTGTTGCCGGTGGCGTCTTCGTCGATGGCGGTCAGGCTGCGCTCGTCCGTGCTCAGCACCGGAGCGCTGTTGAGGATTTCCGTGTAGCCCGAGTTCGCCGTCTGCGTGCCGCCCTTGCCGTCGTTGGCGGTCACCACGACGCGCAAGTAGCTTGTGCGCGTCGGAACTGGTCAGCGTGTAGTTGGAGTTGGTCGCCCCGCTGATCGAGGCGGCGTTGGTGCCGTTGACATCGTCGGCCCGGTACCACTGGTAGGTGTAGCTCAGCGAGTCACCGTCCGGATCGCTCCAGGTGCCGGTTCCGCCGCTCAGCGCGTTGCCCACCGTCGCCGTGCCCGTCACGTTCGGCACAACGCTGTTCACCGGCGCGCCGTTGGAGGCTCCACCCGTCGTCGAGACGCTGACCTTGACCGGCGCACTCATGAGGTTCCCGGCGCTGTCCTTCGCCACGACATAAAGGTCGTAGTCGGTGCCGGCGGTTAGTCCGGTGATCGATCCGCTGCCGTCGAACGGGGACGACGACGCGCTGAGGTTGCCGGACTTCAGCGCCGCTCCGCCGCCGGAAGCCGTGCCCGCCTCCACTTCCGCGGCGGTCGGAGCGGTCGCGTTGCGGGCGACGAGGACGTAATAGACTGTCCCCGCTTCGTCGAGGCTGGCGGACAGGGTGAAGCCGGTGTCGGTGATGCTGGACGTGGCGGCAGCGACGTCGAAGGTCGGCGCCACTTGATCCACCGTGTGGGTGTCGCCGGTGAAGCCCGCGGCGATGTCGTTGTTCGCTGTGTCCTTGATGCCGGTGCCGGTGCCCTTCAAGTTCAGCCCCAGCGTTCCGGCGCCGGAGATGCCGGTGATCGAAACCGTGTAGACGCTGGCCGATACCTGGGTGACGGTGCCGATCGTGCCGGAGGCCGTACCGGTCGTCGCCAGCGTGAAGTCGGAGGAGTCGACGCCGGACACGCCTTCGCTGAAGGTCACCGTGTAGGTGACCGAGGATGCGTTGGCCGCCGGCGTACCGGACACCGCGATGCTGGAGATGGTCGGCGGCGTGGTGTCGACGACGGTGCCGAGGGTGATGGTGCTGGTCCGCGCGGTGCTGGTCGTTTCGCCATCGTTGACGACGACCGTGGCGGTGCGCGCACCCGCGGTGAAGCTGCCGGCGGAGTTCTTGTATTGGATCAGGCGGATCACCGCCTGGTAGTTCGCCACGGAAGCCGCACCGCTCAGGGTGATCGTGGCGCCGTCGTTGGCGAGCACCGCGATGCCGAACATCCTGGCGGTGCTGATATCCGCCGTGGAGAGGGTCAGCGTTTCGTTTCCGGTGTCGACCACGCCGCTCAAGGTAATGGTGGCGCCGAGCAGGCGCGTGTCGGTGTCCGTCTGCGCCAGGGTGGCGTTGGGCGCGATGAGCACGCCGGAACTGGGAGTGCCGCTGCTGACGGACTCGTCGCTTCCGCCGCCGGCCCCGTTCAGATCGACCGACGGCTCGCCCGCGTTCCAATGCACTTCGTAGGCGCCGATGTCGAGGGCACCGTCACGGATGCGGTCGATGCCGCGGATGTCGTAGCTGCCGCCGTAGCGGTTCGCGTTGCTGCTGTCGCCGGCGTTGATGAACGTCGTCGCGGTCGATGCCGGACGATAGTCGCGCAGACTGTGATCGGCGTTGGTGGAGTCGACGAAGGTCGCGTTGCCGGTTATGGCCCCCTGATAATTGTTGCCTTGATTCAGGGTGACGCCGGCACTGTTGTAAATGATGGCGTTCGGGTCGGCAAAACTCGTCCCGCCAAGATTGCCGGAGTTCCCCGCGATGATCGTGTTGTAAACGTTCAGCGTCCCCGTGCCCGCCGAACCACCGGAATAGACGCCGATGCCCGCCGTCTTGACACTGACGGCGGCGGCATCATTGTTGATGTAGCTGTTGTTGACAATGGTGACGTTGCGTATGTTTACCGTGAAGGCAGCCGTGTTGTGGTATTGCACAATAATGGAGCCCGGGTAGAGAGCCGAACTCGAGCCCATGTTCATGACGTAGTTGTTGTCTGCAAACAGACTGTTCTCGATCGTCAGCGTTCCGGTCACCTGCGCTCGAACGACCGCGAAGCCAGCCGTACCGGTCACCACACTGGCATTGTCACGGAAAACCGAGTTCCTGATCGTCAGGGATGTGGCCGCGGTGGTCGTGGCGATGGCGTTGTTCAGGTTGTCCTTGAAGGTCACGCCATCCACTACGAGCGACCCGTTCTGCAGCGTCAGCGCGCCCTGCAGAGCGGATGCCGAATAAAAGCGCTCCATGATGACGTTCTTGACCGTCAGCGTATTGCCGGACGAATTGAAGAGAATGCCCCGGTAGTCCGTCGTCGTGGGCACGTTGCCGCTGGAAGCGCCGGAGATCGTGATGTCGGCGATACCGTCGCCGTTCACGTCGCCGTTGATCGTGAAGCTCTGATTCGGCGCCGTCAGGATGGTTGTCGTGACGCCCAGGGAAATCTTGCTGGAGATCAGCGTCGAACTGAACTCGATCACGTCCCCGGCGGCCGCGTTCACGATCGCGTGGTTCAACGATCCCGCTGCCGTTCCGGTCGCCGAAGTGACGACCACGGTTCCCAGCCGGCCGCTGAAGGTCTCCATGGACGACAGGGCAAAGGGAATCGCGGCCTCGATGGACCCGCTTTGGACCTCCAGCGTCCAGTTCTGCCCTGGGGCGCTGCCGGTCTGATCGTTGGACACCGCCACGTCGGCTCCGGTGAGCCGGTGGACCGTCTGAACGAACTCCTGCCCCGCCTGTCCGGCGCCGACGTTGCAGGCGTAGAAAAGAAGGTCGCCACCGGGCTTCAGCGCAGCGCCGATCGCCTGGAGATCCTGCCCGCGGTTCGCCAGTCCGTCCGCCCAATAGGCGCGACCGGCAATATAAAGGTGGCCTTCGTTGCCGTGGCTGACGACATGGATGGAATCCAGGCCGGACATCCCGGAGAGCGCATTCGCCATCTGGCCAAGCGCCTCCTGCTGGGAGTCGAGCAGGACGACCTTGGCGTCGGGGGCGATGTCCTTGATCAGCGTCTGGTAGTCGTTCACGCTGGTGTCGACGAACACCACCGACCGGACCGTCCCCTGAACCTGGGCGGGTTGCGCCGTCACCGCCGCAGGTTCGGCATGCGGCGGAGCGGAGGCGGCCGGGGGTGCCGCCACAGGAACGTTCGCCTCCTTGGCGGCCCAATCGGCGAGCTTGTCGGCCTCGGCCGTCTTGGCGGCGCCCTGATCGCCCGGCGCGGGCTGATCGGGCTGCTGATGGACCTCGGCAACCGTGACGGCGCCCGCCGCGTCGAACATGAAGCGCGGTTCGAGAGCCATCGCGAACATCGACGAGGACGGCTTGTGCGTCTTGTCGGAACGCCCGTTCACGTTGTTGCCGTTCGAACCACGCTTGCGCGCCATCATCCGTCTCCCGCCATACGCAGCACCGCCCGACCTTAAGCCGAAAGCGGTCACCAAAAAGTGAACAGCCTGCGCGAGAGTACCACCTTTTCACAGTGGTTGACAGCGCATGAGTCTATAAAAGCGGCAAAGGAGGCACCCGATTTGCGTCGATTCGCATCATCGAGGAGAACAGCGCGTCATAATTTGATGCATTTGTTTCTGCGAAGCGCTCTGTATTTCATTGCTGAAACGAGCGCATATGTTGGTATGCTTTTCGCGCCGGCATTTCGCCGTGTGAGAGGGCAGGGCGTGGCGGATGCAAACATTTGCGTGCAAAGCGCGCACACCGATGTCACAGGCCCCGCATGCCATGACCGCGCTGGAATTCAACCCGGAAGACGCGGACCGCCCGGTCGCGTCTCCAAGAAGAGCGGCGTCAGGAGGCGCCGCCCTGCTGCATCTGCGCCGGCAGAATTTGCGGGGGCAGGTGCTGGATTCCCGGATGACCGGGCGGCAGCCAGATCAGCTCAAGGGACGGCGATGTCTTTGCCAGCAGATCGAAGCCCAAGCGATGATAAAACCAATGGACTCGCGTATCCACCTCGGCCACCGACAAGGTGATCGGAATGCGCATTTGCGCCGCGGTCCCCTGGAAGCTGCGCAGCAGATCGGTGCCGATGCCCTTGCCACGGGCCAGACGATGGATCTCCACCTCCGACACCCGCCAGTCGTAGCGCCCCAGATCCATGACGATCCGCCCCACCGGCTGGCCCGTCTTCTCGACGACGAAATCCAGGTGTTCCGGATAACGGCTTTCCTGCCCCATCCGCCGCGCGCCGTACTGCTGTTCGTAGAGCGTCCGGATGAAGTCGCGGTCGTGGTGCGCCTTGGCCAGCCAGGGGCGCGCATCCATGAACAGGCCCAGCAGGAAGTCGTCGTCCGATGGGCGGGGGAAGCGCACCGTCAACCCGCCGAGCAGCGGCAGCGACCCATTCAGAACGGCCATCGGCCTCACCCCTTCCGGTAGCACAAGCGTGCGCCCTGAATAGCCGAAGATGCGGACCTGACGCAAGAATCGCCGCTGCGGACCTTCGCCGCGGCGAGTGCCGTTTGAGTCGTCCGCCTCGGCACCGGCCCGGTGCGGAGCGACCCTAACCGAGGACCGCCCGACACCGCCTGCGACCGAGCGGACGCATCGCCCACAATCCGGCGGTGGCCAAATACATACGCAAATATGCAACCACAGGACTGTAATGCAAAGATAACAATCGAAAAAGTAACTTTTTGTATCGTCTGTTGCTCGGGCACTAGCCGGTGAGGAGAATATGTCGGTATGCTTTCTATCACATTCGGCGGCGTGGCGCGTCCTTAAGGAGACGCTGGCCACAGGCCGCCGCAACCGGTTTCATACACAGGAGGTTTCGCCATGGAAGTTTACCTCGGCCTGGTCATCCCGTTCGCCGGCGCCTACGCTCCGCAGTTCACCGCCCAGTGTCTGGGCCAGCAGATGCAGGTCAGCCAGAATCAGGCCCTGTTCGCCATCACCGGCGCGATGTACGGCGGCAACGGCACCACCAACTTCAACCTGCCGGATCTGCGCGGCCGCGTCATGATCGGGTCGGGCACCAGCCCCTACCTGAACAACCAGACGCTCAATCCGGGGAACAACGGCGGCGTCGCGAACAATCTCATCACCGCCCAGAACCTGCCCCTGCACACCCACGCCGCATCCTTCACGCCGTCGGGCAGCAGCACCAACGCGACCGTCACCGCCGCCGCGGCCATCCCCGTGAGCACCAGCGTCGGCTCCAGCGCCACCCCGGCGGGCGGCAACAACTATCTTGGCGCGTTCCAGCTCAGCGATCCGGGCGTCGGCATCACCATGGACGGCCCCTACAGCTCCGGCACCGCCTCGAGCGGCTCCGCGCTGATCGGTTCGGCCTCCGGCACCGTCACGATGGGCGGGTTGACGGGCACGGTGAGCGTTTCGGCCGGCGGCGGCGTCTCCAGCCCGACGGCGCTGAACAACATGCAGCCTTATCTGGCGCTGACCATGCTGATCGTCACCAGTGGCATCTACCCGATGCGCGACTGATCAAGGTTCCCCTGATCGCCGAACAGCGGATGGACGGATGCGGCGCGTCGGCTTCCTATGCCCGAAACGACCGCCGGACCTTCAGAACTTGAGCCCGGACCTTTGAGATGACCATCGACATCGCCACCCTGTCTCACGAGATGTTCGCCCCGCATCTCGGCCAGACGTTCCGTTTCCTGGCCCCGGAGGACGGGTCCGTGATCACGGACGTCGAGTTGACGAAGCTGACGGCGCGTCCGGAATGCACGCCGCGCTGGGCGAAGCGCACGTCCTTTTCGGCTCTGTTCGAAACCTACGGCCCCAGCCAGCTGTGGAATGGCAATTACCACATCGACCATCCGACGATGGGACTGATGGGTCCGTTCTACATCGTGCGCGTCATCCCACGCGCCCACGACCGGGGCTGTTTCGAACTGATCCTGAACTGAGTCCGGCCGCCACGTTCCCTTTCGCGGCATCACCGCACACCGTCCGCCCCAGCGCATCGAATCCACCGGAGATCTCGCCATGGACTTCTACATTGGCACCATCTTTCCATTCGCCGGCAACTTCGCCCCGGTGAACACCCAGCAATGTCTGGGACAGACCGTCAATTCCCAGCAGTACCAAGCCTTGTGGGCGGTCACAGCCGGCGCCTTCGGCGGCGGGCAGGCCAGTTCGACGTTCAACCTGCCCGACCTGCGCGGCCGCGTGATGGTGGGGCCGGGGATCAGCCCCTACACCAGCAGCACGCTCAACCCCGGCAATTCGGGCGGCACGCAGTACACGACGGTCAGCGGCGCCAACCTGCCGGTGCACACCCACAGCGCGGCCTTCCAGGGCGGCAGCGCGGGCGGCAGCGTGCCGTTCACCGCGACGGTCACGGTCCCGCTGAACCCTGGCGTCGGCAACAGCAACAGCCCGTCCGGCAACCCGGTGGTGCTGGGCGGACAGTTCATCGATCCGAGCACCGACGTGACCCTCAACGGGCCCTACATTCCGGCCTCGAGCCTGCCGACGCCGCCCAGCGGAAGCTCGCTGACCGGCGCGCTCTCCACCCAGGGCACGGTCAGCGGGGGGCCCACGGGCGCCAGCATCGCCGTGAGCGCGGGGGGCGGCGTCGCCGGCCCGACCCCCTTCAACAACCTGCAGCCTTACCAGTCGCTGTTCTTCTTCATCTTCATGCTGGGCTATTTCCCGTCGCGTGATTGACGCGGAGGGCCCCGGTCCCTTCCGGTGGGCCGGGGCCTTTCCCGCGCACGGCGCCCGTCGCGCCCGTGCCGATGCGGTCCAGCAGGTCATCCAGCAGGCCGGCGAAGCGCTCCCGCGCGGCGCGCTCCATCAGGCTGTGATCGGCCCCGGCGAGGCGCTCCATCCACAGCCCGCCCATCCGGCGCAGCCGCCCGCCGTCCGCTCCGGCTTGCGCCTCCAACTCGCCCAGCGTCACGTCGCCCGCGCTGTGGACCATCAGCGTGCGGACTCCGCGGTCGGTCAACGCCTGGAAGGCGTGGAGCACGTCGTCGCGGGCGTAGCCCCGCCCCGTCAGCCCGGCGCGCAGCCGCCCGGCCCCGATGCGCAGGCGGCGGGCCGCGCGCTCCGACAGGCCGCGGGCGACGCGCGACGCCTTGCGGTCCTGGCGCAGGATGGCCCGCCACACCGCCGGCTCGGTCAGCCGCGGAAGATAGGCGGCGGCCGGCTTCACCGCGCTGCCGATGGCCTCTTCCTGCGTCACCCCGTCCCCCAGAACGAAGCGGCCCGGATTGACCAGCACCAGCCCGATCGTCCGCGGGTCGGCCAGTGCCACATGCAGCGCCACCGCCGCCCCGGCACACAGCCCCACGGCGACCGCGGCGGCATGCCCCGCCGCCTCCAGCGCGTCGAGCCCGGCCTGCGCGTCCTCCACCATGTCCCGGCAATAGATCAGCCCGTCGCGGCGCCCCGGTTTCGACGCGCTGTCCCCCAGCCCGCCCAGGTCCAGGCGCAGCGAGGCGATTCCCCGCGCCGCCAGCCGCCGGGCCAGCCGCACCGACATGCGCCCGGTGCCGCCGTGCGGCGTGGCGCCGCTGTTCAGCAGCAAAACGGCCGGCCGCTCGGCGGCCGCGGCGACAGGCTCGCACAGGATGCCGAACAGACCCGCGCCGGGCCCGAAGCGGAGCGGGCGCTCCACCGCGCCGGGAAGCCGCAGACGGGGAGCAGGCGCCTCCATCGTTCGGCCCGGCCCGGCGGGCGCCACGCCCGGTGCCACGTCCTGCGCCAGCCAGGCCGTCGCCCGCGCGAAGGCCGAACAGTCCAGGGCCGCGTGCTGGACGCTGCTCATCAGCCGCGCGTGGTCGGGGAAGGGCGCCTCCTCGACGTTGGCCCCCAGCGCGCGGAACCGTTCGGCCAGAGCGGCGGCGCGGCCCTCCGGGCGGTCGAGGATCAGCACGCGCCGCGCCGGGGCCTCCGCCACGCGCGCGAGGTCGAGCGCCCGCAGAGCCTCCGCCGTCTCCGGAGTCAGGCGGAATCCGGCGCTGTCGATCCCCTCCGGCCCCACCGCGGGCGGGGCGTCCGCCGGCCGTTCGGCGAGCAGAGCCACCGCCCGCAGCTCCTGCAGGAAGGCCCGGCCCGAGGGGAAGGGGGACAGCAGGACCAGGGCGTCCGCCCCCACCTCGCGGGCCACCGCTGCGGCGAGCAGCCCACCCAGCCGCAACCCCACCAACGCCACTTCCTCCACCCCTGCGACGGCGCGCAGATGTGCGGCCGCGGCGCGGATGCCGCCGAGCCATGCGTTCAGACGGGCCGGATCGCCCTCCTCGCCGGCGCTGTCTCCGGTGCCGGGATAGTCGAAGCGCAGCACCGGCAATCCGGCCGCGGCCAAGCTCTCGGCGAAGCGGCGCCACGCCCGGTGGGTGGCCAGCGCCTCCCCGCCATAGGGCGCGCACAGCACGACGCCACGGCGCCCGCCCGCCGGGTGCAACCAGCCAAAGCAGCCGTCGAACAGAACGGGCATGGACGGGCCGGACGTCATGCCACCCCCCGGTAACGGGTCGGGTCCAGCCCGTTCAACGCGTGGACCTCACCATCGGGCACCGCCGCACCAGGGTGGCGCGGGATCAGCCGCACCCGCCGCTCTTCTCCCGGCGGGAGATGGAACCACTCTTCCGCCGCCCGGAACATGTCGTCCTCGATATGGACGGAACGGGCGAGGCGCCGGCTGGACAGAACCAACAACCACCCCTCGTCCGTCCGCTCCACGCGGGCGCCCAAACCCAGTTCCACGCGCTCCATCCGGCCGCCCCGGACAAAATGGAAGGCATCCGCCAGCGGCGCGCCGGACCGTGGATCGAACAGCGCCGCCACCACCGCGTCGTGCGTCGGCGGGCCGAAACGATAGGCGCCGGTCAGGTCGACAAAGCGGTCGGGCAGAGACGCCGCCGGAACCACCTGCGCGCTGCGCGGCGGCAGGGTGAGCGTCCGCTCGGCCCGCAGCACCGGAACCTCGCCCCGCCGCAGGGCGGTCAGGGTCAGCACCGCCTCCACCGGCTCCGCCGTCTCGTTGAGCAGATGGATCGCCAGCCCGTTCACCCCCTCGTCGGTCAGCAGGACCTGCACCGGCCGGAAGGCGCGGCGCAAGGCGTGCCACGCCGCCTTCGGCACGCCCGCGGAGTCGACCACGCCCCAGCCGGCCCCCGGCCAGACGTCCTGGAACATCCAGACCAGCCCACCCGCGCAGGAGGAGCCGGCCCGCCGCCACTCCGCGAAGACGGCCTCCATGACCTCCCCCGTCACGGCGCGGGACAGCCGCGCGTAGCGGTCGGGGTCCTCGTAGCGCAGGACCATGGGATCGCCGCCGTACAGCGTCCGCAGGTAATGGTCCCGCACATCCTCGAAATCCCACGGGGCGCCGGGATCGCGCGGCACACGCGCCTTCCAGCGCGGGTCGTGGACCGCCGGCACGCCGGACAGCGCCCCGGCGGCCGGCATGTTGGCGAAGGCGAGGCACTCGGAGGCGAAGCGGACACTCGCCCGGCGCGCGTCCTCCAGCGGGCGGAGATAGGGCCCGACGCCGTAGTAATGGGTCACCCCCGCGTCGGCGGCGAAGGGCAGCGGCCCGCCGGTCGGGGAATTGGTCACGTAGGGGACGTCGGGCCGCGCCCGTTCCGCCTCGTCGCGCAGGACGGTGTCGAACAGCGGCTGGCTCCAGCGCTCGCGCGGCAGGCCGAGCATGGCCGCCTGCTGCTCCGCCTCGCTGCCGCCGCACAGGACGGCCAGCGACGGCGACGCCTGGACCCGATCGAGAAATTGCGCCGCCTCCCGCCGCACGCCGTCGAAGAACGGCTCGTCGGCCGGATAGTCGAAATTGGCGAACATGAAATCCTGCCAGACGAGGATCCCCATCGCGTCGCACAGGTCGAAGAAGGCGTCGGCCTCGTAGGTGGCGATGCCCGGCACGCGCAGCATGGTCATGCCGGTCTGCCACGCCGTCTCCAGCCAGGGGGCGTAAGCGTCCCGCGTCCCCGGCAGGGCGACGATATCCGGGCTGCTCCAGCAGGCGCCGCGGCAGAAAACCCGCTCCCCGTTGATGCGCAGGGCGAAGCCGTCGCCGGGCTCGCGCTCGATGCGGCGGAAGCCGGTGCTCCCGAGATCGATGCGCGCGTCGCCCACCGACGCGCGCACGGCGTGGAGCGCCGGGTTGCCGTGGCTGTGCGGCCACCATGGCTCGATCTCCGGCAGGCGGAGGTCACCGCGCAGTTCCCCCGGCCCGGTCCAGCGCAGCGGAGCCCGCGCCTCCCCCACCTCAAGCCAGCCCGGCGGGGAAGCGGACCCGTTCCAGGCCGCCGCCAACGTCAGGGACAGGCGGCCGTCCCGCCCCTCCAGCGTGGCGCGCAGGTCCGCGGAACGGACGCGCAGCGGACCATCCTCGGTGATCATCTCCACCGGGCGCCAGGGGCCGACCGCCGGCACGGGCGGGCACCATCCGGGCATGTGCCCCAGCAGCGTGGTCCGCACTGTTCGCAGTCCTGCCGGCTCGGCCAGCCGGACCGGCCAGCGGCCCCGCCCCTTCCGCGCCTTCAGCACTGGATTCAGGGCCCGGAAGACGATGCGCAGCGCGTGCGTGCCGCGCAGCGTGACGGGCACGTCGTGGCTTTGGAACATGCTGTCGCTGGCCAGGATGCGCTTGCCGTCCAGCCAGACCTCCGCGATGGTGGCGAGGCCATGGAAGCGCAGGGTGCAAGGCCCGTCACCGCTCAGCCGCACCCGGTACCAGACGTCGCGGTCGTGGAGGGGAAGCGGATCGCCCAGCCGGTAGAGCCCGGCCTCGCGCAGCGCCTGAGCGACGGTGCCAGGCACCGGGGCGGGCAGCCAGTCCCCGCCGGGCGTCGCCCCCGGCTCGGTCACGCACAGTTCCCACCCCGCGGACAGGGGCGTCACGCTGCGGCCGGTCACGGCGTGAAGGCGCGCCATGGTCGGTCACCCGTAGCGGCGGAGCAGCGCGCCGAGCGCGCGGTCGTACGCTCGCTCCATCGCCTCCAGCGGTTCCGCGTAATCGCCGAAGCGCCGCCGGTGCACGCCGCGCGCGAGTTGGAACTGGAACGCCTTGGCGGTGGCGGAGAGGGTGGCGCATGCCTCCGCCGCCTCCGCCGGCCCGCCGATCCAGCGAACATGCATCCCGAGAAGCTCGAAATTCGCCCCCACCTGCCGCAGCGTGTTGAAGGCGTAGAGATGGAAATAGTCCATGGGCCGGGCGGCCAGTATCTCCAGTTGCTCCGGCAACGCGGCGCGGAAGGCAGCGATGGGGTTGCCCGCCGGGCGACGGCGCAGATGGTGGGACAGGAGCCCACGCGAGGCGTCCATCAAAGCCTCTCCCTCCAAGGCCGGGCCGCTGCGCTTCACGAACTCCACATAGGGGAACAGGGGGGCGGGGGCGAACAGGCCATCGTAGTCCTCCCCTTCCAGCGTGAAGCGCCCGGCGTTGTGGATGTAGTCGAGCCGCCGCGCGCCCGCGTCCATGCCGAGGATCGCGATGGTCGTCTTGACGTGCTGCGCGCGATACGACGTCCCCCGCGTGTCCGGCAGGTGATAGCCGTCCACCTCGACCAGCACGGGACGCCCGCGCGCCACCTGCACCGCCGCGTGGGTCTCCAGCCGGTCGTAGAGGGCGAGTTCCTGCACCTCCAGCCCATAGAGGCGGCGCAGGTCCTCCGGCGGCACCTTGAAGAAGGTGAACTGGTCGCCTTCGAAATCCTGCGCGACGGTGAAGGCCAGGGCCGCCATCGGCTCCATCCCCAGCGCCCGCAGCAGCCCGAGCCACAGGTCGGTGTAGCAGTTGGTCTCCGCCCAGTCGCGGTCCGGCCTGTCGAGCGGATGCGCCATGCCCGGCCTCCCCTGCCCGCTCAGCCCCAAAGGACGGCGCGCACGGCGGCGGGCCACGCTTTCACGTCGAAGCCGTGATGGCGGAACAGCGCCAGCGCCACCCGCTCCATCCCGAAGCCGACGCAGGCCGTGTGGGCGACCGCGCCATCCGTGGTCCGCAGATCCCACAGCAGCCCGAAATGGTCCTGGTGGTAGTTGAAGCTGAGGCAGGCGGTCGGCTGCTCCGCCGACGCGATGGGGATCAGCAGTTCGAATTTCAGGCCCTGGTCGCGCTGGCTGGCCGCCAGCATCCGCCCGGCCCGCCCGAAGAAGGGGTCGTTCGCCAGATCGACGGCGACCGGCAGGGCCAGCGATTCCATCAGCGCCCGCCCGCGCTCCACCCAGCTTTGCCGGAATTCCATGACCTGCTCCGGCGTGCCGACGCGCACATATTCGCGCATCCGGAACATCTGCATCCGCGCCGGGTCCAGCGACGGTTCATGGCGGAAGCAGTAGGAATAGACATCGACCAGCGCGCCGTCGGCGGGCAGCGGCCCGCGCTCCGCGATGGTGGGGTAGACGGGGTAGCAGGCGGCGGGGGTCAGGACGACGTTGGTCGCCAACTGGGCGTCGGTCCACTCCTCCCCCTCCTCCAGCCGGCGCAGCAGGGATTGATGGGCGCGCTCGTCGCCCTTGAAGGCGTGAACGGTGCCGGCCAGATGCGGGAAGCTCTTCAGATAGCCGCTCTGTTCGAACTGATGGCGGGCCACCCCCGGGGGAAAGCGCATGACGTCCGCCCCGTCGTCGCCGCCCCAGGTGGTGATCAGGTCGTTGAAGCGCTCCACGACATCCTCGAAGACGCCGCTGCGGCCGTACAGCCCATCGACCCCCGTGGGGATCAGCAGCCCGGCCGCGATCAGCGCGTCGCGGAACGCCGCCTGCCCATTCTCCACCGGTGTGCCCTCTGCCCGCATGTCCATCCGCCGCATTCCGTTCCGAGAAAGCCTCAGCCGAAGAGAGAACCGTTGTCCCTGTGCGCCAGCAGCAGGTTCGCCGTGTTGCCCAGGATCCGGTCGTTGTTGATCATCAGCGGCGCCGAATGGGCGTCGCGCAGGTGGCGGCCCAGGCTGTGGGGGCTGTCGTTGCGGTAGGCGGACAAGCCGCCGGCCAGCATCGCCTGCCCCACGATCCGCACCACCATCTCCGCCGCTTCGGTCTTCAGCGTGTTCATGGCGACCGCGAAGCCCAGGGAGGTGAGACGGTCGGGATTGTCCGCCGCCTCCTCGAACCGGGCGAGCGAGCCGCGCACCATGCCGCGCATGGACTGAAGGCCGGCGGTCGCCTCGGCCAGCCGCCGCGCGCCCGGCGGCGGGGTGCCGGGACGCTTGCGCGCCTCCGCCCGGATAAAGGCGGCGGCCCGCGCCACCGCATCCGTCGCGATGCCCAGCCAGACGCTGCTCCACAGGATGTGGGTCACCGGCAGCATGGTGCGGGCGGAGATGTCGGCGTAGGGCAGCGGCAGGATTTGCGCCCGCTCCGCCTCCGCCACCAGCCGGTAGCCGACGCTGCGGGTGCCGCGCATGCCCAGCGTGTCCCAGCCGCCGATCTCCTCCAACTGCGTCTGCCCGCGCAGCACCGGCACGATGACCTGATCGGAGGGCGGCGAGTCCGCCGTGCGCCGCGCCGTCACCAGGATCGCATCGGCTTCCGCCCCGTAGGAGATGACCGTCGCCTGCTTTTCGAGCCGGAAGGCGCCGCCCGTCTCACCCTCCACCGTGCCGGTCACCGCGCAGGCGCTGGAGCGCACATCACCGCCGATCCCGGCCTCGGTCGTCGCGGAGGCGAGAAGAAGTTGCTCTTCGGCCAACCGCTCCAGGAAGCCGCGGTGCCAGTCGCTGCCCTGCCCGTGGCGCACGAGGCAGGCGACCTGGATCTGGTGCATGGCATAGATCAGCCCGGTGGACGGGCATGCCTGGGCCAGCGCGTGGGCGACCGCCGCGGCGTCGGTCAGACCGCCGCCGCCGCCACCGAAGGCCCGCGGCACCATCAGGCCGAGCAGCCGTGCCTCGCGCAGAGCGGCGAAGGCTTCGGCGGGAAAGCGCGCCTCGCGGTCCACGCTGTCGGCATGGCGCCCGGCGATGGCGGCGGCCTCGGACGCGGCTCCGGCGGCAGCCTCGGCGGCCATGGCGGGCAGGCTGTCCGGCACGGGCGCCTTCATCCGGCCCCCATCCCGCCGGCCCCCATCCCGCCCGGGGCGCCGTCCAGCAGACCGGCGACCGCGGACCGGATCGCCGCGATGCTCTCGAAGGTGCGGCGGCGCAGCAGATGTTCCGGGAACTCGACGCCGTAGCGCTCCTCCAGCGCCAGCATCAGGTTCACCGACCCATGGGAGGTCAATCCGGCGGCGTAGAGATCGTCTTCGTCGGACAAGGCGGAAGCGTCGACGGCCAACCAGCCGCTGTCGGCCAGAAGCGCCCGGATGTCGGCGGCACTGACCGCCTGGGCATCGCCGCCCCGCGGCGGCGCTCCGGCCGCGATCTGCCAATCCGGTTGGCGCATGCTCATTCCTCCTACCCCCATTCAACCTCTGGCTTTCCCTGTGCCGGGACAACGCCACAAAACCTTAATTGTTCTGCGCCTTCCTCTGCTTTTCCGTATGCCCCGGGTGCTTTTCGGGTGCCAAACGCTCCTCTTGCTTAACTCCTGTGGCGATTGCCGTTCCTCCGGTCGGCTCTAACTTGAGCGGCGGTTCGTCCAACAATCACAGGATCGGGAGATCACCATGGCTGTGCGGCAATCGGATGCGGAATGGCGCGGCAACCTCGCCCAGGGTTCGGGCACAATGCGGCTGGGCAGCGGCGCGTTCGAAGGCGCCTACTCCTTCCCGTCGCGCTTCGAGAACGGCACCGGCACCAACCCGGAGGAACTGATCGCCGCCGCCCACGCCGGCTGCTTCTCCATGGCGCTGTCCGCCGGCCTGTCGAAGGCCGGGCACACGCCGACGCGCGTGCACACCACCGCCCGCGTCCATCTCGACAAGGCCGGCGACGGATTCGCCATCACGAAGATCGAACTGGACTGCGAGGCCGAGATTCCCGGCATCGACGCCGAGACCTTCCGCCAGCAGGCCGAGGGTGCGAAGAAGAACTGCCCGGTGTCCAAGGCGCTGACCGGCACGGAGATCACCCTGAACGCCCGGCTTGCGTGATCGCGTCCGGCCCGGCGGCCTGCAAGGACGGAGCGGCTGCCGGGCCGGCACCGCTTCGCCCATTAACCTCCGACGTGGTAATTTGCCGCATCGACACGGCCGAAACGGGGCTGCGGTCCGATGTGAATACGGCTTTTGACAATTTTCTGCATTTTCAAATCAGCCCATTCTCGAAATCGTTAATCGAGAACACGTCAACATTCCGCACGGTTTGGCTAAACCTGCGCATCCCCCAACGGACAAGACCCCCTTTCACCGTTCATTGTGCAAGTATCCATAAATTCATAGCCTCTTTTTCTGCGCAATTTGCAAGATTAGATAAAAATTAAATTTCAAATTCTCATACGTTTGTATATTTTGTCTTGGCGACAATGCGAGATACCCGTTATGATCGGATGGTGTAAACCATTGGTCGTAACGCTTACGCCCCGCTCGCAAGGTGAGTCGCCCATGCCGCCGTCGATGTCCCCCCTTGAGACGATCCGCCGAAGCCTCATGTCGGGCGGACGCCTCCCGGCGATGGTCGCCGCCCCCCTCGCGCTTGGCGTGTCGCTCGCCGCGAACGCGGCACCGATCGAGACTCTATCGACGGTCAAGACGACCGAGAGCTTCTACCCGACCGCCGGCAACATCCTGATCACCAGCACGGGCGGCGTGGACGACACCGGCCCATCGGTCCAGTATCCTCTGGCCACCGGCGTCTGGGTTCAGTCGAGCGCTGGATGGACCCTGACCAACCAGGGCACCATCAAGATCTCGGAGCCGACGAACTACAGCCAGGCCGATGGCATCTACGCGCACAGCTACGGCACGATCATCAATTCCGGGCTGATCAGCGTGCCCAACACCTTCATGGGCATCCTCATCGAGAACTCGGCGGGCGGCATCAAATCCGTCGTCCAGAACACCGGGACCATCATCGGCAACTGGTCCGCCATCGAGATCAAGCATTCCGCCGACATCACGAACGGCTCGCCGAGCAACAGCACGGCGCTCATCAAGAGCGTGCGGCCGGCGACGGAATTCCAGCAGATCAATTATCCCGCCATCCGGATCAACGCGATAAGCGCCAGTTCGGTCGTCAATTACGGCACGATCATCTCGACCACCGACGCGATTGCCACCAACGGCCCCACGACCATCGTCAATCACGGGACGATCGTGGCCGGTTCCGGCTTCAGCGCGATCCGGACCTTCGCGGGGCAAGGCAGCGGCACGATCACGCTGAAGGACGCCAGCGTGGTGATCGGCGGCATCACGGCCTTGAGCGGCACCCAGTCGCTGAACCTGGAGGGAAGCGGCTCCATCGCGGGACCGGTGTCCGGCATCACCACCTTGACCCTGAACGGAACGGCCTGGACACTGGGCGGCGCGAGTTCCGCCGACACGACGGACGTCCAGAGCGGGACCTTGCGCGTCGACGGTACCCTCACCACGGCGCTCCAGCTGACCGGCGGCACGGCGCTCACCGGGACGGGAACGATCGTCGGCAACGTGACCAACCCGTCCGGCACCACCCTGACCCCCGGTGCCACCGGCACCCCCGGCACGCTGACCGTCACCGGAAACTACACGCAGCAGAGCGGAAGCACGCTGGCGATCCGGACGACCTCCAGCACCGCCAGCAAGCTGGCCGTCACCGGCACCGCCACGATGGGCGGCGCGCTGGCCATCACCTCCACCGGCGGCGGCTACGGCGACAGCACGACCTACACCATCCTGACCGCGGCGGGGGGGGTGTCCGGCGGCTTCACCTCCGTCACCAACAGCGACACGACGCTGACCCCGACGGCCACCCTGGACACAGCGAACAACCGAATCCAGCTCACCCTGACCAAGGTGGTCCCACAGCCGGAACCCGAGCCGGAGCCCGAACCCGAGCCGAACCCCAATCCGAATCCCAACCCCGACCCGACCCCGAACCCCGATCCCGACCCCACTCCGACGCCTCCGGCGACCGGCGTGATCGACACCAGCCGCCCCAGCTTCTCCAACGGCGACGGCGCGGTCCAGGGCGGTTCGGTCACGTTCGACGGCGGCACGCTGCGTCCGGACTCACCGCTGACGATCGGCCAGTCGGTCACCGTGACCAGCCGCGGCGGCACCATCACGCCGGACGGCAGCACCGTCACGCTGGCGGGCTCGGTCAGCGGCAGCGGCGCGCTGGCCGCGTCCGGCCCCGGCGCGGTGGTCGTCTCCGGCCAGCTCGCCAACGCCGGCGGTCTGTCGGTCGGCGACGGCGCGGCCCTGACCGTCGCCAAGGGCGGCGTGGTCGCGGGCGGCACGCTCGCCCTGAACAATGGCGGCAGCGCCACGGTCGGCGGCGTGGTCGCCGTACCGGTGACGGTGGCCCGCGGCGGCGCCATGACCGTGATCGAGGGCGGCGGTGTCGGCGGCACGCTGGCGGTGCAGGGCGGCACCCTGACCGTCGCCGCCAACGGCGCGGTCAACGGGGCGGTCACCGTCATCGCCGGCGGCACCGCCACCCTGGCCGGCGTCGTCATGGCCCCGGTCACCGTCGGCGACGGCACCATCACCGTGGCCGCCACCGGCACAACCGGCGCGGTCACCCTGGGGAACGGCGCCGCGGCCACCGTCGACGGCTTCGTCGCCGGGTCGCTCACCACCAGCGCCGGGTCGACGTTCGGCGGGCATGGCGTGGTCGTCGGGCCGGCGGTGCTGTCCGGCACCCTGTCGCCCGGCAACTCCCCCGGCGTGCTGACCTTCCAGTCCGCGGTGACGCTGACCGGAACCAGCGTGCTGCGCGCCGAGATCGACGGCCCGACCGCCGGCAACGGTGCCGGCCGCCACGACCAGATCCGGGTCGAGACCGCGTCCTTCACCGCCGGCGGCACGCTGGCTCCGGTGCTGCGCGGCATCAGCGGCGACGCCACCAATGCCTACACCGCCACGCTGGGGCAGAGCTTCACCATCGTCCAGGCGGACGGCGGGGTGTCCGGCAGCTTCGCCACGGTGACCCAGCCGGCGGCGGGCCTGCCGGCCGGCACCCGCTTCGACACGCTGTACGGCGCCAACACCGTCCGGCTGGTGGTCACGCCAACCAACTACGCGGTGCGCGGCGGCACGCGGAACCAGCAGGCCGCCGGCGCGGCGGTGGACGCGCTGCGTCCGGCCGCCGGGGTGCGGCTGGAAGGCGTCGCCGCCCCGCTGTTCAGCGGCCTCTACGGCCTGCCGGGCAGCGGCATCGCCGGAGCGCTCGACCAGCTCTCGGGCAAGCTGCACGCCGACACGCTGGCCGCCGACCGCACCAGCCGCCGCCTGTTCGGCAGCGCGGTGGAGGGCCGCCTGTCGGCCTTGCGCGGCGGCGCGGCGTCCTCGTCCGGCGTCCGGCTGGCCGGCAGCGGCAACGGCACGCGCGCCGTCGGCGAGACGGGCGAGACCCGTGGGTCGGGCGGCGTGTGGGGCCAGCCGCTGGCGGCCTACAGCCGGACCGGCTCGGACGGCAACGCCGCCGGCACCACCGAGCGGATCGGCGGCTTCCTGCTGGGTGCTGACCACAGCTACGAGAACGGCGTGAGCGGCGGCGTGGCGCTCGGCTACCTGCGCAACCGCGTCACCTCGCGCGACGGGCTGGGCAAGGCCGACGTGGACAGCTATCAGGCGACGCTCTACGGCTCCTGGAGCCTGCGCGGCACCGCGGACAGCCCCTTTGTCGAGGGCGCCATCGGCTACGGCTACGCCAACTACGACGCCTCGCGCGGCATCGCCTTCGGCACGCTGGGCCAGGGCGCCAGCGGCAGCGCCGACGGCCACGATGTCTCGGTGGAGATCGCCGCCGGGCACCGCATGGCCTTCGCCGGGTCGGACAGCGCCTGGATCGAGCCGCGGGCCGGCCTGCGCTTCGACCGCATCACCCGCGAAGCCTTCCGCGAGTCCGGCGGCGGCGTGGCGCTGGACGTCGAGGCGGCGGGCTGGACCAGCCTGCGCAGCGCGGTCGGCGTGCGCGCCGGCACCAGCGTGACGGTGGGCGGCTGGCGCCTGCTGCCCAACGCCGCCCTGGCGTGGGAGCACGACTTCGCCGACGCCACGGCCTCCACCACCAACCGTCTGGGCGGGGTGGCCTTCACCGCCGACGCCAGCAAGCCGGGCCGCGACGCCCTGGTGATCGGCGCCGGGCTGGGCGTGGCTCTGGATGACCGTCTGACCGCCACCATCGGCGTTCAGGATGCGATCCGCGCCCGCGAGAACACGGTGTCGGCGACCGCCGGCCTGAAATGGAAGCTGTGAGGAGCATGACGGCGATGCGTAAGGCCTTCATCACGGGGGCGCTGGCAGCGCTCCTCCTCCTCGCGGGCGGAACTCCCGCCGGGGCGGTGGAGCCGGGCAAGACCTTCGGCGACTGGCAGACCGAATGCGAGACGCCCCCGGACGGCAAGCCGCGCTGCTTCCTGTCGCAGACCCGCGTGATGGAGAACAAGGAGGCCAAGCAGGCGACCCGCATCCTCAAGGCGTCGGTGGGCTATTTCGCTCCCGACGGCAAGGGGGTGATGGTGGTGATCCTGCCGCTGGGCGTCGACCTGCGCGCCGGGGCGGCGCTGACCATCGACGACGGCAAGCCGCTGGCGCTGACCTACCAGCAGTGCATCCAGGACGGCTGCCTCGCCAACGCCCCGATGGACGACGCGACGCTGACCGCGCTGCGCCGCTCCAAGGGCGCGCAGATCGCCGTCCGCCCCTATGGCGGGACGCAGGCGGTGGCCTTCCCGATCTCCACCAAGGGGATCACCGACGGCTTGGCCGCCCTGAAGCCGTGAGTTTGCGTCCTGTCACTGCGGCAACGGCGCCGCGGATGGCCTCGTCCCACCGTGCGGGCGCCGGCTGCCGGTGCAGCGTGACGGTGGGATACCAGGGCGTGCCGCCGCGGCCGAGCAGCCAGCGCCAGTCCGGCGCGTAGGGCAGCAGCACCGCGGTCGGGCGCCCCATCGCCCCGGCCAGATGGGCGACCGCCGTGTCCACGCAGACGACATGGTCGAGCAGCGCCAGCACCGCCATGGTGTCGGCGAAGCTCTCCAGTTCCGACCCCAGATGGACCAGCGGCGCCGTCCCGTAATAGCGGGCGGCCTCGGCCTGCGCCGGCCCCTTCTGAAGCGACACCAGCGCGGTCTTTTCCAAAGCGAAGAATGGCGCGAGCCGCGCGAGCGTCAGGGAGCGGTTGCGGTCGTTGCCATGGGTCGGGCGCCCCGCCCAGACCAGCCCGACGCGGCGGTAGCCGCGGGGCAACAGCCCGTCCAGGCGCTCCGTCCAGCGCTGCACCCGCTCCGGCTCGGCCCGCAGGCCGGGGAGCGGCGGCGGAACGCTGTCGGGCCTCGTGCCGAACAGCCCCGGCAGGCTGGACAGCGCGGCGTGGGCGGCGAAGGGCGGCGCCTCCTCCCAGTCGGTGACCGTCCGGTATCCGCCGGGAAGGGACCGGATCACCGGCCGCATGTCCGGGCTGCAGGCGACCACGAGCTTCGGGCAGAGCGCCGCCGCCATCGGCAGGTAACGGGCGAACTGGATGGTGTCGCCGAAGCCCTGGTCGGCGACCAGCAGCAGAGTGCCCTCGGGCAAGGGGCGGCCATCCCAGGACCGTGCGACGGTGTGCCCATGCCGCTCCAGAACGGCGGGCGGAATCAGCGGCGGCACACCGGGAAGGCGCCAGCGCCAGTCATACTCCCGCCAGCCCTCCTCCCACTGGCCGGAGAGCAGCAGCCCCTCAGCCAGTTCGAAATGCGGACCCGGCGCGTCCGGGGCGAGCCGGACGGCACGGCGCTCGCAGGCGATCGACGCCGAGGCCTCCAGCCGGTCGTAGAGCGCCACACCCAGATTGTACCAGCCCGCCGCGTCGCCGGGATCGAGCGCGACGGCGCGGCGGCCATGGGCAGCGGCCTCGTCCAGCCGGCCTTCGCGGCGGCGGATTTCGCAGAGGTCGCTGTCGGACGGAGGCATGGGTGGCATGCTACAGGCTGTAGCCCAGACCGAGAATGACCGGCTCCAGGATCGGGATCGCCGGCTTCAGATGCTCCATGTAGGCGCGGTAGCGGCCGACGGAGCGGCTGTAGAGCTTTTCCGCGACCTGGGCGTGGCTGGGAGTGCGGGCGTGGCGCCGATTCTCCTCGAAACGCAGGCAGCGCCGGTCGAAGCCCAGCCCGAGGAAGCCCAGCAAGCGCCGCACCGCCGGTTCCGGCTCCCGCACCAGATCCTCGTAGCGCAGCGGCAGGTAGCGCAACGGCATCTCCCGCCGGTAATGCTCCACCAGATCGAACACCAGAAGGACGTGGCGCGCCACCGTCTCGACATCGTTGGCGCAATGGAAGCCGTGGGTGAGGTTGGTGCCCATCATCGACAGCACGACGTCCAACGGGTGGCGCAGCACATGTACCACCGGTGCCGAGGGGAACATCAGCGCGATCAGACCGAGATGCGTCTCGTTGAAGGGCATCTTGTCGGTGAACAGCGTGTGGCCGGGCTTGGCCGGAACCAGCTTGCGGGCGTGGCGGAGGTAGGCGTCGCGCAACCGCTCCAGCCCGTCGCGCTGGTCGCCTATCCACAGCTCCGACAGCGCTTCCGGATAGCCGAGCGGGCTGCCCAACGTCTGCGGCAGCGCCCGGACCACCGCGCCGAGCGACGGCAGCTCGTCCCCTGCGGCGATGGCGGGATGGCTGGACAGGATCTGCTCGACCAGCGTAGTGCCGGAACGCGGAGCGCCGGCGATGAAGACCGGCTGCGGCCCGGCGGCCGGCGCGGCGGGCCGCAGCATCAGGCGCAGGCGCGGCGCCACGAAGAAAGTGGCGAGGCGCGCGATGAGGTCCACCGCCTCCTCCTCGCCGTAGCGGCGCCCCGCCTGCCGCAGCAGCGCCTTGCCGACGGCAAAGGCGGCAAAAGCCTCATCGTGGCGGCCCAGCCGGTCGAGGATGCGCCCCGTCTCCAGCAGCGCATCGGGGTCGGGGCCGCCATGACGGGCGGCCGAGGCGGCCAATACGGCGAGCGCCTGCTCTCCGTCCCCTTGCCGGGCCAGCAGAGCCGCCGCGAAGGTGTCGGCGCCACGGTGGTTGGGGTCGAGACGCCGGGCGCGGTCCACCAGCCGTTGCGCGGCAGGAAGATCGCGGGCGGCCTCCTCGGTCTGCGCCGAGCCGTGCCAGGTCAGCGCGATGGACGGATGCAGCGCCGCGGCCCGGCGGTAGGTCCGCCGCGCCTCTTCCAGCCGGCCTTGCCGGTTCAGACTCCAGGCGAGATTGGCCAGCGTCGCGGCGTCCGGCGGCGCCAGGGCCAGCGCCCGGCGGTAATGGAACTCGGCGGCCTGGGGCCGGTGGGTGTCGGCCAGCACCAGCGCCATCAACGTGTGGGAGCGCGCGTCCTCCGGCGCCAACCGGACCGCGTTGCGGGCGTGAGGCTCGGCGTCGGCCGCTCGCCCCGTCCGGAACAGCAGTCCGGCCAGTTCCTGCGTCGCCGCGAGATCGTCGGGAGCGGCCCGCAACCGCCGCTCCAGCGCCGCAACGTCGGGGGCGCCGCTCGGAAGGTCGTCGGGCGTGGTCGGCATGACAGGCGGGTCCCATGGCGGCTGAACGCCCGCATGGGCGCGTGATGCGGCGCCAGGATAGTGAAGGGTATGGATGGCGGCAAGGACATCCCCTCTCCCGTCCCGGGAGAGGGAAGGGTGAGGGTGCCGTCAAGAATCCGTGCCTTGATCCTCGCACGACCCTCACCCGGCCCTGCGGGCCACCCTCTCCCGGGGCGGGAGAGGGGTTTGACGCCGCCGCGGGCGCCCCTACCGCCCCACCCAGACCGGGCGGCGCTTCTCCAGGAAGGCCGCGATGCCCTCCTGATAGTCGGCGGAGAGGTAGCAGAGGCGCAGCAGGTCGGCGTCGCCGTCCGCCGGCAGCCCATGGTCCCGCCAGCGGCGCAGCGCCTCGCGCGTCGTCCACAGGGTCAGCGGGGCGAGGCCCGCCAGCTCCTCGGCCAACTCCTGGGTGCGCTCGGTGAGGTTGTCCTCCGTAACGACGCCGCGCAGGGCGCCGGCGCCAGACAGCTCGTCGGCGGTCAGCAGACGGGCGCTGAAGATCATCTCCTTGGTCCGCGCGGTGCCGAGAATGGCGGTCAGCCGGGCGAGGTTCTTGATGCTCAGGCAGTTGCCGACCGTGCGGGCAATGGGAAAGCCGAAGCGCACCGACGGCGTGGCGATGCGCACGTCGCAGCAGGCGGCGAGCAAAGCCCCCTCCCCCACGCAGGCGCCGGCCAGGGCGGCGATGGTCGGAACGCGCACCGCCTCCAGCGCCATCGCCGCGGTTTCCGCGCGGTCCTCCAGGATCGTGTAGTCCTCCGGCGTCTTGACGCTCTGCAGGCAGGACAGGTCGGCGCCGGCCATGAAGGCGGGCTTGTCGCCGGCGGCACCGGTCAGCACCAGGGCCTTCACCGCCGGGTCCGCGTCGACCTCCCGGCAGATTTCGATCAGCCGGTCCTCCATCCACGGGGTGATGGCGTTGCGCGCCTTGGGCCGGTTGAAGATCACCCACTGGACGGCGCCGCGCCGCTCGGTCAGGATTTCGGGCAAGGCGTCGGCCTCGCCGGTCGTGGCGATGGTCATCGTTCGGAACTCTCTTGGATTGGACTGGCGGATTAAGCCGCCGGCCCGAGGATCTGGCAGGAGCCGATGGGAAGAAGCGCCGTCACCACGCTGCCCGGAGCGAAGCTCTGCGCGGGCGGAATGAAGGCGCGCAGCGTCCGGCTGCTCCCCAGATCCACCAGCACGTCGCGGTACTCGCCCAGATAGGCGGAGCGCTGGACCGTGCCGGACAGCACGTTGCAGCCCTCGGCGGGCAGTCCCGTCTCCTCGGCGCCGAACAGCCGGACCTGGGAGGGCCGAACGCACAGCGACACCGTCCCGCCATGCGCCGCCCCGCTGCGGTCGGGCGCGGTCAGCACATGGTTGCCGACGCGGATGGCGCCGTTGCCCTCGCTGGTCCCGGCCAGCTCGTTGTTGGCACCGATGAAGGTCGCGACGAAGGCGTTGGACGGCCGCTCGAAGATGTCCTCCGGCGAACCGAGCTGCTGGAGATGGCCCGACTTCATGACGGCGATGCGGTCGGCGGTGACCAGCGCCTCCGACTGGTCGTGGGTGACATAGACGGTGGTCAGCCCCAGCAGGTCGTGGACCTGCCGGATCTCGAACCGCATCTCCTCGCGCAGATGGGCATCGAGGTTGGACAGCGGCTCGTCGAGCAGGAGGATGCGCGGCTCCACCGCCAGCGCGCGGGCCAGCGCCACGCGCTGCTGCTGGCCGCCCGACAGCTCCGACGGGTAGCGGTCGCGCAGCGCCTCCAGCCGGACGGTGCGCAGCGTGCGGTCCAGCCGCTCGGCGATCTCCGCCTTGGGCAGGCGGCGGATGGCGAGGCCGAAGGCGACATTCTCCGCCACGGTCTTGTGCGGCCACACCGCGTAGTTCTGGAAGACCAGGGAGATGCCGCGCTTCTCCGGCGGCAGCACCCCGCGCGCCGAGGACAGCAGCACGTCGTCGGCCCAGATCTCCCCCTCGGTCGGCGCCTCGAACCCGGCAAGGAGCTGGAGCGTCGTGGACTTGCCGCAGCCCGACGGGCCGAGCAGGGCCAGCAGCGTGCCGTTGGGGACCTGCAGGTCGATCCCGTGCAGCGCGGTGTAGGTGCCGAAGGACTTGCGGAGGTTCTTGATGCGGATCCCGCTCATGTGGGGAGAACTCCTTCCGCCGGGGCGGTTTTACGACCGGATTTGCGAGAGGTGCGGCGCACGGTGGTCAGGCGCGTCAGGGGACCGGCGGCGGCCACCAGCGCCAGCGTGATGAGGAGGAGAAGGACGCTCATGGCGCAGACGGCCTCGTAATTGCCACCGTCCTTGGCGTTGTAGATCAGGGTGGTCATCACGTTGGTCTTGGGCGTGATGAGGAAGACCGCCACCGACAGCTCCCGGATGATCGGGATGAAGACCAGGAACCAGCCCGACAGCAGCCCGCCGCCCATCAGCGGGATGGTGATGGACAGGAAGGTCCGCCCCTCCCCGGCGCCCAGGCTGCGGGCGGCGCGCTCCAGCTCCGGCCCGATGCCCTTGAGGATCGACCCGCCATGGGCGTAGGCGATGGGCAGGAAGGTCGCCGCGAAGGCCGCCACCAGCAGCAGCGGCGTGCCATAGAGGTTGAGCGGCGCCCGCGTGTAGGCGGCGAAGAAGCCGACCGACATGACGATGCCGGGGATGATGATGGGGACGGTCGCCACCGCGCCGAACAGGCTGGCGCCGAAGACCATCCGCCGTTCCACGATGTAGGCGACCACGGTGCCGAGCATCACGCACAGCGTCGCCGCCAGCGTCGAGAACACCAGCGAGTTGACGATGGCGGTGTGGGTCTCCGAATTGCCGAACAGCGCCCACCAGTACCAGTGCAGCGACAGGTTCTCCCACGACAGGCCCTGGCCCCAGGCGCGGGTCAGCGACACCAGCAGCAGCGCGGCGTAGGGCAGGAAGACCGAGACCAACGGCAGCAGCAGAGCCGCCCCGAAGGCCGGCCAGCGGGCGGCGCCGAGCGCGATCCGCCGCCCCGCCCGGCTCTTGCCGGAGATGGTGACGAACTGCTTGCGGCCCAGGATGCGGCGGCGCATCCAGAACAGCATGGCGGTGACCAGAAGCAGCGGCATGCAGTAGGCGGCCGCCATGTAGATTTCCGGCGGGAAGAGCTGGTAGAACTCGGCCAGCTTGGTGGTCACCACGGGAATGCCGGTCGGCGTCAGCAGGAAGGCCGGAACGCCGAACAGCGTCAGCCCCTGGATGAAGGACAGGATGAAGCTGGCAATCACCGCCGGGGTAACCAGCGGGATGGTGATGCTGAGCATGGTGCGCAGCGTGCCGGAGCCCAGCGTGGCGGCGGCGTCCTCAAGCTCCACGGCCATCTCGTCGAGCGCGCTCGACACCATGGTGAAGCTGTAGGGGACGGTGTAAATGCCGCAAATGAAGATCGCCCCGGTCATCGAGTAGATGTTCAGCAGCGGCCCCGCCTCCGCCCCGGCGAGCGAGCGCCACAGCGCGTTCAGCCAACCGGAGTTGGGCGCCGCCAGCAGAATCCAGCCGGTCGCCCCGATGAAGGACGGGGTGACGAAGGCGGTCAGAGTCAGCACGCGGATGGTGCGGCGGAACGGCAGGTCGGTCCGCGACACCAGCCAGGCCAGCGGCACGCCGATGCCGACGGCGATCACCGCAGTCGCCACGGCGAGGAGCAGCGAGTTGAACAGCGGCTCCAGCAGGTCCGCCGACTGGAAGATCCGCGCGTAGTTGCCGAGCGTCCAGGCGCCGGTCAGGTCGTCGTGGACGCTGTTGTTGAGAACCCAGCCGAAAGGCAGGACCACCAGCAGGAAGAGAAGAAGGGCGACGGCGCCGAAGACCACGGTCCTGGCGAGCGGCACGCGGGCCATCGCCGGGCGCGCGGTTGCCGCGGCTGCGCTGTCTGGGCTGTCCGTTGAAATGACCCCCATAGGGTCCGCCTCCATTGTCCGTACCATCCCTCGCCCCTCCGGGGAGAGGGTGGCGCCAAAGGCGCCGGGTGAAGGGGTTGCGCTTTTGCCAAACGTACCGATACGCGCAGGCGACGACGACGGCGGCGGAGGGTTGCGCTTTTGCCAAACGTACCGATACGCGCACCCCCCTCACCCTAACCCTCTCCCCAAGGGGAGAGGGAAACAGCGATCAGCGCACCAGTTCCTTCCACTTGGCGATGCCTTCCGCGACCTCCGGGCCGAGGTCGTCGCCGGTGTTGCGGGTCCACTTCAACTGGTCCAGCGACCGCCCCTCCGCCCAGGGCACGTCCTTGCGCAGCGTCGGCCAGTAGTTCTTCTGGAGGATCATCGACACCTCCGTGGAATAGAGGAAGTTGGTGAACAGCCGGGCCGCGTTCGGGTGCGGGGCCTTCGCCAGGATGCCGGTGACGCCCAGGTTCAGGATGGCGTCGTCGGACGGGGCCACCACGTCGATGGGGTTGCCGGCGGCCTTCTGGGTCAGCGTGTAGCTGAAGGGCGCGCCGGAGCCGACGACGCGCTCACCGGCCAGGATGTCGGTCACGGTGTCGACGTTGGACTGGCCGACCTTCGGCTTTTGCTTGCCGAAGGCGCGCAGGAAGTCGTCGCCGTACTTGCGGCGGATGGCGACGACCCAGTTCGCCACGTCGCCGGAGAAGGCCGGGCTGCCGGTGGTGATCTTGCCCTGCCACTGGTCCTCCAGCAGCGCCTGCCAGCTTGCCGGCGGGGTCTGGACCTTGCCCGGCGCGTAGTTGATGCTGGTCAGGCTGATGGCGCCGACATGGAACATCTTGTCGGGGTCGAGGGTGCGGAAGGCGTCCGGGATGTGCACGCCGTCCACCGGCTCGAAGGGCGCCAGCGCGCCGATCTTCTTCAGCTCGGTGTAGTGCAGCATGTTGGTGGTGCCCAGCGAGTCGCACTCGTGGACGCCGCTCTGCAACTCCATGCGCAGGCGGGTGTAGACGGTCTGTGAGGCCTGGCGGAGCAGGTTGACCTCGATGCCCGGATACTTCGCCTTGAAGGCGTCGCGGATCGCCTCCATCGTCTGCTGCTCGTAGGAGCCCCAGTAGAGGGTCAGGGCGCCTTCCTTCTTCGCGGCGGCGTAGAGCGGGTCGTCCGCCGCCGCCGCGATGCGCGAGAAGGCGGTGCCGGCCAGCCCGCCGGTCACCAGGGCGGTGCCGACGAGCCCGCCGGTCTGGAGAAGGCGGCGGCGCGAGAATTCCATCATGTTGCCAATCCCTGTCTTGTTGTTGCGGTACCGCCGTTTCGGCGTCGTTCTTCGTTATTGCGCGAAAATCAGTAGTCGCCGGTGGTCGCCCCTCCGTCGGCGACGATGGTCTGGCCGGTGACATAGGCCGCGTCATCGGACGCCAGGAAGGCGACGACGGCGGCGATCTCCGCCGGCTTGCCCAGCCGGCCGATGGGGGTCTTCTCCAGCCATTGCGAGCGCACCGCGTCGGGCACGCCCTCGACGATGGCGGTCTCCACGACGCCTGGAGCGACGGCGTTGACCAGGATGCCGCGGCGCGCGCCCTCCAGGGCGGCGGTACGGGTCAGCCCGACCACCCCGGCCTTGGAAGCGGAATAGTTGGCCTGCCCGAAGGTCCCCAGGATCGCCGTGGAGGCAATGTTGACGATGCGCCCCCAGCCGCGGTCGCCGACCAGCCGGAAGGCCGTCTGGCAGCCCAGCCACGTGCCGCGCAGGTTCACGTCGATGACGGCGCTCCATTCCGCGTCGGTCATCTTGGACAGCGAGCGGTCGCGGACGATGCCGGCGACGTTGACCATGATGTCCACGCCCCGGAAGGCTTCGGGCATGCCGGTCACGGCGGCACCCCAGCTTTCCCGGTCGGCGACGTTCAGCGCGGTGGCGTGGGCCTGAGCCCCGTCGGCGCGCAGCGCGGCGGCGACACTCTCGGCGGCCTCGGCCCCGATGTCGGCGACGACGACCGCCGCCCCTTCCGCGGCCAGCCGCTCGCAGACGGCGCGCCCGATGCCGCCGCCGCCGCCGGTGACGAAGGCGACACGGCCGGCGAGGCGGCGGAGATGGGTGGCTGGGGCACTCATGCCTGCGCCTCCTTGCGGGCGATGGAGAGCACGTCCTCGCCCTCCTGCACGGTCTCGCCGCGCTGGTTCTTCACGGTGATGGCGACGCGGACGATGCCGCGGTCGGGCTTGGAGGCGCTGGGACGGACCTCAGCGACCTCTGCCTCGTAATGCACGGTGTCGCCGGCAAAGACCGGGCCGACGAAGCGGCGGCGCGTCTCCAGGAAGGCAAGGATCGCCCAGTCGTCGATGGCGGAGCGCAGGCCGGTGCTGAGCGAGTGGGTCAGCATGCCGTGGGCGATGGTCCGCCCGAAGCCATTGGCCTTGGCGGCCTCGGCGTCCATGTGCAGCGGGTTGAAGTCGCCGGTCAGCCCGGCGAACCAGACGATGTGCGCCTCGGTGACGGTGACGCACGAGGAGCGCGTTCGGTCGCCCGGCTTGATGTCGTCGAGATGGATGGCGGTCATGTCAAGGCACCCTCAGTCGGGAGTCCGCGGGCGGAACACGGGGAGGCTGGTGGTCTCGTCGAGCTGGTGGAAAGCCACGGCGAGCGGCAGCCCGGCCCGCAGATCGGCCTCCGCCACCCCCTCGACGCGGGAGAAGACGGTGACGCCCTCCTCCAGCCGGATCAGGGCGCAGACGTAGGGATCGACGCGCTGGTTGCCGCGATGGACGACCGAATAGGTCAGCAGTTCGCCGCGCCCGCTGGCCTCGACCCACTCCGGGCGGGCGTGCGGAGCGTGGATGGAGTGCGCACGCGGGTACCACTGAAAACGCCCGGTCTCCGGGCAGCGCTGGATCAGGAAGCGCCCCTCGCGCGCCGCTTCCCAGAAGGGGGCGGAAGTCTCGTCCTGGACGGGCGGGGTGGTCATGCTGGTCATCAGGCACCTTACCGGGCAAGGATGGCGGTGGCGGCGGAGCAGAAGGTGCCGCCCAGCCCATGGGCCAGGGCGATGCGCGCGTCGGGCACCTGGACGCCCGGCCCCTCGCCGCGGAGTTGGCGGACGCTCTCGATCAGGGTGAAGATGCCGCGCTTGCCGGGATGATTGGACGACAGCCCGCCGCCGTCGGTGTTGGTGGGCAGGCTGCCGCCCAGCGTCAGGTTGCCGTCCGCGACAAAGGCGCCGCTCTCCCCGCGACCGCAGAAGCCCAAATCCTCCAGCGCCAGCATCGGCGTGATGGTAAAGGCGTCGTAGATCTGCGCCACGTCGATCTCGCCGGGGGTCACCCCGGCCATGGCGAAGGCGCGCGGGCCGGACAGCGCCGCCGGGGTGGTCAGATCGTCGGGAATCTGGCTGTTCTGGGTGCGCGCAACGGCGGCCCCGTAGCCGATCAGATGGACCGGCAGCTTTTTCAGGTCGCGCGCCCGCTCCCGGCTGGTCATCACCACGGCGCCGCCGCCGTCGGTCACCACGCAGCAGTCCAGCCGGTGCAGCGGCGAGGCGATCATCGGCGAGGCCAGCACGTCGTCCACCGTGATCGGCTTGCGCAGCCGGGCGTCGGGGTTCTTCGCGGCGTGCTCGCGGAAGGTCACGGCCACCTGGGCAAGCTGTTCCGGTGTGGTGCCATACAGGTCCATATGGCGACGGGCGAACAGGCCGTAGGTCGAAATCAGCGTCGGCGCGTAGGGAATCTCGTACTGGCCGGGGCCGGCGGGGAAGACGAAGGGGTCGAAGGACGGGCTGCTCAGCGGCCACCAGCGCGGGCAGGCGGCGTAGCTGATGACCACCACCTCGGCCAGCCCGGTGGCGATGGCCGCCGCCGCCTGACCGGCCTGGAGGATGTAGGAGCATCCGCCGACGTCGGTGCTGTTCACGTAGGTCGGCGCGATCCCGATGTATTCGGCCAGTTCGACCACATCCATGGTGCTGCCGCCCTCGGCCCAGTCGCCGGAGGCCGCGCACAGCCCGTCCACGTCCTTCAGCGTCAGCCCGGCGTCGTCCAGCGCGCCGAGGATGCACTCCATCTGAAGGGCGAAGGGGTGGACGCGCAGCGCATCCCGGCGGGGCGATTCAAAAACGCCGGCAATGGCCGCCTTTCCCGAAAGATCGATCACGCGCGGGTTGTCCTTTCCTGGTTGTGGAAGGCCGCGCATCGCTGCCGCGACGCGCGCCGAGCGGCTTCATTGGACAGGCGATGAGAGTAAAGAGGCCGCCCGCCTCGGAAATCATGAAGACTATGCGATGTCCGGCAGAGATTTCGATCAGGCCGATCCGCTCCCGGCAAGATCAAGACTACCGGACACAGTTCGTGTCACAAGCAGAAAAAACGATGCGGTCCGGTGCACAGAACGCACCAATACCACACAGGGCAAATCCGCGGAACGGTGCCTTCCATGCACCGGATTGGGCCAAACTAAGCGATTGTTTTCCGGCCGCCGTGGCGCAAGCCTTTGGGTATCGCATTCCCGCCGCCGCCCTGGACCGGACCGGTTTCCAGCCGGGCGCGCGGCCCCGCCCGGACCGCCTGCGCGGCGTCCGGCCATCCGAAGGATCATGCATGCTCAACACCGATACGCAACGCCGCGAAGGCCCCTTGGCCGGCGTGCGCGTGGTCGATCTCACGCACATGTTGGCCGGCCCCTACAGCACGTGGCTGCTCGGCGCGCTGGGGGCGGAGGTCATCAAGATCGAGCGTCCCGGCAAGGGCGATTTCACCCGCATCATTGCTCCCTTCAGCGAGGAGGAAAGCATTTACTTCCTCAGCGTCAACCGCAACAAGCGGAGTCTGACTCTCAACTTGAAGGAGGAAAAGGGGAAGGAGATTTTCAAAAAAATTGTCGCCACCAGCGACGTGCTGGTGGAGAACAACCGGGCCGGGGCGATGGACCGGCTGGGGCTGGGCTACAACGATCTGAAGACGGTCAATCCGCGGCTGGTCTACGCCTCGATCTCCGGCTTCGGACAGGACGGCCCCTACCGCCACCGCCCTTGCTTCGACGTGGTGGCCCAGGCGATGTCCGGCATGATGAGCATCACCGGCGAGCCGGGCGGCGATCCCTGCCGGGTCGGCGCGTCGATCGGCGACATCGGATCGAGCCTGTTCGCCGCCGTCGGCATCCTCGCCGCCCTGCAGAAGCGGGCGAGCAGCGGCGAGGGCAGCTTCATCGACGTGGCGATGCTGGATTGCCAGCTCGCCCTGATGGAGAACGCCATCGCCCGTTTCCTGAACGCCGGAGAGACGCCGCGGGCGTTGGGCAGCCGCCACCCGCTGATCGCCCCCTTCCAGGCCTTCCCCACCGCCGACAAGCCGATCGCCATCTGCGTCGACACCAATGAGCAGTGGGACCGGATGTGCCGCGCCATGGGGCTGGAGCATCTGCTGTCCGACCCGCGCTTCCCCACAGGTTCGGCCCGCAACGCCAACCATGCGGAGCTGGAGCCGCTGCTGCGCGAGGTCTTCCTCACCCGCGGGCGCGACGCGTGGCTGGACGCGATGGAGGACGCCGACGTGCCGGCCAGCCCGATCAACAGCGTGCCGGACGCGCTGAACGATCCCCAGGTGGTCCACCGCAAGATGGTCGTGGAGGTGCCGGAGGGCTCGGGCAAGCGCTTCGCCGCCGTCCCGATCACCATGCCGGAGGCCCCGCTGCCGGCGGAGAGCCCGGCGCCGCGGCTGGGCGAGCACACCGACGCCATCCTGGCGGATCTCGGCTTCAGCCCCGACGAGATCGGCGCCTTCCGTCGCGACGCGGTGGTGTGATGGCCGGCGGCGCGGGGGGAGAGCGGCGGGTGGCGGGCGAAGGGGCGCGTGCGGTGCTGGCGGAAATGTTTCATACTGCCGCCGGGATCACCGCCGCCGGGATCGCTCCCAGCCTTGCCCCGGCTTCCGTCCACAGCCCAAAGGTCCGCATGGCGCGCCGCCTTCCGCCCCTTCTCGCGCTCCGCGCCTTCGACATCTTCGCCCGTCAGGGCACGGTGCGGGCCGCCGCCGACGAGCTGGCGGTGTCCCACACGGTGGTGTCGCGCCACATCCAGAATCTGGAACAGGCGGTGGGGGTGAAGCTGGTGGCGAAGTCGGGGCGCGGCCTGTCCCTGACCCGCGAAGGCATCCGCTACGCCGCCCAGCTGCGCCGCGCCTTCGACCTGATCGGCGAGGCGAGCAACGAGCTGCGCAACGGCGGGATGGAGGCGGTGCACATCTGCTGTCTGGCGGGGCTGGCGTCGCGCTGCCTGCTCGCCCGCCTGCCCGAGTTGGAGGAGGCTCTGACCGGGCGCGAGGTGATCCTTCAGCCGACCTCGACCCGTCCCGACTTCAGCCGGGAGGAGGCCGACGCCGAGATCATGTATCTGGAGGACGGCGGCTCCGTCGCCGACGGGCTGCGCTCGGAGATGTTCGCGCGGCCGCGCATCCTCGCCATCGCCAGTCCGGAGTTCAAGGCGCGCTACCCCGACGTGCGCACGCCCGCCGACCTCGTCGGCCTGCCGCTGATCCACGAGCAGTCCACCGGCATGTGGGAAGCCTGGCTGGAGGAGGCCGGCATCGCCGACATCCCCCGGCTGCGCGGCCCCCGGCTGTGGCAGGCGCATCTGACCATCGAGGCGGCCCGGCTGGGGCGTGGCGTGGCCCTGGTCAGCGATCTGCTGGTGACCGAACCGCTGGCCAACGGCGAGCTGGTGGAGATGGTCGACAGCAACGTGACCATCGGCGGCTATTACTTCATCGCCCCGGTCCACCGCTGGAACACGCCGGTCATCTCGGCCATCCGGCAATGGCTGCGCGGGGTGTTCCCGCCGGACCAGACCTCCCCACTCCAAGGCACCCCATGACCCAGGACCACGCCCTGCCGCCGGACATCCTGCCATCCGACATCCTGCTGTCCGGCGTGCACACCGTCGACGAAAGCTGGATCGACCTTTACGGCCATATGAACATGGTGCGCTACGTCGCCTTGTTCGACGAGGTCGGTTACGCCCTTATGGAACAGTGGGGGCTGGGCGAGACCTACACGCGGGACGAGGGGTTCGGCCTGTTCGTGGTCGATGTGGCGGTGCATTACCGGCGGGAGCTGCGCGCCGGAACGCCCCTGCAAGTGGCCCTGCGGCTGCTCGACGCCGACGACAAGCGGCTGCTGAGCCTGCTGGAGATCCGGCGAGCCGACGACGGGACGGTCGCCGCGACCATGGAGCAGCTGTCGATCCACGTCGATCTGGGCACCCGCAAGGTGACGCCCTTCCCGCCCGCCCTGGCGGAGCGCCTGCGTGCCCTGGCGGCGGTCCAATCCGCCCATCCCCTGCCGCCCCGTCACCGGCGGCGGCTGCATCTGGCGCCCAATCCCTCTCCCGCCCCGGGAGAGGGTGGCGCCGAAGGCGCCTCTCGCACTGGCTGAAAGCCAGCGCTGACGGCGACAGGCGGATGCCTATGGCATCCGCTGAGAGCCGGGTGAGGGTCGTGCGAGGATCAGGGCGCTGATTCTCGGCTTCACCCTCACCCTTCCCACGCTTCGCGCGGGCCCCTTCCCTCTCCCGGGACGGGAGAGGGACGTCGTAGGCAATGGAACCGGTTGCCGGCCGGCGGGACCTTCACGATATGTCCGCCATGACTCATCTGCGCATCGCGTTGCGGCTGGCTTGGCGGGACCTGCGGGGCGGCGTCGCCGGACTTTGGATCGTCGTCCTGGGGGTGGCGCTGGGGACGGCCATGATGGCTGCCGTCGGCTCGCTCAGCGGCGGCGTGCTGGAGGGGATGCGGGCCACCGCGCGCGAAGCGGTCGGCGGTGACCTCTCCCTGCGCCTGTTCCACGCACCGGCCACGCCGGAGCAAAGGGCCGTCCTCGACACGATGGGCAGGGTCGGCGAGACCGCGGAACTGCGGCCCGTCGCCTCGACGGTGACCGGCGGCGCCCGCGCACTGGTCGAGTTGAAGGCGGTCGAAGGAAGTTACCCGCTGGTCGGCACGGCCGCAGTATCCGGCACCCCGTCCCTGGCCAAGGCTCTGGCCCATCGGGACGGGCTTTGGGGCGCGGCGGTGTCCGCCGACCTCCTCGACGCGCTGGCGCTGGGCATCGGCGACCCGCTGCGGCTCGGAACCGCCGAGGTCGCGATCCGCGCCGTGCTGGAGCATGAGCCGGACCGGGCCTTCCGCGCCTTCTCCCTCGGCCCGCGCGTCGTCATCGACCGCCGAGCGCTGGACGCGACGGGCCTCGCAGAGCCGGGTATGCCCGTCTACTGGTATTATCGCCTCGTCCTGCCCGAATCCGTCCGGTCCGACGCCGTCCTGCGCGATCTGGAAGACCGCTTCCCCGACGCCGGATGGCGGATCGTCGACGCCTCGCACGGCATTCCGGGCGTGGACCGCACCGTGCACCTCGCCCGCGGGCTGTTCCTTTTGGGGTCGCTGTCCATCCTGCTGATCGCCGGCGTCGGCATTGGCCGGGCGCTGTCGGCGCACCTTGCCCGGCGGTTGCCGGTCCTGGCGACGCTGAAGGCGCTGGGCGGCTCGCCTCGCCTTCTCTTCACCGCCTTCCTGGTGCAGACACTGGCCGTGGTCGGCGTGGCGCTGCTGATCGGCGTGACGACCGGCGCCGCCCTGGCCGCCATAGCGGTGAACGCGCTGCCGCTCGACTGGATGCCGGAACCGGGCGGTGCCGTCGATCCGGCGGCCTTGCTGCTGGCGGGAGCGGTCGGGCTTCTGGCGGCGCTGCTCTGCGCCGTGCCGCCGCTGGCCCGCGCCGCCGGGACCAGCCCCGCGGCGATCTGGCGGGGGGCGGCGGACGGCCTGTCCCAGCCGTTGGGGTGGCAGCCTCGTGGCGCCGTCGCGATGCTCGGGCTGGCGCTCGCCGGTCTGCTCGTTGCCTGGACGGGCATGCCACTCGCGGTCGCCGGCTTCCTGCTCCTCGCCGGGCTGGTCGCGGCGGGGTTCGCGTTGCTGGGGCGGGGGCTCGCCAGCATGGCACGCGGACTGGCGCGCGGACGGCGACCGGTGGTCCGGCTGGCCGTCGCCAACCTCGGGCGGCCCGGCGCGCCGACGGTTCCGGTGGCCGTGGCGCTGGGCATCGGCCTGACCCTGCTGGTGGCGGTCGGCGTGGTCGGACGGTCGGCCACCAGCCATGTCGTGGCGACGCTGCCGGCGCAGACGCCCTCCGTCGTCGTGCTGAACGTTCCCCCGCCGGACGGCATCGGCTTGAGCGAGCGCCTGTCCGCCCTGCCCGGCGTCGGACGGGTCGAGACGGCGCCCTTCCTGCACGCCCGGATCAGCCGTCTCAACGGCGGCGCCATCACCGAGGCGGACGCCCCGCGCTCCGTCGGCTGGGCGGTGCGCGGCGACCGCGGCCTGTCCTGGCGCGACCGCCCCGCCGCCACCGACCGGATCGTCGCGGGGAGTTGGTGGCCGGAGGGCTATACCGGCCCTCCGCTCGCCTCACTGGACGCGCAGGTGGCTCGCCGGCTGGGGCTGGCGGTGGGGGACAGTCTCACGCTGGCCCTGGCGAGCGGGCCGGTGACCGCGACGGTCGCCAACCTCCGGCGCATCGACTGGACGCGGCTCGACCTGGATTTTCCGGTGCTCCTCTCCCCCTTCCCCGAACCGCCGCCGCACAGCCTCGTCGCCGCCGTCTGGTCACCGCCCGAAGCGGTCCCCACAGTGGAAGAGGCGGTGGCGCAGGCAGTCCCGCAAGCCCCCACGATCCGCGTGTCGGCGGTGCTGGACACGCTCGGTTCGACCGTCCAAAGCGTGCGCGGGCTTCTCGACGGCCTGTCCGCCGTCGCCCTCGGCGCGGCGGCCGTGGTCCTTCTCGGCGCCATCGCCAGCAGCGCCCGGCGGCGGCTTCACGAGATGGCAATCCTGCACGCCCTCGGGGTCGGACGGCGTTCCATGGTCCAGGCGGTGGTGCTAGAGTTCGCCATCCTGGGCGCCGCGGTCGCCGCGGTCGCGGTGCCGCTCGGCTGGGTCGGCGGCGCGGCAGTGGTCGCCACCCTTGCCGACGGCGCGCCCCTGCCCGGAGGCGCTGTTCCCCTGGCCGCCTTCCTCGGCACCGTCGCCGCGATGGCGGCGGTCGGGGCCGTGCTGGTGGCTTGGCTGCCGCGACGGAACGTGATGCAGCGGTTGCGCAGCGGTGATCTCTCCGCCTGACCCGCCGGCCGGTCAGGCCATTTCCGCCGCCGGGATGATCGCGTCGGTCAGCAGGGCGTTGAGAAGGCCGACATGGCCGTCCGACCGCGCCGGCCGGCCGGGGTCGGAGGTGACGACGACGGTCAACCCCAGGCCGGGCACGAGATAAAGCATCTGCCCACCATAGCCGCGCGCGTAGGCGATGCGGTGCCCCTTCGCCTTGGCGAGGAACCAGCCGTACCCGTAGTCGTCGCCGGAGAAGGGGGAGCGCGTGCGCGGCACCCAGGAATCCCGCACCCAGGCGGCGCTGATGACCGGCTGCCCGTTCCACTGCCCGCCCTGCCGCCACAGCTCGCCGAAGCGGAAGAGGTCGAGCGGCGACAGCGCCATGTTGTTGCCGCCGAGATAGAAGCCCTGTGGGTCGCGCGTCCAGGACGGCACCTCGATCCCCAGCGGCTCGCCCAGCCAGTCCCGCGCCAGGGACAGCAGGCTGCGCCCCGACGCGCTGGACAGCGCCGCACCCAGCAAATGGTAGCTCCCGGTCGAGTAAAGCATCCGCGCGCCCGGCTCGGTGACGAAGGGACGGCGCAGCGCGTCGACAACCCAATTGCGGCTGTTGATCCAGCGGCCGTAGCCCGGCCCGGAGGTCGGCTCCAAACCGGCCTGCATGGTCAGAAGGTCGGCGATGGTGATCCGGCGCACCCGCGGATCGACGGCCGCCGGAACCAGCCCCGGCGCCGCCTCGGCAAGGGTGACATCGACGCCGCGCAGGACCCCGCGGTCGATGGCGATGCCGGCGAGCGAGGCGGCGATGGTCTTGGACACCGACTTGACGTTGACGGCGCGGTTCACCGCCGGCCCCCGAAAGGCCTCCGCCGACACCACCGCGCCGTTCCGCCCGATGACCAGCGCGTGGATCTGGTCGAGCCCCGCCGCCCGTTTGACCGCCCTGTCCAGCAAGGCCGGGTCGAACGCGGCCCCGGCCACGGGTTGGGCGGCAAGCAGCGGGCGCGCCAGGGCACAGCCGAGGGAGGCAACGGTGGCGGCGAGGACGGTACGGCGGCCGAGCCGGAACGGCGGATTGTTGGTCATCCCGGATATGTGGTCCCGCTTCGCTGCCATCCAAGATTGCCACAGAGCCCCTGATCGGACTTTGTCCCACCCAGCGCCGCACTCGCCGCTTGCCTCTCCACCTCATGAGAACATATTAAGAACACACAAGCAGCGTGGGATGGGACGATGGACGACGCCTTGATCGAGAAGCTCGGCATTTTGGCCGATGCGGCGAAATACGACGCCTCCTGCGCCTCGTCCGGCGCCAAGCCGCGCAGCGGCGGCAAGGAGGGGCTGGGCTCGACAACCGGCGCCGGCATCTGCCACGCCTACACGCCGGACGGGCGCTGCGTCTCGCTCCTGAAAATCCTGCTGACCAACCACTGCCTGTTCGACTGCGTGTACTGCATCAACCGGCGCTCCTCCAACGTCCGCCGCGCCCGCTTCACGGTGGCGGAGGTGGTGGACCTGACGCTGGGCTTCTACAAGCGCAACTGCATCGAGGGGCTGTTCCTGTCCTCCGGCATCATCCGCTCGCCGGACCACACGATGGAGCAGATGATGCTGGTGGCGCGGACGCTGCGGCGCGACCACGGCTTTGCCGGCTACATCCACCTGAAGACCATTCCCGAAGCCAGCCCCTGGCTGATCGAGCAGGCCGGGCTGTGGGCCGACCGTCTGTCGATCAACCTCGAACTTCCCACCGACCACAGCCTGAAGGCCTTCGCGCCGGAGAAGAACGGCGGCACCATCAAGGCGGTGATGGGGCAGGTCAACGAGCGCATCGTCGAGGCCAAGGAGGAACGCCGCCGCTTCTCCCCCGCCGGCCAGAGCACCCAGTTGATCGTCGGCGCCGACGACGCCACCGACCGCTCTGTCCTGGAGACCAGCGGCACGCTCTACCAGCGCTACGGGCTGCGCCGCGTCTATTATTCCGCCTTCAGCCCGATCCCGGAGGCCAGTTCGGTGCTGCCGGTCAAGCCGCCGCCGCTGCAACGGGAGAACCGGCTGTACCAGGCCGACTGGCTGCTGCGCTACTACGGCTTCACGGTGGAGGAGATCGCGTCCGGCGGCGAGGGTGGGATGCTCGACCTCGGCATTGACCCCAAGCTGGCCTGGGCGCTGAAGAACCGGGAGCGCTTCCCGGTCGACGTCAACCGCGCCGACCGCGAGATGCTGTTGCGGGTGCCGGGGCTGGGTGCGCGCGCCGTCGACAAGATCCTGTCGGCGCGCCGCCACACCCGCCTGCGCATGGAGGATCTGGGGAGGCTGTCGAGCGGGCTGCGCCGCGCCCGCCCCTTCCTGATCGCCGCCGATTACCATCCCGTGGGCGGGCTGACCGACCGGCTGGACCTGCGCCAGCGCTTGGTCACGCCGTCCAGTCAACTGAGCCTGTTCTGACGATGCACACGATCACCTTGCGGGAGGGGGCGGACCTCGACGGCTTCCGCCGGGCGGTGCGCCGCCTCGCCGCCGCCCGGACGGCGCCCGACGAGGTGCTGTGGAGCGTCGGCGCGCCGTCGCTGTTCGGCGACGAAGCCCCCGCTTCCGAAAACGGCGCCCCGGTCTTCCTGCCCCAGGCGGTCGGGCAACTGATCGAAACCGTCGTCTGCCACGGCGATCCGGAACGCTACGCCCTGCTCTACCGGCTGGTCTGGCGGGTGCTGAACGGTGAGCGGGCTCTGCTCGACCAGCACGCCGACCCGCTGGTGCACCGGCTGGAGCGGCTCGACAAAGCGGTGCGCCGGGACATCCACAAGATGCACGCTTTCCTGCGCTTCCGCGCCCTACGGGACCCGGACGGCGGAGAACGTTACGTCGCGTGGTTCGAGCCCGACCATCACATCGTCGAGGCGGTCGCTCCCTTCTTCGTCGAGCGTTTCGAAAGTATGGTGTGGACGATCCTGACGCCGAAGGGCTCGTTGCACTGGGACCGCCAACACCTGATGACCGGCCCGCCCACGGAGCGTCCGGACTCCCTGGCCGACGACCGCTTCGCCGAGGGCTGGCTGCGCTATTACGAGAGCACCTTCAATCCCGCTCGGGTCAACCCGACGGCCATGCGGGCGGAGATGCCGCGCAAATACTGGGCCAACATGCCGGAGACGGCGGCCATCCCGGCCATGGTCCGCTCCGCCCCCGCCCGCGTTCAGGCGATGCTGGAGGCGGAGGCCGCCATCCCGCGCCGCCGCATGCCCGAAAAGGCGGTGGCGGCGATGGCCCGGCAGGCCCCGGAAAGCCTCGCCGAACTGAACCGCCTGATCCAACGCTCCGAACCGCTGGTGCCGGGCGCGACGCAGGCGGTGCTGGGCGAGGGGCCGGAGGGTGCGGTCATCGCCATCGTCGGCGAGCAGCCGGGTGACCAGGAGGACCGCGACGGCCGGCCCTTCGTCGGCCCCGCCGGCCAGTTGCTGACCGCCGCGCTGGAGGAAGCCGGCATCGACCGCGGCGGTCTTTACCTGACCAACGCCGTCAAGCATTTCAAATTCGTCCAGCGCGGCAAGCGGCGCATCCACCAGTCCCCCACCGCCGGCGAGGTCAAGCATTACCGCTGGTGGCTGATGACGGAGCTAGGCTTCGTCCGTCCCCGCCTCGTCGTCGCGCTGGGAGCCACCGCGGCCCTGGCGCTGGCCGGCCGGTCCGTTTCGGTGCTGCGCGAACGCGGGCCGATGGCCTTCGACGGGTGGGACGGCTTCGTCACCGTCCACCCCTCCTACCTGCTGAGGCTTCCGGGAGACGAGGAGCGGCGGCGGGCGCAGGCGGAGTTCGTGGCCGACTTGCGTCGGGCCGCGGCGCTGGCGTGAGACGACACCGAACCGTCCCCCGTCAAACCCTCACGCACCCTGCTGCTTGAACCGCTTGCCCACCGTGCATTGGATGCGCTGAAGCTCGTACTTCGGGTGATCGTTGATCCACTTGGCGCTCTCGATCTGACCGGCGATCGGGCAGCTCGACATGGTCAGGGGTTCGGTGTCGGGAACCATCGGGTTGATGGTCCGGCACTGGGTCGGGTCGGACGCCAGGCAGAAGATCATCGACAGGGTAACAAACATCGGGCGCTCCAAAACGCAACGGCACAGCTGTGCCAACATCGTGTGGATCAGCGAGAGCAAGCCGCATGCCATGCCCAGGACGAGGACAGGATTGCGCGATTCCGGCTGCTCGGAAATGAGCTGAACCACAGGGCGCCGAATCATTAGGCATCGAAGGTTAACCAATGCCTAAAGGTTGGGAGTTTGCAAAGCCGTTGGTGCAACGGATGAAACGGAACGGGCCGCAAGGTCCAGATCAGCCTTCGCGCAAGTCTGGAGTCGGCGCGCCGCAGGTCAACGGAACGTTGAGTGAAGTCTTTCGTATCCTTGAAGCAACCTGCGCTGGCGTCAGGCCCCGGGCTGCTCGCACCGCCATTGGCGGACGTTCCAGTTGGGATGCTCCATGAGCCAATGCACGACGTGGGCGTAGCTGTTGTGCGTGCATTCGACCGCGGTCGGGTACCGTTCGAAGGAGAGTGGACGCTCGATGGCGCAGTGGTCCGGCCGCACGGCCAGACAAATCACCAGAACCAGTTCAAACATGGTTCGCGTTTCCTGTGCGAAAGCTCGATAAGCCGGCGCCTTCGGCGTTTCCGCCAAGGCGGACGAAGGCCGGAACGCATGCATCAACAGCCGGCGTCACGGATCGGGCCACGCTGCTTTGCAGCAAATATTGCTGCCCTGCACAAAATTCGCGTTCAAAACTGCAAATAAATAAATTACAAAATCTTGTTTTGAAGGATTATCCACTTACCTCCAATTTGCGGTCGGTCTCGGATAAATCTGGCGCAAGGCGATTGTTTGACGTTTTCTATTCGGCAGAGCCTTGACGAGAAGATGGTCCCAATATAGCATTAAGTACCAATTTGGCGTCAGCTTTTCTGAATATTGAATTCAGAACCGAACATACCGCGCGACAACATCCGCGCGACAACGCCCTTTTGCACTCAGCGCTGCGCTCATAAGCAAGAAGCCCATTGGTTTTTGGGTAAACAATAAGCGCCATCACGGGAGGGATCGTCATGAAGGTATTGTCTCGCTGGCTTCTGGCGTCTGTTGCTGTCGTCGCAGCCGGCTCGGTTTCTGCGAACGACAGTATTCTCAAGAATGAAGCGAACCCCAACAACTGGGCGTCCCAGCTCGGCAACTATGCCGGGCAGCGGTACAGCCCGCTCGACCAGATCACCACCAACAACGTCAAGAATCTCCAGGTTGCGTGGTCGTTCTCCACCGGGGTTCTGCGCGGCCATGAGGGCGGGCCGATCGTCGTCGGCGACGTGATGTACATTCACACGCCGTTCCCCAACAAGGTCTTCGCGCTGGACCTCAACAACCCGGGGCGGGTCATCTGGAAATATGAATCGGTCCAGGACCCGACCGTCATTCCGGTGATGTGCTGCGACACCGTCAACCGCGGCGTCGCGGTCGCCGATGGCAAGGTCTTCCTGGCCCAGGCGGACAACACGCTGGTGGCGCTCGACGCCAAGACCGGCAAAGAGGTCTGGAAGGCCAAGAACGGCGACCACACCAAGGGCGAGACCCTGACGGCGGCCCCGCTGGTGGTCAAGGACAAGGTCTTTGTCGGCATCAGCGGCGGCGAGTTCGGCGTGCGCGGGCATCTGACGGCCTACGACACCAACAGCGGCAAGATGGTGTGGCGGGCCTTTTCGACCGGTCCCGACGCCGACGTGAAGATCGACCCGTCGAAGACGATGATGATGGGCAAGCCGATCGGGCAGAAGGACCTCGGCGTCTCGACCTGGCCGGGCGAGGAATGGAAGCGCGGCGGCGGGACCACCTGGGGCTGGTACACCTACGATCCGGCGCTCAACCTGATCTATTACGGCACCGGCAACCCCGGCACCTGGAACCCGACGCAGCGGGCCGTCGACAAGGATCGGGCCAAGAGCGACAACAAATGGTCGATGACCATCTTCGCCCGCGATCCCGACACCGGTGAGGCGAAGTGGGTCTACCAGAAGACGCCCTTCGATGAATGGGACTTCGACGGAGTGAACGAGAACATCCTCGCCGACATCCCCATGAACGGCCAGCAGCGCAAGGTGCTGGTCAACTTCGACCGCAACGGCTTCGCCTACACGCTGGACCGGGCGACCGGCGAGCTGCTCGTCGCGCAGAAGTTCGATCCGACGGTCAACTGGGCGACCGACGTCGACATGAAGACCGGACGGCCGAACGTCGTCGACAAATACAGCACCTTCGCCAACGGCGAGGACAAGAACACCGCCGCCGTGTGCCCGGCGGCGCTCGGCAGCAAGGACCAGCAGCCGGCCTCCTTCTCGCCGGACACCGGGCTGTTCTACGTCCCGACCAACCACATCTGCATGGACTACGAGCCGTTCTCCGTCTCCTACACGGCGGGGCAGGCCTATGTCGGTTCGACCGTGTCGATGTACCCGACGCCGAACTCGCACGGCGGCATGGGCAACTTCATCGCCTGGGACGCGGCGGCCGGGAAGATCGTCTGGTCGCGGCCGGAGCGCTTCGCGGTGTGGAGCGGCGCTTTGTCCACCAAGGGCGGCGTCGCCTATTACGGGACGCTCGAAGGCTACCTCGTCGCCGTCGACATGAAGGACGGCAAGGAGCTGTGGCGGTTCAAGACCCCGTCCGGCATCATCGGCAACATCAACACCTACACCCACAACGGCAAGCAGTATGTGGCCGTCCTGTCGGGCGTCGGCGGCTGGGCCGGCATCGGCCTCGCCGCGGGCCTGACCCAGGAGGCCGGGGCGCAAGCGTGGCACAACGCCGTCCATCCCGGCCACACCGAGGGCGGAGGGGTGGCGACCGCCGGCCTCGGCGCGGTGGGCGCCCACCAGTCGCTGGGCGAATACACCCAGCTCGGCGGCGTCCTGACGGTGTTCCACGTTCCGGACCAGAAGTGATCGGCAGACCTGCCCCCGGTGCCGCAACGCACCGGGGGCTTTGCTTCAGAGCCTTCGGCATTCACTGGGACCCGGCTTCCGGGCGAGGATCTCGATATCCATGAAACGCAGACTTGGCTTGCTGACCGGTGCGCTGACGGTGGGCACCGTCGCCTGTTTCGCCGCCCTGGCGCAGGACGCGCCGACGACCCCCGACGGAACACCGACCTACATCGTCAAGGACGGTCAGGTGGACAAGGGAACCTACAACGGCTACCGCCGCTTCCACGCGACCTGCCACACCTGCCACGGCTTCGACGCGTCGGGGTCGTCCTTCGCCCCCAGCCTCGCGGACTCGCTCAAACGCCTCAGCTACGACGAGTTCAAGGAGGTCGTGGTCAACGGCCGCCAGAACCAGGGCGCCACCGGCGACAAGGTGATGCCCTCCTTCGGCCTCGACCCGAACATCATGGATCACCTGGACGACATCTACCGCTACCTGAAGGCGCGGGCCGACGGCGCGCTGCCCGGCGGACGCCCGCAACGCATCGGCGGCTGATCCGGCGGAGGGAGACCCTTCATGGCATTTCCTTCTGTGCTCACCGTCGTCACCATCGCCGCGGCTCTGCTGTCCGTCACCCTGCCGGCCCGTGCCGTCGAGGTGACGGAGCGCGAGACCGTGCGCGTCTGCGCCGACGGCAACCTCCTGCCCTACTCCAACGAAAAAATGGAGGGCTTCGAAAACGAGATCGCCCGGCTCATCGGCGAGGATCTGAAGAAACCGGTGACCTATTACTGGTGGCCGCAGACCATCGGCTTCGTCCGCAACACGCTGCGCGCGCGGCAGTGCGACCTCGTGATGGGAACGGCGTCCGGCGAAGAGCTGATGCAGAACACCAACCCCTACTACCGGACCGTCTATTCCCTCGTATACCGCACCAAGTCGGGCATCAAGGCGGAAAGCGTGGGAGATCCGTCGCTGAAGGACGCCCGCATCGGCGTCGTCGAGAGGACGCCCGCGGTCAACCTGCTGCGCCTCTATGGCATCACCCGGACGGAGCCCTACCAGCTCAACACCGACACGCGCGCCAACAACCCGGCCCGCGACGCCATCGAGGATGTGGCCGCCGGCCGGACCGACGCCGCGGTGATCTGGGGACCGATCGCCGGCTACTTCGCCGCCCAGCAGACGGAGCCGCTGACCGTCGTGCCGCTGGTCAAGGAACCGGCGGTCGCCCGGCTGCAATTCAACATTTCCATGGGCATCCGCTCCGACGAACCGGAGTGGAAACACTGGCTCAACGACTTCATCAAGCGTCGCCAGGACGACATCGACCGCATCCTGCTGCGCTACCACGTCCCGCTCATCGGCCCCGACGGCGCGTTGAAGACCGCCGCCGCCATCGAGCCGCCGGGCTATCGGATGGACCAGTACCGCGCCCCGACCCCCGCCGGCCTGTCCGGTGCTTCCACCGTGACCCTGGCGGAGCTGCGGCGGCTGATCGAGCATTTCCCCGACACGCGGCTGGTCGATGTGATGCCGGCTCCGCCGCGCCCGGCCGACCGTCCGGCGCCGGCCGTGTGGGTTCCGCCCCCCCGCCGCAGCCTGCCGGGCGCGGTCTGGCTGCCCAACGTCGGTTACGGCAGCCTGTCGGGCGAGCAGGAGCGCTATTTCCGCGCCGGTCTGGAGACCGTGAGTCACGGGGATCGGGCCGCCCGACTGGTCTTCTTCTGCGAGCCGGATTGCTGGATGTCCTGGAACGCCGCGAAGCGCGCGGTGGAGTGGGGATACGGCAACGTCTATTGGTATTCCGACGGCGCCATGCGCTGGCAGGAGGCGGGATACGGGCTGGAGACCGTCGAACCCTTCGCCGGCGGCGCGTCGAACTGATCGAAACCGCTCGCCTTAATCCAGGCGGGCGGCGATGTCCCGGGCAATGCGGCCGGCCTTCTGTTCGAACTGGACCGGCTGCTCGCACAGCGCCGTCTGGTTGCGCCGCCGCTCGTCGAGGATGCGCCGCCGCCACGCGATCTCCTCACGCAACGCCGTCGCCTCGGGGGCGTCGGCGGGAAGCGTCTGGAGACGGGTCAACGCCGCGTCGATGCTGTCGAGCAGGACGCGCTGCTGGTGGGCGTAGCGCTTGATGGCCGAAATGGCTTGGCCGCGCTCCTGGTTGAGCGCGTCGAAGGCTCCGGCGAACAGGGCGGTGAGGGCGGCGTTGCGGTCCGCCGCCGCGCTGTTGGCCTCCAGCTGGTCGGCGAAGCGGTCGATCGCCGCCTGCTCCTGCTCGGGATCGAGCCGGCGGTCGAGAAGCTGCTTCAGGACCGGTTCGGTGCCGGGAATGTCGCGCCAGTCGCCTTCCTTCCCCTCGATGGGATCGCCGGGCCAGATCTGGCCGGACGACAGGGTCGGCACGAGGATCTGAACGCAAGGCCAATCCGGGTCGCTCCCGGCCGCCCCCGCCGGGACGGATGTCAGGATGAGCAACGCGACGGCAAGGACAGCGGAGCGGTGACGCATGATGGGATTCTGCCGGACATCGGGCGCCCTTGCCCATCCACGCATTCGGATGAGGCCGACGGAATTTACCGCGACGGCGCTCCTGTTCCTGCTGCTGCTGAGCGGCGCGGTTCCGGCGGCGGCACAGGCGCCGGCCAAGGTTCTGGTCTTCGATCTGGAGCTGGTGGACACCAGCCGGGAACCCTCCGATCCGGACCATGCCGGACGGCTGGAGCGGGTGACGGCGCTGCTGCGCGACGGGCTGAAGGACGGCGGTTACACGGTGACCGGCGTTCACGACAGCGCCGTCGCCGCGGAGGTGCCGGCGTCGCTCTACCGGTGCAACGGCTGCGAACGCGACCTCGGGCGCCGCGCCGGCGCGGACATCGTGGTGACGGGTTTCATCCATAAGATCAGCACGCTGATCCTCAACATGCAGATTATAATGCGCCGCACCGGAGATGGCGGTGGAGACGGCGAGGTCATCGCCGTCGCGAACGCGGATATCCGCGGCGACAACGAGCGGTCGTGGCGGCGCGGCGTCGAATGGCTGCTGCGTCACCGCCTGCTGGCCGCACCGCCGTCCGACCGGTGACGAACCCTGACGACATCCGAGGCGGGGGAGCCAACCTTCGTCCGACACGGGGAGGAGGATCGCTTGGCCGACGACGCTTTGCTCTCCTATGTGCCGTACCGCCCGGCGGCGAGCCGCGTCCGGTACTACGACATCACGCTGCGCGATTATGTGGACCAGTTCCGGATCGGCGTCTGGGACCAGGAGAAGGAGCGCACGCAGCGCGTCCGGATCAACGTCTCGCTGACGCTGCCCTGGCCCGACCGGCCGATGACCGACAGCCTGGACGAGGTGCTGTCCTACGATTTCCTGATCGACGGCATCCGCGCCCTGCGCGACGGCGCCCACGTGAACCTCGTCGAGACGCTGGGCGACCGGATTCTCGCGCTGTGCTTCTCCAACCCGGATGTGACCCGCGCACGGGTGCAGGTGGAGAAGCTGGACGTCGTCCCGGAATCCGGCGGCGTCGGCATCGTCATCGAGCGTTCCCGCCCCGAGGGAGCGCGAACGGCATCATGAGCAGCGCGTCCTTGTGGGTCGTGAAGCTGGGCGGCAGCCTGTGGCGCGCCCCGGAATTGCGGCGCTGGCTGGAGATCCTGGCCGCGGCGCGGCGCCTGCGGGTCGTGATCGTCCCCGGCGGCGGTCCCTTCGCCGACGCCGTCCGCGACGCCCAGCCGACGCTCGGCTTCAGCGACCGCGCCGCGCACCGCATGGCCCTGCTCGCCATGGAGCAGTACGGAACCGCCCTCGCCGACCTGGAGCCGCGGCTGACCCCCGCCCGCAGCCTCGCCGATCTGCGCGGCCGGCCGAACCCGACCGTCTGGATGCCGCTTCCCCTGGCGGAGAATGCCGACGTGGCGGAGAGCTGGGACGTCACGTCCGACAGTCTGGCGGTCTGGCTGGCCGGTGCGCTCGGCGCCACCTGCGCGGTCCTCGTCAAGTCCGCTCCGTTGCCGGACGCCGTCGCCTCCGTGACGCAGCTCGTAACGGAGGGCATCGTCGATCCGGCCTTGCCGGACCGCATGGCGCGCTACGGCGGGGCCGTCTGGTGCGTGTCGCGGGACGAGCACCGGCGCTTCGCCAAGGCGCTTGACCAGGGCAACCCGTGCGGTACCCACCTTGCCCTGCCCGCCGATCAACAGGACGCCGATCAACAGGACGCCGATGGCTGAGCGTCCCAAGCATGTCCTGTTCCTGACCGGCGCGCTGGCCGAACCGCGCCTGCGCCGTGTGCTCGCCGCGCTGGAGCCGCTGGAGTTCCAGACCACCGTGGTCAATCTCGGCATCAAGGTCGCGGCGCTGGCGACGACGGAGATCGTGCTGCGCCGCCTCGCCTCGACCGAGGGCGCCGACCTTGTCCTGCTGCCGGGCCGGTTCCGCGGCGACCTCGACCGGCTGACCGCCCATTTCGGCGTGCCCTTCGAGCGCGGTCCCGACGAGCTGGAGGACCTGCCCCAGCATTTCCGGCGTCAGGCCGCCCCGCTCGATCTCAGCCGCTACCATACAAAAATCTTCGCCGAGATCGTCGAGGCGCCGCTGCTCGACGTGCCGGCGATCCTGGAGCGCGCCACCCGCTTCGCGGCGGACGGCGCCGATGTGATCGACCTCGGCGGGCTGCCCGACCATCCCTTTCCCCATCTGGAGGAGGCGGTGACGGCGCTGCGCGAGGCCGGCCACACGGTCAGCGTCGATTCCCTCGACCCCAAGGAGCTGCTGCGCGGCGCCGCGGCGGGCGCCTCCTACCTGCTCAGCCTGACCGAGGAGACCGCCTGGGTCGCCCGCGAGACCGACGCGGTGCCCGTCGTCATCCCCACCACGCCGAGCGATCTCCCGTCGCTCTATCGCGCGCTGGACGCGGTCCGCGGCGCGGGACGCCGCTGCATCGCCGACCCGGTCCTGGAGCCGATCCATCACGGCTTCACCGACTCCCTGCTGCGCTACCGCGAGGTGCGGGCGCGTCATCCCGACCTGGAAATCCTGATGGGGGTCGGCAACGTCACCGAACTGACCGACGCCGACACGCCGGGAATGACCGCGCTGCTGATGGGGATCGTCTCCGAACTGCGCATCGACCACATCCTGACGGTTCAGGTCAGCTCCCATTGCCGCCGGACCATCCGCGAGTTCGACGCGGCGCGGCGCCAGTTCTTCGCCGCCGCGGAGGCCGGCGCCCTGCCCCGCAATTTCGGCGACGCCCTGCTCTGCCTGCGCGACCGCAAACCCTTCACCAGCACGCCGGAACAAGTGACCGACCTCGCCGCCCGCATTCGCGACCCGAATTACCGGATCGAGGTGACCGAACAGGGGCTCCATCTCTACAACCGCGATGGGCACCATGTGGCCGGCGATCCCTTCGCCCTGCTCCCGCACATCGATCCCCGCACCGACATGGGGCACGCCTTCTATCTCGGGGCGGAACTGGCGCGCGCGCAGATTGCCTGGCAGCTCGGCAAGCGCTACAGCCAGGACAACGAACTGCGCTGGGGCGTGGCGGTGGACGCGCCGGACGGCACCGGAGGGGGCGAGACGTGACCTTCATCCGCGAAACCATCATCACCAGCTGCGACGCGGCGGGCAACGTCCACGTGGCCCCCATGGGCGCCACAGTGACCGGGACCGGCTATGTTCTGGCCCCCTTCCGCCCGTCGCGGACGCTCGACAACCTGCTCGCCACGCGCTGCGCGGTGGTGAACTTCACCGACGACGTCCGGGTGTTCGCCGGCTGCGTCACCGGGCGGCGGCGCGACTGGCCGACCGTCCCGGCGGAGCGCATCCGCGGCGCGGTGCTCGCCGGAGCGCTGGCGCATGAGGAACTGGACGTGGCCGCGGTGGAAGACGATGGCGTGCGCCCGCGCCTGGACTGCCGCCCGGTGCATCTCGTCACCCACCGCCCCTTCCGTGGCTTCAACCGGGCGCAGGCCGCCGTGGTGGAGGGGGCGATTCTGGTCAGCCGCCTGCATCTCCTGCCCTCCGAGAAGATCGACCGCGAAATCGACTATCTGTCCATCGCCATCGGCAAGACCGCCGGTCCCGTGGAGCTGGAGGCGTGGGGCTGGCTGCTCGACCGCATCGCCGAACACCGGGCTGGCGGAGAGAAGGCACCATGACCCGGCTGCTCGCCAGCGTCGCGTCCCTGGAGGAACTGACGCTCGCCGCACAGGGGGGTGCGGACATCCTCGATTTGAAAGACCCCAAGGCTGGTGCACTCGGGGCATGGCCGCTGGACGCCATCGCCCACGCTGTGGACACAGCCCGCCGATGGCCTGTCCGCGCGCCGCTGAGCGCAACCGTGGGCGACCTGCCGATGGAACCGGCGGCCGTGGTGAGCCGCGTGGCCGAAACCTGGGACTGCGGCGTCGATTATGTGAAGATCGGCCTGTTTCCATCCGGCGATCCGGTGGGCTGCGTCGAGGCATTGGCGCCGGAGGTCCGGCGGAGCACCCGCATCGTCGCCGTTCTGTTCGCCGATCTTTGGAGCGATCCCGGCACTCTGCTTCCCGACATCGCGAAAGCCGGCTTTGCCGGAGCCATGCTCGACACTGCGGGAAAAGGCTCCGGTGGGTTGCTGCGGCACAAGACCAAAGACGAGTTGGCGCGCTTCCTGGCACAGGCGCGCGATCATGGCCTCCTGACCGGACTCGCCGGTTCACTGCGCCTGGACGACATTCCGCCGCTGCTGCCGCTCGCGCCCGATTATCTCGGTTTCCGCACCGCGCTGTGCGCCGGTGCCGACCGGGGCGGCGTGTTGGACCCGGCCGCGCTGGCCGCGGTCCGCGACGCCGTCCCGAGACAGCCACTCAACGGTTGAACCCGCGACCCGCTACTGCCCGGACCCCTGCTTCGGCGGTTGGGAGGTGGCGTTGCCACCCTGCGTCACCGAGCCGCCGCCGATGGTGCCCTGCCGCTGTCCGGCCAGGGAGTTGTCCGGCAGAGCGCCGGTGCCGCTCGTGGAACCGCCCGACGCACCGGACGCCGAAGAATCGGGCGTCGTGGAGCCGGACGTGCCGCTTTGCCCACCGCCTTGAGTGACCCCGCCGCCGACGGTGCCCTGCCGCTGCCCGGCCAGGGAGTTGTCCGGCAGAGCGCCGGTCGATGGGCTGGAGCTTTGGCTTCCCGAGCCTTGAGGCATCGCGCCGCCCGTGGTTTGGGCCGACGCCGGAACCGCCGCCGCGGCCGACGCGAGCGCCAGCAGAGACGCACCGGCCAGGATGTGCAGATGTTTCATGGACCTGTCCTCCGGCATGATGTTGGACGAATCTGGGAAAGATCGGGCGCTGCTAACCCGCGTCCTTCGTGCTGCGGTTCTGGCGGGACGCTTCGCCCATGCGGCCGATGTCCTCCTTTGCCCGCTCGTCCCGGCCGGCGTCCTGCGGTTCGTCCTTTTTGAATTCCTGCTCGCTGCCGAGAACGCTCTTCTCGCCGCGCGGCTGGTCCTGAGGCTTGTCGGATTTTCCCGTCATGACGTTTCCTCCACCCGAGCCCGCCCGGCGGGATGACCGGACGGTCGTCTGTGCCATCAACCGCAGGTCGCCCGGCGCGGTTCCGCCCGTCGTGTCACCCCTGTTCCGCCGGCCCGCCGCGGCGGGCCCAAAAGCCCCGGCCGGGATCGTAGGCGAGGATCGCTCCCCCCAGGAACAGCGCGAGGCACGCGGTGACGGCCAGGAACGCCGTGCCGTTGAATTGCAGGTACAGAGCGAAGCGGATCAGTTCGACCGCCTGCGTGAAGGGGTTGATCCCGGCGATCCAGGCGAGCGTCGGGCTGCCCTCGCGGATGCGCCACAGCGGGTAGAGCGCGGAGGAGGCGAAGAACATCGGGAAAATGACGAAGTTCATCACGCCCGCGAAATTCTCCAGCTGCCGGATGAAGGAGGACAGCAGAAGACCGAGCGCGCCCAGCATCAGCCCGCTCAGCACCAGCGCCGGCAGAACGGCGAGATAGCCGAGTTCCGGTGGCTGGACGCCCCAGAACCAGGCGATGGCGAGGAAGACATAGACCTGGGCGATGGACACCAGAACGCCGGCCAGCAACTTGCAGACCAGCAGGTACCAGCGCGGCAGCGGGCTGACCAGCAGGGTCTTCATGCTGCCCATCTCCCGGTCATAGACCATGGACAGCGAACTCTGCATTCCGTTGAACAGCTGGATCATCGCCACCAGCCCCGGCGTCACGTAATCCTCGTAGAGGATGTAGGTCTCGTAGGGCGGGATGATCGACAGGCCGAGCACCGCGCGGAACCCTACTGCGAAGATGGCCAGCCAGACCAGCGGCCGCACCAGGGCGGCTAAGAACCGCTCGCGCTGGTGCACGAAGCGCAACCCCTCGCGGACGATGACCGCGCGCAGGCAACGCCAGTGGAGCGTCGCGTTCATTCCCGGACCCCCTTCGCCGTCAGCCGGGCGAAGGCGTCGCCCAGGGTCGCGGCGCCGGTGGTAGCGCGCACCGCCTCCACCAGCCCGGTGGCCAGCACGCGCCCGCGGTGCAGCACCACGACGCCGTCGCCGTCGCGCGCCTCGTCGATCAGGTGGGTTGCCCAGAGCACGGCCAGCCCGCGCTCCCGGCAGAGATCGTGCACATGGTCGAGGACTTGCCGGCGCAGCTCGATGTCGAGCCCGACGGTCGGCTCGTCCAGCAGCAGCAGGCTCGGGCGATGCAGCAGCGCGCGGGCGATCTCCACCCGTCGCCGCTGCCCGCCGGACAGGGTGCGCACCCGCTCGTCCGCGCGCTCGGACAAGCCGATGCGGGCCAGTTCCTCCCCCGCCCGCACCTTGATGTCGGCGGGCGCGAGGCCGTGAAGCCCGCCGTGGTAGCGCAGGTTCTGGATGACGGTCAGGTCCGGGTCGAGCGTCGGCTGCTGGAACACCACGCCGATGCGCGCCAGCGCCTGGGCCGGGTGCCGATGCATGTCGAAGCCGAAGACCCGGATGCTCCCCCGGCGGGTGTTGTAGAGCCGCGTGATCAGGGAGAAGAGCGTCGTCTTCCCGGCGCCGTTGAGCCCCAGCAGCACGGTGAACCGCCCCGCGGGGACGCCGAACGACACGCCGTCCAGCGCCGCCCGCGCCCCGAAGCTGTGGCTCAGCCCCTCGACCGCCAGGACCGGAGGCGCCGCGGCGGCGGCGGAACGGGCTTGCGGGTCGGAAGGCGCCGTTTCGAAGCAATCCATGTCGTCTCCATCGCCCATCACTGCCGCTGTCCAAACCCTCTCCCCTCCGGGGAGAGGGCGGCCCGCAGGGCCGGTGAGGGGGATGTCCATGGCGGTATGTCCGGCAAAAGCGCAACCCCCTCACCCTAACCCTCTCCCCAGAGGGGAGAGGGGATAAGGAAAGCCCCCATCACGGCTTGACGATCACGCCCCAGGGCGCGCCGCCGACCGAGATCGACTTCACCACCCGGCCGCGCTCCAGGTCCATCACCGACATGTCGTTGCTGACGCCATTCGTCGTGTAGAGGCGCTTCTCGTCCGGCGACAGCGCCAGATTCCACACCCGCTGGCCGACGAGGTGATAGCGCTTCACCTCGTAGGTCTTGGCGTCGATCTCGGCGACCCGGTTGGCCGGGCCGAGGGCGACGAAGGCCCGCTGCCCGTCGCTGGTCAGCTGGATGCCGACCGGCTGGATGGATTCGCGCGGCACGCCCTGGACCGCGAAGCTGATCTTGTGGACGAGCTTGCGCGAGGCCGCGTCGATGACGCTGACCGTCCCGCCGACCTCCGACGACACCCAGACGAACCGCCCGTCCCCGGTGAACTGGGCGACGCGCGGGCGCGCATCGACCAGCACGTTGTCGATGATCTTGTGCGACTCCGTGTCGATGAAATGGGCCATGTTCGTCGTTTCGGACGTGTTCACCAGAATCTTGCCGTCCGGGCTGACGCCCATGCCCTCCGGCTCCACCCCCACCTGGATCTCGCCGATGATCTTCTTGCTGGCGATGTCCACCACCGAGACCATGTTGTCGTCCTCATTGGCGACGTAGAGCCGGTGCCCCTGCGGGTCCAGAACGAACAGCTCCGGATCGGGGCCGGACGGCAGCCGGTCGACGACCTTCTGGGTCGCCACGTCGATGACGTCGATCCGGTTGTCGTCGCCGACACAGACGAAGATTTGCGTCATGTCCTCGTTGAAGGTGATGCCGCGCGGCCGGCGGCCGACCTTGATCGTGGCGACCACCTGCAGCTTGCCACCGTCCACCACCGAGACGGTGTTGCTCTTCTCGTTCGACACGAAGATCGTGTCCGCCTGCGCGGGCTGGGCGACGGCGAAGCCCAGCAGCGCTAAAGCGCCGATCCGGGCGGCTCCTCCGGTTAACGACATCACGTTCCCTCCCATGGTTGCCCCCTGCCGGGGCTTTTCTCAGCGGTTGCGGCACCGGCTTTCCGGGCGATCGTCGCCGAGCGTGTCGAGTTCCGAGAACTGGTGCAGGTAGCCCGGCTGCGGCGACACAGAGACGAGCACCCGCGGCCCGGCCAGCAGCACCGGCTGCCGAAGCTGCCCGTCCCAGTCGCGGAAGGTCAGCCCCTGCCCCTTGAAGGCCGGCAGGGTGAAGTCCGGGCCGCGCACGAAGGCGGCGAGCGCCGCGGGGTCGGCGGCCTTGGTGCGGGTCGCCGCCTCGCCCACCGCGCGGATGGCCATCCAGGCGGTGTAGTCGCGCGGGCGCATCCAGCGCCCGGCCTGCCGTTCGAAGCGGCTGTGGATCTGCGTCGCCCCCCACTGCTCATGCACGCGCGACCACGCGGTCGGGACGAGCCCATGGGTGCCGACGACCGGGCGGGGCAGCCACGTCTGGTAGAGCAGATACTCGCCGAACCCGTCCGCCTCGTCGGCGACGACCAGCACGTCATGCTCGGTGCCCTGGGTGAAGGTGAGGATTTCCGACTGGACGGTGACATGCCCGGTGTCGACGCGGCGGTTCGCGTCCTCAAAGGTCCAGCGCTTTTCCTCGATGATTTTGGCGCGGTAGCGTTTGGCGGCGGCGCGGATCGCGTCGGCGTAGGCGGCGTCCTGCGGCGTCCGCCCGACCACCAGCAGCCAGTTCATCCATTTCCGCGAGGCGAGGTACTGGGCCAGCGCGTCGGCCTGCATCCGCCGGCTGGGAGTGACGTGCAGCAGGTTGGCGCGGCAGCGCTCGTTGCGCAGGTCGTCGTCCGGGGCGCGGGTGTTGAAGATCAGCATGTCGGCCGCCTCGGGCGCCGCCGCCGCGGCGAGCAGGGCGTCCTCCTTCAGGTCGGCGACGAGCAGGCGCACGCCCTGCCCGGCGAGGTCGCGCACGGCGTCCTCGACGCGTCCGTCCTCCGGCACCGTCACCTCGACCAGATCGAAGCGCTGGTTGAGAAACCGCCCGGTCGTGTTGTTGTCGACGATGGCCAGGCGGGCGCCCTGGACGCCCTCGTCCTCCGACACCGGTTCGAGGAAAGTCTGGGGGATCCGCGGCTCCTCCGCGCGGGTCAAATAGCCGATGCGGACCACCAGCGGATCGGCGCCCCACGCCGGAGACCCGAGCAGGAGCGCCGCGGCGATGGTCAGAAGGGCGGAGGCCCGGCTCACCGGAGCGCGCCCGTTATGCCTCCGCAAGAATAAGCACCTCTCCGATCCCCCCGGCCGACCGGTCGCCGATAAGGCGCCGGGCGCGGGTTCCGGCGGTTGGAAATCCACTGGGCCAAGCCCCGCCATCAATCAGCTCCTTCCGCATCAGGTCCAAAAACAGCCAGTCGTTCATGCCGCCGTCGACGAAGCCGGACGGAACGGCATCCGGCGCTTGGGGCAGCAGGATGGAGCCGCGCCGCATGGCCTGCCCCGGATCGGGACCACAGCCCGCGCCGACGACGATGGTCCCGGCGATCATCCGGGCGCCGCACAGGCTCCCCACCCGGCCGTGGACAGCGATCAGCCCCCGCCGTATCCGCTCGCCGACGCGGTCCCCGGCGTTGCCCGCAACGACGACGGAGCCGCCGCTCATGCCGCGCGTGCCGCCGGCCAGCGGCGCCCCCAGGAAATCGCCGGCATCGCCCGCGACGCTCAAGTGCCCGCCGGACATTTCGGCGGCGGCGAAGGCGCCGCAGTTCCCCGCGACGGTCAGCGTGCCGCCGCGCATGGCGCTGCCGGCGTAGGCGCCGCACTCCCCCTCGACCCGAATCTCTCCAGTGCTCATGCCGGTCCCCACCCCGTCGAGCACCGCGCCGCCGGGGCGCAGGATCAGGGTAACGGGAGGGCCGCCGTCCTCCAGCGTGAACAGCGCGTCCAACCGGTAACGCCCCCGTCCACGGACCAGCATCAGCCGGGCCAGCGCCTCCCGCCCGCCCTCAATCAGCCGTTCGGGCAGGACGCCGGTCATGTCGATGGGCGGACCGGCAGGGTCTCGAATGGTGAGGACGATGCCGCTCATGCCATCACCTCATGCAGCCGGAACTGGTAGCGGCCGAGCTTGCCGCCGTAATTGCCGGCGGTGACCGACACCACCCCACCCGCGGCGCCGAGGTCCGCCACGGCGGCGATGCCCGCGCGCATGGCGGCGGCGACCGCCGCCTCGCTGACCCCGTCGATGACCAGTTCGAGGATGGATTCCACTCCCTCCGGCACCAGCGAAACCGGCACCGCCGCCCGCAGGGTCGGGCAGAAAGCGGTGTTGGTGGAGGCGATCATGCCCTTGTACTTGCCGCCGATCTTGGAGCCAGAGCGGACCACCCCGCCGGGAAAGGGCAGGATCGCCCCCGGCAGCTCGCGGATCGCCAGGACCGCGGCCTGCGCCGCCGCCAGCCCGGCGCGGCGGTCGGCCGCCAGGATGATGAAGTTGCCGCCGCCGACGCCGTCGACCGCCGCGGTGGCCGCCTCGCACAGGAATTCGCCGTCCATGACCGGGATGCGCCAATAACGGCGGGACCCGACCCGCTTGGCGATCTGCCAGCCGTCGCCGAAATAGCGCAGCGCGTTGCCGAGCGGAATCGCAGAACCCTCCCGCAGCCCCGCGTAGCAGGCCGTCCCAGGGCAGGTCATGACGCATTGCCCGACGCGGCGCGCCACCTGCTTCGCCAGCTCCGCCTTCGACATGGCAAACAACAGAACCGCTGCGCCGGGCCGCGAGTCCGGCGTCTCCTCGGGCGGAAGCGGACGCTCCATCGCCGCCTCGCAGCCGCAGGCGATCACCGAGGTGGCAAAGCCCGTCATGCTGACCACCGCCGCCTGCACCCAGGCCGGCGTGTCGGCGGTGATCACCAGCCGCGTGCCGAGCATGGGGAAGGCCTCGGCGAAGGTGTCCTCGATGTGGACGCCGTTGAGCCGCATCAGAACGCCCCCATCAAAATGATCCGGGCTGACACGCGTGGCGGACCAAGCCATTGCCGCCGCGGATTTCCTCCTCCGCGATGCGGAAGTGCGTCAGCCGCTGGCCCATGCGCTCGTCGAAGCGGCGCGCCATCCAGGATTCGATCGTCGGGTCGTAGGCGGGCTCCACCACATGCGTGCGCCCCTGGAGGAATGCCACCACCACGCCGTTGCGGACGATCAGCCGGCCATCCTTGAAGACGAGGTCGGGTTTCTCGAACATGGCGCGGCGGTCCGGCCGGTCGGTGTAGACGGTGATGTCGGCGACCGCCCCCGGGCCGAGATGGCCGCGGTCGGTCAGGCCCAGGATGCGCGCCGGCGCGGCGCGGGTCATGGTGGCGATCTCTCCCAGTGAATACTCGCGCGTCAGCGACCCCAAGATGGTGTGTTCCGGCAACGCCGGGTGCAGCTCCGCCATCCGGGCGAGGCGGTAATCGCGGTCCATCAACAGGCGGATCAGCTCGGGATAGCTGGTGAAGGGCGCGCCATTGGGGTGGTCGGTGGTAAGGAATATCCGCCAGGGGTCCTCGATCAGCAGGAACAGCTCCAGCCCGATCGCCCATTGCAGGGCGTTGACGAAGGCCTTGTCGCGGTAGCGGAAGGGCACGACGCCGCAGCCGGCGTCGCATTCGATGTCCATCATCACCCATTTCTTCGGGTGGGCGAGCCCGGCGTTGTTCATCTGCGCCATTGTGTCGGCCGAGGCCGTAACCGTCTGGCCGAACATGATCTGCCCGACGTCCACCGAGATGTTGGGCCGTCGGTTGACCGCCTCGGCCACCCGCGCGGCAGCGGAGGAGAATTTCCGGTCGCCCTCCGCGCCGTAGGCGTGGAACTGAACGTGGGTGAGGTGGAGCCGCAGACCGTCGACCGCCGCAATGCTGTCGAGCGTCGCCTCGACGTTGCCCGGCACGCCGAGGTTGAAGCCGTGCAGATGCAGCGGGTGCGGAATGCCCAGCCGCTGCACCGCCCCCGCCAGGGCGGTGAGGATGCGGCGCGGCGTGATGGCATGGAAAGGGCCGCTCTCGTCCACGTCGAGGCGGCGCTGGTTGTATTTGAAGGCGTTGATGCCTCCGGGATTCACCGCCTTGACCGCGAGGCTGCGCGTGGCGTTCAGCATGAAACCGACGTAATCGGCCACTGCCGCCTCCCCGGCGCCGGAAGCGAGAAGCTCCAGCAGCAGGTCGTCGTTGCCCAGCACCAGATAGCCGCCGGTGTCGATCAGCGGAATGTCCGCCATTTCCAGATGCGCGTGGCGGGCGTTGCTCGGCAGCATCGCCGGCTCGAAGGCCGCCGTGTAGCCCATCTGGGCGTAGCGGCAGCCGGTGGCGTGTGTGGATGGGGTGGCGAGGTCGACGCATCCGCAAGGCTCCTGCGCCGACGCGCGATGCTCTTCGGCCATCAGCAGACGCGCGATGTTGACCTTTCCACCGGCGATGTGGCTGTGGATGTCGATGGCGCCGGCCATCACAACCCGCCCGGACAGGTCATGGACCTCGTCCGGCGCGGCGCCGGGGCCGGGATCGGCGACGATCCGCCCGTCCCGGACGAACAGGTCGCCCACCGCGCTGTCGCGCCCGTTGGCCGGGTCGTAAACGCGCCCCCCGGCGAGCTTCGTCAGCATGCGGGGGCCTCCTCTGGCAGGGCGGCGGCGATGGCCTTCAGCACGATCGCGGCGTCCGGCAAGCCACGGTCGATCAGGCCCCGCGCGTGCAGGGCGACCACCGTGTCGCTGCGGAAGACGTGGGCTGCATGGTCGATGCCCGGCGTGCCGACGGGGATGAACACCGCCGGCTCGTCGGCAAAGGCCGTTCCCGGCGGGGCCAACGCAATGACGGTCTGCCCCGCGGGAAAAGCCGGCACCTCCGGCCGGAAGGCGGACACCCAGACGACGGTGTCCGCCACCTCCGCATAGCGCATCCAGGCGAAGCGATGGGGATCGTGCAGCGGCGCCCCTCCGGCCAGCGACGTGCGCAGCGGCACGCCGAAGCGCCACGTGCAGACCTGATTGACCCCGACCACGTTGTCGTGCCCGGCCAGCGGCAGGCCGGCGCAGCGGGTGTGCCGGTTCGCGTCGCGCACGAGTTGAACCAGCCGCTCAACCGTCAGGTCGGCGTGCGGGCTTGCAAAAGCAGCGGCGGCCCAGGCCACGACAGCGTAGCGCGCCTTGCGCAGCCGCTCCGCCAGGGCGGCGATATCCTCCGCGGCGATACCAGCGGCTCCCGCCGCTCGGGACGGCTCGGCCAAGGCCGCGGCCAGCGCCGCCGCCACGTCCCCGACCCGCGCCGGGTCCCCAGGCAAAATGGTGACAGGAAGGTTGGAAAGTGCCGCCAGGGTGCTGTCCAGCGGCGCGCCGCACAGGAACACCACCTCCCGTGACGGCGGTGTTTGGAAGGCCGGCGCGGGCGCCACCCAGCGCTCGAAGAGGCGGGGATGCAGCGCCGCCGGGTCCGGTCCGGCCACCACCAGCAGGTCGCAGCGGTTGCGCAGTTCGGCCAGGGTGGTGGCGATCCAGCCCGTGCGCTGGAGCACCGCCAGATTTCGGTACAGCCCGTCGGACAGCGCGTGATCGACCGCCGCCCCCAGCCGTTCGGCGAGCGACAGGGCGGCCCGCGCGCCATTGACGTCGGTGCCGAGACCGGCGACCAAGGGCGCTTGCGCTGCCGCCAGCACCGCCGCGGCGGCGTCCACCGCCTCCGCCAGCGGCACCGAAACGCCCGCGACGCGCGGCGCTTCTGCCGGCGGCGTACGGGAAAAGCGCTCGCGCGCCACCGGGCAGTCGGTGGAGCGCACCGCCAGCGTCGACGGCGGTTCTTCCTCGACGGTCAGGTCGTCGCAGCCGAGGCCGCAGAACGGGCACACGACGTCGCGATGGACGACGGGTCGCGCGACGGGAGGGGTTGGCCGCTCGCTCGCCATGCCGTCAGTCGTACTTGATGTAGGCGAAGCGCGGGTCGTCGCGGGGCGTGCCCTCCAGGGCGCCGCCGCCGCGGGCGGGCTGCCACTGGATGACCTCCTCGATCTTGCGGGCGAGGTCGAAATCCTTGTCGGTGATGCCCTTGGCCGAGTGGGTCTTCAGCCGCACCTCGACCCAGGCGTAGGAGGCAGTGAGGTCCGGATGATGCCACGCGGCCTCGGCCAGATGGCCGACCGTGTTGATCACCATCAGGGTGCCCTTCCAACTGTTCGTCTTGTACTTCCGCCGGATCCAGCCGTCCTCGAACCGCCACCGCGGCAATATTTTCTGCAGTCGCTCAACGATTTCCGTATCGGAATAGGTGGTTTCCTGAACCGCGGTCATGTCTTCCTCCCCGAAGCGACCGAACAGTCCTCACCCCGAAGAGGTATATACTATTGGATCGGGGTCTTTCTTTAACGAAAGATTATCATGATCAAAAGAACGACGCAACTTTCCTTAAGCGAGTGAGGTCCTCATGCCACTCGGCGTCGATGAAGTCAGGGAGGTGCGGGTCACGGCGCCCGCGCGGTTGCATCTGGGGTTTCTCGACATGAACGGCGGTCTGGGCCGCCGTTTCGGCAGTTTGGGCCTGACGCTCGACGGGATGGCGACGACGCTGCGGGCACGCCCGTCCGACCGCCTCTGCGCGAGCGGCCCGTCGGCGGAGCGCGCGCTGAAAGCCGCGCGGGCGGTCTGCGACCGCTTCCGCTGGCCGGCCCGTGCCGAGTTGACGGTGGAGGAAGCGATTCCCGAGCATGTCGGGCTGGGGTCCGGCACCCAACTCGGCTTGGCGGTCGGCACCGCGCTCGCCCATCTGCACGGGCGTCCTTCGACGGTTCGCCGCCTCGCCGCGGAACTGGAGCGCGGCGCCCGCTCGGGCATCGGGATCGGCGCCTTCGAGAGGGGCGGTGTAATCCTCGACGGGGGCCGGGGGCCGGACGACGCGCCGCCGCCCATCATCGCACGCCTGCCCTTTCCAGAGACGTGGCGCGTCCTGCTGATCCTGCACCGCGACGGCCAAGGGCTGCACGGCACCGCCGAGTTGCAGGCCTTCAAGGCGCTGCCGCCCTTTCCGGCGGAGCGGGCCGGGCATCTCTGCCGCCTGATCGTCATGGCGGCGCTTCCCGCGCTGATCGAGGGCGATGCCGACCGTTTCGGGCGGGCGGTGGGCGAGTTGCAACGCACCGTGGGCGACCATTTCGCCCCGGTCCAAGGCGGGCGCTTCACCAGCCCCCTGGTGGCCGAGGCGCTAGCGTGGCTGGAGGCCGAGGGCATTCCCGGCGTGGGACAGACGTCCTGGGGGCCGACCGGTTTCGCCATCGTCGGCGACGCCCGGCGGGCCGAGTCCCTGCTGGCGGAGGCGCGGCGCCGCTGGGCGGGGTCCGCGCTGGACTTCCATCTGGCCCGTGGCCGCAACGACGGCGCGACGCTGGAATCCACCACCGACCGGGTGGTGCTGCGGGCCTCCTGACCCCTCACACCCGAGCCAAGCGGGAGGCGCGCGATGGCCGCACCCTATGTTCTGCACATGCTGACGCCGCTGAAGCACGTCAGCGCCTTCGACGTCAACATGGCGGCAGACGCCGGCATGGGGCCGCTGTTCCCCTACACCGGCGTCGCGCTGGAGGAGGTCACCGGCATCACCCAGGACGCGATGTTCTCCCGCGATCCGGCGAACGCGGCGCGCACCGGGCTGTTCATCGGCGGGCGCGACGCGGTCTTGGCTCTCGACATGATGGACGCCGCCCGCAAGGCCATGTTCGCGCCCTTCACCATCTCGGTCATGGTCGATCCGTCGGGCGCCTTCACGACGGCCGGCGCCATGGTTGCCGTCGTCGAGCGCGCCCTGCGCCGCAGTCACCCGGACGGGATCAAAGGGCTGAATCTCAAGGTGTTCGGCGCGACCGGCGTGGTTGGCGGGATCGCCGCCGTGATTGCGGCGCTCGCCGGCGCGCGCGTCACACTGGTCAGTCACCGCGGTCTGTCAGGCGTGGAACCGAAAGCCGCCGAGTTCCGGCGGCGCTTCGGGGTGGAACTCGCCTGCGCCGATGCGCCCGACGACGCGGCGCGGGAGGCGCTGCTCGTCGACGCCGAGGTGGTGTTCGGCTGCGGGCGGGCGGGCGTGCAGATCCTGTCGGCGCGCAACCTCGCCGCGGCGGCCCGCCTGCTGGTCGCGGCAGATATCAACGCGGTGCCGCCGTCCGGGATCGAAGGGGTCGGTGCCAAGGACAACGGCACGCCACTTCCCACCGGGCGCGGCGTCGGCGTCGGCGCGCTGGCGGTCGGCGCCGTCAAGTTCCGGGTGCAGCACGCCCTGCTGACGCGCCTCGCCGCGGCAAAGACGGCGGTGTATCTGGATTTCTGCGATGCCTACGACGCCGCCCGCCAGATCGCCGGTTGAGTCGGTGGTGGAGAGGCCGGACATCCTCGTCGCGGCCCTGTCGGCGCGGGCGCTCGCCGCCGCCGCCCGCCGCGCCGGCCGGCGGCCGGCGTCCATCGATCTGTTCGCCGATCTCGACACCAGACAGCTTGCCGAGCCCTGCCTGCGTCTGCCCGCCGAAGGTCTGCGTCTGGAGTTCGGAGCCCTTCGGGAGGCTCTGGCGCGGGCGGAGCTGCAAGGCGTGCCGCTGGTCTACGGTGCCGGCTTCGAAGACGATCCGGCGCTGCTGGCGCGCCTCGCGGAGGATCGCCCCCTGATGGGCAACCGGCCTGAGGTGGTGGCGCGTGTCAAGGACCCGTTCCGCTTCGCCGCGACCCTGGACCGGCTCGGCATCCCCCATCCTCCGGTCGCGCCGGCCTGGGACGGATCGCCCGGCGACCATCTGCGGAAACGGATCGGCGGCAGCGGCGGCGCGCACATCACCCCAGCAACGGACGGTAAAGCCAATCTGGGCTGGTACATCCAGCGCCGCGTTGCCGGTCATGCCCTGTCGGTCCTCTTCCTTGCAGACGGCGACCGCGCGGTCATCGTCGGCTTGAGCCGGCAGTGGACCGTGCCGACCGCGGCAAGCCCCTACCGCTACGGCGGTGCCGCCGGGCCATGGCGCTGTCGGGAACGGTGGAGCCGCACCTTGCCCACCATGATCGGCCGCCTCACGGCAGCGTTCGAGCTGGTCGGGCTGAACAGCGCCGATTTCCTGGTGACCGGCCCGGACTTTCATCTGTTGGAGATCAACCCGCGACCGGGCGCGACGCTGGACGTCTTCGACCGTCCACCGATGCCACCTTTGCTTGGCCTTCACTTCGACGCCTGCGCCGGGCGTCTGCCCGAGCAACTTCCCAAGCTGTTGAAGTGTCGGGCAGCGTTGGTGCTCTACGCCGACGCCGCCACCCGGATCGAGGCGGGTCGGCGTTGGCCGGTCTGGACCGCGGACCGACCGGCGGCACCGACCATCATCGGGCGCGGCGAGCCGGTCTGCACGGTGTTCGGCGACGGACCCAGCGCCACCGCGGCGCGACGCCACGCCGAGCGGCGGCAACGCGAACTGGCGGCCCTGACCGCGATGGAGATGCAGTGATGACCACGGAAACGCCGTCCGATCCGCGCCCAAGCCTCGCCGCGCTGTCGGCGCCGCTGGTCGAACGGCTGGTGGCCGATGCCCCGGTGCTTCGCCTCGGCATCCAGAGGGTCGGCGGGGCCTGTGTCGTCGATGCCGGGATCGGCCATCCCGGCGGGCTGGAAGCCGGACGGCGCATCGCCGAACTGTGCATGGGCGGCCTTGGCCGGGTCGCGTTTGGACCGGTCCCCGGCCCGCCATCCTGGCCATTCGGCGTCACCGTCCACAGCGCGCAGCCGGTCCTCGCCTGCCTCGGCAGCCAATACGCCGGCTGGAGCCTCAGCCACGGCAGCGGCAAGGGCGCCTTCTTCGCGCTGGGCTCCGGTCCCGGCCGCGCGCTGGCCCGGCAGGAGGCGCTGTTCGACGAGCTGGACTACCGCGACGCCGCCGACGCGGCGGCCTTCGTCATGGAGGCGACGGCGGTGCCGCCCGCCGATCTGATCGCCCACATCGCCGCCACCTGCGGCATCGCCGCGGATCGGCTGACCCTGGTCCTAACCCCGACCCAGAGCCTCGCCGGCACCACCCAGGTGGTCGCCCGCGTGCTGGAGGTCGCCCTGCACAAGCTGCACGCGCTCGGCTTCCCGCTCGGCCGCGTCATCGACGGCATCGGCATGGCACCGTTGCCGCCTGCGGGCGGCGGCTTCCTCACCGCCATGGGCCGGACCAACGACGCGATCCTCTACGGCGGCACCGTCCATCTCCACGTCACCGGCCCTGACGACGCGGCGGAGGATCTGGCACACCGCCTGCCCTCCGCCGCCTCCCGCGACCATGGACGCCCCTTCGCGGAGATCTTCGCGGCGGCGAAGGGGGACTTCTACGCCATCGATTCCATGCTGTTCAGCCCGGCGCGCGTGACCGTCACCGCGCTGGACAGCGGGCGCAGCTTCCACGGCGGAACCCTGGGGCCGGACCTTGTGGAGCGCTCGTTCCGCGATGTCCGGTGAGCGCGTGGCCCTGATCCTCACCGAACGGCCAGACTGGCACACGCCGCGGCTGGTCCGGGCCATCGAGGCGCGCGGCCTGCCCTGCCGCTGCGTCTCGCCGCGGCGCTGCGGGATCGCCGTCGGCCACACGGCGACGGGCCTGCTGATCCCCGGCTTCGAGGACACGCTGCCGGCAGGCGTCTTCGTCCGCGCGGTGGGCCAGGGCAGCTTCGAGCAGGTGACGCTGCGCCTCGGCGTGCTCCACGCGCTGCGCGACCTCGGGGTGCCGGTCCACAACGACGCGCGGGCCATCGAGCGCTGCGTGGACAAGAGCATGACGAGCTTCCTTCTCTTCCGCGCCGGCCTGCCGACCCCGCCAGCCCTCGCCACGCAGGAGGCCGAACCGGCCCGATACATCCTCGATGATGCGCCCGACCAAGTCCTAAAACCGCTGTTCGGCGCGCAGGGTCGCGGCCTGCAACGGCTGGACAGACCCGACGCGCTGCCCGACGCCGAAGCGGTCGGCGGCGTCTACTACCTCCAGCCCTTCATACCGCCACCGACCGAAGGCGCGTGGCGGGACCGCCGTGTCTTCGTGACAGGCGGGCGGGCGGTCGCCGCGATGACCCGGCATGGGCGGAGCTGGATCACCAACGTCCATCAGGGGGCGACGTGCGAGGCCGCTCCCGCCGACGATGAGGCTGCCGCGCTTGCCGTCCGCGCGGCCGCGGCGGTCGGCGCGAGCTACGCCGGCGTCGACCTGATCCGGGACCGTGCGGATCGCTGGCTGGTGCTGGAGGTCAACAGCATGCCGGCGTGGCAGGGCCTGCAACGGGTCAGCGCGGTGGATATTGCCGAGGCCCTGGCCGCCGACTTTGTGGAGCGGGTCGGCGCATGATCGGCGGGCACATGATTGATTGGGCGCCGATTCCCCCCGACCCGGCCTCCGGCGTGGCCGGCGCCTACCGCGCCGCCTGCCATATGGAACTGCGCGCGCTGAAGCCCGGAAACGTCCACATCCATGCCGAAGGGCACGGCATGACCGTCGCCCAATTCCTCGCCAGCGCCGACGCGACCGCGCCCATCCTCGCGCGGCCGGGGCTGAGCGTCGGGGAGCGGCTGCACGCCGCCGTCTGCGCCACGCGGGACGCCGTCGGCTGCAACACCAACCTTGGCATCCTGCTGCTGGCCGCACCGCTGGCCCAGGCCGCGCTGATGCCCGGAAACGCCCCCTTGCGCGAGCGGCTGGACCATGTCCTCGCCAGCCTGACGGTGGCGGATGCCGATCTGGCGTTCCAGGCGATCACGCTGGCCAAACCCGGCGGGCTGGGCCGCGTGGAGGGGGCGGACGTGCACGCCCCGGCGCGGGTGACCCTGCTTGACGCCATGCGGGAGGCGCAGGACCGCGACACCATCGCCCGGCAATACGCGACGGGCTTCGCGGACATCTTCGACACCGGCGTGCCGAGCCTGCGGCGATGGTTGGCGGCCGGGGCGGGCTTCGAGCAGGCCACGGAAATGATTTGTGTCGAATTCCTCGCCACCCTGCCCGACAGCCATGTCATCCGAAAATACGGGCGGGAGCGGTCTGAATGGTTACGCGCACGGGCTTCGGAATTGAGGGAAAACACGGCCCCGGATCGTGCATTCACGCTAACGCGATCGCGCTTGGCGGAACTGGACCGGGACCTCAAATACAATGGCGTCAACCCGGGAACGACCGCGGATATTGTCGTGGGTTGCCTCCTTGCGTTCTGGCTCATGCAATCCCCGCAGCCGCCCGTCATAACGGACGTTCTTCGAAAAGACGCGCTCCACGAAGAACGCCGGCAACACTAGGGAGAGAGGACATGCCGATGTGGGGAGGACAGTCCACGAAGATCAACCGCGTGCTCGTCGGCGAGTCGCTGGTCGGTGATGGGAACGAGGTCGCCCACATCGACCTGATCATGGGACCGCGCGGCAGCGCCGTGGAAACGGCCTTCTGCAACGCGCTGACCAACAACAAGGACGGCTTCACCGCCCTTCTCGCGGTCGTCGCACCCAACCTGATGTGCAAGCCGGCGACGATCCTGTTCAACAAGGTCACCATCAAGGGCGCGGAACAGGCGGTGCAGATGTTCGGCCCCGCCCAGCACGCCGTCGCCAAGGCTGTGGCCGACTGCGTGTCGGAAGGCACCATCCCGCAGGACGAGATCGACAACATCTTCATCTGCGTCGGCGTCTTCATCCATTGGGATGCCAAGGACAACGCCAAGATCCAGGACTACAACTACCGCGCCACCAAGGAAGCCATCGAACGCGCCGTCGCCAGCTTCCCGAGCGCGCAGGACCTGATGAACCAGAAGGACAAGGTGAAGCACCCCTTCGCCGCGTGATGGGCTTATCGGGACAGGGCCGCCAGCTCCGCGCCGCCGATGCGGCCGTCGTGCAGCGCCGTCGCCACCAGGGCGCCGGCGCTGCCGCGGGCTGCAAGGTCATGGAGGTCGTCGCCGTTGCGCACCCCGCCGGCAGCGAACAGGCTGGCCTGCGGCTTGGTCCGGCCAATCTCCGCGAGACGGTTCCAGTCCGGCCCCTCGCCCGATCCGACGCGGGCCAAGGTCATGGCGATGATCCGACGCGGCCACAGATTGGGGCGGTCCGGCAGGTCCGGCGGCCCGACGAAGCGGTCGCGGAAATCGAGCGAGAGGATCAACCGCTCCCAGGCCGGATCGCCCTTCAGCGCGGCCAGCGGCGCGAGATCGTGCAGGCTCTCGCTGCCGAGCACGGCGTCGCCGAGCCCCGACGCGACGAAGCCGCGCACCGCATCGGCGGTGCGGAACCCGGCATCGACCCAGAATCCGACATCGGGAAAAGTCGCTTTCAGCCGCGCCAGCGTTGGCCGGTTGTCGCCGGTGCCCTGGATGGCGTCGAGGTCCGCGGCGTAGACCACCGGGAACGGATGCAGGCGGAGCAGGCCGCCGACCACCGCCACCGGGTCATTGCCGGCGCACAGCGAGGAGCGCAGGGGTGGATAGCGGCCCCGGTCGCCGCGGCGGGCGTGCACCACGCCGCCTTCCCTCAGGTCGATCACCGGAACGACGTGGAACATTTCCTACTCCCTCGGCTGCATGGCGGCGGACAGAATGCACATCCTGGTCTGTGAATTCGTGACCGGCGGCGGCATGCCCTCGGAGACAGCCATCCCCGCCAGCCTCGCCAGCGAGGGCGACCTGATGCTCCACGCCCTGCTGGCCGACCTGCTGGAGGTGCCGGGGGTGGAGGTGACGGTCACCCGCGACGCACGCCTTCCGCCGCTCACGGCGCCCGTGCGCAGCATAACCATCACCGACCCGCGCGAGTCCTGGTCGCTTTGGGAGGACCTCGCCCGGCAGGCGGACGGCGTCTGGCCGATCGCCCCGGAAACGGACGGCGCGCTGGAGCGCTTCAGCCGCATGGTTGAAGCCAGCGGGCGCCGCCTGCTCAACAGCCGCACCGATGCAGTGGCCATCGCGTCCAGCAAAGCGACGACCGCGGCCATGCTGTCAGCGGCCGGGCTGCCCGTCGTCCCGGTCTGGCGGGTCGGTGTGGACGCCCCGCCGGGCGGCGGCCCCTGGGTGGTCAAGCCCGACGACGGAGCCGGCTGCATCGATACCCGGCTGATCCGCGACCATGCCGACTGGCGGGTCTGGCTGGGAGAGGCGGACCGGAGCGGCTTCGTGGCGCAGCCCTTCCAACCGGGCACGCCGGCAAGCCTGTCGATGCTCTGCCGCGATGGACGAGCGTGGCCGTTGACCGCCAACCGCCAGACCGTGTCGCTGTCCGGCGGCCGCTTCTCCTACGGCGGGGGGATCGTCGGCGGGATGGCGCTGTCCCCTGCCCTTACCGATCTCGCGCAGGGCGTTGCGGCGGCATTGCCCGGCCTGTTCGGGTGCGTGGGCGTCGATGTCATCGTCGGTCCCGACGGCCCGACGATCATTGAGGTCAATCCGCGCCTCACCACCTCCTTCGTGGGTGTGCGGCGCGCGACGGGGCTGAACGTCGCCGCAGCCGTGCTGGACCTGTCGCGCGATCCGCCGGTCCCGCCGCAGCCGGTGACGCGCATCGAACCGGTCCTTCTGACGCTTGAGGGGTGAGCCATGGATGGCGGCGCGTTGATCGGATTGGACATCGGCGGAGCGCATCTGAAGGCCGCCCTGTTCAATGAGGCGGGGACGCTCCGCGACCTCGACCAGTGGCCCTGTCCGCTCTGGTTGGGCCTCGACCGGCTGGAGCAGGCCGTCGCGGCGGTGATCGCCCGCTGGGGCCAGCCATGCCACGTCGCCGCGACGATGACCGGGGAGTTGGCGGACCTGTTCGACGACCGTGCCGACGGCGTGCGCCGCATCGCCGCCACGATGCGGTCCGCCCTGCCCGCTGCGACGCTCAGCGTCTTCGCCGGTCCCCGCGGGCTGGTGCCGGTCGATGCCGTGCCCGACTGCGCGGAGATGGTGGCCTCCGCCAACTGGTACGCCACCGCCTTGGTGGCCGCGGCGGGCGGAGACGGCATTCTGCTGGATGTCGGAAGCACGACGACCGACATCGTCCCGCTTGTCGGCGGCGGCCCGCTCCATGCCGGCTATTCCGACGCCGAGCGACTGGACAGCGGCGAAGTGGTCTACACCGGCGTCGTGCGCACTCCGGTCATGGCGGTCGCCCGCACGGTCCCCTATGGCGGAGGCCGGCGCGCGCTGATGGCGGAGCTGTTCGCGACCATGGCCGACGTTCACCGCCTGACCGGCACGCTGCCGGAGAGCACCGATCAGCACCCGACGGCGGACGGGCGCGACCATGGACTCATCGCCAGCGCGCGGCGTCTGCTGCGGATGGTCGGCGACGACCTGGAACCGGACGGCCTGCCGAAGGCCCGCCGCCTCGCCGGCCATCTCGCGGAACGCCAGCTCCGCCGGATCGAGGACGCGCTCGATCAGGTGTTGTCGCGGGGCTTGATGGCGGACGCCCCGCCGCTCGTCGGCGCCGGGGTCGGCCGCTTCCTGGTGCGGCGTCTGGCCGAGCGCCGGGGGTCGGCCTACCGGGACTTCGAAGCGCATTTGCCGGTGGCGCCGGCCTTGCGGGAACGCACGGGATGGTTCGCCCCCGCCGTCAGCGTCGGCTGGCTGGCCTTTGACGGTGCGCCGCACAAACACCTTTGCCCGGTTGCCGGGCCCGCCGACGCGGTTTCATACTTGCCCGATTGAACACAATGCAGGACCGGACGATGGCTGCTGCGGCCATGTTCCTCCGGCCGTCCGCACGCGCGGCGCTGGCCGGCGTCTGGCTGTCCGTCTGGCTGTTTGGGGCGGCGGCCCCGGCGACGGCCGATCCCCTGCCCGTGTTCGAGGTCGCCCCCGGCGTGTTCGTGCACGCCGGCCGCCACGAGGAAACCGACGCGACCAACGCCGGGGACATCGCCAACTGCGGGTTCATCGTCGGGGATGACGCCGTCGCCGTGATCGACAGCGGCGGCTCGCCGATTGTGGGACATCGTTTGCGTGAGGCGATCCGCGTCCACACCGACCGGCCCATCCGCTACGTCGTCAACACCCACATGCACCCGGACCACATTCTGGGAAACATGGCCTTCCTGTCCGACCGGCCCGATTTCGTCGCCCATGGCAACCTCCAGGCGGCTCTGGCGGCGCGCGGGGAGCATTACCGGCAGGCGTTCGACGCCGCGGTCGGTTCCGCCGCCGCCGCGGAGGTCCGGATCATCCCGCCGACCCTTGTGGTCGCCGACCGCCTGGAGCTCGATCTGGGCGGGCGCGTGCTCGACCTCGCCGCGTGGCCGGCGGCCCACACCGACAACGACCTGACGGTGCTCGACCGGCAGACGAAGACGCTGTGGGCCGGGGACCTGCTGTTCATGGAGCGGGCGCCGGCCATCGACGGATCGGTCCTCGGCTGGCTGCGCACCCTCGACGCCCTGGCCGCGGTACCGGCGGCGCGCGTCGTTCCCGGACACGGCCCGCCCTCGTCCCCCTGGCCGGATGCGGCCGGGGACCTGCGCCGCTACCTGAGCCGAGTCGTCGAGGGGGTCCGCAAGGTCCAGGCCGCCCACGGCACGATCCAGCAGGCGGTCGAAACGGTCGCCGACGACGAGGCGCCGCGCTGGCGCCTGTTCGAGTCCTACAACCCGCGCAACGTGACGGCGGCCTTCGCCGAACTGGAATGGGAATGACACCATGACCACACCGCACCGGACCATCGTCACGCTGTCGGGCTTCACGCTGTCGGGCTTCACGCTGGCGGGCGCCGCCTGGCTGTGCCTGGGCAGCGCGGGCGCTCTGGCGGCCTCGCCACAGGAGGAACGCTGGGACCTGCTGCGCGACATGTATTTCTCCGGCCGCACGGTCGAGGATGCCGGGTCGCTCCTCAGCCTGGAGGCACCGAAGCGAGCCAACGACGCGGCGGTCGTGCCCATCCGGATCGTGACAGCGCCGGAAAGCGGCGTCCAGGTGACCGCAGTTTACCTCATCGTCGATGAGAATCCCGTGCCGATGGCCGCGACCTTCCGCTTCGCCCACGGCGACAGCCCTCAGGCGGTGGACACCCGCGTCCGGGTCAACGCCTACACCAACATCACCGCCGTCGCGGAAACCGACGACGGGCGGCTGCTCCGCACCACGCAATTCGTCAAGGCGTCCGGGGGATGCTCCGCCCCGGCCCTGAAGAACGCCCAGCTCGCCGTCGCCCGCATGGGCAAGATGAAGCTGAACCTTCCCGACAACATCGTCGCCGGAAAGCCGCTGACCGCGCAATTGCTGATCAGCCACCCCAACTACACCGGCATGCAGTACGACCAGCTCAATTACTATTTCATCCCGGCCCACTACGTGAAGACCGTCGCCATCCGCTACAACGGGGCGCCGGTGCTCGACGTGCAATCGGACATTTCGTTGAGCGAAGACCCCAGCATCCACTTCTCCCTGGTGCCGGAAGAACAGGGAACGCTGGACGTCACCGCCGAGGATTCGAACGGACGGGTTTTCCAGGAGAGCTGGCCGATCCGCGCCAATTCCGGTTCCTGAAGGTCGCCTGGGCCGCCGCCGGACCCGTCAGAAGCATTTCAGGTCGGCGGCGACCTGGGCCTGCCGGAACTCGTTCAGCAGGTCCTTGATCCACCCGACGTCGCGCATCAGCGCGGCGCGCTCGCCGGGGGCCTCCTGCATGCCCCGCGCGGTCTCGACCGCCACGTAGCTGTCGTAAGGGAAATGCGCGGCGATCTCGTCGATGCTGCAGGAGCATTTGCGCACGACGTCCGGCCCCTGGCCGTTGGACAGCATGCAGCCGAGGACATAATCGACGCGGGCGTAGGTGGGATAACCGTCCTCGGCCCGCGCCGTGCCGCAGCCGATCAAAAGCGCAAGCAACGCAACCGGAACACCATTCCTCGTCATCGGGTCGGTTCCATGCTGGTCTTTCCGAAGAAATGCATTCTCATGGTGTGGCGATCAAGCACACCGTCTCAAGCACGCATTTGGAGATCGCTTTGGGATTGACCCGCCACTCAACGCGGAAACATAATAAATTCGGCTTGCCTTCACCGCAAATTCTCCATACGTATTTTCCATCCCACTATCCATTCGGAGAATGGCCGCGCCAGGATTGGGTCAGTAGGCTTCCTTAAGAGGACTCGACCACGAATGGTCCGTCCATCCAATTGGAAAGCGAGGGAGCGCATCATGAAGACTTGGCGCAAACCGAAAATCCGTGTGATCGCCGTCGGCACCGAAATCAACGCCTACGCCTGCGCACAGCTTTGACGGCGCGGTAACGGCGAAGCCGTGTGCCTCATCATGCCCATGACCGCGACTTGACGGCGGGCAGCGGCGAGCCTCGTCTCCGCTGCCCGCTCGTCTGTTTTGACAAGATCCCCGATCAAGGCCCCGCCTGAACGTGTCGCTCCGGGCGCACCGGCTCGAACCGGGCGAACCACTGGCCCGTGCCATCCGGCTCCGCAGCGTCGTAATGCAGGGTCGACAGGCGCAGACGGCCGGCGCTTCCCAACCGTGGCCCCGTCGCCATGGTGTGGAAATCCTCGCCGCCCACCACACGGTGGGTGATGGTGAGATAGAGCCGGGACAGCGCCCCATCCCGCAGCATGGTGGACAGCATGCGGGGGCCGGTCAGCAGATACACGCTGCGGAAGCCGAGCGCGCCGAGTTCGCGGACCAGCGGCGCCCCCTCCACCGATGTTCCCTCACCCGCCACGATCACCGGGAAGCCGCGCGCCCTCAGCGCATCGACCCGCCCAGGCGGGGCCTGCCGGCCCGTCGCGACCAGAACGCGCTGCTTCTGCCGGATGACGGAGTCCGGAATCGGAAAATCGAGGCTGGCGCTGGCGATCACGACGGCGGGCTGGGCGGACAAGCCGTTCTCGCGCCTCCACCGCGCGAGGTCGTGGTCCATGGTGCGCGTCCCGATCTGAAGCACGTCGTCCAGCCGTCCTGCGGCAAGGTCGCGCAGATATCCGCCATGCGTGACCAGACAATCGGCCTGAGCCTGCAATTCAAGAAACAGGCGGAAGTCGTTCTCGCTGGTGATCTCGACCGGAAGGTGACTGGCTCCGGTGACGGTGTCCGACACGGCGATGCGCCCGTCGAGGCTGCCGACGAAGCTCGCATAGACGAAGGGCGCCGCGGCGCTGCCCAGGGTGTGGAGCGCGTCGGACAGATAGAGCCCCGCCAAAGCGACGTCTTCGGGCGGTCCCGGAAAAAGCCTCAGCAGACGCGCAGCCATATCCAACGATAGCACCGCCGTTTCCTCGGCCAACAACGCGTAAGGAGGGGGGCGCGTGTCCGCCCGCCCTCCCGGTCAGGCGAACCAGCGGGCGACGTCACCGGCTTGCCCGACGATGGTGACGCTCACCCCCGGACGCAGGTCGAGCACGGTGTTGCCGCCCACGACCCGTGCCGACACGATCACTCTTCCAAGATCGAGCGAGGGATCGAAGAGCGCCAGCCGGTCGGTGCCTGCGGTGAAGTCCATCACCATCGATCCGCCGGAAGCCCCGCCGAACGCGAAGGTGTCCGCCCCGGCGCCGCCCCACACCGTGTCGGCGCCCTGGTCGAGGAACAGCACGTCATCCCCCCCACCACCGACCATGACGTCGTCGCCGGCTCCGCCGAACAGCGTGTCGTTGCCATCCCCGCCGTCGGCCATGTCGTTCCCGGCCCCCAGCGACAGGATGTCGTCACCGTTCCCACCGAACAGCGTGTCGTCGCCCTCCTCGCCGAACAGCGTGTCGTTCCCGGCCCCACCGTCGGCCATGTCCGAGCCGGCGCCGAGCACCAGGACGTCGTCGCCCTCCTCGCCGAACAGGATGTCGTCGCCGTTCTCGCCGAACAGGATGTCGTTGCCCGTGCCGCCACCCATGGTGTCCCGCCCGCCGCCGCCACCCATCGTGTCGTTCTCGGACCCACCGTTCATCAGGTCGTCGCCGTCGCCACCGTGCATCAGGTCATCGCCGGCGTCGCCATAGAGCGTGTCGTTGCCGGACGTGCTGGCCACCGTGTCATTGCCGCCGCCGCCCGACAGGAAGTCGTCGCCGGGGCCGAGGATCATCGACTGGGCACCGGAGTCCCCATAGACCACCTGATTGCCCTCACCCCCGGTCAACGTCGCCGACCCGATGACCGCGGCGAAAGCCACATGGTCGAGCTGAATGGTCAGCGGCCCCGCAACCCCGGTCGTGTCGATGACCAGCGCCGTCGGCAGGCCGGCCTCCTGAGCGGTGCCGGCGACATGGACCGCCCCCCCGGGCGTGCCGGACGCGGCGAAGGCGAGCGTGCGCAGAAGCACGGGTGTCTGCTGCGACAGCGTGCCCAGGAAACGGGCGCCACCGCTGGAGAGGTCGGAGCGCGAGGCCGATCCCGCGACCGTCCGCTCCTCGATCGCGCGGATCAGGTCGGCCTCCGCCAGGGTCGTGCCCTCGCGGGCCGCCGGGCCGCTCGCCGTCACCCCGACCCTGGTCGGCAGGCCGACTTGCAGCGTCGTCATCACGGCCGGCTGTCCGGTGGAGGGATCGGTCACCGTCTCCCGGACCAGCGGCACGTCGGCCAGCCCGGGATTCGGGCTGCTGGGGTCTTCCACGCGGCCGTTGGCGGGGGCCTGGACCACAACGGTGCTGACGGCCCGTCCGTTGGACTGCGACGAGAGCGTCTGGACCTGCGTGCCGTCCACCACCGCTCCCGCCGCCTTCGCCGCGGTCGCCGTCCCGGCCTCCGAGACGTTCCCCGCCGCGTCGGTCAGCGTGACCGACAGGGATAGGGTGCCGTCGAGCAGACCGGACACGTCGATTCCGCCAACCGTGCCGTCCGACGCGGTGAGCGTTCCGGTCCCCGTCAGAGAACCGCCGCCGCCCGAGGAGGACAGCGTCCAGCGGTAGGTCGTCCCGCTTTCCCCGCCGGACAGGGCGAATCCGACGTTGCCCTGCCTGGCCTGGTCGATGGACGCGTCGTTGAAGACCACCGACGGCGTCGGCGGGGCGATGGTGTCGATGGTCACCGACAGGACGCCGGACGCCAAGCCGGTATTGCCGGCCGCGTCGGTCGCCCGCGCGGTGAAGGCGTGGGTGCCGTCCGGGAGCGGCGTCGCGCTGAGATCGACGACCCAGGCGCCTTGCGCGTCGGCGGTGACCGTCGCCACCTCCGTCCCGCCGTCGGACAGGACAACTTGGCTGTCGGCTTCGGCCGTGCCGCGGACGAAGAGCCGGTTGCGGTTGGTGTTGGTGACCGTCACCGGCAGCGTGCCGGCGGAGTCGGTGCTCACCGCGGTGATGGTCGGACTGCCGGGCGGGGTGACGTCGACCATCGGCAAGGTCAGCGTGCCGGTGGCCGGGGTGGTGAGGCCGTCGCTGACCGTCACCGCGACCGTCGCGGTGGCGGCGGTGGCGCCGGTGATCCGCAGGGCGGCCAGGGTCGCGTTCACGTCGGCGACCGACCCGCTGATGGTCAGCGTTCCGTTGCCCGCCGTCGCGACGCTCGCCTGCCCCGCCGCCGTAGCCCCCAGGGTCGCCTGGGACGGCGTCAACGTCACCGTGATCGACGGGCTGTCCGGATCGGTGACCTGGATGCCCGTCAGCGCCGTGTCGAGGCCCTGGTCCAGCGTGATCGGCTGCGGCAGCGTGAGCGTCGGGGCGACCAGGGTCGCCGGATCGGCGATGGTCACCGCGATGGTCGCTTCGGCGTCGGTCGTCAGCGTGCCGAGGTCGCTGGTCGTCACCCGGATCGTTCCGGAGGTCTCGCCCGTCGTGCCGGTGAAGGTCAGGGTGGCCAGCGTGGCCGTGATGTTGGCCTGGGTGCCGAGCAGGCGCCAGACGCCCGCGGACGGTTGGGTCAGGGTCACCCCACCCTGCGCCGTCAATGCCAGCGCGCCGTTGGTGGGGGTCAGCGTGACCTGCAGGGTCGGGCTGTCATAGTCGCTGACCGACAGGCCGGTCACCGCCGTTGCCACGCCGGAAATCACCGACAGGGCGGTGGGCGCCGTGTGCTCCGGCGAGGACAGCACGCCGATGACCAGCAGGCTGTCGGCGTCGGGGGTCAGTGGCTGGTCGTCGGAGGCTTCGAACCGGATCGACGCGCTGGTGACGTTGTGCGTCGCGGTGAATTCGAGCTGCTGCAGCGTGCGGTTCACGTCCTCCAGTGAGCCGGTGAGCCGGACCTTGCCGTTGCCGAGGTCGCTCGTCGTGGCCGAGCCGAAGAGCGGCAGGGTGAGCGTGCCGTTGGTCGGCGTCAGCACGACGGTCATGGTGCCGCCGTCGATGTCCGTGATCTCCAGCCCCAGCACCTCGGTCGAGCGGCCGGCGACCAGGGTCGGGCTGCTCGGCAGCACGTTGGCCGGCGGCGACTGAATGGCAATGGCGAGCGTGCCCGAGGCGTCCGGCGTCAGCGGGTCGCCGTCGGCCACCGTCACCGCGATGCTGCCCGCCGTCTGTCCGCCGGTGCCGGTGAAGACCAGCGAGGCGAGCGTCGTGTTGACGTCGGCCACGCTGCCGCTGACCGTCACGGTGCCATCGCCGGCCGTGCTGACCGCAGCGGGGCCGGCGAGGCCGAGGCTGCCGTTGCCGGGCGTCAGGGTCACCGTCACCGTGGCGCTGTCGCCGTCCATCACCGACAGGCCGGCGATGGCCGCGGCCGTTCCCGCCACCACCGTTTGCGCGCCGGGCAGGGTCAGCACCGGGTCGACCGGGTCCTCGTTGCGGATGATCCCCGACGCCGAAGCGGTCTCGATCGCCGTCGCCGTGACGGACGGGTTGGACAGGGTGACGGTGAAGGTTTCGTCCGGCTCGATGTCCGTGTCGCCCGACACCAGGATGGTGATGGTCTTGGTCGTTTCGCCGTCGGCGAAGGAGACCGTGCCTGACGGCAGGGTCCCGCCGAAATCGGCGGCGTCGAGCGTGGTGCCCCCGGGTCCGTCGCCGGCCGCCACCGTCCAAGCCACCGTCAGGACGCCGCTCGTGCTGCCGGCGCGGGTGACCGTAAAGGTGAAGGCGGTGGTTGCGCTGTCTCCCTCGCGCTTGTCGGCGTCGGTCGCCGCGATGGCGAGGCGCGACGGGATGACCACGGCCACCTGGGCGGCGCTGATCTGCTGCTGGAGGTTGGTGCCGGTGAAGGCGGTGACGGCCCCCGACACGTCGCCCGCGGCGGTGCCGCTGCGCAGCTCGTCGGCCGCCGTGCCCTGCGCCACCACCTGGGCCTGGGCCATCTGGGTCAGCCCGTCGATACCGCCGCTGTTGGTCGTGCCGGCGGTGATCACCGCGCCGTTCGAGGCGGCGATGACGTTGGCGGCACCGCCCGTCACCGCGGCCAGCTTCACGCTGTCCACGGCCCCGATCCGCGCCCCGGCGGCGGCCAGGATGGCGGCGATGACCACCGGATCGGCAAGGTCGATGGTGCCGCCCGCCGGCACGGCCTTGATCGCGTCGGCGATGGCACCGACCAGCGCCCGCCCGATCACGCCGCTGGCCCGCGGCGTGCCGATCACCACCCCGGCGAGCACGGCGCTGCCCTGGACGATCACGTTGGCGACGCTGGCCGCGGCCGCTTGCGTCTTCAGCGCGGTCGCGATGGCCGCGGCGTCCGCCCCGGTCGTGGTCACCGCGACGATGGGGTCGTAGGTGAGGAGATCGAGGCCAGCGTCGAGGCCGAGCTTGCTCTTCAATTCGGTCGCCGCCGCGGCGATCGCGCTGTCCGTTCCGGCGAGCCCCGCCATGCCCATGATGATGGTGGTCAGCGGCGTGATGACGGACGCCGAGCCCGGCGCCTCGTAGACGCCGGTGAAGGGCAGGTTGGTCGAAATGTCGGTGCCGCCGATCATGACGATGGGGCCGGACCCGCCGGGGATCGACCAGCTGCCCACCGCGTTGGTGGTCCCGAACGCCTCTCCGGGGTCGAGCTGGCCGTTGGCGTTGGCGTCGGCGAACACCGTGGCGCCGGCGATGTAGCCGTCGATGGCGTGGCCGCCGCGGACGTTGACCAGCACATGGCCGGTGACCGGCGCCGCGCTGCCGAAGGACAGGTTGGTGACGGCGTTGCCGGCGCTGTCGCGGATCTGCGCGCCGTTCAGGTCGATGGTCCCGGCGACCACGATGCCGTCGCTGTCCAGATCGTCCGCAGCTACGGCGTAGCGGAACACCAGCTTTCCGGACTCCACGCGCAGGAAGGTGGCGTAGCGGGTCTGGGTTCCGACGGTCAGCGCCAGCCGCGGTGCGCCGGTGCCGGAGACGCTCACCGCGTCGCTGAAGGCGACGGTGAAGTCCAGCGTGTCGCCACGCGCCGCCAGATAGCGGCCGGCGGCCGGGCCGGTCACCGCCATGATCGTGGCGGCATGGTCGTCGTTGAGGATGGTGCCGATCGCCGTCGCGTTCTCCACCGTGATCTTGGCGTCGGCCACCGTGGTCGAGGGGGAGAAGAGCAGGACCCGGAAACGCTCGTTGGCCTCGACCTGCCGGTCGCCGCTGATCGGAACGGTGATGGTCCTGCTGGTCTCGCCCGCAGCGAAGGTGATGGTGCCGCTGGGCAGCGTGCCGCCGAAATCGGCCGCATCGGCAAGGCTGCCGCTCAGGCCGGTCGTGTCGACCTGCCATTTGACCGTGGTGGCGCCCGAGGTGTCACCGCGCCGGGTGATGGTGTAGGTCAGGCCGGTGGACCCGCTGTTGCCCTCCGCGATCGACAGGCTGGACGGGGTGATGCTCAGCCATTGCACCGGCGTCAGGCTGATCGTCACCGCACGGCCGACCAGATGGGTCCCGTCGGAAACGGCGTAGCTGAAGGACCCGACGGCCCCTGTGGCGCCGAAGGGCGGCGTGTAGATCACCGCGGCGAGCTGGTCCGGCGTCAGCGTGTCGCCGATGGCGAGCGCCGTGCCGTCGTACCGCTGGAGCGCCCCGACCGTGGGCAGACCGGTGACCGTGATGGTCAGCGGGTCGCCCTCAGGATCGACCGGCTTGTCGATCGACAGGCCGACGCGGCTGGAGTTCTGGTCGATGGCGACGTGCTTCGCCTCCTGCACCGCCGGGGCGGTGTTGACCCCCCGGACCGTAATGGTCAGCGTCGCGGTGGAGGTTGCCCCGGCCTGGTCGGTGACGGTGTAGCTGACCGTCTCCTGCCGGGTCTGGCCGAACAGCAGCGTGCCGTAGCCGCCTGCCGGGTCGAAGCTGTAGCCACCGTCGGCGCTCAGCGTCAGCCGGCCGCCGCCGGCCAGCGTGATGGCCCGGCCGACGTTGGCGGCGTCCCCGTTCACCGCGCTGACGGTCAGGCGGTCACCGACATCGGGGTCCGTGTCGTTGGCAAGCACGCCGCTCGACGCGACCACTGTGACCGGCGTGAGCCGGTCGGTGTCGCCCGTGTCATTCGCCGCGACCGGCGTGTCGTTGACGTTGGCGACCTCGATGGTCAGCAGGTCCGAAACCGTGGCGCCGGAGGAATCGGTCGCGGTGACGCGCACCGTCCGGGTGCCGATGTCGGCGTTGCCCGGCGTGCCGGAGAACCGCCCGGTCGCCGCATCGAAGCTGAGCCACGCGGGCAGCGCCGATCCATCGCCGCTGGCCGCGCTGAGGGTGAGGCTGTCTCCGGTGTCGGCGTCGGTGAAGATCCCCGCCGGAATCGTGTAGGAAAAGGCTTGCCCCTGGTCCAGGTTGCGGGTGCCGAGCGCCTGGGCCCGCACCGGGGCGTCGTTGATCGACAGGGTGTTGATGCTGGTCGTGGTGTTTGTCGCCGACGCGCCGTCCGCGTCGGTGGCCGTCACGGTGAAGGCCGTGGTCTCCTGGGTGCCTGGAGCGGTCCGATTGGACACCGGCTGAAAGTCGAGCAGCCGCAGGGCAGCCTGGGCGGCGGCCGCGGAACCGGCGGTCAGGCTGTAGATGCCGGCGGCCGACCTGGTAAACCCGCTGGCGGTGAGGCTGGCGGCTGTGAAAGTACCGGTGGCGTCACCGACCGTGCCGCCCGAATCGCGGACCGTCACCACGACCGTCTGGGCTTGGGCGGTCTGGTTGTCGGAGACCGTCATGGTGGTGAAGGGCTGGCGGCTGGCAGTATCGTCGACCGCTTGGCCGGCCACGGCACCGTCAATGAGGGGAGCCGTGTTGCCGGGTGGGCTCCGGGTGTCGATGGCGTAGCCGGCCGAGGTCCCCACCGCCGCCGGCGTGTTTCCGGCAACGTCGCTCCAACTCGTGGCGACGGTGATGCGGCTGTCAAAGGCGACCGTTTCCACGCTTGGGGTCAGCGTGGCCGTGTAAACCAACCCGTCGCTGCCGGGCAGAACGGACAGGTCCGACAGCGTCCCGCTCTGTGCGCTGACCATCGAAAGGGAAAAGCCAACCGGAGCCTCACTGAAGGTGAATGTGACGGTAGCCGTCTCCCCCACCCCGAGCGTCGTTTTGTCCAACGCGACGGCAACCGACGGCGCCCCCGTATCGATGGTGACGGTCAGCGCGGACGAGACGGGCGAGGTGTTGTCCGCCGCGTCGGTCACCGTGGCGGTCAGCGTGTGCGCGCCGTCGCTCAGCGAGGCCGCGGTGATGCTCCAGGCGCCGGCCGCCGCAGCCGTCACCGTACCCAGAGCCGTCGCGCCCTCGTACAGCACGACCACGCCAGCCTCGGCAACACTGCCCACAACGACGGGAGTGGTGACGTTGGTCAGCGTGTCCGCGGTCGAACCGCTGTTCGAGCCGGCCTCCAGCGTCAGACCGCTCGGTGCCGAAGCGTTCGTGTCGATGGTGACGGTCAGCGCGGTCGAGGCGGACGAGGTGTTGCCCGCCGCGTCGGTCACCGTGGCGGTCAGCGTGTGCGCGCCGTCGCCCAGCGAGGCCACCGTCATCGTCCAGGCGCCGGCCGCCGCAGCGGTCACCGTGCCCAGAGCCGTCGCGCCCTCGTACAGCACGACCACGCCAGCTTCGGCAACGCTGCCGGTGATCACCGGCGCCGCCACGTTGGTCAGCGTGTCCGTGGACAAGCCACTGTTCGACGCCATCGCCAGGGCAAGGCTCGTCGGAGCGCTTGCTTCGGTATCGATGGTCACGGTCAGCGCAGTCGAAGCGGACGAGGTGTTGCCCGCTACGTCGGTCACCGTGGCGGTCAGCGTGTGAGCGCCGTCGCTCAGCGAGGCCGCGGTGATGCTCCAGGCGCCGGCCGCCGCAGCCGTCACCGTACCCAGAGCCGTCGCGCCCTCGTACAGCACGACCACGCCAGCCTCGGCAACACTGCCCACAACGACGGGAGTGGTGACGTTGGTCAGCGTGTCCGCGGTCGAACCGCTGTTCGAGCCGGCCTCCAGCGTCAGACCGCTCGGTGCCGAAGCGTTCGTGTCGATGGTGACGGTCAGCGCAGTCGAAGCGGACGAGGTGTTGCCCGCCGCGTCGGTCACCGTGGCGGTCAGCGTGTGCGCGCCGTCGCCCAGCGAGGCCGCCGTCATCGTCCAGGTGCCGGCCGCCGCAGCGGTCACCGTGCCCAAAGCCGTCGCACCCTCGTACAGCACGACCACCCCGGCTTCGGCGACACTGCCGGTGATCACCGGCGCCGCCACGTTGGTCAGCGTGTCCGTGGACAAGCCACTGTTCGACGCCATCGCCAGGGCAAGGCTCGTCGGAGCGCTTGCTTCGGTATCGATGGTGACGGTCAGCGCGGTCGAGGCGGACGAGGTGTTGCCCGCTACGTCGGTCACCGTGGCGGTCAGCGTGTGAGCGCCGTCGTTCAGCGAGGCCGCGGTGATGCTCCAGGCGCCGGCCGCCGCAGCGGTCACCGTGCCCAGAGCCGTCGCGCCCTCGTACAGCACGACCACGCCAGCTTCGGCAACGCTGCCGGTGATCACCGGTGCCGCCACGTTGGTCAGAGTGTCGGAGGTGGACCCGCTGTTCGAGCCGGCCTCAAGCGTCAGACCGCTCGGCGCCGAAGCGCTCGTATCGATCGTCACCAGGAGGGAGTTGGACGCACCGCTCTCGACGCCAGACGTGATCACCTTGGCCGTTAGCGTCCAAACGCCATCCGCAAGCACCGAGCCGGGAGCAAGCGACCAGTCGCCGGAGCCGTTGGCCGTCCCCGTCCCGATCTCGACACCGTTTGCGTAGAGGTGCACGACGCTGCCAGCGTCGGCGGTTCCGCTCAGCGTGGGCTGCGACGCGTTCGTCACCGCATCACCGGCCACGCCGCTGTCCGACGCCGGTGTAAGCACCGGTGCGGAAGGGCTGGCCGAAATCGCAATCAGCGTGTCGGTGCCACTGAGCGTCAACGTCTGGAACGGCGTGTAGACGGTCTCGACACCGGAGACGAAGAGGGTTCCCTGGTTGCCGGCCGGGGAGAAGGTGACCACGTCGGTGCCGACGCCGCCGATCAGCGTCTCCACGTCTGACACCGTGAGCGTGTTGCCCACGCTGTCACCGAGAGTCACCACGTCGGTGCCGGCGCCGCCGGTCAACGTTTCGACACCGCTCACCAGCAGCGTGTTGCCGGAACTGCCCAGCGTCACCACATCGGTGCCGATGCCGCCCGTCAGCGTCTCGAGGCCGCTCACCAGCAGCGTGTTGCCGGAGCTGCCCAGTTCCACCAGGTCGGTGCCGATGCCGCCGACCACCGTCTCGACACCGTCCACCAGCAGCGTGTTGCCGGCGCTGCCCAGTTCCACCAGGTCGGTGCCAGACGTGCCGATCAGCGTCTCGATCCGCCACACTGTGAGCGTATTGCCGGCACTGTCGCCGAGCGTCACGATGTCGAGGCCGCTGCCGCCCTTGATCGTTTCGACACCACTCGCCGTCATCACGTTGCCGCCGGTGCCGAACGTCACGACGTCGGTGCCGGAACCGCCGGTCAGCGTCTCCAGCAACCGGACCAGCAGCGTGTTGCCGCCGCTGCCCAGCGTCACGACATCTGTGCCGGAGCCGCCAAACAGCGTCTCGACCTCCGACACCTCGATGGTGTTGCCGTCGCTGCCCAGCGTCACAACGTCGGTCGCGGTGCCGCCGGTCAGCGTCTCGACGCCGCTGACCATCAAGGTGTTGCCCCACGTCGTGCCGAAGGACACCACGTCGGTGCCGGAACCGCCGATCAGGGAATCCAACCGTGACACCGACATCGTGTTGCCGCCGTCGACGAGCGTCACGATATCCCGGCCGGAGTTGCCGTTCAGCGTCTCGATGCCGCCGACCAGCGTGGTCATCCCGGAGGCGGAGACCGTCACCACGTCGGTGCCGGTGCCACCGATCAACGTTTCCAGAGCGTTCACCAGCATGGTGCTGCCGGCTCCGCCCAGCGTCACAACGTCGACGCCGGAGGCGCCGATCAACGATTCCAGAAGGGACACCGTCAGTGTGTTCCCACCCGTGAGCAGCGTCACCACGTCGGTGCCGACACCGCCGGTCAAGGTCTCGACGCCGCTCACCCGCATCGTGGCGCCGCCGGTGCCCACGGTCACGATGTCGGTGCCGGCCCCGCCGATCACCGTCTCCATCAACCGGATCGTCAGCGTGCTGCCGTTGCTGTCCAGGTTCACGGTGTCGGCGCCACCGCCGCCGATCAGCGTTTCGACCAGACTCACCGCCACCGTGTTGCCACCGGTGCCCAACGTCACGAAATCGGCGCCGGCCCCACCGATCAGCGTCTCGGTCAACCGGACCAACAGCGTGTTGCCGTTGCTGTCGAGGCTCACGATGTCGACGCCGGTGCCACCGATCAGCGTTTCGACGAGACTCACAGCCACCGTGTTGCCGCCGCTGCTCAGCGTCACCACATCGGTGCCGGTTCCACCCGTCAGCGTTTCGACGCCCCGTATCAGCAACGAATTGCCACCGGTGCCCAACGTCACGTTGTCCGTGCCGGTGCCGCCGAGCACCTGCTCGATCAGCCGGACCAGCACCGTGTTGCCGAGGCTGTTCAACATCGCCACGTCGGTGCCGGTGCCGCCGGTCAGCGTCTCGACGCCGGTCACCAGCACCGTGTTGCCGCCGCTGCCCAGCGTCACGACGTCGTTTCCGACGCCGCCCGTCAGCGTTTCCAGCTTCGACACGGTCAGCGTGTTGCCCGCGCTGTCGCCCAGCGTCACCACGTCGGTGCCGATGCCGCCGGTCAGCGTCTCGATGCCCTCAACCAGCATCGTGTTGCCGCTGCTGCCCAGAATCACCACATCGGTGCCGATGCCACCGGTCAGCGTCTCGACGCCGCCCACCAGCATTGTTTTGCCCAGGGAGCCCAGCGTCACCACGTCGGTGCCCGCACCGCCGGTCAGCGTCTCGACGCCGCTCACCAGAATCGTGTTGTCGGCACCGCCCAGGATCACGACGTCGGTGGCGGAACTGCCGGTCAGCGTCTCGACCCCGGAGACGGTGTAGGTCGCCCCGATCTCGACCAGCGACACCACGTCGACGCCGGTGCCGCCGGTCAGCGTGTTGATCTGCGACAGCGCGATCGTGTTTCCGCCATCGCCCAGCGTCACGACCACCGGGGCGAGGTTGCGGAAATACTCCACATCGCCGCCGTCCACGCCGACCACCATATCAATGTCGCCGTCGCCATCGAGATCGCCCAGCGCCGGCCGCGGGTACGCTCCGGGACCGGTATTCCCATAGGGGTTCGTGGCGAACAGCGAAAAGGTCGGCGCGGCCGCCGTGCCGACATTGACGTAGACGGTGCTCTTGGTGACGAGGTCGACGAGACCGTCCCCGTTGATGTCCGCCAGCGCGGGCGACGCGTAGCCGTCGAGGTCGGGGGGAAGGTTGAAGGGATTGGTCCCTTCCAGAGAGAAGGTCGGCGCTTGCGTGGAGCCGTTGTTGCGGTAAAAGAAAATATTCCCATCGGCGCCGCCGATCAGGAGGTCGAAATCGTTGTCGCCATCCAGATCGGCGAAGCTCAGCGCCCCGTAACTGCCGGCGCTCTGGATGCCGAACAGGTTGGTGCCTTCCAGCGAGAAGGTCGGCGTCTGCGCTGAGGTTCCATTGTTGCGGTAGAACAGGGTGGTGCCGGCGTGGTTGCCGATGAACAGGTCGAGATCGCCGTCGCCGTCGATGTCCACCAGACCGGGAAGCGCACCGCCCGCGCTGACGTTGCTGATCCCGAAGGGATTGGTGCTGTCCAGCGTGAAGGTCGGCGACAGAGTCGTTCCGGTGTTCCGGAAGAAAAGCGTGTTTCCGTCCGCGTTGCCGACCAGGAGATCGAGATCGCCATCACCATCGATGTCCGACAACACTGGGGCGGCCTCGCTTCCGATGTCGGAAAGGCCGAAACCGTTGGTGCCGATCATAGTGAAGGTTGGATTCGCCACGGTCTTTCAGCCCTCACGTCACGCGGCCGGCACGCACGCCGGTCCAGGCTGCATCGATACACTATTAAGAGCTAATTATTGGTGTATACGCTGATTATGTGACGCGATACTCATTGATATCGCCGGCATATGCCCGTGTGAATCCTTATTTTTCCAATAGTTTCTTGCAAGCCGCGAGAGCACGCATAAATCGTCTGCATTAGGATAGGACACACGGAAGGGTGTCGCCGCTCGATTGAACTCAAAACCAGTGGTTTCCAAAAAGGCGGAAAATCGCTCGCCGGATCAGTATGAAACAAGAACAAATTCGGCCGCTCGCCCGCTACGAAGCCGGTCCGATCGCGGGCTGCGGTTGGACACCGGGTCCGCTTCCGAACCACCCCGCCGATTGCGGGCGTACGCATGGATGCCTCCGGCGGCCAAACGGGCGGCGACTCGGACCCTGCCGCCTGTTTGGCCGGCCTTGACCGGCCACCGGCCACACTTAGCTTTGCTTGCGGCCCGACCGGCGCCGGCATCCAGCCGGCGACGGTTCCCGACACCCAGGTCCGGCTGCAGGAGCACGCCATGGTCGACGCCATCATCATTGGAGCCGGCCAAGCCGGGCCACCGCTCGCCGGGCGCCTCACCGCCGCCGGCATGACCGTGGCGGTCGTCGAACGCAAGCTGTTCGGCGGCACCTGCGTCAACACCGGCTGCACCCCGACCAAGACGCTGGTCGCCAGCGCCCGCGTGGCGCGGATGGCGCAGCGCGCCGCCGAATACGGCGTGATGCTGGACGGCCCGGTGCGCGTCGACATGGCCAAGGTCAAGGCGCGCAAGGACGCCATCTCGGGCCGGTCGCGCCAGAACGTCGAAGGCTGGCTGCGCGGCATGCCCGGCTGCCGGGTGCTGCAGGGCCATGCCCGCTTCGAATCCGCCAACAGCGTGCGCGTCGGCGACGAGGTTTTGACGGCGGAGCGCATCTTCATCAACGTCGGCGCCCGCGCCGCGGTGCCGGACATGCCGGGGGTGCGCGACGTCGGCATCCTGACCAGCGGCACGATCCTCGACCTCGACCGGGTGCCGCGGCATCTGGTGGTGGTCGGCGGCAGCTACATCGGCCTGGAATTCGCGCAGATGTACCTCCGTTTCGGCGCCGAGGTGACCGTCGTGGAGAAGGGCGACCGGCTGATCCCGCGCGAGGACCCCGACGTTTCCGCCGCGATCCGCGACCTGCTGGAGGCGGAGGGGGTGACGGTCCGCCTGTCGGCCGACTGCATCCGCTTCGCCCCGCACGCCGATGGCGTGGAGGTGGGCGTGGCCTGCGCCTCCGGCGCGCCATCGGTGGTGGGAAGCCACGCGTTGCTGGCGGTGGGGCGCGTGCCCAACACCGACGACCTCGGGCTCGACCGGGCTGGGGTGGCGACCGACGCCCGCGGCACCATCACGGTGGACGACACGCTGCGCACCAACGTGCCGGGGATTTGGGCGATGGGCGACTGCAACGGACGCGGCGCCTTCACCCACACCGCCTATAACGACTTCGAGATCGTCGCGGCGAACCTGCTCGATGGGGATCGGCGCAGCGTGGACGACCGCATCCAGGCCTACGCACTCTACACCGACCCGCCGCTCGCCCGCGTCGGCATGACCGACGAGGCGGTCCGCCGCTCCGGCCGACGCGCGCTGGTCGGCATGCGGCCGATGACGCGCGTCGGGCGCGCGGTCGAGAAGGGCGAGACGCAGGGCTTCATGCGGATCGTCGTCGACGCCGACAGTCAGGAAATCCTGGGTGCCGCCATCCTCGGTCCCGGCGGCGACGAGGCCATCCACGCCGTGCTCGACCTGATGTACGCCAAGGCGCCCTACCCCACCCTGCAACGCGCCGTCCACATCCACCCCACGGTGGCCGAACTGCTGCCGACCCTGCTGGGCGAACTGACGCCATTGGGCTAAGGCCCTGTCGCCAAAGGGTCTTGCGTAGGGCTGATCAGGCTTTGCCGGATCGGCAACGCTGCCGGTACTCGCTCCTCCCCGTCATGGATGGGAAATCTCGTCATGGCTCGCGCGTTTTGGTCACTCCCTCAGTGAGTCAGCGCTTTTGCCGGGGGGCTTTATCGGCCACGGCGGATTGCGACAACGGAATGCGCTTCTTGCTCAATGCATCTCCCGGTAAAGTGGCGCGCACGATCACTTTTTTTGCAAAAGCAACGTGATAAAAAGATCGCGTGATTTTGCAGTCGCTCGGCCAATCGCCAGGAGGGTCAACTTGCGCACGCTTATGCAATCCCCTGCCCTGATGGCTTTCATCTTGCTCGTCTTGACCGGGTGCGTGGAAACCGTACCCGGCAAGGGCTACACCTCCGGCGAGTACCGTAGTCTGTACTATGTGAACAGTGAAAGCGCCTTGAAAGATCAGAACCGCGAGCCTGACGGAGACGTTTGGTACGATTGGGTCTATTTTCGCAAATACTCTAAAGAAAGAGCAAAAAATCTGCGAACCGATCTACCGATGCAGCTCGCACTCATCGAGACTTTTCGAAAACATACCGCAGGATATGACCAAGCGTTCCAATTTGTAACTGCGTCTCAGGGAGTGGCTAACCTTAAGCAGGACGGCGCTCTAACACCGGAAAATCAGAAGAGTCTTGAAGCGACGGTAGCACAGGCCGCAAAAGCCTCGAATTGGAACTCTCGCGTCCGCTGGGACCTCGATGATGAATTTCGTTCTGTATTGGGAATGAACACGGCCGAAATGGAGCGCATTATATTCGTGCGTTCCATTGATAAGCTGAAAGATGGGGTCGCAATCAATCGGCTTCTCCCCAAAACCATTGCTTACGTAACAGAAAAAGGGGAAAAATCAGCCGAGTACAAACTGCTTCAGGACGCTCTCCCGAGCATTCAGTTCTCCGATGCGGAACTGCGCTACTTTGTCTCGGAGGCCTACCCTGACTATGCGCGAACAGAGTTGGAAAAACGGCCAACGCCGACCGAGGCAAAATGCCTTGGCTTCGGTTTCAAGCGTGGCACCGACGGTTTCGCAAACTGTCTGATGTTTCAAGAGGACCGACAGGCTCGCGATCTTCGGCAAGCGTTGGAGGACGACGCGCGCAAAGCGGCCGCCCGAGAGTGGCGACGGCACGCAATGCCATGGTAGCCAACCAATCGGGCTGCGCCGCGCTGGGCCTCTTCGACGTATACTGAACGAAGTCTTTCATGCGGCAATCCTCACAAGACAAGAAGCTGATACGTCGACATCATCAACTTATTGATCATGGAAATCTTCGGGAGCAATGGCGGTCCAATGCGCCATGGCCGTCGCATGAGCGGCCAAGCGTCTGCCCTCCCGCCGCACGTCGCGGCCCGACGGCGGCGCAGGGCAGTCCCGCGTTCGCACGATGGCAAAGTCCTTGACCGCCACCCCGCCCGGCGTATTTTGGATCATATGATCTAAAACACCGGTTCGGAAGGCGGGACCCATGGCTCGGCCGCGGAAGTTCGATGAGACGGCGGTGCTGGACGCGGCGGTGGACCGCTTCTGGACCCAGGGGTACGAAGCGACTTCCACCCGCGAGCTGGCGGACAGCATGCGCATGACGCTCGCCAGCATGCACAACGCCTTCGGCGACAAGCGGGCGCTGTTCCGCCGCGCCCTGGAGCATTACCTGGACGGTTCGCTGCGCGCCCGCATCGCCCGGCACGAGGCGACGGCATCGCCGGCCACCGCCATCGCCGGCTTCCTGCGCGAAAGCATCGAGCGATCGCTCGGCGACGGGTGCCGGCGCGGCTGCCTGCTGGTGAACTCCGCGCTGGAGGTTGGGCCGGACAACCCCGACCTGCGCGACTTCCTGAACGCGGAACTGACGACCATCGAGGACTTCTTCCGCCGCTGCATCGTCAAGGGGCGGCAGAGCGGCGCGATCCCGGCCGGCATCCCCGACGACGACGCGGCGCGCCTGCTCTTCTCCACCCTGCTGGGCATCCGCGTCCTGGCCCGCATCCGCCCCGAGCGCGACCTGCTGGAAGGGGCGGCGCGCGGCGCCCTGGCCAGCCTGGGACTGCCGCCGATGCCGGACTCCTGACCGCCGCGCCGGCTCCCCCCTTCCCATTCCTCCCGGTCAACGGGCGGCCCGCCGCGGCGGAGCCGCAACAGGGACGCACGCCCATGAACAGGACATCCGCAACCGCGGCCATGGACCGCCTCGACGGCGCCGCCTGGATGGCGACCCTCGCCGGCATGGCGGGAAGCCTCGTCGCCGTCGGGCTGGCGCGCTTCGCCTACACGCCGCTGGTCCCGTCGCTGATCGAGGCCCATTGGTTCTCCGCCGCCGACGCGGTGACGCTGGGTGCGGCGAACTTCGCCGGCTATCTGGCGGGCGCCCTGCTCGGCCGGCCGCTGGCCAGCCTGTTGCCGAACCGGGCCCTGCTGCGGGTGCTGATGCTGACGGCCTCCCTCGCCTTCATCGCCTGCGCCTATCCGCTCTCGCTCGGCTGGTTCTTCGGCTGGCGCTTCGTCTCGGGTCTGGCCGGAGGCGCCATCATGGTCCTGGTCGCGACCAGCATCCTGCCCCACATCCCGGCGGCGCGGCGCGGCTTCGTCAGCGGCATGATCTTCCTCGGCATCGGGCTGGGAATCGCCGCCTCGGGCACCGCCGTGCCGGCCCTGATGCGGCTGGGGTTGCACGAGACCTGGCTGGGGCTGGGCGGTCTGTCGATGCTGCTGACCGCCCTGTCCTGGTTCGGCTGGCCGGCGTCGGCCCCACCACAGGCGGTTGCCGCTCCGCCGGTGGAGCATGCCCCGTGGCATGAGGGGCGCGTCCTCCGCTCGCTCTACGCCGAATACGCGCTGAACGCGCTGGGGCTGGTGCCGGTCATGCTGCTGCTGGTCGATTATGTCGCCCGTGGCCTGAACCATGGCGCAGACGTCGGCGCCCTCTGCTGGGTCCTCTACGGTGCGGCATCGGTGGCCGGGCCGGTGGCCGTCGGATCGCTGGCCGACCGGATCGGCTACGCGGCGGCCTACCGCATCGCGCTGCTGCTCCAGGCGGTCGCCGTGGCCGCCCTGGCGGTCAGCGGCCAGCCGCTGGTGGTCGGGGCCGCGACGGTCGTCCTCGGCGCCCTGACGCCGGGCGTGGTTCCCCTGGTGCTCGGCCGCATCCATGAATTGCTGCCGCGCAGCCCGTCGGAGCAGCGCGCCGCCTGGAGCCGGGCGACCACCGCCTTCGCCCTGTTCCAGGCGCTGAGCGGCTACGGCTACTCCTATCTCTTCGCCCACAGCGGTGGGAGCTACGCCACGGTCTTCCTGTGCGGCGCCGTCGCCCTGGCGTTGGCGCTGGGGACCGACATCCTTATCAACGCCCGCCGCCACCACACGGCCTGAACCGGTCGCCAACGCGACGGGAGCGACCGTCCCGGGCACCGGGCCCTCCCGTATTGCTCGGGCGGCGCCTCCACGCACCAAGGCATCAAGAGAAATCCTTGGCCCATTTCACCACCTCTGATTGAGCGCTTCAAAAGCCCGAAACCGATGCCCCGCGCATCGCGAAACCCCATTGACAGTGCCAAATCAATCGAGCATTTTGAATGCCATTCAAAATTAGGTCGGCGACAAAGCCAGACCATGAACAGGGGCATCGGCGATGGGGTACGAATGGCAGTTTGCCATAATACTTGAGTATTGGCCGATTTTTGCACGCGGCGCCATCACGACACTCCAGATAACGTTACTGTCGTCCGCCATCGGTTTGTTCATCGGTCTCTTGGTCGGTGTGAGCCGAGAATCGTCCGGCATCTTTATAAGATCCGTCACATCCATCTATGTCGAGATGATTCGCGCGACTCCGGCGCTCGTGCAGATTGTCTGGCTCTACTACTGCTTCCCGATCATCTTCGGCTACCAGCTCAGCGCGATGACCTCGATCATCATCGCCCTCGGCATCCATTCCGGAGCCTATGTGTCGGAAATCGTGCGGGCCGGCATCAACGCGGTGGACACCGGCCAGTTTCTCGCTGCCAAATCCATCGGCATGAATCACTTCACGGCGCTCCGTCGCATCATCCTGCCCCAGGCCGGGCAGAAGATGATCCCGCCGCTGATCAACGAATTCGCTAACCTGATGAAGCTGACGACGCTCGGATCGATGATCGCAGTCTACGAGCTTCTTCAGGAATCGAACAACCTCATCGCCACGACCTACCGTCCGCTCGAGGTCTACACGTTCCTGGCGATCTTCTTCTTCATCATCACCTACCCCTGGATCTGGTTGTCGCAGCGCCTGGAACGGCGCCTGAAGATGCGGGCCTGACCGATCCTCGCACGATCCTCCGGTGGAGTTTCCCCTATGCTGCGCATCACCAACCTCGGGAAGAGCTACGGCAGCGCGCGCGTCCTGAGCGGCATCGATCTCGACGTGCAGCCCCACGACGTCGTGGCGATCATCGGACCCAGCGGCTCCGGCAAGAGCACGCTTTTGAAATGCATCAACTTTCTGGAACGCTACGACGAAGGCGAGGTCCGCTTCGGCGACGAGCTTGTCGGCTACGTCGAGGCCGACGGCCAGAGGCGGCTGGCCACCGAGCGCCAGACCAACCGGCTGCGCGCCGAAATGGGCATGGTCTTCCAGAACTTCAACCTGTTCCCCCACATGACGACGCTCCAGAACGTCATCGAGGGGCCGATCCAGGTCAAGGGCGTCGCGCGCGACGAAGCGGTCCGCCACGCCGAGCAGCTTCTCGCCAAGGTCGGGCTGGCCGACAAGCGCGACGTCCGTCCGACCAAGCTGTCGGGCGGGCAGCAGCAGCGCGCCGCGATTGCCCGCGCCCTGGCGATGCGCCCGCGCCTGATGCTGTTCGACGAGCCGACCTCGGCGCTCGACCCCGAACTGGTCGGCGAGGTGCTGACCGCCATGCGCGAACTCGCCGCCGAAAGCATGACCATGGTGATCGTCACCCACGAAATGAGCTTCGCGCGCGACGTCGCGAGCCGGGTCGTCTTCATGGAAGGCGGCCGAATCGTCGAAGAGGGACCACCAGGCAAGATTTTCACCAACCCGGACAACGCGAGGACCCGCGCGTTCCTTGCCCGCGTCCTGCATTGAAGAGGCTGAACATGTCCGCATTCCGCACGCTGATCTCGTCGCTGGTGGTTGGCGCCCTGGTGACCTTCGGCGCCGTCAAGGCCCAGGCCGCCGGCGAGGTCGAGAAGATCGTCCGGCAGGGCGAGCTGAAGATCGGCTACATCCCCTCCCCGCCCGGCACCGCCAAGGACCCCAAGACGGGCGAGCTGACCGGCTTCTACGTGGACGCGGCGCGCGCCATCGCCGAGCAGATGGGCGTCCGCCCGGTCTTCATCGAGACGACCTGGGCGAACTTCGTCGCCGGGCTGCAGGCCGGCCAGTTCGACATGTCCATCGGCGCGACCTTCGCCACCGTCAAGCGCGCCACCGTCGTCGACTTCACCAAGCCGATCTTCTATCTCGGCAGCGTTGCCGTGGTGAAGAACGACGAGGCGCGCTTCGCGTCGCTGGCCGACATGAACAAGCCGGACGTGCGGATCGCCGTGGTCCAGGGCACGGCCGCCGAGGATTTCGTGCGCCGCACCATCCCCAACGCCAAGATGACCTCGCTGGCCGGCGGCAACCTGACCGCGGGCTTCATGGAGGTGGCGGCCGGCCGCGCCGACGCCAGCTTCGAGGATCTGTTCACCGCCACCCGCTTCACCGAGCAGCAGCCGGGCGTGAAGATGCTGTTCAACGACCGGCCGGTGAACTTCCTGCCGATCGCCTGGACCGTCCGCAAGGGCAACAGCGAGCTGCAGTCGGTCCTCAACGTCGGGCTCGACAACCTGCTGACCTCCGGCCAGTGGGACGTGATCGCCGCCAAGTACATCACCGGCGGCCGCTACGTGAACGAGCCCGCCCTGCGCGAATTCCCCAAGCAGGCCCCGTGATCCCCGCGGCCGGATGGCCCCGTCCGTCCGGCCCTCCGCCCCCGCGCAACCGCCGCGGCCGCCCCTCCCCCGCCGCGGTCGCCCGAAGCCCCCCGAAGAGGACATCTCCGTCCATGCCGCATTACCCGAGCTGGCAGGATACCCTGGCCGGCAAAACCTGGCGCACGACCCACTTTCCCCGCATCAAGGCGGACATGCCGACCTTCCTCGGCGTCCCCTACGCCATCCGGGACGAGGACTTGGCCGGCGCCGACGCCGTCATCATCGGCGCGCCCTTCGCCGCCGGCTGGGGAACCAAGTACAGCGGCGTCGACAAGGCCGAATGGCTGGCCGCCACCGTCCGCGTCCGCCAGCAGTCGATCCGCTACCGCGGCGGCTATGTGCAGGACTTCGACCTCGACATCTTCGAGCATCTGAAGGTCGTCGATTACGGCGACGTCGACATCCCCCTCGAAGCCAGCTACGAGGGCACGGTCGAACGCATCCTGGAAGCCCAGGAGGGCGTCGAGCGCAAGGTCAAGGCGGCGCTGGCCGCCGGCGCCGTGCCGATCGTCATCGGCCAGAACTCTCCCTGCGCCTCCTACGCGATCGGCCGGCCGGTGGCCGAGCATGTGAAGGGGCCGGTCGGCATGATCAGCCTCGACACCCACTGGGACTGCTGGCCCTACGACTGGGCCACCATGAACGACCACGTCGCCGGTTCGACCAACTGGAAGGACAAGCTGTTCCGCGACTGCCCCAGCTACGCCATCCGCAATCTGGTGGAGATCGGCGAGCGCGGCATGCTGGAGAATCCGGAGATTGTCCGCCACTACCTGCGCAACGGCGCCTGCTTCATGCCGATGTGGAAGATCCGGACGGAGCTGGGCATCCAGGGCGTGATCGACAACCTGCGCCACGCCTACGACGGCACCGCCGGCGTCTACGCCCATTTCGACATGGACGTTCTGGGCGGCGCCGGCCCGACCGAGGGCGACATCCTGGGCGAACTGGCCGAACCGATCGGCATGACTGACTACGAGGCGATCCGCATCGCGCACGAGGTCGGCAAGCGCGGCTGCGACGGGCTGTCCTTCCTGTGCATCCCGCCCGGTTCGGCGATCATGTACCGGGTCATCGTCTACGCGGTGACCTATTTCCTGGCGGGCCTCGCCATGCGCAAGGCCGGCCAGACCGGGACCTGACGAAACCGGCGGCGGGGAGCGGCGCCGGTGCCCCGGTGCCTGCACGCTCCCTGCCCCTTCTCCACCGTTTCCCCTCTTCCGAACTTTGTGAAGCGTCCCGTCCGTCGTCGGCGGAGGCGCTGGGAATACCGATCGATGCTCAACGTCAATGGCGACGCCGTTCTGGCGACCCTGCGGACCCTGGCGGGATTCGGCGCGGTGGGGTCCGGCGTCTGCCGACCCGCGCTCTCACCGGCGGACTTGGCGGCCCGCCGCTGGCTGGCTGGCGAAATGGAAAAGATCGGTCTCGGGGCGACCATCGACGCGCTGGGCAACCTGTATGGCGCGGCCCCCGGCGCCGGCCGTTCGGTGCTGATCGGTTCCCATTCCGACAGCGTGCCGACCGGCGGCTGGCTGGACGGCACGCTCGGCCTCGCCTACGGGCTGGAGATCGCCCGCGCCTGGATGGAGGCCCACCCCGGCGCGCCGGTCGGCATCGACCTGATCGACTTCTCCGACGAGGAGGGCCGGTTCCTGAGCTGCCTGGGCAGCCGCTCCTTCTGCGGCGACCTCCCCGGCCTGCCGGCCGGATTCGCCGAGGAGGCGGCCAGCGCCGGTCTGGACGCCACCCCGCCGATCCGCCTCGATCCGCAACGGCACCGCGCCTTCTTCGAGGCCCACATCGAGCAGGGTCCGCGGCTGGAGGCCGCCGGCCTCCCCATCGGCGTGGTCACCGGGATCTTCGGCATGCGCCGCTACGCCGTGCGGTTCGACGGCCGCGCCGACCACGCGGGCACGACGCCGATCGCGCTGCGCCGCGACGCCGCCCGCCTGCTTTACCGCTTCGCCGACGCCTGCCATCACCGTTTCCGCCAGACCGGTTCGGCGGACAGCGTGTGGAACCTGGGCAAGGTGTCGCTCCAGCCCGGCGCCGTGAACGTCGTCGTCGAGCGGGGAGAGCTTCTGCTCGAATTCCGCGACCTCGACCCGGTGGCGCTGGACGGCTTGAGCGCCGCTCTGGCGGCGCTGGTCGGCGAGTTCGACGGCCAGGAGGGAGTGCGGGTTTCGCTGGAGGAGGCCGGGCGTCTGGCGCCGGTGTCGCTGGACGCCACGCTTCAGGGGTTGATTGCCGACGCCGCCGACGCGCGCGGCGCCGGGTCGATGCCATTGCCGAGCGGGGCGATCCACGACGCGATGGTGCTGGCGCGGAGCGTCCCCACCGCGATGCTGTTCGTGCCGAGCATCGGCGGGCGGAGCCACACGCCGGTGGAGGACACGCGGGCGGACGACATCGTTCTGGGCGCCCATGTGCTCGCGCAGGCCGTTTTCGCCTGCGCCGAGAGCCTGTGAACGGACCCTCCCGGCACCCCATCACTGTGGCGGAGGTTGGTCCGGGACGATAGGATGACGGCCTTCGAAGACGGCGCCGGAGTGTTTCGGCACGGTTTTCGGGAAAAACTGCGCGGAGCGTGAAAGTCGGGGGATGATGCAGGACGAATTTCTGTCCGAAAATTTTGGCAGACGGCTCCATGAGCTGCGCGTGGCGCGCAAGATGACCCTGTCGAGCCTGGCGAAAAGCTGCGACTGCTCGGTGGCGCTGCTGTCGAAGATCGAGAAGGGCAAGGCCCGTCCGTCGCTCAACACGCTGCACAGGATCGCCACGGCGCTCGACACCAACATCGGAAACCTGCTGCCGACCGAGCGGGCCCAGCCGGCAATCATCGTTCGCAACGGGGATCGCCCCATCCTGTCCGACGGCTTGCTGCGCGGGCGGGACGGTGTGCAGCTCGAAGCGCTGTCCGTGCTCGCCCCGGGCAGTTCCTTTCAGGTGAACATCCATCATGTGGCCGTCGGGGGACGTTCCGACGGCTGCATCACCCATCCGGGCGAAGAGTTCGTCTATGTGCTGTCGGGTGAGATCGACCTGATCCTGGGCGACGAGACCACCCGGATGAGCGCGGGGGATGCCGCGTTCTTCGCGTCCGAGATCCCTCACGGCTACGCCAATCCGGGGACCGTTCCGGCCGCGGTCCTGTGGCTCAACTCTCCGCCCACCTTCTAGGATTTCGGTGGGCGGCGCTCCCGTGTCCGGCGCGGCCACTGCGGACAGGCGCGGGAACGGGATGCAAACCGCAAGAATTCGGGGACCCAGGCACAGGCTGCTTTGCAGCCGGGTCCCCCGGCTGGCGATTGCGACGGGCCGGGCAACGCCCTCCGCATCGACATCTTTTCCGGACCGAGAACCGGGCCAAGAGCACCGCCCACACGCGCCATGTTCGTCCTTGTCGGACGTTGAGCGATCCGCGCGTCTGTCGACGGCCGACGCGCCGTCGTGATTCCAATCTGCCTTCCGACGCCGACGCGCCGCATCGGCTTTGAACGGCGTCGGACGGCCCGGACTCCGCAAAGCCCAAGGGCGCCCCTCCTTCGATGCCCGCCTCCGGCGGCTCACCCGTCCGCGACGCGACAGATTGGTTTCGCACGCGAATGATCTTGATAATGCCTGATGCATCAGGCATTGTGCGCGTCACCAACCTTTCGGGACCGGCACAGAACCGGCTCCCTGAACAATGCGGATCGGAGGAGCGCCCCTATGAACGTCGATAAGCTGCCCATCGTCCTGACGGTCGCCGTGGCGGCACTGTTCGCCGCCGTCCCGGCCACGGCGCAGACCGCGGAGCGCACCATGCGCCTTTCGGCCGCCGTCGCGCAGGACCATCCCTTCGCCGCCGGGGTTTCGGCGCTGACCGCCTGCGCGGCCGACAAGTCCGCCGGCAAGATGAAGATCCAGAGCTTCTGGAACGCCGCGCTGGGCAGCGACATGCAAGCCGTGCAGCTCGTGCGCGGCGGCTCGCTGGACATGGTGGTGGCCTCCACCTCGCCGCTCGCCTCGCTGGTGCCGGCCATGGGCGTCTTCGACCTGCCCTTCCTGTTCGAGAACGAGAAGGAGGCCGACCGCATCCTCGACGGCGCCGTCGGCCAACAGCTGTCCGAAAAGCTCCAGGGCGTCGGGCTGGTCAATCTCGCCTATTGGGAGAACGGGTTCCGCAACCTCACCAACTCCCGCCGGCCCATCCAGAAATGGGAGGATCTGGGCGGCACCAAGATCCGCGTGATGCAGAATCCGGTGTTCATGGACACCTTCTCCACGCTGGGCGCCAACGCCGTCCCGATGGCCTTCAGCGAGCTGTTCACGGCGCTGGAAACCCGCGCGGTCGACGGGCAGGAGAACCCCTACGCCAACATCGAGACCGGCAAGTTCTACGAGGCGCAGAAGTACCTGTCGGTCACCAATCACGCCTACACGCCGGCGGTGATCCTCTACTCCAAGAAGATCTGGGACGGCCTGTCGTCGGCCGAGCGGGACGTGCTCCAGTCCTGCGCCGCGGTGGCCCGCGCCGAGGAGCGCCGGGTGAACCGCGAGCAGTCGGAGAAGTCGCTGGCCCGCCTGAAGGACCTCGGCATGCAGGTGAACGAGCTGTCCGCCGAGGAGCGCAAGCGGATGCTCCAGAAGGTGGCGCCGGTCTATGAGAAGCACGCCGCGGCCATCGGTGCCGAGACGATGACCCTGCTGCAATCCGAACTCGCCCAGCTGCGCAAGGCCAACCCGTAACGCACGTCCCGTCCCCCACGGGCGGGCCGCGAGTCCGCCCGTGGGGCCGTGCGCCCGCCCGACGCCCGATCTCCCCGTGGGAACCCCGATGCTCATCAAAAAGATCGACACCTTCGTCCTGAAGACTCCGCTGAACGCGAAGACCTTCTATTCCTCCCAGGCGGCTTTCCCGGAGCGCAACAGCCTGCTGGTCCGCATCACCACCGACGACGGTCTGGTCGGCTGGGGAGAGGGCGGGCAGTACGGACCGGCGGAACCGCCGGAAAGCTGCATCATCGACGTGCTGGCCCCCCGGCTGATCGGCCGCCGCGCCGACCAGCCGGTGCGGGTCTTCGAGGATCTCTATTCCTTCTGCCGCGACTTCGGCCAGAAGGGCACCTACATCGAGGCGCTGAGCGCCATCGACATCGCGCTGTGGGACTTGTGGGGCAAGTCGCTGAACCGGCCGGTGCACGCGCTGATGGGCGGCGCCTTCCGCGACAAGGTCGCGGCCTACGGCACCGGCTGCTACTACCCGGACTGTTTCCGCGACACGCCGCGCATGATGGCGGCGCTGGCCGAGGAGGCGCAGCGCTACCGCGAGGCCGGGCTGCCGGCGATCAAGATCAAGATCGGCCTGCTGCCGATCGCCCAGGACATCGAGCGGGTGGCGCTGGTCCGCGACGTGCTGGGGCCGGACACCCTGATCATGGTCGACGCCAACCACGCCTACAACACGGCGGGCGCCATCCGGATCGGGCGGGCGCTGGAGCGGTTCGACGTCCGCTGGTTCGAGGAGCCGGTGCCGCCGGAGGACCGCCAGGGCTACCGCCGCGTGCGCGATTCCATCGACGTGCCCATCGCGGGCGGCGAGTGCGAATACACCCGCTTCGGCTTCCGCGAGCTGCTGGCCGGGGGCTGCATCGACATCGCCCAGCCGGACCTGTGCTGCGCCGGCGGCTTCACCGAATGGCAGAAGATCCTGGCGCTGACCACCGCCCACGGTGTGATGACCGTCCCGCACATCTGGGGGTCCGGCATCGCGCTCGCCGCGGCGCTCCAGGCGCTGGCGACGGCGCCGCTGGTTCCCTACACGGCGCTCGGCGTGCCGTTGCAGAACGAGCCGATGGTGGAATTCGACCGCACCCACAACCCGCTGCGCGACGACCTGCTGGTCGACAATTTCACGCTGGTGGACGGGTGCCTCGCCGTGCCCGGCGGGCCGGGCCTGGGTGTGGAGGTCGATCCCGACCAGCTCGCCCGCTACACCGTGCGGTCGCGCAGCGCGTGACCGGGTTGGAGACGTCCCGCCGGAGATCCGTGATGTGGAACGGCACCCTCTTCTTCAGAATCCTCGACGGCATCCTGGTGGTGTGCATCGCCGCGATGCTGGTCATGGTGTTCGGCAACGTCGTGCTGCGCGCCGTCTTCAACAGCGGCATCGACGTGTCGGAGGAGCTTCCGCGCTTCCTGTTCGTGTGGATGACCTTCATCGGCGCCGTGATCGGCTTTCGTGAAGGGGCGCATTTCGGCGTGGACGCCCTGGTCCGCCTGCTGCCGCGCGCCGGCAAGAAGGTCTGCTGGGCGATCAATCAGGTCATCATGCTGGTCTGCTGCGTGGTCATCGTCCAGGGCACGCTGCTCCAGCACGATCTGAACGCGACGAACCACGCCCCGGTGACCGGCCTGTCGATGATCTGGGTCTTTGGCGTCACCTACCTGACCGGCGGGGTGATCGGGCTGATGTGCATCCTGAACCTCGTCCGGCTGGCGCTCGGCAAGGTCGGCGACGACGAGCTGATCCAGGTCGAGGAGGAGGGCATGGGCGAGGTGGACCCGAACCGGCTGAAAGGCCCGCACACGCTGAAGGAAACGGCGCCGTGACCATCTTCATCTTCGTCGGCAGCCTGCTGGGCGCGATGGCGCTGGGGCTTCCCATCGCCTTCGCGCTGATCGTCTCCGGCCTCGCCCTGATGGCCTTCATGGGGATGCTCGACCCTCAGATCGTCGTGCAGAGCATGTGGGACGGCGCCAACAGCTTCCCGCTGCTCGCCGTGCCCTTCTTCATGCTGGCCGGCGAGTTCATGAACGCCGGCGGCATGTCGCGGCGTATCATCGCCATGGCGATGGCCTGGGTTGGCCACCTGCGCGGCGGGCTGGGGTTCGTCGCGGTGTTCGCGGCGATCCTGATGGCTTCGCTGTCCGGCTCGGCGGTGGCGGACACGGCGGCGCTTGCCTCCATCCTGCTGCCGATGATGCGGCAGGCGGGCTACGACATCCACCGCTCTGGCGGGCTGATCGCGGCGGGCGGCATCATCGCGCCGGTCATCCCGCCGTCGATCGGCATGATCCTGTACGGCGTCGCCGGGCAGGTCTCCATCACCAAGCTGTTCCTGGCCGGCATCGTGCCGGGAATCATGATGGGCGTGGCGCTTCTGATCACCTGGTGGTGGCTGGCCCGCCGCGAGATCCTGACCACGCCGCCCAAGGTGCCGCTGCGCGAGCGGCTCCGGCTCACCGCCGAGGCCTTCTGGGCGATGCTGCTTCCGGTGGTTATCATCGGCGGGCTGAAGACCGGCGTCTTCACGCCGACCGAAGCGGCGGTGGTCGCCGCGGTCTACGCCATGTTCGTCGGGCTGGTCATCTACCGCGAGCTGAAGATCGCCGACCTGTACGGGCTGATGCTGTCGGCGGCGAAGACGACGGCGGTGGTGATGTTCCTGGCGGCGGCGGCGGGCATCTCCGCCTGGCTGATCACCGCGTCCAACATCCCGGCCCAGCTCGCCGATCTGCTAGCCCCGGTGATGGACAACCGGCTTCTGCTGATGCTCGCGCTGATGGTCATCGTTCTGATCGTCGGCACGGCGCTGGACTTCGCGCCGACCATCCTGCTGATGGTCCCGGTGCTGATGCCGATCATCAAGCAGGCCGGCATCGACCCGGTCTATTTCGGTGTCCTCTTCATCATGAACAACGCCATCGGCCTCATCACCCCGCCGGTCGGCACGGTGCTGAACGTGGTCTGCGGCGTCGGGCGCATGTCGATGTCGAACCTGATGAAGGGCGTCGGCCCCTTCCTGCTGGCGCAGACCGCCGTGTTGTTCCTGCTGGTGCTGTTCCCGGAGCTGGTGATGGCGCCGCTGGCCTGGTTCACGGCGCGATGACGGTCCCCGATGCTCCACGGACGTGAAGGCGGATTTGAAGGCGGGGGAGGCGCGGTGTTAAAATGTCGGACCTGACGCGGCGCCTCCGTCTGCGGCGATTCACTGAGGAACGGTCTTCCATGCTCGACGGCAACGGTCCCCTCGACACGGCCTCCATCGGCGAGCAGGTCACCGAGCGGCTGCGGAACGAGATCATCTCCGGCCGGCTGGCGCCGGGGTCGCGGCTGATGCTGGACCAGTACAAGGCGTTGTGGAACATCAGCATCACGCCGCTGCGCGACGCCGCCAAGCGGCTGGAGGCGGATGGGCTGGTCCACATCTACCCGCGGCGCGGCATCTTCGTGGCGGAGATCGACCGCAACGCCCTGATGGAGGTGTTCCAGCTCCGCATCGCCCTGGAGCCGCTGGTGACGGAGCTGGCCACCCCCCACGCCCCGGAGGCGGAGGTGGAGGCGATGACCGAAGCCTACATCGCCGCCGGCCGCCCCGCCCCGGAGGAGGAGCGGCAGGCCCGCCTTCAGGAAGTGGACGAGGTCATCCACGACTTCGTGCTCGCCCACTGCCCCAACCAGCGGCTGGCCCGCATCATGGCGACGCTGCGGGATTCGGTGGCCTGGTGCCGGAACGCGGTGATCGAGAAGGTGCCGAACGCCTTCGACCCCTCGCTGGAGGAGCATGTCGCCATCTGCAAGGCGATGCGCGCCCGGGACGCCGAGGGAGCGGCGGCGGCGATGCGCGACCACCTGATCGCCACCCGCGACCGCACGTTGAAGGCCATGGAGGGCCGGGCCTGAAGGGCGGTGTGGCGCAAATCCGAACGGACCTATCGCAATGTCTCCATCGCACGACTACGTTCCATCGGCACCTGGGAAGGCCGGCCTCCGGGCTGTGCGGGAATGATGGCGGCAAAAGGCAATGTTCACCCTTAAGAAGAACGAGCGGTTCGAGCAGGACATCAAGAAAAGCCGCTTCCTTGCCTCGGCGGGTCCGGTCAACAGCGAGGAGGAGGCGCGAGAGTTCATCGCCGCGCTCAGCCAGCGGGATGCCGGTCACAATTGCTGGGCCTTCCGGATCGGCGACCTCTACCGGTCCAACGATGACGGCGAGCCCGGGGGAACGGCGGGGCGCCCGATCCTCCAGGCCATAGACGGCCAGAGCCTGGATCGGGTGGCGGTGGTGGTCAGCCGCTGGTTCGGCGGCGTTCTTCTCGGTGCGGGCGGGTTGATGCGGGCCTATGGCGGCACCGCGGCGGCCTGTCTCCAGGCCGCCGAACGCCAGCCGATCATCGCCTTCGCCACCCTGTCCGTAACCTGCGCCTTCGCCGACGAGGCTAGGATCAGGGCCGGGCTTGGCGCCTTCCCCGCGGCGCTTGCCGAGACCAACGGCTTCACGCCCGACGGCGTGCTGCTCCAAATCACAATCCCCTGCGGGCAGTTGGACGATGCCGTCCGCATGATCACGGATGTTTCGCGTGGTCAAGCGACGGTCGAGACCGGGCAAGCGCCTGCCGCATGACGTCCGCCGTGGCGCTGTCGGTCGGGAAGAAGGCCTCGATGGCCAGTTCGGACAAGGTGACGTCCACCGCCGTTCCGAACACCGTCGTGGTGCTGAAGAAACTGAGCGTCCCGGCCTCCGTCCGCAGCCGCAGGGGAACCACCACGCCGTCGTGCGACGGCAGCGGTTCGCTCCGGCCGTTCGACGCGTTGACGGCGGGTCCGTCGGGCGCCGGATACCCCTTCAGCTCGTCGAGCAGCGCGGTCAGCACGGGATCGGCGCTGACGTCGATCTGGCGGGTCAAACGGTGCAGGATGTGGGCCCGCCACTGGGCGAGGTTCTCGATCCGCGGGGCCAGCCCGGACGGGTGGAGGCTGAGGCGCAGCACATTGACCGGCGGCTGGAGAAGATCCGGCGCGGCGCCGGCGAGCAGCGGGGCGACCGCCCGGTTGGCCGCAACCAGCGTCCAATGCCGGTCCACGGCCAGCGCCGGGTGAGGCTCGTGCCCGGTCAGCACGAGGTCGACGGCCCGGCGGGCGGCCTGCATCTCCGGGTCGTCCAGCCGGTGTTCGGAAAAGACCGGCGCGAAGCCCGCGGCGGCAAGCAGCGCGTTGCGGTCGCGCAGGGGAATGTCCATCCGTTCCGCCAGATGGAGCAGCATGGTCCGGCTGGGCTGCGACCGCCCCGTTTCCAGGAAGCTGACATGCCGGGTCGAGACGTCGGCCTCGCAGGCGAGATCGAGCTGGCTGAAGCCACGCCGCTTGCGCCATGCGCGCAGCAGCTCGCCGACCGGCTGGCGCGGCACGGTCCGGGAGGACGGATGGCGCCGGGTCGTTGCCTGCGTCATCGGTCCAACTCCCTCTCAGCGTTCGCGTTGTTTTGCAGACCCATGGTATCAGCGCCGCCTACCGGGCATCCAGGAAAGCCAGGAGATCGCGGTTAAAGCGGTCCATGTGCGTCAGGAACAGGCCGTGCGGGGCCCCCTCGTAGACGGCCAGCGTCGCGTTCGGCATCAACGCGGCGGTCTTCCTCCCGGTGATGCCGAGCGGGCTGGAGACGTCCAGGTCGCCATGGACCAGCAGGGTCGGCACGGCGATGCCCGGAAGCTCCCGCCGGAAGTCGGTGGACGTCGTCGCCCGATGGCAGTCCAGCAGCGCCTTCATCGACGCCTGCAAGGCCATCGCCTTCACCCACTCCATCATGCCCGCCGAACTGTCCGCCGCCAGGAAGGGACGAATGTTGTCCTCCAGCCATTTCGGGAAGTCCCGCATCAGGCATTCCGAGCGGAAAGCCTCGAAGACCGCGGGATCGATTCCGTCCGGATCGTCGTCGGTGCGCCCAAGGGTCGGAGTCACCGTGCCGACCAGGACGGCGCGGGACACACGATCGCTGCCGTGCCGGCTCAGATAGCGGATGATTTCGCCGCAGGACATGGAATGGCCGACCAAGGTGACGCCGCGCAGGTCCAGCCGGTCGAGCAGGGCGGCGAGGTCGTCGGCCAGCCGGTCGAAGTCGAAGCCGCGTCCCGGATCGCTCGACCGTCCATGGCCGCGGCGGTCGTAAGCCACGCAGCGGCACTCACGCTCCGCCAGCGCCAGCATCTGGTAGGCCCAGGAGTCGGAGTTCAGCGACCAGCTGGACAAGAAGACGACGGGCCTCCCCTCCCCCCAATCCCGGTAGAAGAGCCGCACGCCGTCATCCGTCTGGAGGAAGCCGGGCTGGTTCGGGGCGGCGGGGGATGCCGGAGTCATGCTCATGGCCGGTGCTCCTGTGTGCGGAACGCTGCGGGGCGGGGCATCCGGTGCGCCGCGCACCCGCCGCCGCGATGATCCGGTTCGACCGGACATCCGCAGCATCGTCGTTCCGCAAACGGTGCGCGATTACGCGACAGGTAAAGAAAAAGCCCGCGGGCGCGTCATCGGCTGCCGTCACTCCTCAGGACGACCGTTGACGGCCTCGGCCCGGTCGCCGCCGCGATCCGAGGACCCCGGCGATCAGGACCGTCAGCGCGACGCTGCCGATGAAGGCGGCCATCATCACCCCGCCGAAGCCGGTCGCGTCGGAGGCGATGCTGCCGACGCCCGCCGATGCCAACCATCCCGGCGCGAGCATGGCGGGCGCCCATACGGCGGCCGACGCGACGTTGGCGAACTGGAACTGGCGGCCGTTCATCTTCATCATCCCGGCGACGAGCGGGACGATCGACCGCAGGGGACCAAGAAACCGCCCGATGAACACCGCGGCGAAGCCGTACCGGCGGAAGAACAGGCGCGATTTCGCCACCTCTCCCCGGTACCGGGACAAGGGCCGCCGGTACACCACCGCCGGCCCCAGCCAGCGCCCCAGGCTGTAGGACACGGCGTCGCCCGCTATGGCTCCCAGGACCGCTCCGGCGACCACCGGGACCGGGTCGATGATGCCCAGCCCCAGGAGCGTGCCGAACATGATCATGAGGGCCGTCGCCGGCACGGCGAGGCCGACCAGGACCACCGATTCGCAAAACGCCAGGACCGCCACGACCGGGCCGGCCCAGTCATGATGGCGTTCCAGGAAATGCATGGCCATCTCGACGGCTGCGTCCATGATGTGATCCACCTTTGACCGTTTCAGGGGAGCGGAGAGACGGCATAGCCGTGGCGGCTGACATGATCCTGACGGCTTCCGGCCGCCGCGGCGGAATCGCCTGTCCGCATCAGGTGCGTGTCAGCTCAGGACGGCAGGCTGCCGCCATACACCACACCAAGAAGAAACGGAGACGGGACGATGCAGATATGGGAAGCGGCGGTGCTGGGGCTTTTGCAGGGCCTGACCGAGTTCCTGCCGATCTCGTCGAGCGCGCACCTCAGGATCGCGGGTGAGTTCCTGCCGTCCGGCGCCGATCCCGGCGCGGCCTTCACGGCCATCACGCAGATCGGCACGGAACTGGCCGTCCTCATCTATTTCCGGGAGGACCTGATGCGGATCGCGACGGCGATGATCCGCCAGACATCGGGTATCGGCGGGCACGTCCCGGAGGACGCGCGCATGGGGTGGCTCATCGTGGTCGGCAGCGTGCCCATCGTCGTCCTCGGCCTGCTGTTCAGCGGAGCCATCGAAACGAGCTTGCGAAGCCTCTACATCGTCGCCACCACGCTCGTCGTGTTCGGCATCATTCTCGGCCTCGCGGACCGGTACGGCCGCCGGCGCAAGCCGCTCGCCGAGCTGTCGTGGCGCGACGGCCTTCTGCTCGGCTTCGCCCAGGCGATGGCGCTCATCCCCGGGGTGTCCCGGTCGGGAGGCACCATCACAGCGGCCTTGATGCTGGGCTTCACGCGGGAGGCGGCGGCGCGCTACTCCTTCCTCCTCGCCGTTCCGGCGGTGTTCGGCTCGGGCTTCTACCAACTCGCCAAATCCTGGGGGGAGCCGCAGCACGTCGCCCTCGCCCCGACGATCGTGGCAACCGCCGTCGCCTTCCTGGTCGGGTACATCGTGATCGTCGCGTTCCTGAAAATCGTGTCGCGGGCCTCCTTCATGCCGTTCGTGATCTACCGGACGGTGTTGGGGATCGCGCTGCTGGCGCTGTTGCAGCTTGGCGTGATTACCCCCTGACGGCGTCGGCCTCAGTCACGGCGAGCGGCACGATCAGCTCGATGGCGAAGGTGGGGCCGGTTCCGATGCGGGCGTCCCCACCCAGGTTGCGCAGGATGCGACGGACGATGGCCAGACCGAGCCCGGACCCCGGCGAGTTCTGCACGCCCTTGTGGAAGCGCTCGAACAGCACGTCGCCGACATCCTGGGAGACCGCCGGCCCTTCGTCGGACACGCGCAGGATCGCCGTGCGCTCGTCCCGGCTTGTGAGGCACACCGAGACCCGCCCCCGCCCGTGGCGGAAGGCGTTGTCGAGGAGGTTCCTCAGGGCTTGGCGAAGCTGCCGGTGCGCGTCCTCGACGACCAGACCCTCGGCGACGGCGACGTCGATCGTCCGTGAGTCCGCCTCATAGGCCGGAAGCATGTCGGCAACGGCCTCCCGGACGATCCTCGCGAGCCCGACGCGGGCCTCCGGCCCGTGGGGGCGCCGCTCGCCACCCTGATCGGCGCGGGCCAGGGCCAGAAGCTGCTCGATGAGGTGGCGCATCTGCTCCATGTCCCGCGCGATGGCGCTCCAATCGGGGCTGTGCTCCGCACGCGCCTTTTGCAGCCGCAGATCGAGCACCGCGAGCGGCGTCCTCAGCTCATGGGCGGCATCGGCGGTGAATCGCCGTTCGATTTCGTACGCCGACGACAGGCGATCCAGCGCCTGGTTGGCGGAGATCGCCAGCGGAACGATCTCTTCCGGCAGTTCGCGGAGCGGAATGCGACGGTCGGGGTGGGCGACGCCGATGGTCGAGGCGAGGTCGGCCGCGCGACGGACCGAGCCCAGCATCCAGCGCGCCAGGAAGATGATCGACACCAGCGAAATGGCGGCCAGGATCGCGATGACCACGGACGACCCGGCCATGCGTTCGCGGAAAAGCTGGCACAGCTCCTCGCAGTCCTCCCAGTCGTTGCGGCTCGCGACGAGAACGCGGTCGTCTCCGATCCGGCGCGCCGTAATGGCGGCGCGCGTGGTCTCCGGAAGCGCCTCCGGACTGCGGAACGGCAGCGGTGTGGCCCCCTCCGGCGCGCTCGCGATGAGTTCGGCGGAGCGTGTGTACAGCGTGTAGCGCCAGTCCGAGGCGGAGAACTGCACGGGAAGCGCGCCGAGGTTCGAGCCGTCCGGGGCGGGCGTCACCGTGGCGAGAAGAGTGTCGACCTGCTCGTTCAGGACGTGCGCGCGGATGTCCTCGTCCAGATCGAGGAGATAGATCACGACGTTGCCCGCCCCCAGCGCGAAGACGAGCGCCATGACCAGGAGCAGGCGGGAGCGCAGGCTATTCATCCGCAAGCGCCTGCGCCTCCACGGTCATCTTGTAGCCGACGCCGCGGACCGTCGCGATCTGGACGCGGGCGCCAGCCGCCTGAAGCTTCTTGCGCAGACGGGAGACGATCGCCTCGATCGCGTTCGGCGTGACGGCCTCGTGGATGGCGTACAGCCTGTCCTCCAACTGGTCCTTGATGACGATGCGCGGCGCCGACCGCATCAGTTCCTCCAGCAGCGCAAACTCCTTGCGCCCGAGGTCGAGCGACCGCGCATCCACCCGCGCGTCCCAGGACGAGATGTCGAAGGTGAGGTTGCCGAGTGCGAAGGACTCCGTCTGGCGCGGCCCCGGTCGGCGAAGGATGGCCCGCAGCCGCGCCTCGAGTTCCCTGAGATCGAAGGGCTTGACCAGATAATCGTCGGCCCCGGCGTTCAACCCCGCGAGACGGCTTTCCAGAGAGTCGCGGGCCGTGAGGATCAGCACCGGCACCGCCTGCGATGCCCGCTGCCGGACATGCTCCAGAACGGCCATGCCGCTCGCTCCCGGCAGGCCGAGGTCGAGCACGATGCCGTCGTATCGCATGATCCCGAGCGCCGTGATCGCATCCTCGGCGGAACCGACGGAATCCACCACGAAGCCGACCCTCGCCAGATGGCCGGCGACCATCTCCGACAGGGCCTGATGATCCTCCACCAGCAGCAGCCTCACGTCGTCCTCGCTGACATCACGCCGCCTGTTCACGCAGGGACCGCCAAAGCCGCACGAGTTCGTCGCGATCGGCGGCCAGCGCTTCCACGCCGGCCCAGCCGTTCCAGGCGCCCGCGATGCTCCAGGCCGGATCGCTGACATGGGCCTGCGGCAAGCGGTAATGAAAGACGGCCCGGCTTCCGATCTTCTCATGGGGGAGCGCCGCTCTCACCCGAGCCGGGAAGAGGTGAAGGAACAAGGGCAGCAGATCGAGGTCGCGGTTCCGCGTCGGGTTGGCGGCAAGATAGTCCTCCGCCAAGGTCGGCAGGTCCGGCCAGTAATCCGGGGCAACGACGCGGCGGACATAGTCGTCGGGATAGGGTGCTGGCAGGAAGGCCGGGGCCAGGCCTTGCCCGGTCGTCCCGTAGCGCAGCTGGGCGTTTCGCATAAGGAACGCCTTCAGCACGGCGGTGATCGTGTCGGCGTCGAGGCTGGGCGGGTCGATGTTGAAATGCAGCCCCAGCGACCCGAGCCACGTCGTCCCGGCGCCGCGGGCGCCCGCGTCGCGCAGCGCGCGCACGGCGTCGTCCACGCGGTGCAGCTCGTCGAACGGGAGCGGCGCGGTGATCAGTTCACGCGGCACGACGCCCTCCAAAGCCGTGCCGAGCCAGGCGGCCACCGCCGGGTTCAGGCGCACGCGCTGAACCGCCGCCGCCCGCCGCGGGTGGGCATGGCGCACGTCGAGTTCGACGCTCAAGCGCCCGATCGCGGTGTCCGGAACATGAAAGGCGTGGGGGTCCTCCTCGACGCAGGTCCCGCCGAACGCGCGCGCCAGCGCCTGGGCGGCGGTCCGGGCGCTGATGCCCAGAAACTCGACCTCCACCCCCACGCGCCGGATCGCCCCTTGCGCGGTTCGCGTCGACGGCGGTCGTTGGAAGCAGGGAGCGGATCGGTGAACGCTCGTGCGGCGTTCGGGCAGGGAAACGGCGGCCGGCGGGGGATCGTGATTGCGCATGCCCCGCATGTGGCCCCGCGCTTCCGGTTTCCAAGATGGTCCGCTGCAACGCACAAAATTCCCGTCATGGACACCGGTCGCGTCCACGGCCCGGCCTCACCACAAGACGCACAAGACCTGACTGGACGCGCGATGGTCGTGCCCCCAAATAGGCGGGCGTCACATGGGGAACCCTGAATCCATGCCGATCACCGCGCGCTCCGCAGCCTTCGTCATCGCCGCCGGTCTGTGCGTCGCCACTCCCGCCGCCGCAGCCGACCCGGCGGCCGGCACCGGGCCGCTCTGCTCGCCTACGGTGTCCGCCGCGCTCACCAGCTGGGACATGGGGTTGCAGGCCGCCGGCAAGTTCGGCGACCGCGCCGTCGCCCTGGCGAGGGAGAAGGGACGGGAGTACATCCTGCCGTTGCTCGGCATCGATCCGACGGAGTCGCAGTCCGGCACCGAGGACGGAACCGGCGCCATCGGCCGCCTGCTCGAATCCAGCCGGCATGATCCGCAGCAGCGTCTGGATTTGTGCATGGCGATCACTGGGGCGGTCGAATCGGCGAAGGGATCGACGGCGGCCGGCCTGGAGGCGCTGAAACGGGCTCTGGACGGCGTCGCCCAGCCGGCGCCGGCAGAGAAGCCGGCGGAAAAGCCCGTGGAGGGACAGATCCGGATCTGACGGCTTCCCCAAGCGGAACGGGGCGCGCGCGCCCCGGCCGTTCATGGGTGCCACCAACGGTTTCGGGCTACCACCCCGACTTCACGGTTGCGCGAAGGCGTGCCGAAACCACATGATCGGGGCAGGTGCAACAAAGACGGAGCGCCCCCGGCGACCGGCCGGGGACACCATGAACGTTTCAAGCGGCCCTTGTGGGCCGCAGGGTACCCGGCCCGACCGGATGTCCTGCGGCGTTCCCCCGCAGCCCGATTCGGGCGATTCCCAAGACGCAGACCCGCGGCCCGACACGCGCTGGCAGCCAAGCCGGACGTCGAGCCGGTGCTGGGACCAGGCCAGGGCGCCCCTCGCCCCGCCCGGCTCACGCCCGTGGTCAGCAGCCCAACCGCCCCTGAGCCGTTGGAGCCCGCCGTCTGCCCTCACGCCTGGAATCGCCCGTCATGCTGTCTTTTGAAATCGCCATCATCGTCGCGCTGACCCTGTTGAACGGGGTGTTCGCCATGTCCGAGCTGGCCGTCGTCTCGTCGCGGAAGGCCCGGCTGCAAAGCATGGCCGATCAGGGCAACAGCGGCGCCCGGATGGCGCTGCGGCTGATTGATGACCCGAGCCGCTTCCTCAGCACGGTGCAGATCGGCATCACGCTGGTCGGCGTCGTCGCCGGCGCGTACGGCGGCGCGACGCTGGGCGACCGGCTCGGCCAATGGCTCGACAGTTTTCCCGCCCTGGCCGGACGCGGCGAACTGCTCGGCGTCGGCGGCGTGCTGGTGGTCATCACCTATTTGTCGATCGTGCTGGGCGAGCTGATTCCCAAGCGGATCGCGCTGAAGAGCCCGGAACGCGTGGCCTCGCTCATCGCCCCGCCGATGCGCCTGCTGTCCCGCATCGCCGCTCCCTTCGTCTGGCTGCTCGGGGCGTCGACCGACCTGCTGCTGCGCCTGCTCGGCCTGCAGGGGGCTCGGGAGGAATCGGTCACCGAGGAGGAGGTCCGTTCGATGATCTCCGAAGGCACGCAGGCCGGCGTGTTCGCTCCGGCCGAGAAGGAGATGATCGACGGCGTGTTGCGGCTGGCCGACCGGACGGTGCGCACCATCATGATCCCGCGCCCAGACGTCGCGTGGCTTGATCTGGGCAAGACGCAGGCCGAACAGCTGGCGGCGATCCGCGCCGGGAGCCATTCCCGCTATCCGGTGTGCCGCGGTGAACTCGACGAACTGGTCGGCGTCATCCACACCCGCGATCTGGTCGACGCCCTCGTCGAGGGCCGGCCGTTCGAGCTGGAGGCCCAGGTTGCCCGGCCCCTGGTCGTGCATGACGGCACGCCGATCCTGAAACTGCTGGAGTTGATGAAGACCTCCGGCCATCACTTGGCGGTGGTCGTCGACGAGTATGGCAGCATCGAGGGCATCGTCACGCTGACCGACATCCTGGAAACCATCGCCGGCGATCTCCCGGACGTCGGCGAGGCCATGGAAACCGCGGCGGTGCGTCGGGAGGACGGGTCCTGGCTGGTGGAAGGCTGGATGCCGGTGGACGAGTTCGAGGACACCCTCGGGCTGCGCGGGGTGCGCGGCACCGGTGACTTCCACACGGTGGCCGGGTTGGTGCTTCATCACCTGGGCCACGTTCCGGTGGCCGGCGAAGCGTTCGAATGGAACGGCGTCCGGGTGGAGGTCGTGGACATGGACGGCCGCCGGATCGACAAGGTGCTGGTCGTTCCCCGGCCCGATCCTTCCGCCGCGGCCGCTGGATAGCGGCGGCACGGGTTCAGAAACCGACGCTGTTTTTTGATAATAAGAATAGTTCGCATTGCAGGTTCGATGCGGCTATACCGGTGTGACCGGCATCCCAGGCGATGGCCCCGCGGGTGCCGGTTTCATTGCATCCGCCATTCCGCGCATCTGTGACCGACTCCCTCCGCCCTCCTCTGCCCGACGCCCCTCAGTCCTGGAACGCCCAATGACGGGCCCCGTGGGCACCTGGGCGCGCAAGATCGCGGAGTTGTTCGATGCGCATCGACTGCGCGTGGAGCGTGCGATCGCGCGGCGGACCGGGGACCCGCAGACGGCGGGCGATCTGGCGCAGGACGCCTTCCTGCGGCTGGCCCGTCTGCCCGATGGCGAGGCGATCCAGAATCCGGCCGGCCTGCTGTATGTGGTGGCCGACCGCGTGGCGCTTGACCATTGCCGGGCCGCGAAGCGCCAGCGCCTGCGTGAGGCCGGTCCGCCCGACGAGGCGTTGCCCTCCCCCGGCCCCGCGGCCGATGCGGTGGTGGAGCGGAACCAGACCATGGCCCGGCTGCGCGGCGCCATCGACTCCCTGCCGCCCAAAACCCGCGACGTCTTCCTTCTCTACCATGTCGAGGGCTTGTCCTACCGCGCCATCGGCGAGCGGCTTGGCATCTCCCCCCGCACGGTCGAGTACCATCTGCGCACAGCGCTGGAGCAATGCCGCGCGCACATGAAGCGGCGTCCGCTGCGATGATGGGCCGGGCCGAGGTCCCGGCGGGTCATTTTCTTTGAGGGATCGGCCGTCCTCGACCGTCTATCCAAACACGAGACAACAGGAGCGCTCAGCGGGACGCGATGGATCATCAGGACGGACAGCGCAGCGAGCCGGCGGAAGGCGGACCGGTGGAAGGCAGGCCGGCGGACGGCGGACCGGTGGACGGCAGACCGGACGAGGACCGGCTGTTCTCGGAAGCCAACGCGTGGCACTTCCGCTTGCAATCCGACGACGTCCGGCCGGCGGAACGCGCCGCCTTTGCCGAATGGCTGGCCCGCAGTCCGGCCCACTCCCACGCCTGGGCCGGCCTGCAGGCCCTCCTTCACGACCTGAAGGAACCCGCCCGCGCCGCCTACGCCGAATCCCGCAGCGCCCCTCCCCGCCGCCCCGCGTCGGCCGGCATCCGGCGCCTTGCCGCGGCGATGACGGTCCTGCTGGTGGTCGGCGGCCTCGGCGGCTGGCACGGACCGACGCTGTACCAGAACGCCGTCGCGGATCAGGTGACTTCGACCGGACAGCGCCGGACCCTGACGCTGCCGGATGGCTCCATGGTCGACATGAACGGCGACACCGCGCTGGCGCTCGATTACCGAGATGGCGAACGGCGCGTCCGGATTCTGCGGGGCGAGGCGTGGTTCCAGGTCACGCGCGACCCCGACCATCCCTTCGTCGTCGATGGCGGGGCGGGGGCCGCCCGTGTGCTGGGAACCCAGTTCAGCGTCCGGCGCGAGAGCGACCGCACGACGGTCACCGTGGGTGAAGGGCTGGTGGAGGTCGCCGCCCACCGGAACGCCGATGGCAACGCCCCCTGGCCCGACAGCGTCCGCCTGCGCCCCGGCGAGAGCGCGGAGGCCGACGCCAGCGGTCTGACCGGGCCACGGGCGGCGGACCCCGCCGTCGCCTTCGCATGGCGCCAGGGCCAGATCGTCTTCCGCCAGCAGTCGCTCGCCTCCGTCATCACGGCTCTGAACCGGCAATGGCCGGGCCGGGTGGTCCTGCTGAACGACGAGGCGGCGGAGCGTGTCGTATCCGGCGTCTTCGCCCTCGACCGGCCAGACGCCGTGATCGATGCGCTGGAGCGCGGCCTCGGCGTGCGCGCCACCCGCATCACCCCCTACCTGACCCTGCTCCGCTGAAAAAATCGGCGGGACCTGAAAAAAACTTCCCAGGGTTCTCCGCGCGCCCGTCGTCATGTTCGGGAAAGGAGAGAATGAGACGCAATCGCAGAAAGCGGCGCGCTCTCTCACCGGACGACAGAGGCGAGCGATGACATCGGTGAAGTGTGAAGCGACGGGTGTGACGAACGGACGCCGGGACCGCGTCCAGGGTGGCCGGTTGGGGCGCGTGCTCCCGAAGCGGCTTTTGGGGCGGCTCCTGGCGACAACGATGCTGATCGTGCCGAGCCTTCTGCTGTCCGGCGCCCCCGCGGCCACGGCGCAGTCGGTCCAGGAGTCGATCCAGGCTGGCCCGGTAACCTTCGCCATTGCGCCACAGTCGGTGGACGGGGCGCTTGCCGCCTTCTCCACCGCCACGCGCATCCAGGTGCTGACCCCCGGTGCGGTGACCCAGGGCGTCACGTCTCCCGGCGTCAGCGGATCGATGACCGCGCGCGAGGGGCTGAACCGCCTGCTGTCCGGCACCGGGCTGGCCGCCCGCTTCCTCAACGCCGAGACCGTGACGGTCGAGCGCGTGGCCGCCGGCGACGCCGTCCTGCTCGATCCGGTGCAGGTCGAAGGAAGCCGGGGCGCCACCGGCCCCGGCGCCCTGCCCCCGGCCTACGCCGGCGGTCAGGTGGCGCGCGGCGGGCGCATCGGCGCGCTGGGCAACCAGGACGCGATGGACGTTCCCTTCTCCATCACCAGCTACACCGCCGAAACCATCCGCAACCAGCAGGCGGACACCATCGCCGACGTTCTGGCCAACGACCCGGCGGTGCGCAGCAGCCTCGGCTACGGCAATTTCTCCGAAAGCTTCGTCATCCGCGGCTTCCAGTTGGCGGGGGAGGACCTGTCGGTCGACGGCCTCTACGGCACCGCTCCGCGCCAGATCGTCGCCACCAACATGTTCGAACGGGTGGAGGTGCTGAAGGGCGCCAACGCCTTCCTCAACGGCGCGGCCCCCAGCGGGTCCGGCATCGGCGGCGGCGTGAATCTCGTGCCCAAGCGGGCGGAGGACGACCCGCTGACCCGGCTGACCGCCAGCTACGCCATGGACAGCCGGCTCGGCCTGTCCGCGGATGTCGGCCGCCGGTTCGGCGACGCCAACCAGTTCGGCGTGCGCGCCAACGCCGCGGTCCGCGGCGGCGACACCGCCATCGACGACGAGGAGCGGACGCTGAAGCTCGGCTCCCTGGCGCTGGACTACCGCGGCGAGCGCGCCCGCGTGACGCTCGACGTCGGCACCCAGACCCAGCGGGTGGAGCAGGGCCGCCCCGTGGTTTATGTCGGCAGCTTCGTCCCGGCGGTGCCGTCGGCCTCGCAGAATTACGCGCAGCCCTGGAGCTATTCGCGGATGCGCGACACCTTCGGCCAAATCCGCGCCGAATACGATATCCTGCCCAACCTGACCGCCTACGGGGCCTTCGGCCTGCGCAGCATGCGCGAGGACGGCGACTATGCCTCCCCCACCATCACGCAACCCGACGGCACCGGGACGGTCCGGCGCCTGACCGTCCCGCGCGAGGACGACACCGTCACCGGCCATGGCGGCGTCCGGGCCGATCTCCAGACCGGCCCGCTCAGGCACCAGCTGAACGCCGGAGCCTCCGCGCTGCGGACGACCAACAACAACGGCTTCGAATTCGGCACGACCTCCACCATCAACCTCTACAACATGATCGGCTTTCCGCGCCCGGCGACGACCTCGGCCAGCGGCATGGTCGGCGATCTGCCGAAGGTCAGCGAGTCGGTGCTGCGCAGCGTCTACGCGTCGGACACGGTGTCGATCCTGAACGACCGGGTTATGGTCACCGCCGGCCTGCGCCAGCAGAACATCCAGGTTCGCGGCTACAACCGGGCCAACGGCGCCCGCACCTCCGACTACGACCAGTCGGCGCTGACGCCGGTGGTCGGGCTGGTGGTGAAGCCGGTCGAGACGCTGTCGCTCTACGCCAACCGGATCGAGGGGCTGGCGCAGGGGCCGACCGCCCCGTCCACGGCGGTCAATTCCGGCGAGATCTTCGAGCCCTACCGGTCGGTCCAGTACGAGGTCGGCGGCAAGCTGGACTTCGGCAGCTTCGGCGGCTCGCTGTCGCTGTTCCAGACCACGCAGCCCAGCGGCGTCACCGACCCGTTCACCCGCGTCTACAGCGTGTCCGGCGAACAGCGCAACCGCGGCATCGAACTGATGCTGTACGGCGAACCGGTGCAGGGCGTCCGGCTGCTCGGCGGCGCCACCTTCATCGATCCGGAGCTGAGCGACACCGGCAGCGCCGCGACCGAGGGCAAGGACGCCGTCGGCGTGCCGCGCCACCAGTTCAACGCCAACGTCGAATGGGACCTGCCCTTCCTCCCTGCGTCCTTCCCCACAGTGACGGTGACCGGGCGCATGATCCACACCGGATCGCAATATCTCAACACCGCCAACACGCTGAAGATTCCCAGCTGGACCCGCTTCGACGTCGGCGCGCGGATGATCGCCGACGTGCAGAACCGTCCGGTCACCATCCGGGCGGCGGTCGAGAACGTGACCGACAAGGCCTACTGGGCATCGGCCTCCGGCGGCTACCTCAGCCAGGGCAACCCGCTGACGGCCAAGCTGTCGGTGTCGGTGGACTTCTGAGGGCGGAATTCTGAATGGATGTCCGACCCGGCGAAGGCATGAGGGGGGCATGAGGGGCGCGCGATGACCAACCGAACCATCCGGATTTGGACTGTGATCCACAAATGGACCAGCCTGATCTGCACGATCTTCATGCTGCTGCTGTGCCTGACCGGCCTGCCGCTGATCTTCCATGACGAGATCGAGGCGCTGACGGCGGAGGACACGCTTCCGCCCATGCCGGCCGACACGCCCTTGAAGTCGCTGGACGAGGCGGTGGCCTCGGCGCTGGCGACCTATCCCGGCGAGCGTCCGCTGTTCCTCAGCTTCGACGTGGACCGGCCGGTGGTGAACGTCACCACCGGTCCGGGGGCCCGCCCTCCGGTGTCGCAGATGCACATCTCCGCCATCGACCTGCGCACCACGCGGATTCTGGCCGACCTGAACGACGACGACGGTTTCATGCATGTGATGCTGCGCCTGCATGTGGACCTGTTCGCCGGGCTGCCCGGCGAGCTGTTCCTTGGGTTCATGGGCTTCCTGCTGTTCCTGGCCACCCTGTCGGGGGTCGTGATCTACGCCCCCTTCATGCGCAAGCTGTCCTTCGGCACGGTGCGGGCCGGGCGCGGCCGGCGGCTGAAATGGCTCGACCTGCACAACATGCTGGGCATCGTCACGCTGATGTGGGTGGTGGTGGTCGGATTGACCGGCGTCATCAACACCCTGTCCGTGCCGCTGGTCGCCTATTGGCGCGCCAACGAGCTTGCGGCGATGATCGCCCCCTATGAGGGCAAGCCGGTTCCGGAGCGCTTCGCCTCCGTCGACGCGGCGGTCCGCACCGCCATGGACGCCGCTCCCGGCATGCGGCCGCAATTCGTCGCCTTCCCCGGCGTGCGCTTTTCCAGCAACCACCATTACGCGGTGTGGCTGAAGGGAGCCACGCCGGCCACCAACCGGATCCTGACCCCCGCCCTGATCGACGCCGAGACGGGGGCCTTCACCGACATGCGCTCCATGCCCTGGTACATGCTGGCGCTGCGGTTGTCGCAGCCGCTGCATTTCGGCGACTATGGCGGGCTGCCGATGAAGATCCTGTGGGCGGTGCTGGACCTGCTGACCATCGTCATCCTCGGCAGCGGCCTGTATTTGTGGATCGCCCGCCGCCGCCATGCCCAGGGCCGTGTCCAGGACCATGCCGCCGCAGGTTCCGGTCTGCGCGCCATCGCCGGAGAGGCTGCGGAATGACGCCGCGTGCTCCCCTCCGACCGCTGGCGATCTTCGGCATTCCCATGGTGATCGGGCTCGTCACCACCGTCGGGCTGATCGCTGCCCTGCTGGATGACGGCGTCGTGGACGCCGTGTCCTGGGTTGCATTGTCGGTCCCCGTGCTCACCGCGGTCTGGTCCTGGCGCAAGCGCAAGCGCTGAGAGCGGTTCCACACCGCACCGCATCGCAGGCCGCTGGGTTCTCGACACGGTGGCGCGCCTCCGATTTACGCACCAGCGTCTTACGGCACGGATGGCCGTCGCCGCGGATTCGCGAGGAAGAAGCGCAGCATTTCCCGTGAGGCGTCCGGTCCGCGCGGGTCGGTGTAGGAGCCGGCCGGACTGCCTCCCGCCCAGGCGTGCCCGGCGCCTTGGATCGTCCACCGTTCGCACAGCACATGGCCGGAGGCATCTGTGTGGAGTTGGCGGCTGTAACCATGCCCGCCCGGCACTTGGCCGTGTTCCACCGCGGCCCGCGCTCCCGCCGCTCCCGCCATGGATTGCGCAGCGACGTCATCACCGTTGCGCGGATGAACCGTGGTGTCACGGTCGCCGTGAAAGACGATCGTCGGCACAGGGGTGCCGGATCGCGGTTCCGCCGGTTTCCCTCCCTGGCGCATGGCGGCGAAGGCGGAGGGAATATCCCAGGCGGCGCCTTGGGGAAGACCGGAATGCACCCCGACGGCGGCGTAGAGATCGGGATACGCGGCTCCCATGATGACCGCCGCCGCCCCGCCGGCCGAGAGTCCTGCGACAAAGACGCGGTCCGCGTCGACGGCGTGGTCGCGCATCACCTGCCTGGTGATTCCCGCGATCAGCGACGGCTCTCCGTCGCCGCGCCGCTGGTCGGCCGGGTTGAACCAATTCCAGCACTTCTGGGCATTGGCCGAGGAGGGTTGTGCCGGGTAGACGATCAGGCAGCCATACTCCTCCGCCAGCCGATTCATGCGGGTGCCGGCGGCGAAGTCGTCCGGCGACTGGGTGCAGCCGTGCAGCATCACCACGAGGGGTCGTGGCTGCCCGTCACGGCGATTGGCGGGAACATAGAGCTTGTAGGAGCGCGTGCCGGCCGCGTTTCCGTAGGACTCCGTCGTGAATGAGGCGCCGTCCGGCAGCGGCTCGGCGGTGGGACGGACGGTGCCGTCCACCCCGAAGCCGACACCAGCCGGCATGGCGCGGGCTGCAAGGCCGCGCAGGGTCGCGCCCAGGCCGGCCCGCGGTCCGGGATGGAGCCGGCCGGCAAACGCGCCAGCGGGCCTGAACGCCGTTCCGCGGCGCGGCGGCGCTGTCTCCGGCATGTCCGGCGGAGCGTTCACCGTGAGCGGTTCGGCATCGATGATGGTTGGGATGATGGTTGGAGGGGCGCCGGGTGGCACCGGAGCCTGATTCCTCATCAGGCGATGGATGAGGGCGGTCGCCCCGGCGAGATCGCCGGCTTTGGTGAGGCGCAACACCTCACCCATTCCGGTGGGGACGCGGTTGGTCATGTCAGGAACTTTCTGTGTTCGGACAGGGGGCCGGTGGGAAAGCCCGGTTGAGAAGTCCCGGTCCGTCGTCTTTCAGAGATGCGGCCGGCGCTTCTAACGCATGCGGTCCGCAAGAGCCGCCTTGACGGCGCTGCTGGCGTGCAGCGCGCCGAGCACGGCGACCGAGGCGATGGTGGCGCGGGCGAGTTCGGGGGTGACGTCCTGGGCGATGGTGGCCAGCCCGAGGACACGGATGTGGAGCATCTGTCCGGCATCCCGCGCCGCTTCGAGATCCTCGCGGCTGTAGTGGCGCAGGCCGAGGTCGACGCTTTTGCGCGTCACGGCCTGTCGCAGGGCGTCGCCATGGCGGTCGATCTGGTTGCGGATGGCGGTGCGGATGAGGTCCGTGCGGTTCGCGTAGAATCCCTCCTGCACCAGGAGATCGATGTGACCGAGGTCGACATAGCCGAGGTTGATCGTGATCTTCTCGCTGTCCCCAGCCTTCGGCTTCGGTTCGCGTGCGTCTGTTGACATCCCTATACCATCCTCTAACCATCCAGTGAGATGGTAAATAGGCGCGCTGACGAACCGATCAAGAGGGCATGCCATCGGACGCCGTTGCAAAATTGGTCGGCATACGGCGTCCTCGCCGGGGCCGTAATCGGCCAGCCGTCCGACCTTCAGGCCGCCTTTGGAACCCTTTGGAAACGATGGAGCGTGCGCCCGCCCGCCGATCGCGGCGGCAACTTTTGTTGCAAATAGGAATTACTTGCAATTTCAATTCCTGATTGGCAAAACATGGCCTCTCTCCACCAAATCGGATTGGCGCGCCATGATTGGAAACGCACCGATGGCAGAAGCCGCCTTTCACGGGCTGGCCTTGGCCGCGACCTCGGTCGGAATCGCCGCATTCTACCTTTCGGCACCGCGCCAGCAATGGCTGACCCGCCCGCTGGCCGGCCGGCGCAGCCGCATCATTGGGACGCTTGCCCTGCTGGAAGGGTGGCTGCTGTGGTCGGTGGTGATGCATCCGGTGACCGCGCTGTTCACCAGCCTCACCGTCGCGATGCTGCTCCTCACCATCCTGCCCTTCGCCGCCGCCGCCCGCGGAGCCATGCTCGCGCGCCGGGAGGGCTGAGCGATGGCCGACGCATCCTCCGCCCGCAACACGCAGGCTCCGATCCGTCCTGACTGGTGGAGCAAGAGTGTGGCCGGCGTGGTCCTGGGATTCTCGCTGGCCATCGCAATGGCGGGGCTGTTCGCCTGGATCGGCCCCGGCGGGCCGGCGGCGGTGAACAAGCTGCAATTCATCATGTGGCTTGTCGCTCCGATCTGGCTGGGGGTGGCCAGCGTCTGCTTCCTGTTCCGCAGCGGGCGTCAGGCCTGGATGTGGCTGGGCTGCGCCAACATCCTGGCCCACACGGCGCTGCTCGCCGCGCGCAGCCCGCTGCTGCACTGACCCTTTGCCACCTGTCCCGCCCTCACAGCCGCGAGCCGAGCCATGGCCATCCGCACCGACGTCGTGCGCCTCTACCGTCAGGTCCACACCTGGACCGGCATCCTGACCGGACTGATCCTGTTCGTCTGCTTCTATGCCGGCGCCCTCACCATGTTCAAGGAACCGCTGGAACGCTGGATCACGCCGCCGGCGGCGGTGACCCCGGCGACGCTCGACCGGGCGGAGGAACTGGTCGCCGCCACGCGCGCCCTGCGGCCGGAGGTGCGGGACTTCACCCTGGCGGTCGAACCGGCGCTGAACGGCGAGGCGCCGCTGCGCCTGACCTGGACGGAGGAACGCTTCGACCCCGCCCCCTGGGCCGCCACCCTGGCGCCGGATGGATCGGTGGCGGTGGAGCAGCTCAACCCGTCCGGCATCGGGCTGCTGGTGGATTTCCTGCACCGCACCGTGGGCATTCCGGGCGATCTCGACATCGGCACGACGGTGACCGGCATCGCCAGCGCGCTCTATGTGGTGGCGCTGGTGTCGGGGGTGATCATCCTGCTGCCATCGCTGGTCAAGGATTTCCTGATCCTGCGCGTCACCCGGAACGTGAAGCGCCTGTGGCTGGACGCCCACAACGTGCTGGGGCTGATCAGCCTGCCCTTCCACATCGTCATCGCCCTGTCGGCGGTGGTGTTCGGGCTGCACGACCATATCTACGACACGCTGGACCGCGTGGTCTACGGCGGGCAGATGCGCGCCGTGGCGGCGGCCAGCAGCCCCTTCCGCACCGTCTCGAAGGACATGAGTCCGGCGGGGATGCTGCCGCCCAAGGAGTTCCTGGCGCGCGTCCACAGCCTCGCCCCCGGCTTCCAGCCGGTCAGCCTGGAGTATTACGACGCCGGCACCGGGGCCGCCACCGTGCGCGTCTGGGGCCATGACCCGCGCTATCTGGTGCGGCGGGAGGGCTTCGTGCTGATGGGGGCGGTGGACGGCCGGATCATCGACACCGAATACATGCCGGGGCACCAGAACGGATGGTCGGCCACCGTCTCCGCCTTCTTCGCGCTGCATTTCGGCAGCTTCGGCGGCGGCATCGTGCGCTGGTCCTATTTCCTGCTCGGGCTGGCCGGGGCGGCGCTGTTCTACACCGGCAACCTGCTGTGGATCGAATCGCGGCGGCGGTCGGAGCGGCAGGCGAAAGGCCGGCCGGTCGTCGGCCCGGTCGAGCAGAGCCGCGCCACCCGCCTGCTGGCCGCCGGGACGGTCGGGGTCTGCCTGGGCTGCGTGGCCGGCCTGTCGCTGACCATCGCCGCCGGGAAATGGCTGAGCGGGCTGGTGGACGACCTGCACGCCTGGCATTGGGGCGTCTACTACGCAACCTTCCTGGGCGCCTGCGCCTGGGCCTTCCTGCGCGGGGCGTCCCGCGCCGGTGTGGAGCTTCTGTGGGCCAGCGCGGCGGCCACCGTTGCCATCCCGGCGACCTCGCTGCTCGGACTCGTCATGCCGGGCCTATGGCTGTCGGATGGGCTGATCGGTGTCGATCTGGTGGCGTTGGCCGGCGCCCTGGCCTTCGCCGCGATGGCCCGCAGCGCGGAGCGGCGCGCCCTCGGCGGCCCGCGGGACAGCGTTTGGGCGGCCGCTGGCGAGCGCCCGAAATCTGAGATGGGCATGCAGCCGCTGGCCCACCCGGCTGAGTGATTGGAAGCACCCGAAAAACAACCGAGCCGAGTCATATCCCTTGCGGCGATAAGGGATATGCACTAACAATCGAACGGCGTAATTGAGAATGAGTCGCATTAGCAATTACGGATTTGCCTAATCAGGGGATATGAGCATGACCATTCGCACAGCGGGGGCGTGTGCACAGGAAGGGACGGCAGCGGGCCGTCCGGTGGCTGCGGGGAAATCCGCAACCATGGTGGGTGCGGTTCTGGCGGTCGCGCTGGCGGGGGGAACGCCGGCGCTGGCCCAGCAGGCCGCCACGGAAGGGACGACCGCCGGGGCCCAGACTTTGGGTCCGGTGACGGTCACCGCGACCGGCACGCCGGAAAGCACGCTGACCGCTCCCGCCTTCACCACCGTCATCACGTCGGAAGACCTGAAGAAGGAGGGCGTCGCCTCCTCCGGCCTGCCGGAGATCCTGGGCCGTTCGGTGGGCGTGAACGACCGCACCGACGCCACCGGCCGTGACGAGGTGGTGATCCGCGGCATGGGCGCCAACTACTCGCTGGTGCTGGTGAACGGCCGCCGGGTGTCCACCTCCGACGCGCTGTGGCGCGGCGGCGACTTCGACTACCACTCGATCCCGATGTCGGCCATCGAGCGGGTGGAGGTGGTGCGCGGCCCGTTGTCGTCCCTCTACGGATCGGACGCCATCGGCGGTGTGGTCAACATCATCACCAAGAAGCCGACCGACACATGGTCGGGCGAGATCAACGGCGACTACCGCGTCGTCGAGCCGGGCCGCGGCGGCACCCAGTACCGCACCGGCCTCTACGCCGCCGGCCCGATCGTGGACAAGGTGTCGGCTTCGGTCTCCGCCGAGTATTTCAACCGGCAGGCCTGGTACGACGACTCCCGCTACAACGGCGTCGTTCCGGTGCTTGAAAAGAAGAATCTGGCGAACCTGCTGACCACACTGGCCTTCGACGTGACGGAGAACCAGACGCTGGAGGCCAACTACGGCCTGAACCGCGACAACCGGCCCCGCGGCTATTACGACCGCTGGCTCTCCTCCCAGAAGCAGGAGATCGTCCGCAACACCTTCGGTGCCGCCCACCGCGGCAACTGGGGCTGGGGCGACACGCTGGTGGAGGCCAACTACGAAGACGGCCGCATCGACGACTACAACTCGTCCTTCAACGCGCCGCAGCAGCGCCATCTGAAGGAAAAGAACCTGTTCCTGCACGGCCGCAGCAACTTCCGGCTCGGCTTCAACCGGCTGACCGCGGGTGCGGAATACCGCAAGCAGACGGTGGAGGACCCCAACACCTTCCTGCAGTCCGGCAAGTCGGAAATCGGGCAGAAGGCCGTCTATCTCCAGGACCAGATCGGGCTGATCGACGGGCTGACCCTGACGGTCGGCACCCGCTACGACCACCATGAGATCTTCGGCGGCGAGTTCACCAGCCGCGCCAACGTCGTCTACGCGCTGACCGACGCGCTGTCGCTGAAGGCCGGCGTCAGCCAGGGCTACAAGGCGCCGGACGCCTACCAGCTCAGCCGCGAATACCGGATCGTGAGCTGCGGCGGCCGCTGCTTCCTGTCGGGCAACCCGGACCTCGAACCGGAGACCAGCACCAACTACGAGATCGGCCTGGAAACCCGCTATGACCGCTGGGACGGCAGCGTCGTGCTGTTCCACAACAAGGTCAAGGACATGATCCAGGCGGTCTACGATCCGGTGGCCGTCGCCCGCAATTGGAGCAACATCAACAATGTGGACATCTCGGGCGTCGAGGTGACCGGCTCCGTCAGCCTGACGCCGAAGCTGCTGCTGTCGGGCAATTACACCTACCTCTACACCGAGCAGAGCAACGGTGCGGAGCTGGACTACCGTCCGCGCCACAAGGTCAACGCCTCCCTGACGTGGCAGGCGCTCGACAACATCAGCACGTCCGTGTCGACCAGCTACACCGGCCCGCAGTTGCAGGGCACCAGCAAGATGCCCGGCTACACCCTGCTGAACTGGGGCGTCAGCGCCGACGTCACCGAGGCGCTGACCGTCGGGGCCGGCGTCAAGAACATCACCGACGTCATCCTCAGCGAGAAGAACGTCAACTTCACATCGGTGGAGGTGGGACGCAACTACTACGTCTCCGCCAACTACCGCTTCTGATCCGCCGCCGCCCGTTCCCGGCCTGCTCCGGGGGCGGGCGCGCCCGCTTTTCAAAGACGCCTTCGGTCCCGTGGCCGCGGGCGCCGGTGCCGGAAAGGCCCGCCCATGATCCTGTCGAACCTTTTCGTCGATGTCAGCCTCCTGAAGACCAACCCCGATTTCCGCCGCGTGCTGATCGCCCGGACGATTTCGCTGATGGCGCTCGGCCTGCTGGCGGTGGCGGTGCCGCTCCAGGTCTACGCCCTCACCGGGTCGAGCCTTCAGGTCGGGATGGCCGCCGCCTGCGACGGCGTCGGCATGTTCCTGGGGCTGCTGCTGGGCGGCGTGCTGGCCGACCGGATGGACCGCCGCCGGCTGATCCTGGTCGCCCGCAGCGTCTGCGGCCTGGGCTTCCTCGGGCTGGCGGCCAACGCGGCGCTGCCCTCCCCGTCCCTTCCGGCGATCTACGCCCTGTCCTTCTGGGACGGCTTCTTCGGAGCAATCGGCGTCAACGCCCTGCTGGCGGCGATGCCCCATCTCGTCGGGCGCGCCAATCTGGTGCAGGCCCGCGCGCTGGGCATGCTGTCGATGCGCGTCGCCACCATCCTGTCGCCGGCGCTGGGCGGCCTGCTGATCGCCGGGCTGGGCGTCGGCTGGGTCTATCTGCTGACGGCGCTGGGCACCGGGCTGACCGTTCTGACGCTGCTCGGCCTGCCCCGGATGATCCCGCAGGGCGAGGCCGGGGAGAATCCGCTGCGCGCCATGGCGCAGGCCTTCACCTTCCTGTTCGGCCACAAGGTGATTTTGAGCGTGGTCGCGCTCGGCTGCCTGACCACGGTCGCCACCTCCATCCGCATCCTCTTCCCGGCTCTGGTCGAGGAGGTGTTCGGCGGCGGCGCCTTCGAGACCGGGCTGATGTACAGCGCCGTTCCCATCGGGGCGACGCTGGGCGCCGCGCTCAGCGGCTGGGCCGCGCGGCTGGAGCGGCCGGGTCTGGCGATGGGCGGTGCCTGCATGGGCGCCTTCGCCTGCGTCGCCGCGATCGGGGCCGCCGGGAGCCTTTATGTGGCGCTGCCCGTGCTGGTGCTGTTCGGCTACGCCACCTCCATCGCCTCGCTTCTAGAATACAGCATGGTCCAGGGCCACACGCCCGACCGGCTGCTCGGTCGCGTCAACAGCCTGTGGACCGCGCAGGACGTGTTTGGCGACAGCGCCGGCACCATCGGCATGGGCCTGCTGGCGATGCTGCTGAGCCCTGCCGCGGGAATCTTGGCGCTGGGCCTGGGCGCCTTGGCGCTCGCCGCCGCCGTGACCGCCACCGCCACCACGATGCGCGGAGCGCCGATGAGCGACCCCGCCCTGGAGGGAACCGGATGATGACGCGCGCCATGCCGATCCTGCTGACCGCCGCCCTGCTCGCCGCTGCCTACCCCGCCGCCGCCCAGACGCGGGTGAAGGTGACGGCGGTGGTCGCCGCCCCCGTCCGCCAGACGCTGCACCTCCCCGGCACGCTGGTGTCGCCGCAGAGCAGCGCCCTATCGGCCCAGGTCGAGGGCCGGGTGGACTCCCTGCTGGTCGAGGCCGGCGACCGGGTGGAGGCCGGGCAGCCCCTGCTGCGGCTGGACGACATCGTCGCCCGGCTGGAGCTGGAGCGGCTGGAGCATTCCCTGGCCGAGGCCGAACACCTGCAACGCGACGCCCTGCGGCTGGCCCGCGAGGCCGAGGCCCTGGCCGGCGTGCAGAGCGTATCGCAGTCCCGCTTCCGCACGCAGCTCGCCCAGGCCGCCATTGAGGAGGCCAAGGTCCGCCAACTCCGCGCCGCCGTCGCCATCCAGCGCGAGCAGGTGGCGCGCCACGGGCTGACCGCGCCCTTCGCCGGGGTGGTGACCGAACGGCGCACCGAACGCGGGCAATGGGTGGGGGCCGGCGGCTCGGTGCTTCAACTCACCGTCACCGACCCGCTGCGCGTCGTCGTTGACGTGCCGGAGCGCCAGCACGGGCGCATCGAGGCCGGCACGCCGGTCACCGTTCTGGTCGCCGACGCGGCGGACGGGGCCGGCATTGGTGCGGCGGTCGAGCGGGTGGTGCCCGCCGCCGATCCGGTCAGCCGCAGCTTCCGCATCCACATCGCGCTTCCCAACCCCGAGGGGCGGCTGATGCCCGGCATGTCGGCGCGCGTCGGCGTCGCGCTCAGCCCGGCGCCGGGAATGGCGGAGGTCGCGCTCCAGGTCCCGGCGGACGCGGTGCAGCGCCATCCCGACGGCAGCGCCCGCGTTTGGGTGGTGCAGCGCGGTGGCGACGGGGCGGTGGCCCGGCCGGTGGCGGTGCGCACGGGCCGCCATTCCGGCGACCATGTGGAGGTCCTCAGTTCCGAGCTTCGCCCCGACGATCTGGTGGTCGTCCAGGGCAACGAGGGCCTGCGCCCCGACCAGCCGGTGGTCCCGGACATGGTGGGGTGAAGAGTTCAGCCCTCTCCCCTCTGGGGAGAGGGTGCCCGCGAAGCGGGCGGTGAGGGGGTTGCGCTCGGCGGTACGTCCGGCAAAAGCGCAACCCCCTCACCCTAACCCTCTCCCCAGAGGGGAGAGGGAAAACCGCAAGTTTCCTATCCGGAGTCACGATGACCCGCCTGATCCTGCGCAACCCGCTGGCCGCTTTGGTGTCGGTCCTGATCCTGTGCCTGCTGGGCGCGGTGTCGGTCTTCCGCATTCCGGTGCAGATGATCCCCGACATCAGCCCGCGCCGGATCATGGTGGAAACCAACTGGCCCGGCGCCACCCCGCAGGACGTCGAACAGGAAATCCTGATCGAGCAGGAGAAATACCTGCGCGCCATCCCCGGCCTCGTCCGCCTGTCCTCCAGCGCCGAGTTTGGCGGCGGTCAGGTGGAGTTGGAGTTCCCCTCCGGCACATCCGTCGACGAGGCGCTGATCCACATCGACAACGCGCTGTCCCAGGTCACCGACTATCCGGAAACGGTGGACCGCCCGCGCATCGTCGCCGAATCCGCGACGGCCGAGCCCTTCCTGTTCTTCGGCGTCGAGCGGCTGGACGGTGCCACCGACGCAGAATCCATCCAGCGCGAGACCAATTGGATCGAGAACGTCCTGCGCCCGCGGCTGGAGCGTGTGGCCGGCGTGGCGAAGGCCGAGGTGATCGGCGGGGCCGCGCAGGAAATCCACATCCTGCTCGACCCGCTGAAGCTGTCCGCCCGCAACCTGAATGTGGGGACGGTGCGCGACGCCGTGCGGGCGCGCAACCGCGACGTCTCCGGCGGCGACCGCGACTTCGGCAAGCGCCGCTATTTCCTGCGCACCATCGGGCGCTTCGCCGATCTGGAGGATCTGGCCGACCTGATCGTCGCGCGCGAGAACGGCACGGCGATCCGCCTGCGCGACGTCGGATCGGTGACCATGGCGACCCAGGAGGCGCGCAGCGTCGCCTTCGCCGACGGGCGCCCCACCCTGCTCGTCACCATCGGCAAGCGGGCCGGCGCCAACGTCATCGCCGTCAAGGAGGCGGTGACCGACGCGGTGGAGGAGCTGAACCGCCACGCCCTGAAGGAGCGCGGGCTGACCATGCGGCTGCTGTCGGAGGACGTGCGCTACATGGAACGGTCCATCGACAACGTCCTGAGCAACCTGATCGCCGGCAGCGTGCTGGCCGCGGTGGTGCTCCTGCTGTTCCTGCGCTCCATCCCGGCGACCGCGGCGGCGGCGGCGAGCATGCCGGTCTGCACGCTGGCGACCCTGCTGGTCCTGGCGGCGGCGGGGCGCAGCATCAACGTGATCTCGTTGTCCGGCGTCGCCTTCGCCATCGGCATGACGCTGGACAACAGCGTGGTCGCGCTGGACGCCATCGCCCGGCACCTGCGCATGGGCAAGTCGAAGGCCGCCGCGACCGAGGACGGCATCGCCGAGGTCTGGCCGGCGATCCTGTCCTCCACCCTCACCACCGTCCTGGTCTTCCTGCCCGTGCTGTTCATCACGGCGGAGGCCGGACAGCTCTATTCCGACATCGCCATCGCCATCACCGGCGCCGTCATCATGTCGATGTTCGCCGCCCTCGTCCTGGTCCCGGTGGTCGCTGGGCGTTGGTCGGTGGCGTCCCCGGCAGGAAACGCTCCGGATAAGGAGGGTGCGCTGGGTGTGGCGGTGCGCTGGATGCTGCGCAGCGCCCGGCGCGAGCTGGCGATCCTCGCCGTCTCCGCCGCGGCCATGGTCGCCGTCATGCTCACCATGGTGCCGCCCGCCGAATATCTGCCGGAGGGCGAGGAGGCCACCGTCTTCAGCTTCATGGCCGCCCCACCCGGTTACAGCATGGACTCGATGCAGGAGGTCTGGCGGCAGATCGACCCGCTGCTGAGCCGTCAGGTGGGTGCTGCGGACACCGACGCCGAGACCGGCATTCCGCCGCTGCGCGTCAATCTGAGCTTCATCCGCCCCGGCTTCATCCGCTTCGTGACGGAGCCGATCAACCCCGCCGACACCGACGCGCTGATCGCCAACGTCACCAAGCGGATGCGGGCGATTCCCGGAATGCGCGGCTTCGCCGCGCGCGGGTCGATCTTTTCCGGCAACAGCGGCGGCGCCCGCGCCATCCGGCTGGAACTGAGCGGCGGCGACCTGACCGCGCTCTACGCCACGGCGCTGACGGTGCTCGACCGCGCGGGCGACCTGTTCCCCGACGGGCAGGTCAACAGCGACCCCTCCCCGCCCACGCTGGCCATGTCGCAGCCCTTCCTGGAGCTGCACCCGAACTGGGAGCGCGCGGGCGAGATGGGAATCGGGCTGGCCGAGCTGGGCTACACGCTGCGCGCCTATTCGGATGGCGCCTTCGCCGACGAGTATCTGCTGAACGACGAGACGCTGGACATCTATCTGCGGGTGGCCGGGGGCCTGGGCCGCGACCGCCAGAGCTTCGCCGATCTGGTGCTCCACACCGGCCGCGGCGCCCCGGTGCCGCTGTCCAGCCTCGCCGAGCTGCGGGAAACCGTGGGCTCCTCCAGCATCGCGCGGATCGACGGATTCCGGACGGTCACCCTGACCATCATCCCGCCGCGGTCGGTGGCGCTGGAATCCGGCATCGCCGCGGTGCGGACCGATCTGGTGGACCGTCTGCGCGCCGAGGGCGTGATTCCCGACGGGATGAGCACCCGCATCACCGGGGCCGGCGGATCGCTGGACGAGTTGCGCTCCGCCCTGACGGGCGGGTTCCTGCTGGCGCTCGCCATCACCTATCTGGTTCTGGTCGCCGTCTTCTCGCACTGGGGCTATCCGCTGATCATCATGGCGGTGGTGCCCACGGGGATCGGCGGCGGGCTGGTCGGGTTGTGGCTTTACAACCTTGTCGCCGGCCTGCCCGGAGGCTTCGGCCCGCCGCAGCCCTTCGACGTGCTGACCATGATGGGCTTCCTGGTGCTGGTCGGGACGGTGGTGAACAACCCCATTCTGATCGTCGAACAGGCCGCCGTGAACCGACGGACGCACGGCATGTCCGGGGCGGAGGCCATCGCCGACGCCTTGCAGAGCCGGTTGCGCCCCATCCTTATCACCACGGTGACGACCATCGCCGGCCTGATCCCGATGGTGGCGGTGTCCAGCGCCGGGACGGAGCTGTACCGCGGGCTCGGGCTGGTCGTGCTGTGCGGCCTGCTGATCTCCAGTCTGGTGACGGTGACGGTCCTGCCCGTCGTGCTGTCCCTGGTCTTCCGCCTGTCCGACCGCTTGGGCGCCAGAACGCACGACCGGAGGGTGGCGGAAGCGGGCGATTAATTCCGAGAGCGAAAAATCCCGCGTCGGTTGCAGAAAGCACTTGCGTGGGAATGGACATATCCCTATATTGCGAATGAGAATCATTCGCATTTCTATGTATGCGGACGCCGCTCACGGCCCCGGCAGAACGCCGGTGGTGATTCCCGCGCCCACACGGACCGGTAGCGGCGCGCCTTTTTTCCGAACATGTCAACGTCGTCCGCCCTGGCGGATGGACAGTGGAGGCTCGTGTTTCCATGGACGTTCTACCCCTGCCCGCCGGGGAGCGGCCGCTCGGCGGCCGTTCCGACCCGGATTTCGCCTTCGCCTCGCGTGGCCGCGTCCTGAAAGCCTACGGCGTGGATGAGCGGCTGGACGTGGCCCTCGACGACCGCAGCTTCGCCGATGGCCGGTGGGAGGAGGCGCTGGACCGCGCCTTCCGCCGCCGCAAGGCCCAGGGTGTCGAGAATCCAATTCTGGTCGGCGCCGTCCCCTTCGACGGACGCCAGCACGCCCGCCTGTTCATTCCCGAGCATTGCGATTACGAGGACGCCGGCCGGATGGCCGCCGACCCCGACCCCGTCGCGCTGAACGCCATCGAGGAGACGGTGGGGCGCAACGCCTTCGAGGCGGCGGTGGCCCAGGCCATCGACCTGTTCCGCGACACCGCTTTGAAAAAGGTCGTGCTGTCGCGCCCGCTCGACGTGGAAGCACGCGAGGCCTTCGCGCCGGGCCGCCTGCTGCGCGCCCTGCTGCGGCAGAATCCCGGCGCTCATGTCTTCGCGGCCCCGGTCGCCTACGGACAGACCCTGGTGGGGGCAAGCCCGGAACTGCTGATCCGTAAGACCGGGCGGACCGTGGTCAGCAATCCGCTGGCCGGCTCCGCCCCGCGCAGCCCGTCCGCCGAGGTGGAGCGCCAGCGCACCGCCGCCCTGCTCGCCTCCACGAAGGACCGGACGGAGCACCGATACGTCGTCGATGCCGTGCGCGCGGCGCTTGCCGGCCATTGCAACCCGTTGTCCGTTCCGGACGCCCCCAGCGTGATCCGCACCCCGACCATGCTGCACCTGTCCACCGAACTGACCGGTGAATTGGCCGATCCCGCGGTGTCGTCGTTGCGGCTCGCCCACGCGCTGCACCCGACGCCGGCGATCTGCGGCACGCCGACCGGCCTCGCCCGCGACGCCATCGACCGGCTGGAGGGCTACCCCCGCAACTGGTACGGCGGCATGGTCGGCTGGATGGACAGCCGGGGCAACGGCGAATGGGCGCTGTCCATCCGCTGCGGGCTGGTCCAGGGCCGGCATCTGCGCCTCTACGCCGGGGCCGGCGTCGTCGCGGATTCCGACCCGGCGGCCGAGTGGGAGGAGACGGCGGCGAAGCTGACCACCATGCTGAACCTGTTCGGCGTCGCGTCCGCTCAACCCTCCAACACCGACCTTCCGGTGGAGCTGGCGTCGTGACCATTCCCTTCACGCCCTGGCCCGCCGCGTTCGCGGAGCGCTACCGCGCCAAGGGCTACTGGACCGGCGATCCGCTGACCGACGTGATCGACCGTCACCGGGGTGCTGCGGCGGAGGCCACCGCGATCCTCTGCGGGGAACGCCGGTTCCGCTACGCCGACCTGCAGGTACTGTCGCTCCGTCTGGCGGCGGCCTTCCGCGCCCGCGGCCTGCGGCCCGGCGACACGGCGTTGGTGCGGCTGCCCAACCGCGCGGAATTCTATCTGGTCTTCTTCGCCCTGCTGCGCTGCGGAGTGGTGCCGGTCAACGCGCTGAACAGCCACGGCGTCTACGAGCTGAACGCCTACGCGCGCCAGATCGAACCGGCACTGGTCGTCCTGCCGGCGGCGGACCAGGCTTTGGTCACCCTGATGACGCAGACCGTCGGGGCGGAGCGGCTGCTCCTGCTCGGCGCTCCGTCCGACGACGGGATCGGCGGCTTCGCCTGGGCCGACGGCGATGCGCTGGCGGAGGACGCCGCCGGGCCGGACCCGTCCGCCGACTTGGCCGCCGACCCGTCCGGCGTGGCCTTCTTCCAGCTGTCCGGCGGCAGCACCGGCACGCCGAAGCTGATCCCGCGCACCCACGACGACTATCTCTACAGCGTCCGCCGCAGCGTCGAGATCTGCGGGCTGGACGAAACCTGCCGCTTCCTCTGCGCCCTGCCGGCACCGCACAACTTCACGCTCAGCTCGCCCGGCGCGCTCGGCGTGTTCCACGCCGGCGGCACGGTGGTGATGGCCGGCGACCCCAGCCCCGCCACCTGCTTCCCGCTGATCGCCCGCCACCGCGTCACCTGGGCGGCGCTGGTCCCGCCGATGCTGTCGGTCTGGCTGGAGGCCGCCGGCGGCGGCGAGGACCTGTCGAGCCTGGAGGTCGTCCAGGTGGGCGGCGCCAAGCTCAGCCCCGCCGTCGCCGAGCGGGTGCCGGAGCGGTTGGGCTGCCGTCTCCAGCAGGTCTTCGGCATGGCGGAAGGGCTGGTGAACTACACGCGGCTCGACGACGATCCCTGGACGGTGGTCAACACCCAGGGCCGCCCGATGAGCCCCGACGACGAGATCCGCATCCTCGACGCCGCCGGCCACCCGGTCCCGCCCGGCGCGGTGGGGGAACTGTGGACCCGCGGCCCCTACACCTTCCGAGGCTATTACAAGGCCGACGCGCACAACGCCCGCGTCTTCGACGCCGAGGGGTTCTATTGCAGCGGCGATCTGGTCAGCTTGGCGCCGGGCGGCAACCTCGTCGTCTGCGGGCGCAACAAGGACCAGATCAACCGCGGCGGCGAGAAGATCGACGCGCAGGAGGTCGAAGACCTGCTGGCCGCCCACCCCGCGGTGAGCCACGCTGCCGTCGTCGCCATGCCCGACGCGCTGATGGGCGAGCGGGCCTGTGCCTTCGTGATCGCCTCGCCCGGCACCAAGGCGTCGGAGCTGCGCCGCTTCCTGCGCGGCCAGGGGCTCGCCGACTTCAAGCTGCCCGACCGCTTCGTCTTCGTCCCGGACCTGCCCAAGACCGCCGTCGGCAAGGTCGACAAGCAGACCCTGCGCGAGCGGGCGCGCCAAGACAACGCTCTTATGGAAACGACCGCATCATGACCATCCGATCCATCGCCCCCTACGCCCTGCCCACCGCGGCGGACCTGCCGCAGGACAAGGTATCCTGGAACCTCGACCCCGCCCGCGCGGTCCTGCTGATCCACGACATGCAGGACTATTTCGTCGGCTTCTACGGCGCGGGGAACCCGGCCATCGTCAGCTGCATCGACCGGATCGCCCGGCTGAAGCGCCATCTGAAGGCGCTGGGCGTGCCCGTCGTCTACACGGCCCAGCCGGCGGTGCAGTCCGACGCCGACCGCGCCCTGCTGAACGACCTGTGGGGGCCGGGCCTGACGGCCAAGCCGGACCTCGCCGGCATCGTCGCCCCGCTGGCTCCGGACGCCGACGACCGGGTGCTGACGAAATGGCGCTACAGCGCCTTCTTCCGCGCTCCGCTGGCCGAGATGATGGCGGAGGCGGGACGCGACCAGCTCCTGATCTGCGGGATCTACGCGCACATCGGCGTGATGCAGACGGCGCTGGACGCCTTCATGCGCGGCATCAAGCCCTTCCTGGTCGCCGACGCCATCGCCGACTTCTCGCGCGAGGATCACATGATGGCGCTGCGCTACGTCGCGCGCAACGCCGGGCGGACGATCCATTCCGACAGTGTGCTGGCCGCCCCCGCGGCGGTGCTGAGCAAGGACGGGCTGCGGCGCATCCTGCTGGCCTCTCTCGACGAGGTGCCGGGGGACGACGACAACCTGATAGATTTCGGCCTCGATTCCATCGCGGTGATGCAGGTGGTGGACCGCTGGAAGGCCGCGGGGGTCGAGGTCGGCTTCGCCGAACTGGCCACACAGCCGAGCATCAACGGCTGGTGGGCGCTGATCGAGCCCCGGCTGGCCGCTTCCGGGCGCGTGGCAGCATGACGGACTTCGCGGGCCGGACCGCCTGGGTAACCGGCGCCGGGCAAGGGATCGGGCGGGCCGTGGCCGACCTCTTCCACGCCCGCGGCGCCATCGTCGTCGCCTTCGACCGCCACTGGCACGACAGCGGGGAGCGGCCCTACCGCGCCGTGACGCTGGACATCGCCGACGCCGGCGCGGTCGCCGGAACCTGCGAGGCGTTGTTCGCCGAGGGCACGCGGATCGATGTCCTGGCCAACGTTGCGGGCATCCTGCGCATGGGACCGGTGGAGGCGATGACCAACGCCGACTGGAGCGACACCTTCGCCGTCAACGTGGCTGGTCCCTTCCACATGATGCGGGCGGTGATCCCGGCCTTCAAAAGCGGTGGGAGCGGCGGCGCCATCGTCAGCGTGTCGTCCAACGCCGCCCATGTGCCACGGATCGGCATGGCCGCCTATGGAGCGTCGAAGGCCGCGCTGACCAGCCTGACCATGACGGTGGGGCTGGAATTGGCGCCCTACGGCGTGCGCTGCAACGTCGTTTCCCCCGGCTCCACCGACACGCCGATGCAGCGCGCGCTGTGGAGCGGACCGGACGGCGCGGCGCAGACCATCCAGGGCAATCCCGGCCAGCACAAGCTCGGCATCCCGCTCGGCAAGCTCGCCACGCCGCGCGACGTGGCGGAGACGGTGGTCTTCCTCGCCTCTCCCGCCGCCGGCCACATCACGCTCGCCGACCTGCTGGTGGACGGCGGGGCGACGCTCGGGCGCTAGCCTTTTCATTTCAGGGACGTACCCGATGACCAACGACCAGTATGTGAACCCCTTCGACGACGAGCGTCACGACTTCCTGGCGCTGGCGAACGACGCCGGCCAGTTCAGCCTGTGGCCGTGCTTCGCCGCGGTGCCGGAGGGCTGGACCGCCGTCTTCGGCCCCGCCGGACGCGCCGCCTGCCTCGACCACATCGAGGCCGCCTGGACCGACCTCACCCCCCCCGCCGCCTGACGGCTTTTCAAAGTACTTATGAGGACAGGGCCATGCGCATCATCCCCCTGCTGGGCACGCAACTGGGCATCTGGCTGGCGGATCAGGTCGCGGCCCGGAAGAACGCCTATGTCATCGCCCACGCCATCGAGCTGAACGGCGCCATCGACGCCGTGTGCCTGTCCCAGGCCATCCGCGATGGGCTGGCGGAGGCCGACACGGTGACCGCGCGCTTCGCCGAGCGGGACGGCCGCGTCGTCCAGATTCTGGGCGGCGATGCGGTGGCCGAGCCGGAGCGTCTGGACCTGACCACCGCCGCCGACCCGGAAGCAGCGGCACGCGCCGTCATGGCCGACGATCTGGCCGGCGACCTGCCCGCCGACGGCGAGCGCCTGCTGTGCCGCCAGATCCTGTTCGACGTCACCGTGGCGGATGGGGCGCCGCGCTGGATCTGGTACCAGCGCTATCACCACATCATGCTGGACGGTTACAGCTTCAACGCGCTGACCCGCCGCATCGCGGATTTGTACGGCGCATCCGTGCAAGGGCGGGCGCCGGCCCCCGGCCCCTTCGTCTCCGTCGCCACGGTGGCGGAGGAGGAAGCGGCCTATCTCGCATCTGACGCTCTGCCCCGTGACCGCGCGTACTGGAGCGGGCTGTGCCGGGATTTTCCGGCGCCGCTGACCCTCTCCGTCCAGGGCGCCAAGCCGACCGAGCAGCAGGCGACGTCGGAAGTGGTGGCCCACACTGCCGCCCTCCCCGACTCTCTGGCCCGCGCGCTCGCCGGGCTGGCGGAAAAATGTGGTGTGTCGGTCGCCGATCTGGCGATGGCCGGCATCGCCGTCTATCTGCACCGGCTGTCCGGCGATCCCCGCCCGGTGGTGGGCGTGCCCTTCATGCGGCGCATGGGGTCCGCCGCCGTCCATGCGGTGGCTCCGGTGGTCAACGTGCTGCCGGTGCGCATCGACCTGACCGGGGCCGGCACGCTGGCCGAGGCCGCCGGACGGGTGCGGGCCGCGCTGCGGGAGGCGCGCCGGCACCAGCGCTACGACGCGGAGCGCATCCCCCGCGACCTGGGGCAGGTCGGGTCGGGCAAGGCGCTCTACGGCCCGGTGGTCAATTACCGCCTGTTCGATTACGACCTCGACTTCGCCGGTGTGGAGGCGATCACCCACCATCTGGCGACGGGACCGGTGGACGACTTCGAATTCGGGCTGATGACCCGCGGTGGCGGCATAGCGCTGGAACTGCGCGCCGACCGCACCCGCTACGACGCCGCCGAACTGGCCCGCCACGCCCGGCGCCTGGTCCGGTTGCTCGACGCTGCGGTGACCGGCGCTCCGCTGGACGGCCTGCCGGTGATGGACGCCGACGAGGAAGCGGCCATCGCCGCTTGGTCCAGCGGTCCCGTCTTCGCCGCGCCGGAGCGCCCGGCGACCCTGGTGGAGGTTCTGGACGACCAATCCGCCGAGACGCCGGAGGCCACGGCGCTGGTGTTCGGCGACACCCGCATCACCTTCGCGGAGCTGTCGGGCGCGGTGTCGCGACTGGCCCGGTTGCTGATCGCGCGCGGCGTCGGTCCCGGCGACGTGGTGGCGGTGGCGGTGCCGCGCTCCGCCGACGCGGTGGTCGCCATGCTGGCGGTTCTGGCGAGTGGCGCCACCCACCTGCCATTGGACCTCGACTACCCCACCGAGCGGCTGGCGATGATGTGCGAGGACGCTGGGCCGCGCTGCGCGCTGACTTGGACCGCGGTGGCCGGGCGGCTGCCCGCCGGGCTGGAGGCGCTGTGCCTGGACGACGCCGACCTGCTGGCCGCCTGCGCCGCCCTGCCCGGTGGTCCTGTCGCGACGGCGGAACGCAAGGTGCCCCTGACGCCGGCCCACATCGCCACCATCATCTTCACCTCGGGCTCCACCGGACGCCCGAAGGGGGTGATGAACACCCACGGCGCGCTGCTGAACCTGCTGCTGTCGCACACGGCGACGGTCTACGGCCCGGCGCTGGAGGCCGTCCGGCGCCGCCATGGGTCGCGCGTCCTCAGGGCCGCGCACACCCATTCCTTCGCCTTCGATTCCTCCTGGCTGCAAATCTTCTGGATGCTGCTGGGGCAGGAGCTTCACGTCTTCGACGAGGAGATGCGGCGCGACGCCCACGCGCTGGTGCAGGAGGTGCGGGGTCGGCGCATCGACGCCATGGACCTGCCGCCCTCCTTCTGCGCGCAGATGCTGGCCTGCGGCCTGATGGAGCCGGGCCATCACCACCCGACGCTGATCCTGATCGGCGGCGAGGCGGCCTCCCCCGCCCTGTGGACGGACCTCCGCAGCCATGCCGATCTGATGGCGGTGAACCTCTACGGCCCGACCGAGAACACGGTGGACACGCTGCGCGCGCCCGTCACGGTGGCAGAGCGGCCGGTGGTCGGGCGCCCGGTCGGCAATGTGCAGGTCCTCGTTCTGGACACCCGGCTGCGCCCGGTGCCGGTCGGTGCCGTCGGCGAGCTGTACATCGGCGGCGCCGGTCTGGCCGCGGGCTATGTGGGCCGTCCGGGACTGACCGCCCAGCGCTTCGTCGCCGATCCCTTTGGATCGGGCGGACGGCTTTACCGAACCGGTGATCTGGTGCGCTGGACCGGTGACGGGCAAATCGACTTCATCGGACGCGCCGACCACCAGATCAAGGTCCGCGGCTACCGCATCGAGATCCCGGAGGTGGAGGCCGCCCTGCACCGCCTGCCCGGGGTGTCGGGAGCGCTGGTGGCAGCGGAGGCGGTGAACGGCAGTCACCGGCTGATCGCCTACTGCACCCTGGCCGAAGGGGTGGATCGGACGTCCCGCGACCTGCTGCATGGATTGCGTGAGCGGCTACCCGACTACATGGTGCCCTCGGCGCTGGTGGTGCTGGACGCCTTCCCGCTGACCGTCAACGGAAAGGTGGACCGCGCCCGTCTGCCCGCACCGGCGGCGGAGACCGATGGCGCGGCCCCCGCCACCCCGGTGGAGGCGCTGCTCTGCCGCGCCATGGCGACGGTTCTGCAGTTGCCGTCGGTGGGCGCCGACGCCGATTTCTTCGCACTCGGCGGCGACAGCATCAGCGCCATCGCGCTGGGCAGCGCGCTGCGCGCCCACGGGTTCGAGCTGCGCCCGCGCGACGTCTTCGCCGGGCGCGACCCGCGGCGCATGGCGCTCGCCCTGAAGGCGCTGGTTCCGGAAAGCCGAACCCTCGCGGCGGCGCCGGCCATCGATCCCACGGCGCTGGAGGCCCGTCACGGCCCGGTCGCGGCGGCGGTGCCGTTGCTGCCCTTGCAGAAGGGCATGCTGTTCCAGAGCCAGCTCGGCGGAAAGGCCAGCGCCTACAACGCCTTCACCGCGCTCGACCTCGACGGGCCGCTGGACGCGGAGCGGCTGGAGCGGGCCTTCGACGCGGTGCTGCGCCGTCACCCGCAGCTTGCCGGGCTGTTCGACCATGACGGCAGCGGCGACCCGCTGCTGGTCATCCCCGCACTGCCGGACGGCGGCGCCGGGCTGTGGCCCTTCGAGCGGCACGACCTGTCGGACGAAGCGCCGGAAGCCCGAGCCACAGAGTTGGCCCGCATCGAGGCCGCGGCGGCGGAGCGCGCCAACCCGACCGACCGTTTCCTGGGTCTGGTGAAGGCCATCCTCGTCCGCACCGCGCCCGACCGTCATCGTCTGCTGATCGCCGTGCATCATCTGGTGGTCGACGGCTGGTCCACGCCACTGCTGCTGCGCGACCTGCTGACCGCCTATGGGCAGGGACCCGACGCACTGACGCCTCTGCCCATCGGCTATCCGGCGGTGGTCCACGGCCTGCTGGCCCGTGACTTGTCCGCGAGCCGGGACGCCTGGGGTGCGGCGCTGGCCGGGGCCACCCCGACCGTCCTGTTCGACCCGGCCCGGTCCGGCGGCGACGCGCCGATGGAGGAGGCGGAGCTGGCCCTGCCGGCGGAGCTGACCGACGCCCTCCTCTCCCGGCTGCGGGCGGAAGGGCTGACCCTGAACGCCCTGATGCAGGCGGTGTGGGGACTTGTGCTGAGCAATCTGGCGGGGCGCGACGATGTGCTGTTCGGCACGCCGGTCTCCGGACGCTCCGCCGCCGTTCCGGGCGTCGAGCAGCAGGTGGGGCTGTTCCTGAACACCCTGCCGGTGCGGGTGGCGCTGGACCCGGCGCGGTCGCTGTGGGAGCAGCTTCCGGCCGTCCAAGAGCGCCACATCGCGCTGATGGAGCATGATGGACTGGGCCTGTCGGAGCTTCAGTCGATGGCCGGCGGCGCCGCGCTGTTCGACACGCTGCTGGTCGTGGAGAACTACCCGGACAGCGGATACGAGGCCCTCGACCTTGGCGGCGTCCGCGTCTCCGGCGTCCACAACCGCGGCTACAGCCACTACCCGCTGGCCCTGCTGGTGCTGCCGGGCCGGGAACTGACCCTGCTGGTGGAGAACCGCGGCGCGGTGCCCGACGCGGCGGCGCTGGCGGAGCGGGCCCGCGGCTTGCTGACCACGCTGGTCCGCCATCCCAAGACGCCCGTGGTCGCCCTGCCGACGCTGACGGAGGGGGAGCGGCGGCACCTCGCCGCGGTGAACGCCACCGCGTGGGCGGTGCCCCGGACCACGCTGCGCGACCTCCTCGTCGCGCAGGCGGCGCGCACGCCGGACGCCCTCGCCCTGGTCGACGAGCGGGAAAGCCTGACCTTCCAAGCCGTGCGGCGGCGGGTGACCGCTCTGGCCGGGCGGCTGCGCGCCCTGGGGGTGCGCCCCGGCGACGTGGTGGCGGTGGGCGTGCCGCGCTCCGCGTCCCTCAGCCTGTCGATCCTGGCGGTCATCGAGGCGGGGGCGGCCTATCTGCCGCTCGACCTCGGCTACCCGGCGGAGCGGCTGGCCTTCATGCTGTCCGACGCCCGCCCGCGGGTGCTGATGACCGACGCTGCCTCGCGCCCGCTGTTCGGCGACGCGGTGCCGGTGCTGTTCGTCGATGAGGACACCGTCGTGGTGGCCCGCGTGGTGGATGAAGCGCCTGTCCTTGCGGACGAGCTGACGCCGGAACACCCGGCCTACGTCATCTACACCAGCGGCACCACGGGACGGCCCAAGGGCGTGGCGGTGTCGCACGGCGCCATCGTCAACCGCATCCTGTGGATGCAGAACGAGTATCCCCTGGGGCCGGACGACGCGATCCTGCAAAAGACGCCCTGCGGCTTCGACGTGTCGGTGTGGGAGTTCTTCTGGTCCTTCCTGGTCGGGGCACGGCTGGTCATGGCGCCGCCCGAGGCCCACCGCGACCCAGCGGCGCTGGTCCGGCTGATCGAGGATCACCGCGTCACCACGATCCACTTCGTGCCGTCGATGCTCGCCCTCTTCACCGCCAGCGTGATCGAAAGCCACGGCACCGATGCCACGGCCTGCACCAGCCTGACCCGCGTCTTCTGCAGCGGCGAGGCGCTGGGGCGGAGCCTGTCGCGCGCCTTCGCCGGCCGCTTCGGCGCGGCGCTGCACAACCTCTACGGCCCGACCGAGGCGGCGGTGGACGTCACCTATTGCCCGGCGTCCGGCGGCTGGATCGCGGGGGACGGCGGCGTTCCCATCGGCCGGCCGGTGTGGAACACGCAGCTCCGCATCCTCGACCACGCCCTGCGCCCGGTGCCGCCCGGCGCGGTGGGGGAGCTGCACCTGTGCGGCGACCAGCTCGCCATCGGCTATCTCGGTCGCCCCGGACTGACCGCGTCGCGCTTCGTCGCCGATCCCTTCGACCATGGACGGCGCATGTACCGCACGGGCGACCTCGCCCGCTGGCTGCCGGACGGGGCGGTCGAGTATCTGGGCCGCACCGACCATCAGGTGAAGATCCGCGGCCAGCGCATCGAACTGGGCGAGATCGAAAGCGCGCTGGCCGACCTGCCCGGCGTGGCCCAGGCGGTGGTGTCCGCCGTGGTGCTGGGCGACGGCGGGTCCGAGCCGGGCATGGACCGGCGGCAACTCGTCGCCCATCTCGTCCCGGCGGTGGACCATGCGCTGGACGAGGCCGCCATCCGCGCCGCCCTGCGGGACACGCTGCCCCCGCACATGCTGCCCGCCGCCTATGTGACGCTTGCCGCCCTGCCCCTGTCGCCGAACGGCAAGCTGGACCGCAAGGCGCTGCCCCTGCCCACAATGGGCGCTGAGGCGGCTTCGTCGGGCCGTCCACCGGCGCCGGGGCTGGAAAGCCGTCTGGCCGCCATCTTCGCCGAACTGCTGGAGCTGGAGCGGATCGGCGCGGACGACGATTTCTTCGCCATCGGCGGCCATTCGCTGCTGGCGATGCGGCTGGCGGCGCGCATCCGCCGCGACCTGGGCCAGCCGGTCGCGGTCAGCCAGATCATGGTCGCCCCCACCGTCGCCCGGCTGGCCGCCCTGTTGGCCGAAGCGGGCGGGCGGGACGAGCCGGAGAATCTCGGTTTCGCGCCGGTGATCCGCCTGCGCGACGGCTCGGGGCCGCCTCTGATCTGCCTCTATCCGGGGTCCGGCCTGTCCTGGCAGTACAGCGTCCTGTCGCGTTACGTGAGCGGCGACCGGCCCATCGTCGGGCTGCAATCGCCGCGCCCCAACGGCCCGCTGGCGCTCAGCGCCGACCTCGACGAGCTGTGCGACCGCCAGCTCGCCATCCTGCGCGAGGTGCAGCCGCAGGGCCCCTACCATCTGCTGGGCTATTCGCTGGGCGGCACGGTCGCCTACGGCTTGGCGGTGCGGCTGCGGCGGATGGGGGAGCGGGTGGATTTCCTCGGCCTGCTCGACACCTATCCGGCGGAGGCGCACGACTGGAGCGGACTCGGCCGCACCGACGCCGACCAGGCGGCGGAACGGGAGCAGGAACAGTTCCTGGGCGACGCCCTGGCCGACGTGATGGACGAGGATCTGCGGCGGGAGAAGGTGGAGATGTTCGGCCACATCTTCGGCAACTACAAGGACGCCGTCCGGGTTCTCTCGAAGGCCCGCACCCCCGCTTACGACGGCGAACTGACGCTGTTCGTGGCGGAGAAGTCCATCCCACCGGACATTGATCCCGAAGGAAGCTGGACGGGCCGCGTGGGGCGCCTGTCCGTCCACCGCCTGTCCCATTGCTCGCACGAGGACATCATCGCCCCGGCGTCCCTGCGGATCGTCGGCCCTCTGCTCGACCGGGTGATCTCGGCGGTGGGAGTGGGATCGGCGACGGCCGACGCGGAGCCGGTCCGGGCCGCGGCCGGCGGATGAGAAAGGAAGGGCGATTGAAGCGTTTGACACGCGTGGGAATGGTGATGATGGTTCTGAACGCCTGCGCGGGGGTGCCGGACGGCTCCCCGTTGATTCTCGACGTTCCCGTGTCCGGCACGGAGCGCAGCGCCGTCCATCCCTTGGACCTCGACGACGGCGATTATGTGGAAGGCGTGCTCGATTCGGGAACCGACGCGGCGGAGCTGCGGCTGATCGACCGGGAAGGACGCCCTGTCCGGCTGCTGTTGAACGGCACGGCGGGCCGGGAGGTCTTCCGTTTCGTCGCCGAACCCGGCATGGCGGCGCTGCGGGTCACGCTGCGCGGGGTTGGCGGCTATCGACTGGCGCTGACCCGGCGCATCGCCGTGGCCGACCAGCGTCCCGTCCTTCAGGGGCACCTGAGCCCGACCATCGCCGCCTTGGCCGAAACGGTGAAGCGCGGCGGCGGGACCGAGGACTTCTGGCAGGACATCGCCCGGCGCGGCACGCCTTTGGTGGAGCCATTGAAGGACGCGCTGAAGGACGCGCCCGGATCGGACCGCGTCGCAATGACCTTCCTGGCGCGGGGCGCCCGCCACAACGTGCGCCTGCTCGGGGGACCGACCTCCAACCATGAAAATCTCGAACGGCTGGGCCGGAGCGACGTCTGGTTCAAGAGCTTCATCGTCCCCGCCTCCACCCGCGTGTCCTACCAGATCGCGCCCGACGTGCCAGATTTTCCCGGTACCTGCCGCGAATGCCGGATGGCGATCCTGGCGCAGCTTCAGGCCGATCCGCTGAATCACCGTCCCTGGCCGCCCGACGCCCCCGATCGCTACAATCAGGTTTCCCTGGTGGAGCTGTCTGGCGCCCCGCTCCAGCCCGGCCTGGAAGGCGGCTGGGCCGAACCGGCGGGACGGCTCATCGCGGAACGCTTCACCAGCCGCATCCTGGGCAACACGCGCGACGTCACGGTCTACGCACCGCCCGGCGTCGATCCGGCGGGCAAGGACACCGTGCTCCTGCTGCTGTTCGACGGGCCGGACTATCTCGACCGGCACGCGCCGGTTCCGACCATGCTTGACCGGCTGACCGGCAATGGCCGCCTGCCGCCGACCGTCGCCGTCTTCATCGCCAACCCCGGCACCGAGGCGCGGGAGCGCGAATTGCCGGCCAATCCCGCTTTCGCCGCGATGCTCGCCGACGAGCTTCTTCCCTGGTTGAGCGAGCGGATGGGCATCCGGCCCCGGCCCGACCGCACCGTGCTGGCCGGGTCCAGCTACGGCGGGCTGGCGGCGGTGTCCGCGGCGCTCGCGCACCCGGACCGGTTCGGGAACGCGCTTTCCATGTCCGGCTCCTTCTGGTGGCATCCGGCCGATGCGCCGCCGGACCGTCCGGAGCATATGGCTGGCCTGGTGGCGTCTCGTGATCGCCGTCCGGTGCGTTTTTTCCTCAGCGCCGGCCTGTTCGAGAGCGGAAGCGACGGTGAGATCGGCATCCTTGAAAGCTCCCGCCACCTGCGGGACGTCTTGGAGGCCAAGGGCTACGAGGTCACCTACCGCGATTATGCCGCCGGGCACGACCGGTTCGCTTGGCGTGGCGCGCTGGGCGACGGGCTGCTGGCGCTGTTCGGACGCTGACTGCACGAAACGAACCGCGGACGCGCTCCCTCACCCCCATTGGATGGCGGCGTCGGGATCGCCCAGCGCCAGCCCACGGGAACAGGCCCGCCCGTCCGGCATCCAGGCTCGCCGGATCATCGCTGCTCCGCAGCGGATTCCGCCGTCTCGCCAATGCGCGCAGAAAATATGTTCAGAAAACAGCGCCGCTACTCATGGTCACCGGCTGGCGGCATGGAGACCACCATATCGACCCAAATGCTTCCGCCCGTGGTCATGTGGTCGTGCATGTGCCGGCGTGCGGCCTCGCCATCCCCTTCCAGGATCGCTTTCACGAAACGGTCGTGCTCCGTGTAGGACTTCAAAGGGCGCGCGGTGTGCTGGAACGGATACTGGCGGTAGATGCGCAAGCGGCTGCGAATGAGTTTCGCCTGATGCTCCAGATGCTCGTTCCGGCTTCCGGCGTAGATCAACTCATGCAGTTCGCGATTGAGATTGTCGTAAGCCTCGATGTCGCTGGCCTCGGCGGCGGCGCGGCTCGCCTCGTGCACTTCCAGAAGACGCTTGCGCCCGGCGATTCCCATGCGGCGGGCGGCAAGGCTGGCGGCCAGGGATTCCAGTTCGACCAGAACCTCCATCATGCCGACGAGCTGCTTGGCGGACATCCGCAATACGGAGGCGCCGGCTCCCGGCTTTATCGTGACCAGTCCGCTCGAGCCAAGCTGGGACAGCACCTCGCGCACCGGCGTCCGTGACACACCGAACCGTTCGGCCAAAGCTCGTTCGTCCAGGCGCTCGCCGGGCGTGAGGACGCCGCCCAGTATTTCCTGTTCGAGCACCTGCCGCATTTCCATTACGCGGCTTGGCTTTTCCGCCTGCATGGCATGATCCGTTGGCAAATCGGGATTGGTCGACCGTATCGCGTCCGCTGGGCGACGTCAATGTCATGGTATGCCAAAACTCGGTTTTGGTCGACCGAACAACCGCAGCCGGCGGAGAAATCAGGCTGTGGCGGAGCATAGCGCACCCTCATCCAGCGGAGGGTTTTGGCTCTTCCCACGGCGTAAAGGCTTCTAAGGAAAATACCGCCACTCATTGCGCGCCCCGTCAACCATAGGCGTGCCAAACTTTCCATGTTGCATTCCATTATCACTCTCTGGTATGCATGAACTCACTCATGGTTCTTTAGAAAAACAAAGGCGGTATCCATAGGGCCGCGCCGTCGCCAATGACGGCACCTGGGAGGAAACGATGAACGGGACGCCACGGGGTCAATCGGACAGGCCGGCGACAGCCCCCCAACTGACCGTGAACGACGCGGTGGGCACCATCCGGCTCAACCGCCCGCTCCAGCACAATCGGATCGACGTGGCGGACATCGCCATTCTGGAGGACAAAATCGCGGCGGCCGAAGCGAACCCGTCCGTTCGCGTGCTGGTGCTGACCGCGACGGGGCCGAGCTTCTCGTCCGGCTACGACCTGACCGCGGCCCAGTCGTCCCGGCGCGGCGTGTCGGACGGCCAGGACGGGGAGAACGCCTTTGCACGGTTGTGCGATCGCGTCGAAGCGGTCCGTGTCCCGACGATCTGCGCCCTCAACGGCAGCGTCTATGGCGGCTCCACCGATCTGGCGCTCGCCTGCGACTTCCGCATCGGCGTGACTGGAATGCGGATGCGCATGCCGGCCGGGCAGCTTGGCATACACTTCTACCCCGGCGGCCTTCGCCGCTATGTGTCGCGGCTTGGCCTCAACGCGGCCAAGCGCCTGTTCCTCACGGCGGAAACGATCGCCGGCGACGACCTGCTGAGCATCGGCTTCCTGGACCGGATCGTCGCTCCCGACGACCTCCCGGCCGCCGTGGACGAACTGGCCGGACGCATCACCGCCTGCGCGCCGCAGGCCATCGCCGGCATGAAACGCGCGCTCAACGAGATCGCCCGCGGCGAACTGGACGATCGGGCGGCGGAAGCGGCCTTCGCCGCGAGCCTGCGGTCGGACGAGTTCGCCAACGCCCTGAAGGTCTGGTCGCAGCGCCGGGCGTCCTGACCGCCTCCGTTCCCCGGCACGCGCGGGATCGGCACACCAGCCGCATTCGGCCAGTCCTATTCAAAACCGGCCCTATTCAAAAAGAGACCGTCCATGACCAACCAGAACCTGGTTCTGAACACGACCCCCCATGCCCTCGCGCGCGAGTTGTCGGGTTTGCTGCTGATCGGCGGCGAACTCCGGCCGGCGGCCACGGGGAGGACCTTCGATGTCGTGAACCCCGCGACGGGTGACGTGATCGCCACGGCGGCGGACGGCGGCGAGCGGGACGTCGATGCCGCCGTCCGCGCGGCGGTCGCGGCGCAAGGCGCCTGGGCTCGCCTCTCGGCGCGCGAGCGGGGCCGGCTGCTGGTCGAATGCGGGCGCCGTCTGGTCGGCCATGCCGAGGAGATCGGGCGCCTGCTCGCCCTGGAGACGGGCAAGGCCATTCGCACCGAAAGCCGGGTCGAGGCGTCGCTGGTGGCGGACACCCTAACCTTCTATGGCGGGCTCGCGTCCGAGCTGAAGGGCGAAACCGTTCCCTTCCACCCGAAGATGCTGACCTTCACCCAGCGCGAGCCGATCGGCGTCGTCGGCGCCATCATTCCGTGGAACGTGCCGCTGTACCTGATGGCGCTCAAGATCGCGCCGGCGCTGGTCGCCGGAAACGCGGTCATCGTCAAATCCGCCGAGGAGGCGCCGCTGGCGGCCCTGCGCGTCATCCAGGTCATGAACCAGGTTCTGCCCGCGGGTGTCCTCAACATCCTGTCGGGTGACGGCCCCGGATGCGGGGCGCCCCTGGTCACCCATCCAGGAGTCGGCAAGGTCACCTTCACCGGCTCGGTGGAGACGGGGAAGATCATTTCGCATCTGGCGGCCGACAAGCTGATCCCCGTCACCCTCGAACTGGGCGGCAAAAGCCCGATGATCGTAATGGGCGACGCCGATCTCGACAAGGCCATCGACGGCGCCGTGGCGGGCATGCGCTTCACGCGGCAAGGCCAGAGCTGCACCGCCTCATCGCGCATCTTCGTCCACGAGAGCCTGCACGACGCCTTCGTCGACAAGCTGAAGGCGAAGGTCGACGCCATGACCATGGGCGACCCGCTGGACGAGGCGACGGACATCGGCACCATCATCTCGCCGCAGCAATTCGAGCGGGTGCAGTCCTACATCGCGCTCGGCGAGGCGACGGCGGGCGCGGTGGCGCACCGGTGCTCGGCCCTGCCGACGGACGAGCGGTTGGCGCGCGGCCTGTTCGTGCAGCCCGTCCTCTTCACCGGCCTTGCCAACGATCACCGGCTGGCCCGCGAGGAAATCTTCGGACCGGTCACCTGCGTGATCGCCTTCCGCGACTACGAGGACGCGTTGGCCATGGCCAACGACAGCGATTTCGGCCTCGCCGCGACCATCTGGACGCGCGACCTCCGCACCGCCCTCGACGCGACCCGGCGGCTCCAGGCCGGCTTCGTGCAGGTCAACCAGAACCTCGTGGTGCAGCCGGGCCTGTCCTACGGCGGCTTCAAGCAGTCCGGCCTTGGAAAGGAAGCATCCCTCGAAGCGATGCTCGATCACTTCACGCACAAGAAGACGGTCATCATCAACATGGACTGATCAAGAGTTCACCAAAAAAGGGAGGAAACAAGAATGCGTACGTCCTTCATCGCCGCGCTTTTGGCCACGACGACCTTGGCGGCCGGAGCAGCCCAGGCCGCCGACGTCATCCGGATCGGCGTTCTGAACGACCAGTCGGGCCTGTACAGCGAATTCGGCGGCGCCGGTTCGGTCGAGGCGGCGAAACTGGCCGTCGAGGATTTCGGCGGCCAGATCCTGGGCAAGAAGATCGAGGTCCTGTCGGCGGACCACCAGAACAAGCCCGACATCGGGCTGGCGAAGGCCCGCGAATGGTTCGACACCCAGGGCGTCCATGCCATCGCCGACCTGACCAATTCGGCCATCGCCATCGGGGTCCAGAACCTCGCCCGCGAACGCGGGAAGATCACTCTGGCCACCGGTCCGGGGACGACGCGCCTCACCAACGAAGACTGCTCGCCCAACGGCTTCCACTGGATGTGGGACACCTATTCCCAGGCGGTCGGAACCGCCCGTGCCGTGGTCCAGGACGGCGGCAAGGACTGGTTCATGCTGACCGCCGACTATGCCTTCGGTCATCAGATGGCCGCCGACATCGACAAGACGGTCAAGGAGAACGGCGGCAAGGTGCTGGGGCAGGTCAGGCACCCGCTCGGCAACGCCGATTTCTCATCCTTCCTTCTCCAGGCGCAGGCGTCCAAGGCCGCGATCATCGGGCTCGCCAACGGCGGGACGGACACCACCAACGCGGTCAAGCAGGCGGCGGAGTTCGGCATCACCAGCAGCGGCCAGAAGCTGGTCGGGTTGGCCGTCCTGATCAGCGACGTGCACGCGCTCGGCCTGGAAAACGCCAAGGGCCTCATCGCGACCACGGCCTACTACTGGGATCGCGACGAGGGCAGCCGCAAGCTGGGCGAGCGCTTCGAGGCGCGCATGAAGCGCAAACCCAACATGGTCCAGGCCGGCGTGTACTCGGCGGTGACGCATTACCTGAAGGCGATGCAGGCGGCCGGCACCGACGACGGCACCGTGGTCGCCGCCAAGATGCGGGAACTTCCCGTCGACGATCTCATCACCAAGGGCGGCAAGGTCCGCGAGGACGGCCGGGTCATTCGTGACATGTACCTGATCGAGGTCAAGACACCGGCCGAGTCCAAGGGCCCCTGGGATTACTACAAGGTTCAGCGCACCATCCCCGGAGATCAGGCGGCAATCCCCTTGAGCGAAAGCAAGTGCTCCCTGGTCAAGAAGTGACCCACTGAGAGACCCTTCCGGAGGAAAATCATGGCGCGGATTGCTTTCATCGGACTCGGCAACATGGGCCGTCCCATGTGCGACAACCTCACCAGGGCCGGGCACGACGTCATTGGGTACGACGTGGTGGCCGCGGCGCGCGACGCCTACGCCGCCGCCGGTGGCCGCGTGGCGGCCACGTTGGCCGAGGCGCTGGCCGATGCCGACACCGTCATCAGCATGATCCCGACAGGAAAGCATGTGCGGGCCGCCTACGAGGATGAGGGGGGCGTGCTGACGCACGCCCGTCCGGGCACGATGCTGATCGACTGCTCCACCATCGACGTGGAGAGCGCGCGGGCGGTCAGCAAAGCGGCGGCCGATGCCGGCTTCGTCATGGTGGACGCCCCGGTTTCCGGCGCGGTCCCGGCGGCGCAGGCCGGGACCCTGACCTTCATGGTCGGCGGCACCGCCGAGGGCTTCGAGCGCGCCCGCCCGGTGCTGGCCGCCATGGGTCCCAAAATCTTCCATGTCGGGGCATCCGGGAACGGCGTGGCCCTGAAGATCTGCAACAACATGATGGCGGGCATGAGCATGGTCGCCATCAGCGAGGTGTTCGCCCTGGCCGAGAAGCTCGGGCTCGACCACCAGACGGTCTACGACGTCATGACCGTGTCCTCGGGCAATTGCTGGGCCTTGCAGAGCTATTGCCCAGTTCCGGGGCCGGTGCCGGCATCGCCGGCCAACCGCGACTACCAGCCGGGCTTCGCGGCGGCGATGATGCTGAAGGACATGCGCCTGTCCCAGAACGCGGCCGCGACCAGCGGGGCCGCCACGCCGCTCGCCGGCAGCGCCGCCGCGCTCTACCAGATGCTTGTGGAGCACGGTCACGGAAACAAGGATTTCAGCGCCGTCTTCGCCCTGATCACCGGACGGCTGACATCGGCGTGATGCCGTCGAGCGTAAGTCCTGACTTACCCTCGACGGTAAGGGCCGCGACGGCGGCCCCGCAGGCTCATGCCTGCGAAGGCAAGCGGCCGGACGGCCGCGCCCGCCGTCTGAGGGCAAGCGCAAAGCCTGACGTGTCAGGCTTTGCGCTTGATTGAATGAAAGGGAAACCGATCATGGGTCATGCGATCCGCGTCCACCAGCCCGGTGGTCCCGAAGCCCTGGTCTGGGAGGAGGTGGCCGTGCCGCCGCCCGGCCCGGGGGAGGCCTTGGTCCGCCACACGGCGATCGGCGTCAACCTCATCGACACCTATCACCGCTCGGCCCTCTCCGGGCAGTACGCGATCCCGCGGCCGGCCGTGCTGGGCGTGGAGGGCGCCGGCGTCGTCGAGGCGGTCGGCCCCGGCGTCACCGATGTGGCGCCCGGCGACCGCGTCGCCTATTGGATGCTGCTCGGCGCCTACGCCGAGCGGCGCATCGTTCCCACGCACCGCCTGGTGAAACTGCCGGACACGGTGTCGGACGAGGTGGCCGCCGCCGCGATGGTCAAGGGGACGACGGCGCAGTATCTGCTGCATCGCGTTCACCCGGTCAAGGCGGGGGAAACCCTTCTCGTGCACGCCGCGGCGGGCGGCGTCGGCCAGATGCTGTGCCAGTGGGCGCACGCTTTGGGAGCGACGGTGATCGGCACGGTCGGCTCGCCGGAAAAGGCGGCCGTCGCCCGGGGCGCCGGCTGCGATCACGTCATCCTCTACCGCGAGGAGGATTTCGCCGCGCGCGTCCGCGACATCACCGACGGTCGCGGTGTCGACGTGGTCTATGATTCCGTCGGGCAGGACACCTTCATGGCGTCGCTGGACTGTCTGAAGCCCTTCGGCCTGATGGTCAGCTTCGGGCAGGCGAGCGGCCCGGTGCCGCCCTTGGATATCAGCGTGCTGGCGCAAAAGGGCTCGATCTTCCTCGCCAAGCCGACGCTGGCCACGGTCACCCGCAGCCGCGACGACATCGAGACCCTGGCCGGCGGGCTGTTCGAGGCCCTGGCCTCGGGCCGGGTCCAGGTCGGCATTGCCCACCGGGCGCCGCTCACCGAGGCCGCATCGGTGCACCGCGACCTGGAAGCCCGCCGCACGACGGGATCGATCGTGCTCATTCCCTGAAGCGAATCGTCCTCCGCCTCGGAATCACATGGCCCGCATCGCGGCGACAGGAACACCGGAATGACGCACAATCTCTACAGCCTGCTTTTGAAACCCGGAGCGACGTCCGATGCGCGGGTGGCCCTGAAAATCGATACCGGGCGAACCGATACCGGGCGAACCTGGACATACGCGGACCTGTGGCGGACCGCCGGACGCATGGCGCACGTCCTTCACGAGGCCGGCGTCGGCCCGGGAAACCGGGTCGCCGTGCAGGTGGCAAAGTCGCCGGAGGCGGTGTGCCTTTATCTCGCCGTCCTGCAACTCGGGGCGGTCTACCTGCCGCTCAACACGGCCTACACGCTGGCCGAACTGCGCTACTTTCTCGACGATGCGGAACCCACGGTGTTCGTCGGACAGACTCCGGTCGTCGGCGATCTGGTGCCGCCGGCCGGGTGCCGAACCTTCACGCTCGATCCGGACGGCGAAGGAACCGTGACGGCGGCGTGCCGCGGACTACCGCCCTGGGAGCGTGTCGCCGAGGTCGGCCCCGACGATGTGGCGGCGATCCTCTACACCTCCGGAACGACGGGGCGCCCCAAGGGCGCCATGATCTCCCACGGCAATCTGGCCTTTGGCACCCGCACGCTGAACGCGCTTTGGGGCATCTCCGACGCCGATGTGCTGTTGCACGCCCTGCCCATCTTCCACGCACACGGCCTGTTCATCGCCTTGAACTCGATGCTGTATGCGGGCGGATCCTGCGTTTTCCTTCCCAAATTCACGGCTGACGCCGTGATCGAGCATTTGCCGCACAGCACCGTGTTCATGGGAGTCCCGACGCTCTACACGCGCCTCCTGGCCGACCCGCGGCTCGCCAGGGAGCGCTGCGGAACCATGCGCCTGTTCACCTGCGGCTCGGCTCCTCTGTCACGGGAAATCTTCGAGGCGTTCGAGGCCCGGACCGGGCATCGGATTCTCGAACGCTACGGCATGACCGAAACCACGATCATCGCCTCCAACCCCCTCGACGGCGAGCGCCTGCCCGGCACGGTCGGCTATCCGCTGCCGGGGCTGGAGGTCCGGGTTGTGGACGCCGCCGGACAGCCGCAGCCTGCGGGCACGGTCGGCGGCCTCGAACTGCGCGGTCCGAGTGTGTTCAAGGGCTATTGGCGGATGCCGGAGAAAACGGCGGCGGAATTCCGGCCGGACGGCTTCTTCATGACGGGGGATCTGGCGCGCGCCGCCCCGGACGGCCGTCTCACGCTGGTCAGCCGCGCGAAGGAACTCATCATTTCCGGCGGCTACAATGTTTATCCGCGCGAGGTCGAGATCGTGCTCAATGGCATCGAGGGGGTGGGCGAGACCGCCGTCTTCGGCGTTCCCCACCCCGATTTCGGCGAGGGCGTGGTGGCCGCCGTCGAGCGCCAACCGGGCGGCGAGCCGCTCGATCCGGCCGCCATTCTCGCACGGGCGGCGCGCGAACTCGCCGGATACAAGCTGCCCAAGGCCGTGATCGTCCAGGATGCCCTGCCCCGGAACGCCATGGGAAAGATTTTAAAGAACGAACTCAGCGCGCTGCACAAGGATGTGTTCAGGAAGCGGGACGCAACCGGTTGAGGTGTCGATGCACGAAGGCAATGGGGCTGGAGGGCGAGACGCCTTGGCAGATGTGCGGAGTCGTCGTGTCCCTGCGGGTGGCCGCCACCGGGTTGGTGTCCGAACGCTTCCCGGTCCGCCGCATCGTGGGCGCCGATTCCGGCTGCATTCCCTGATTGCCCTGATTGCCGGGCAGTTTAAACAAAATAATATCGTTGATTATCTGAAAATCACACTTTTTGTGGAAGAGGAGAGTGGGATCGCCTATCCTTGCGGCAGAGCCTTCCGTTCCCATCGCCAGCCGGGTGTAGCCAGCATGCTCGACATCGGAAGAAAGTTGCAGGATCTGCGTGAAGCGCACGGCCTGTCGCAGCGCGCCCTGGCGCGCCGGGCCGGCATCAGCAACGCCCTGATCTCGTTGATCGAGAAGGAGAAGACCAGCCCGTCCGTCGCGTCGCTGAAGAAGATCCTCGACAGCTTCCCCGTCGAACTGTCCGACTTCTTCGCGCCGCGGAAGTAACCGTCCCTTCAACCGGCCGCCGCGGGTCCGGTGGCGAACTCCGCGGCAAATTCCGCCGTGAACAGCGCAACAAGATGCTCGATCACAGCCCGCACCCGCGGCACGTCGCGCAGGTCCGGGTGCAGCACCAGCCACGCCTCGCGCTCCAGCGGCGGGGCATCGCAGAGCACCGGCAGCAGGTCCGGCTCCTCCGCCGCCAGCCAGAAGGGCAGCAGCGCCACCCCGAATCCCGCCTTCGCCGCCGCGAGTTGGGTCTGAAGGCTGTTGGAGCGGAAGGCGACGCGGCGGCCGGCCATGTGGCGGGCCAGCCAGACCGCCTCCGGCAGCTCGGCCAGCGCCTCGTCGTAGCCGATCACCGTGTCGGGCGCCCCGGCGGCGGCGAACAGGCCATAGCCCATGGTGGCGAGCCGCCGCGCGATCAGGTCGCCGCGCTGCGGCCGGGCAAGCCGGATGGCGATGTCGGCCTCCCGCCGCGCGAGGCTGAGCGAGCGGTTGTCCACCGTCACCTCCAGGTCGATTCCCGGATGGCGGGCGCGAAACGGCCCCAGCCGCGGCATCAGGAAGCGGTCGGCCAAAGCCTGGGTGGTGGTCAGCCGGACGGTGCCGGTCAATCCGGCCCCCCGCCCGCCCTGGCTCGACACCTGGCGCAGGATGGCCAGCGCCCGCTCGTCCATCCCGTCGGCCAGCGCCAAGACCGCCTCGCCGTCGGCGGTGAGGCTGTAACCGTCGGCCCGCCGATCCACCAGACTGCGGCCCAGCCCCTCCTCCAGCGCGGCGACCCGGCGCCCGACCGTCGCGTGGCTGATCCGCAGCGCGCGCGCCGCCGCCGACAGGCTGCCGGTGCGGGCCAGTTCCAGGAAGATCCGCAGATCGTCCCAGTTCAGGGTGCCCGTCTGTTTCGGGGTGCCTGTCTGTTTATGAACAGTCATTGCGCAAACCTATCGAATGTCCGGCCAAAAGCACACAGGGCACACTGCGCCCCGACCGTTCCCTTTTCCGGAGCCGCAACCGCCATGAGCGCCACACCGAAGACCCTGCTCGCCCTCGCCGGAGCCCCCGCCACGCCGAGTCCCCTCGACACCGCGGCGCTGCTGCTGATCGACGCCCAGCGCGAATACACCGAGGGCGCCCTTCCCCTGGTCGGGGTGGAGGCCGCGGTGGCCGAGGCCGCGCGTCTGCTGGAACGGGCGCGCAAGGCCGGCACTCCGGTCTTCCACATCGTCCACCACGGCAAGCCCGGCGGCGCCCTGTTCAACCCGGAAGGCCCGCTGTCCGGCATCGTCGCGCCGTTGATCCCGCTGGACGGCGAGACGGTGGTGGTGAAGCACCTGCCCAACGCCTTCGCCGGGACGGAGCTGGACGCCCTCATCCGCGCCACCGGGCGCAAGGAGCTGATCGTCGCCGGCTTCCAGACCCACATGTGCGTCAGCAGCACGGTCCGCGCCGCCCTCGACCTCGGCTGGCGGACCACGGTGGTGGATGCGGCCAGCGCCACCCGCGACCTCCCCGACGGGGCCGGCGGCGTGATCCCGGCCGAGGCGCTGCACCGCGCCAACCTCGCCGCCCTGGCCGACCGCTTCGCCGTGGTCGTCAAGGACAGCCGCGCCTGGGGATAAGAGCATCGGGCAGCGGGCGCGGGTCATGGCGGGTCCTGCCATACGGCCCGCACCGCCGCCCGCAGCGCCTGGAGCGCCGGCTCCCCCTCCTTGTCCAGCGGCAGGATCAGATGGAGGTGGCTGCGCAGGGCCTCGCCGGGCCACAGCGCCACCTCCCCCGCCGCCGCGGCCGCCAGCGCCTGCTCCTCGCGCAGCAGGGCGAGGCCCAGCCCTTCGGTCACCAGCCCCTTCAGGGCGCTTTCCTGGTCGACCTCGATGATCGTGCCGGGGGCGACGCCGTTCCGGGCGAAGGCCCGCGCGGCGATCAGGTGGAAACTGCAGCGCGGCGGTGTGCCGACCCAGGGCAGAGCGGCCAGATCGCTCCAACCCGCCCCGGCCAGCCGGTCCCGCCAAGCCGCCGGCCCGACGACGCGCAGCCGCACCGGCGCCACCGGCAGATGACGCAGCGCCCGGTCGGGCCGCTCCTCCAGAACGAAGCCGGCGTCCAGGCGCCCGTCCTGCACCTGATCCACCACGTCGGCGGACAGGTGATGCGACACCCGCAAGCGCAGCCGGGGGTGCGTGGACAGCAGCGTGGACAGCAGCGTTCCCAGCCGCAACGCTGCCGGATCGCTGGCGATGCCCAGAGCGAGTGGCCCGGCGGCGTCACCCTGCAGGCCGCGGGCGCGGTTGACCAGCGCCTTGGCGGCGTCGAGCGTGCGCTCCGCCTCCTCCAGCAGGATCAGTCCCTCGCGGGTCAACTGCATGCCCTTGGCCGTGCGTTCGAACAGCACGGTGCCAAGCTCCTCCTCCAGCAGCTTGATATGGCCGCTGACCGCCGGCTGGCTGAGCAGCAGGATCTGCGCGCTTCGGGTCAGGCTGCCCTCGCGCGCCACGGTCGCGAAGGTCTTCAGGTGATGCAGTTCCATGAGCGCTCCGCCGTCCGGCTTGCCCTCTCCCGGCACGGTCGCCGGGACACGCATCATACGACACTGCAAGTACCATTGCACAAAATTCAATCGCATCGTCGTGTTAATAATATTTAACGCTCGCCGCCAACAGTCAATCAATCAAACATACAAAGTATTTGTTCAGTCCATGAACGCTAATTCATTTTTACAATTATTTGAAAATACATTCGTGTGGATCGGCCCACCCATCAATTTCGCCGATATTGGGGCTCGAAATTATTTATTGGACAGGGATCGGGCCTTCGACTGATTTCTCTATTAGATCACTGCGTAAATAAATTCAAACAACATGCAGGATCAGTGTTTCACACGGACGCCTTCCCAACGGAAGCCGCCACCACGAGCGAGTTCCCAATGTCAGACCCTGCCGACCAACGCCCGCCAACTCAGAATTCTTCCGCCGGAAACTCCTCCGGGCCTCCGGCCATTCCGGAAACACCGCTCGCCGACGCCCTGCTGGCGGCGGCCGGAAGCACCCGGGCGTCCTTCCACGCGCTGCCGGTCAGCCGGCGCGGCTCCATCCGGGAGTCGGCCCTCGCCGACGCCTATGACGCGCTGTTCGGGCGCGGCCTGTTCAGCGAGGCGACGATCACCGCCCCGCCGCTGGACAGCTTCTTCTTCCCGCACCGCTCGCTGGCCCGCGCGGAGGAGCTGGCGGCCCGCGCCTTCGGGGCGACGGGCACGCTGTTCGTCACCGCCGGGACGACGACGGCCAACCTGATCGCGCTGGAGGCCCTGATCGCCCGCCCCGACGTCCGGGTGCTGGCCGACAAGGGCACCCACCAGTCGATCCATTTCGCCCTGTCCGACAAGCACGCGACGGTCGACTACATCGAGCCGCGGGTCTTCTGCGAGCATTCGGAACGCGCCGCCCTGTCCCTGCCCGCCCTTCTGGAGCAGGCGGCGGCGGCGGAGCGCGCGGGCACGCCCTACGAACTCCTGGTGCTGAACGGCCAGTCCTACGACGGCGTCGTCTACGACATCCGGGCCATCCTCACCGCGTTGGCGGAGGCCAGCCCGTCGCTGACCACCGTCTTCGTGGACGAAGCCTGGGGCGCCTGGAGCTATTTCCACGAGGCGACGCGCGGGCGCACCGCCCTGCACGCCCGCGCCGCCGACCGGGCGCTGGAACGCTTCACCGTCGTCGCCACCCACTCCGCCCACAAGTCGCTGAGCGCGCTGCGCCAGGGGTCGCTGATCCATTTCAGCGGCGATCCGGAGCTGGCGGAACGGCTGCGGCTCGGCCGCTACCGCCATCACACCACCTCGCCCAGCTACCCGATCCTCGCCTCGCTCGATCTCGCCCGCGCGCAGATGGAGCTGGAGGGGCGGGATCTGGTCGAACGCTCCCTTCGGCTCGCCCGGCGGGTGAGCGAGACGGTGGCCGGCGATCCGGCGCTGAGCGCCTTCTCGGTCAACGCCCCGGCGGTGCCGGACGCCTTCGCCGGCCACGCCGCCATCGACCCGACGAAGCTGTCGCTGAGGGTTTCCGGCCTGCCCATCGAGGCGCCGGAACTGCGCGAGCGGCTGTACAGCCGGCACGGCCTCTACGTGAACCGCTGCACCCGGACCTCGCTGCTGCTGAACCTGCACATCGGCATCGGCGACCAGGAGGTGGCGGCCCTGCTCGACGCCCTGCGCGCGATCCAGCGCGAGCTGTCGCCCGCCGTGGAGCGGCCCGACGAACAGGCCGGGGAACGGCGGTTGTCCACCTCCTTCATCATCCCCTACCCGCCGGGCGTGCCGATCATCGTCCCCGGCGAGGAGATCGGCGGCGACACGCTGCGACGGATCGAAGCGTTCCGATCCGCCGGCGCCCGCATCTACACCATCGAACACCGCCCACGCTGAGAGACGACCATGATTCCCCTGTCCCGAATCGAGGAAATCGCCGCCTCGCGCGCCGATCTGGCGGCCATCGTCGCCGGCCATGAGACCCTGAGCTGGCAGCAGTACGCCGAGGCCGTGCGCGACGCGGCGGAAGGGCTGGCCGGCACTGTCGCGCTGGACGAGCTGCGCACCGTCGCCTTCCTGTCGCACAACCGCGCGGAGCTGGTGGTTGCCGCGTCCGCCGCCGCCACGCTGAAGACGACGCTGTGCGGGCTCGACTACTCCCTGTCGCCGGCCGCCCTGACGGACCTGCTGGAGCGCATCGAGGCCGACCTGCTGATCGTCTCCTCCGGCTTCCTGGCCGACCGCGGCATCAACGTCCGCACGCTGGCGGCTGGCCGCGCGGTGGTCGATCTCGACAGCCGCCTGCCCGGCGCCACACCCTACGCCGCCTTCACCGGGCTGGCCGCCGGGCGGCGCGCGCCGAACGCCCCGGCCCGGCCGTTCCGCGCCATCTCCTTCACCTCCGGCACGTCCGGCACGCCGAAGCCGGTGATCCGCACCGCCTCCTTCGACGCGCGGCGCTTCGCCTACTTCACGGCGCGCTACGGCTTCTCCTCCGCCGACCGTCACCTCGCCACCATCCCGCTCTACCACGCGGCGGGCGGCGGCTGGGCGCGGCTGTTCCTCCAGCTCGGCGCGACGCTGGTGCTGGCCCCGCCCGACGATCCGCTGGAAACCGCCGAGCTGATCCGCCGGGAGTGGATCACCTCCAGCACCATGACCCCGCCGATCCTGTCGGGCGTGCTGCGCGAGGTCGCCCGCGGCCGGGCGCGCGTCACGCCCAACCAGCTCCGCTTCGTCCTGGTCGGCGGCAAGCATTTCCCCGCCCCGGCCAAGCAGGAGGCGCTCCAGGTGCTGGGGCCGGTCGTCTACGAGTATTACGGCACCACCGAGACCGGGGTGAACACCATCGCCGAGCCGGCGGACCTGCTGACCCACCCGGCCAGCGTCGGGCGCGTCTATGACGGCAACCGCATCCTGATCCTCGACCCGGAGCGCAAGCCGGTGCCGGCGGGAATCGTCGGGTCGGTGGCCATCGCCAGCTACATGAACATGGACACCTATCTGGGCGCCCCGGCCAACCGGGTGCAGATCGACGGGGAGCGCTACCTGATCACGTCGGAGGCCGGCTATCTGGACGAGGACGGGCGGCTCTACCTGCTCAACCGCTCGCAGGGGGCGGACAGCGTGAACCTCTACGCGCTGGAGAACGCCATCCGCCACATCCGCGGGGTGGAGGACGTGGCGCTGCTGCGCCGGGCCGGGGCCGGGCCGGTGGCGGTGGACTGCGCGGTGGTGCTGAAGGCGTCCGCCGGGGCCGGAGCCGCCGACGAGGTGCGGGCCCGCGCCGCCGAGATCCTGCGGCGCGAGCGGATCGCCCTGGCGCGTTTCGAACCGCTCGACCAGATTCCCTACAGCCCGTCCGGCAAGGTCCGCGCGGCGGCGCTGGAGGAGGCCATCGGCCGCGCCGGGGAGGAGGCCGCCAAGCCGGCGGCCGGCAAGCCCGCGGCGAAGGCGCGGACCGGCGGCACGGTGGACGGCGTGCTGCTGGGCATCGCGCTGCTGGCGCTGACCGCCATCTCCTGGGGCGGCATGTTCCCGGTGGCCAAGGCGGCGTTGGCGAGCATCGACGGCTTCTACCTGACGCTGCTGCGCTACGGCTTCGCCTCGCTGATCCTGATCGGCATCCTGGTCCGGGTGGAGGGCTGGCGGGCGCTGGCCACGGAGGGCCACGGCGGCAAGCTGTTCTTCTACGGCTCCATGGGCTTCGCCGGCTTCAGCATCCTGGCCTTCGTCGGGCTGGCCCATTCCAAGGCGGAGCATGGCGCGATCATCATGGCGCTGATGCCGCTGATCACGGCGCTGCTGACCTGGGCCATCAAGGGGGTGCGCCCGAACCGGGTGACCTTCCTGTGCATCGCCGCGGCCCTGGCCGGTGTGGCGCTGGTGGTGACGCGGGGCAGCCTGTCGGCGCTGGACGGCGGCGCGCTGCTGCCCGACCTGCTGATCCTGGGCGGGGCGGCGAGCTGGGTCGTCTACACGCTGGGCGCGGCCACGGTGCCGGGTTGGTCGCCGCTGCGCTACACGACGGTCAGCGCGGCGCTGGGCACCGTCACCATCGCCGCCGTGACGGCGCTGGCCACCGCGGCGGGGTTCGTCGCGGTGCCGTCGCTGGAGACGGTGTGGTCGGTGCGGGCGGAGATCGCCTATCTGGTGCTGATCGCGGCGGTTCTGGCGGTGTTCAGCTGGAACATCGGGATCAAGCTGCTGGGGCCGGTGAACGGGGTGCTGTTCATCAACCTCGTGCCGATCACCGCCTTCGCCATCGGGCTGGCCCAGGGCCGCGCGTTCGGGGACGTCGAGCTGGCCGGCGCCGGCCTGACCATCGGCGCGCTGATCGTGAACAACCTGAACAGCCGCGGTCTCTTCCGCTTCCGCCGGGCGGAACGGGCGGTTGGCGGCGGCGCGCTGACGCCGGTTCCGGTCGGTGCCGGGGGGCGGTAAGTCCTTGCCCCCTCCCTAACCCTCCCCCGCTAAGGGCCCGCGGCGAAGCCGTGGGAAGGGTGGGGCAACCACTCCACCCGCTCGAACCGCTCACCCCGCCAGCAGACAGGCCACCCGATGCCCCTCCCCCACCCCGCGCAACGCCGGAACCTCCCGCCGGCAATCGGGCCGCGCCATGGGGCAGCGCGGGTGGAAGGGGCAGCCGGCGGGCCGCTCCGCCAGGGACGGCGCCTCGCCGCGCACCGGCACGGTTCCCTCCGGCAGGGCGCTTCGGGAGTCGGCCAGCAGGGCCTGGGTGTAGGGATGGCGCGGGCGCTCGAACAGGGCGTCCACCGGCCCCTCCTCGACCACGCGGCCGAGATACATCACCACCACCCGGTCGCAGATGTGGCCGACCACCGACAGGTCGTGGCTGATGAACAGGATCGCCAGACCGTCCCGGTCGCGCAGATCGAGGAACAGGTTGAGGATGCCGGCGCGCACCGACACGTCGAGTGCCGTCACCGGCTCGTCGCAGACCAGCAGGTCGGGCCGCACGGCCAGCGCGCGGGCGATGCCGATGCGCTGGCGCTGCCCGCCGCTGAAGCGGTGCGGATGGTGGCGGCGCAGCGCCGGGTCGAGGCCGACGCGCAGAAGCTGCGCCGCCACATGGTCGGCCAGCGCGGCGCGCGGCACCAGCCGATGGTAGCGCACCGCCTCCCCGACGATCTCCTCGACGGTGAAGCGCGGGTTCAGGCTGGCGTGGGGGTTCTGGAAGACCATCTGCACGCGCAGCCGGGCGGCCCGCGCCTCGGCGGTGGACCGTTCGGCGACGTCCTGCCCGTCGATCAGCACGCGGCCGGCGCTGGGCGGCAGGAGCCCGGCGGCGATCCGCGCCACGGTCGATTTCCCGCAGCCCGACTCCCCGACCAGCCCGACGAGTTCCCCGCGCCGCACCGCCAGATCCACCCCGTCCACGGCGCGCAGGACGGCGCCCCGCCGCCCCGGAATGGGGAACAGCCGCGAGACGCCGCGCAGCTCGGCCAAGGGCGCGTTCATCGCGAGCCCTCCGGACCGGGATTCAGGCAGCGCACGCCGCCCCGCCCGTCCGCCCGCCCCTGCCAGGGTGGGTCGGCGGCGCAGGCCGGCACGGCGGCAGCGCAGCGCGGACGGAAGGCGCAGCCCGCCGGGCGTCCGGACAGCGTCGGCGGCAGGCCGGGAATCGGCGTCAGCCGGCTGCCCCGCGGTCCCCGCGGCAGGCTGGCGAGCAGACCGGCGGTGTAGGGGTGCGCCGGGCGGGACAGCAACTCCGCCGCCGGAGCCTGCTCGACGATGCGGCCCGCATACATCACGGCGATCTCGTCGGAAAGCTGTTCGGCCACCGAGAGGTCGTGGGTGATCCACAGCACCGCCGCCCGCCCGCCCCCACCGAACGCTCCGCCGGCAAGGCCGCGGATCTCCCGTAGAATCTGCGCCTGGATGGTGGCGTCGAGCGCGGTGGTCGGCTCGTCGGCGATGATCAGGTCCGGCTCGTGCAGCAGCGCGATGGCGATCGCCACCCGCTGGCGCAGGCCGCCGGACAGCTCGTGCGGGTGGGCGTCCAGCCGCTCCTCCGGTCCCGGCACGCCGACCCTGCCCAGCGCGTCGCGCGCCCGCTGCCGCGCCTCGGCACGGCCGACGCGGGCGTGGGCCAGCACGGTCTCGACGATCTGGGCGCCGATGGTCAGCACGGGATTCAGCGTCATCATCGGGTCCTGGAAGATCATGGCGATGCGGTTGCCGCGCAGGCGGCGCAGCTCCCGCTCCGGCAACCCGGCCAGTTCCCGCCCGGCGAAGCGGATCGAGCCGCCGGCCACCCGCGCCGGCGGCTCGAGCAGCCCCATGATGGAGAAGGCCGTGGCCGACTTGCCCGACCCGGACTCGCCGACCAGCCCCATGATGCGCCCGCGGCCGAGGGAGAAGCTCACCCCGTCCAGCACGTTCAGGGGCACGTTCAGCGCGCCCTGGCGCGCGGGAAGCTCGGTGCGCAGGCCGCGCACCTCCAGCAACGGAAGGGTGGCGGTCATTGGCCGAGCCTTGGATTGAGGGCGTCGCGGAAACGGTCACCGGCCAGATTGATCGCGGCCATCATCAGCAGCAGGGCCACGCCGGGGTAGAGGCTGATCCAGGTCTCCCCGGACAGCACATACTGCCGCCCGTTGGCGATCAGCAGGCCGAGCGACGGCTCCGTCACCGGCACGCCGAGGCCGAGGAAGCTCAGCGTCGCCTCCAGCGCGATGGCGCGGGCGACCTGGGTCGTGGCGATCACCACCAGCGACGGCAGGCAGTTCGGCAGGACGTGGCGCAGCAGAATCCACCAGGAGGGCAGGACGAGTCCGCGCGCCGCCTCCACATACTCCGCCTTCAGCTCCACCAGCGCCGCCGAGCGGGCGGCGCGGGCGTAATAGGCCCACTCCACCAGCACCAGCGCCAGCAGCACGTTGCCGGTGCCACGCCCGAGGAAGGCGATCACCATCAGCGCGATCAGGATGGACGGGCAGGACAGTTGCAGGTCGGCCAGCCGCATCAGCGCCGCGTCGGCGCGCCCGCCCGCCTGGGCTCTGGAATGGGCGGCGGCCAGCCCGACCAGCGTGCCGAGCGCGCCGGCGATCACCGCCGAGCCGATGCCGACCAGCAGGCTCAGCCGCAGCCCGAACAGGATGGCCGACAACATGTCGCGCCCCTGGTCGTCGGTGCCCAGCCAGTAGGTGCCGACCAGCGCTCCCTCCGCTCCCGGCGGCAACCGCCCGTCGAGCAGGTCGAGCTGGGTCAGGTCAAAGGGATTCTGCGGCGCGATCCAGGGCGCCAGAGCGGCGGCGGCCACCAGCAGCAGGACGACGGCGAGGCTGCCCAGCGCCACCCGCGAGGCGGCGAAATCCCGCCACAGGACGCGCATTGGCGACAGGGGCGGCGACGGGGAAGATTCGGGCGCGGCAAGCGCCGGGGCGGGCGGTGGACCATCTTCGGCGAGGCTGCTCATGCTCCGCTCCCCGCCCCGGCGGTGCCGACGCGCGGGTCGAGCAGCCGGTAGAGGATGTCGGCCAGCAGGTTCACCGCGACGAACAGCAGGACCACCGCGACCAGATAGGCGACGATCACCGGCCGGTCGAGCACATGGATGCTCTCCACCATCAGCCGCCCCATGCCGGGCCAGGCGAAGATGCTCTCCGTCACCATGGAGAAGGCGACGGTGGAGCAGAACTCCAGCCCGATCACCGTAACGATGGGAATCAGGATGGTGCGCAGGATGTGCACGCCGACCACCCGCGACGGGGCCAGCCCGCGCGCGCGGGCGAAGCGGACGTAATCGAGATGCACCACCTCCCGCACGCCGGCGCGGGTCAGCCGCAGGATGAGCGCCAGCTTGAACAGGGCGAGGTTGGCGGCGGGCAGGATCAGATGGGCCAGCCCATCGGCGGTCAGGAAGGACCAGCCCACCCCCAGCACCGCCACCGTCTCCCCCCGTCCCGAGCTGGGCAGCCAGCCGAGCCGCACCGAGAAGCCGACCACCAGCATCAGCCCGACCCAGAATCCGGGCAGGCTCAGCCCGACCACGCTGCCCGCCATGATCAGCCGCGCCGCCGCCGCGCGCGGGCGCAGCCCGGCGTAGAGGCCGAGGCCGATCCCCAGCCCGGCGGCCAGGATCAGGGCGGCCAGCGACAGCTCCAGCGTCGCCGGCAGCCGCTCGACGACCAGCGCCAGGGCCGGCTGGTTGTAGATGAAGCTGCGCCCCAGATCGCCTTGGAGCGCGCGCGCCACAAACAGCAGATACTGCCGCCACAGCGGCTGATCCAAGCCGAAGGACGCGGCGATGCGCGCCCGCTCCGCCGCGTCGGCCTCGGGCGGGACCAGGATGTCCACCGGGTTGCCCGCGACATGAAGGCCGACGAAGACGAACACCGTCATCGCCAGCACCACCAGGGCGGCCTGCGCCGACCGCCGCACCAGCCAACCGGCCATCGAGCCCGTCATCGGACGCCTACACCGGAAGCGACGGGTACAGGCCGGCCCAGGGCCGGGCGCGCTCGATCTGCGCGGCGAGCTGGAGCACGCGCCCGTCCTCGCCCAACGGGGCGGCGATCTGCACGCCGACCGGAAGCCCGTCCGCGAGCGCGAAGGGCACGCTGGCCGCCGGGATGCCGGCGCTGTTGTAGACGGAGGTGAAGGCGCTGTAGCGGCGCAGCGTCTCGTAATAGCCGTCCAGATCCGTGCTCTGCATGTCCACCGTGCCGATGGGCAGCGGCGGGGCGGCGAAGGTCGGGGTCAGCAGCGCGTCGTGACGCTGGAAGAAGCGCCCGAACAGGCGCGACAGGCCGTGGATCGTCCAGATGGACCGGGCGAGGTCGGCGCCGCTGTAGCGGGTGGACTCCCCGGCCCACAGGCGGGTGATCGGTTCCAGCTCGTCCGGCTCGACGGACCGCCCCAGCGCCTCTTCGCGGGCGCGCAGGACGTTGGCGATGTTGGAGGCGACGATGATGCGCGTCGCCCGTTTCAGAGCGGCGCCGTCCACGCCGGGGCTGGCCTCCTCCACCCGGTGGCCGAGCGATTCGAGAAGCGCCGCCGCGTCGGTGACCGCCTTGGCGGCGGCGGGATCGACGGCGCGCCCCTCATGGTCCACGGTCTGGAAGGCGATGCGCAGCGGCGCGGGATCGCGCTCCACGAGGTCGAGGTAGCGCCCGTCGAAGCGCGGCGCGGCGTAGGGGTCGCCCGGCTCCGGCCCGTGGGTGGCGTCGAGCAGGGCGGCGCTGTCGCGCACCGACCGGGTGATCGCGTGGTGCACCGACAGGCCGTTCCAGCCCTCCCCCAGGTCGGGGCCGAAGGGGTTGCGCCCGCGCGTCGGCTTCAGCCCGAAGGTGCCGGTGTTGGAGGACGGAATGCGGATGGAGCCGCCGCCATCGGTGGCGTGGGCCGCCGGAACGATGCCCGCCGCCACCGCCGCCGCCGCGCCGCCGGAGGAGCCGCCGACGCTGCGCTCCACATTCCACGGGTTGCGGGTGGGGCCGAACAGGGCCGGCGCCGTCTCGCAGGCCAGCCCGAGTTCCGCCGTGTTGGTGAAGCCGAACAGCAGCAGACCGGCGGCGCGGTAGCGCGCCGTGACGGTGGAATCCTTGACCGCCCGGTGGTCGCGCCACAGGCGGCTGCCGTTGCTGGTGCGCTGCCCGAGCACCTGGATGTTCAGATCCTTCAGCAGGAAGGGCACGCCGGCCAGCGGCTCCTCCCCCGTCAGGCTCCGGGCCTGGGCGAAGGCCTCCTCGGCGAACCGGTCGACCACGGCGTTGATGAGCGGGTTGACCGCCTCCAGCCGGGCCAGGGCGGATTCCAGAAGCTCGACCGGGGACACCGCGCGGCGCCGGACGAGGGCGGCGAGGCCCACCGCGTCGTGGGCCTGATAGTCGGAAAACAGGGACATGGCGGGATTCCTCAGACCGGCTCGGCGAAGACGGCGTTGGTGTGACCGAAGGCGTTGCCGGGAACGAAGCGCACGTAGCCCTTGCGCCCCGCCCAGTTGAAGCGCGGGTAGAAGACCGGGATGACCCCCACGTCCTCCTCCAGCGCGGCCAGCGCGTCGCGGATGCGGGCGACCCGCCGGTCGGCGTCGAAGTCGCCGAGCGCCGCCAGCAGCGGCGCGTCCAGCTTGGGGTTCGAATAGCGCTGGCGGTTGAAGGGACCGGCCCCGGTGTCCTGGTCCTTGGTCAGCACCACCTGCCGCAGCAGCTCCGCGCTGTTGGTGGTGGCGTAGGTGGTCAGGAACAGGGCGAATTCCCGGTTGGTGGCGCGGGAGAAGAAGGTGGCGATGGGCAGCGTCTCCACCTTGGTCTCCACACCGATGCGCGAGAAGCCCTGGGCGATGGCCTGGAGCACCGCGACGTCGCCGGTGAAGAAACCGCTCGGCCCGTGGATGGTCAGCCCGAAGCCCTCGGGGTAGCCGGCCTCCGCCAGCAGCCGTTTGGCGCGGGCGACGTCCACCGCGATGGGTGCGCGGTTGGGCAGCCGGTCCGGGGCGGGCGGCGGGGCGAACTGGTCGGCGGGCGTGCCCTGGCCGAGCAGCAACCGTTCCACGATGCCCTTGCGGTCGATGGCCAGCGACAGCGCCTGACGCACCCGCACGTCCTTCAGCGGGTTGCGGTCCAGCGGCCGGCCGGCGCGGTCGGTGACGAAGGGCGCCTGGTCGCGGCTGGCGTCGGGGAACAGATAGGCGCTGGTGGCGCTGGCGACGCTGAAGATCTCCACCTTTTTGTCGGCGGTCAGGTGAGCCACGTCCTGCACCGGCACGCCGTCGATCAGGTCGAGGTCGCCCGACAGCAGCCCGGCGACGCGCGCTCCGGCGTCGGGGATGAAGCGGGTGCGGATGCGGCTCCAGCCCGGCGTCCGGCCCCAATAGGCGGGGTTGGGCTCCAGCTCGATCTGCTGGCCGACGGTGAAGCCGGCGTAGCGGAAGGCCCCGGTGCCGACGGCCAGCTTGCCCGACGTGAAGTCTGCCGTCTCGGCGCCCGCGTGGATCTTGCGCGACAGGATGTAGAGGTTCGTGAAGTCGCGGTCGAGGAAGGGGTTCGGCGTCTTGCTGCGGATGCGGAAGCTGCGGTCGTCGATCACCTCCACCGCCGCGACGTTGCGCACGTAGGGCACAAAGGAGCCCGGGCTGTTCGGGACGTTGGGCACCCGCTCGATGGTGTAGGCGATGTCGTCCGGCGTCAGCGGCGTGCCGTCGTGGAAGCGGATTCCCGGGCGCAGTTTGAATTCCCAGGTGGTCTCGTCCAGCGCCCGCCAGGATTCGGCCAGAAGGGGGCGCAGCGTTCCCGTCGCGTCCTCCGTCACCAGCGGGTCGAAGATCTGCCGCAGCGTCTGGTTGTTGGTCGGCGACTGGTAGAAATGGGGGTCCAGCGAGTTCGGGGCCGAGATCGCCCCGATGGAGAGCGGGCGGGAGCCGGAGGAGGCCGCGGGGTTGCTCTGGGCGAAGGCGGCGGTGCGGGTGAAGGCGGCGGCGGGCACCAGCCCGGCCATCGCACCCAGGAAGGTACGGCGATCCATGAATCTCTCCACGGCAGGGGTGACGGGGCCACCGGTGGCGCCCAATCACCAGATTATTTCGCTAAATCATTTTTATTCATCCTATTTGCTTGTTGAGTTCACGCAATCGTCCAAAATTGAACAGCGTTTGTGCTCCGATGAACAAGCGCATGCAGGCGTCGGGGGCAGGAATCGCGGCGCGCCGGACAGGGCGGGCAGGCCCCGTTCCGACGCGCAACGTCCTTTCGCCGTCTCGCTCCCTGCCCGTCCTCACACCGGAACGATGTCGGCCCCGCTTTCGGTGAAGGCCAGCCGGTAGCCGCTCTTCGCCAGAATACCGGCGCCGAACAGGTCCCAGGTCGTGGCGCCCCCGGCACGGAACCGGCTGCGGAACTCCTCCTCCTTCGCCTCCTTTTCGCGCGAGACGCGGGCGACCTCGTCGAGATCGGCCAGCGGGATCACCACCACGCCGTCGTCGTCGCCGATGATCAGGTCACCGGGTTCGACCCGGATTCCCCCCACCTCGACCGCCTGGGCGAGCGGGCCGAGCCGCGCCTTGTCGCCGCGCGACCGCAGGCTGACTCCGCGCGCGAAGACCGGAAGGTCCAGCTTGCGCAGCTCCGCGGCGTCGCGGACGGCGCCATCGATCACCACGCCGCCCAGGCCGCGGGCGAGCGCCGCCGTGGCCATGGTGTCGCCGAAGGAGGCGCCGTCGACGAAGCCGCCCGCGGAATAGACGATCACGTCGCCGGGGCGGGCGAAGGAGATGGCCGCATGGGCGGTCAGGTTGTCGCCCGGCTGCCCCTGCGCGGGAAAGGCCGGCCCCAGGATGCGGAAGCCGGGCCGCAGCGGCTTGATGACGGAATCGAGAGCGCCGCGCCGGCCTTGCGCCTCGTGCGCGGTGGCGGCGGTCACCCCTTGGAAGGCCGCGATCTGGTCCGGGGTGGGGCGGGGAAAGTCGAAGTCGGGTCGGCTGGTCATGCTCTGTCGGTCCTTCTCAATCATCGCCTTCGGTCGTGGTGGCGCCGAAGGGGTCCAGTTGGAAAAAGGCAGGGTCCGGACGCGCCGCCCCGCTCTCGATGCGGCGCACGGCGTCGCGCACCCGCCGGTTCGCCCAAGCGTCGACGCCGGTGTCCTCAGCGCGGGCGAGGACCGGTCCGTAAATCTCCTCGACCTCGGTCCGCCGCCCCTTGAGGATGTCCTGACCCATGGAGGGACGCTGCCCGGCGGCCTTGCCGGAGACGGCGGAGGCCGTCAGCGCGCTCTCCACCTCGGCCAGCGCCGCGCGATCGCCTTCCGCCGCACGGGCGAACAGGGCGGCGGGCGTGCCGCCGATCCCTTCCAGCCGCAGGCCGAGACGCTCGCCGATCAGGACAGCCTCCCCGGCCAGCCGGATGCCGAAGCGGCGCAGCAGCGGGTCGCGGTCCATCGCGTCGATCGACAGGCCGGTTGCCGCGGACAGGCCGTTGCGCATGGCGTTGGCCGCCAGCTTCGACCAGCGCTCGCCGGTCAGGTTGCCGGTCACCGTCACGGAATCCACCTTGGCGACGAGAGCGCGCAGCGCTTCGATGCGCGGCGTCGTCCGCCCGTCGGGCTCGCCGATCCGGAAGACCGGAATGCCCGGACTGCCGCGGGACACCCGCCGCAGGATGCGTCCGGCGCGGTCGAGTTCGACCCCGATGCGCGCCGCGATCAGCCCGACGACGCGGTCCCCGCCGACAACCTCCGCGATCACCGGCTCGTTCAGGCCGTTCTGGGCCGAGACGACAAATCCGCCGGGGGCCAGCCGGGGGCGGAGCAGCTCCGCCACCCGCCGGGAGTCCCAGGACTTGACGGCGACGATGGCGACGTCGATGGGGCCGAGGTCGGCCAGCCGGTCTTCCGGCAGGATCGGGACGCGCACGGTCTCGTTCTCCTCCGGCCGCGCGCCGGTGATGGCGAGGCCGGAGCGGGCGACCGCCGCCACATGCTCCGCCCAGCCGTCGACCAGGGTCGCGTCCTCGCCCTCCGCGAACAGGCGGGCGCCGATGTAGCCGCCGACCGCGCCGGCCCCCAGCACCGCGATGCGGGGACGTGGCGGGACGGTCGCCGTCACGCCCCGCCCTCCAGCCACAGGTTCTTCAGCGAGGAGAAGGCGGCGTCGGGCCGGTCCTCCAGCCCCTTGACCCGGCGGCTGTGCAGCGTGACGCGCTCCAGCTCGAACAGCGGGATGTTCGGCAGGTCGGTCATGGCGATGCGCTGCCAGGCGTGGAACGCCTCCGTCCGCTTGGCCGGATCGGATTCGCGCAGCGCCGTCTCGATCACCGCGTCCAGCTCGGGGTTGGAATACTGGGCGCCGTTGGTGTTCGGCACGCCCGGCGCGATGGAGCTGGTGGCGTAGAGCCGGTAGAGCCCCAGCGACGGGTCGATCATCGCCGAGAACTGGCCGGAGCGGGTGTCGTAGTCGTAGTTGGTGTAGACCCGCTTGTAATAGGTCGGCAGGTCGGCGGCGCGCAGCTTCAGGTCGATGCCCACCGCCTTCAGGTTCTGGCGCAGGAATTCCGCGGTGTTCTGCTGGGATTCGGTGTCGTTGGAATAGTCGTGCCACAGCGCGAAGCGGACGCCGTCGGCGCCGCGCCTGTATCCCGCCTCGTCGAGCAGCCGTTCCGCCGCCGCGGGGTCGAAGGGATAGCCGGCCACATCCTTGGTGTAAGCTTTCTGGTAATGCGGGATCGGGCCGGTCGCCGGGGTGCCGAAGCCGTACCACGCGGCCTCGATCAGCCCCTTGCGGTCGATGGCGTGGGCAATGGCCCGGCGGACCCGCACATCGCCGGTGATCTTGGATTTGACGTTGAATTCGAAGGTGAAGAAGGGCGACAGCCACTGGTAGCCGGCGGTGGTCAGCGCCAGCTCGGGGTTGGCGCGCAGGCGGGCCGCGTCGGCCAGCGGGATCGGGTCGAAGGGGCCGTAGACCACCTCCCCGGTTTCGAAGGCCGCGGCGCGCGACGCGGCGTCGGGGATGATGCGGAAGATCAGGCGGTCCACGTGGGGCTTGCCGGCGTCCCAGTAGGTGGGATTGCGCTCGAAGGCGATGTACTCGCCGCGCTTCCACTCCACGAAACGAAAGGGGCCGGTGCCGACCGGGTTGATGTTGCGCGGGTTGGTCCGGGGGTCGGTGTTCTCGTAGAGGTGGGCGGGAAGCACCTGCGATTCCGCGGCGGACAGCGCGTTCAGGATGATCGCCGAGGGGCGGGACAGGCGCAGGACCGCCGTCGATGCGTCCGGCGTCTCCACCGCCGTCACGTCGCCGAAGGTGGTGCGCCCGCGCGGGTGGTGCTTCTTCCACAGCTCCAGCACGCTGTAGGCCACGTCCCGGGAGGTGAAGGGCGTCCCGTCGTGCCAGGTGACGCCCTTGCGCAGGTGGAAGGTGATCGACAGCTTGTCGGACGACACCTCGAACCGCTCCGCCAGGGCGGGGATCGGGTTCATCTGCTGATCGTAGCTCAGCAGCCCGTCATAGATGTTGGGCGACACCACGTTGACGCTGAAGTGGTTGTTGACGGTGTTGGTGAGGATCGGGGGTTCCGGGTTGATGACCGCGATCAGCGTCCCCCCCTTCACCGGCCCCGCCGCGGCTAAGGCGCGCCCCGCCCCGACGGCGAGGACGGAGGCCCCAAGGGTCAGGGCGAGGAAGGAACGGCGTTCGATGGGGATCACGGAAGTCTCCTCAGGGGACGAAGGGTGTTGGCTTCGGTCGGATTCGTTTCGGCCGATGGCGTCGGGGCCAGATGGCAGGCGACGCGGCGGCCGTCGGCGGCGTCACGCAGGGCGGGCACCTCGCGCCGGCAGCGCTCGACGGCAAGCGGACAGCGGGTGTGGAAGGCGCAGCCCGGCGGCGGGGCGAAGGGGCTGGGCAACTCGCCCGCCAGGACGGTCCTGGTCGCGGCGCGTCCCGCGTCCGGGTGGGCGGCGGGGGCCGCGGCCATCAACGCGCGGGTGTAGGGATGGGCAGGCTTGTCCACCACGTCGGACCAGTCGCCGATCTCGACCACCCGCCCGAGATACATCACGGCCACCCGGTCGGCCATGTGGCGGATGACGCCGATGTCGTGGCCGATGAACAGGTAGGCCAGCCCGTGCCGCTCCTGGAGATCGACCAGCAGGTTCAGCACTTGGGCCTGCAGGGACACGTCGAGCGCCGAGACCGGCTCGTCGAGGACGACGAAATCGGGCCGGGGCGCGATGGCGCGGGCGATGGCCACGCGTTGCCTCTGCCCACCGGAGAGCTGGTGCGGGAAGCGGTCGGCCAGCGCGCGGGCCAACCCCACGTCGTCCATCAGCGCCACCACCCGCCGCGCCCGCTCCGCCGCGTCGCGGACGGTGGGCAGCAGCGGTTCGGCGATGGCCCGCGCCACCGTATAGCGGGGGTCGAGCGAGGCGGCGGGGTCCTGGAAGACCATCTGGACCCTGGCGGTGAAGGGCGCCGCCGCCCTCCCCGTCAGCCGCGTCACGTCGGTTCCGTCGAGGAGGATGCGGCCCGACGCCGGGGCGGTCAGGCGCATCACCGCCCGCGCCAGCGTGGATTTCCCGCAGCCGGACTCCCCGACCAGCCCCAGCGTCTCGCCGCGCCGCAGGGTGAGGTCCACCCCGTCCACCGCGTGGACGGTGCCGTTCCGCGTCCGGTGGGTAACGTGGAGCTTTTCGATGGTCAGCACGCGCCGCCCCCTTCCCCGGAGATCACAAAAGGCACCGAGGTGTCGGCGAGGCGCGGCCGGGGTCCCCCGCGCGTCCGGCGTCCCGGCCGCGCGGCCAGCAGGGCGCGGCCGTAGGGGTGGCGGGGACCATCGAAGAAATCGCGGACGCCGCGGTCCTCCAACAGCCGCCCGTCGCGCATCAGCAGGACGCGGTCCGCCGCTTCGGCCACCACGCCCAGGTCGTGGGTGATGAGCAGAAGCGCCATGCCGAGTTCGTCCTTCAGGCGGATGAGAAGCTGGAGGATCTGCGCCTGGATGGTGACGTCGAGCGCTGTCGTCGGCTCGTCGGCGACCAGCGCGACCGGCGACGCGGCGAGCGCCAGGGCGATCACAACCCGCTGGCGCATCCCGCCCGACAGGCGGTGCGGGTATTCGGAGAAGCGGCGCCCCGGTTCGGGGATGCGCACCAGATCGAGCAGCTCCAGCGCGCGGGCGGCGGCGGCGCGGGCACCGGTCCTCCCGTCGGCGCGCACCGCCTCGACGATCTGGTCGCCGATGGTCAGGACGGGGTTGAGCGCCGCCTGCGGGTCCTGGAAGACCATCGACACCGCGGGATGCCCGGCCAGGCGCCTCTCACGGGGCGTCCGGCCGAGGATGTCCGCGCCGGCCAGGGTCACGCGGCCGGTGATCCGCGCCTCCGGCGGGGCCAGCCCGGCGATGGACAGGCCGGTGACCGTCTTGCCGCTGCCGCTTTCCCCGACCAGCGCCGTCACCTCGCCCGCCGCCATGGTGAAGGAGAGGCCGTCCACCGCCCTGGCTCCCGCGAAGGCGATCGACAGGTCGCGCACCGCGATCAGCGGTTCGGCCGCCAACGGCTCACCCGGAGTCATCGCACGGCCTCCCGCGGGTCGAGCCGCTCCGACAGGCCGTTGCCCAGCAGGGTGAAGGCCATCACCGTGGCGAAGATGGCGAGGCCGGGCAGCGCCATCAGGTACCACAGCGTGCGCAGCAGAGGCCGCGCGTTGCCGATCATCGCCCCCCAGGACACGAGGTTCGGGTCGCCGAGGCCGAGGAAGGCCAACGCCGCCTCCACCAGAACGGCGTGGGCGACCACCGCGGCGATCATCGCCACCACCGGGGCGATGCCGTTGGGCAGCACATGGTTCAGCAGGATGTGGCCGTGGCCCAGCCCCATCGTCCGCGCCGCCAGCACCCAGTCGGCGTTGCGTATCCGCAGCACCTCCGCCCGCGTCAACCGGGCGATCTCCGGCCAGGAGGTCAGGCCGATGGCGAGCATCACGCTGCCGATGGACGGCGCCAGCACGGCGACCAGGACCATGGACAACAGGAAAGACGGCAGCGTCTGGACATAGTCGCACAGCCGCGACAGCAGATGGTCCGCCACCCCGCCGAAATAGCCCGCCACGGCGCCCAGCCCGACGCCGATCAGCGTCGCCACCGCGGCAGCCCCGACGCCGACCGCCAGCGACACCCGCGCCCCGAACAGGAGCTGCGCCGCCACGTCCCGCCCGAGCTGGTCGGTGCCGAGCGGGAAGGCGCCGTCGGTCAGCGGCCACAGACCACGCGGCCCGACCATCGCCATGGGATCGCCCGGCCGCAGCAGGCCGGCCGCCGCCGCCAGCAGGGCGAGGAGCGCCACGCAGAGCACCCCCAGCCGCAACGTGGAAGGCGTGGAAAAGGAGAACCGTGCGCTCACGCCGTCACCTCGATCCGTGGGTCGAGCGCGGCATAGGAGACGTCGACGAGGATGCCCATGACGATCACCAGAAGCGAATTGCAGAGGAAGAGGCTGAGCAGCAGGTTCACGTCGCGGTCGGCCACCGCCTCGAAGGCAAGGCGGCCCAGGCCGGGCCAGGAGAACACCGTCTCCACCACCACCGCCCCGCCCAGCATCGAGCCGAGCTTCAGGCCACTCAGAGTCACCACGGGAAGCAGCGCGTTGCGCAGGATGTGCCGCAGGGTCACCCGCGTTTCGGAAATGCCCTTGGCCCGCGCGGTGCGCACGAAGTCCAGCCGGCTCGTCTCGATCACCGCGGCCCGCGTGACCCGCGCGTAGAGCGCGGCGTAGCCCAGCCCCAGCGTGGCGGCGGGAAGCACGAGATGGGCCGCGACGTCCACCGCGTGCGGCCAGCCGACGCCCGGCGCGCCCACCGTGGCGTAACCGCCGATGGGCAGCCAGCGCAGCTGGACGGCGAACAGCACGATCCCGACAAGCCCGATCCAGAAGGACGGCACGGCGAAGATCAGGGAGGACAGGACGGACACCGCCCGGTCGAAGCGGCCCCCCGGACGGCGCCCGGCCAGGACCCCCGCCGCCACGCCGACGGCCACCGCCGCCAGAACCGCCACGGTGACGAGCAGCGCCGTCGCCGGCAACCGCTCCAGCACGAGGTCGGCGATGGGCCGGTTGTAGCGGAAGGAGAAGCCCAGATCGAACCGCAGGAGCTGGGACAGATAGGCCTGGAACTGGTCGAGGGCCGAGCGGTCGAGCCCGAACCGCGCGCGCAGGTCGGCCATCTGCTCCGCCGTGGCGATCCCGCTTTCACCGGCCATCACATCGACCAGATCGCCGGGGACCGCCTTCAGCAGCAGGAAGTTCACGACGATCATGACGACGACCATCGGCGCGGCCGCGAGCGTCCGCCGCGCTGTGAAAGCGAATAACGTCATGGTTGCAGCTCTGGGGTGCTTTTGCACATTTCAACGATTGGAAAATCGGACGAAGCGATCATCGCTTGATTTGTAATTTACCTCTTGATTCCTACTCTGTCTATAGGCAATAGTCTGTTCGCGGTACAGGGCGAGCTTGTTGTTTCCTCGTCCAGAGAAAAACCACCGCCTTTTCAGAAAAAGTCCGACAGCGCCCGCTGGCGGTCGAAGTCACCTCATTGACTGCGCGTGGCCGTTCCTTCGACGGCGGCGCTTCATACCCTGGGAGTTCTCATGAAGATCGCGAGGGTTGAGAGCTTTTTCTTCAATCCTGGCCGCGCCAAGAATCTTCTTTTCGTTCGCATCGAAACGGAGAGCGGGATTTACGGCTGGGGCGAGGGCTACGTCACCGCGGCCAAGGAAAAAGTCGTCGCCGCCTATGTGGACGCCATCGCACCGCTTCTGATCGGGCGCGAGATCTGGAACATCCGCCAGCTCGCCCAGACACTGCTCGACGATTTCTCGATCCGCCGGACCTCCGTCGACTTCCTGTGCGCGCTGAGCGCGGTCGAGATCGCGTCCTGGGACATCGTCGGCAAGCGCGCCGGCCTGCCGGTGCACAAGCTGCTGGGCGGCGCCGTCCGCGAGAAGATCCGGGTCTACGCCAACGGCTGGTGGTTCGGCGCGTCCTCCATCGACGACACCGCGAACCGCGCCGCCGCGGTGGTGGCGCAGGGCTACGACGCGCTGAAATGGGACCCGATCCCCGGCCCGTGGCGCAACTACGTCGATCCGAAGGACCTCGACCACGCCGTGGAGAATGTCCGCGCGGTGCGCGAGGCGGTCGGCCCGAACGTGGAACTGCTCATCGACGGCCACCGCCGCCTGTCGCCGAACCACGCGATCCGCCTGATCGAGCGCCTGCGCGAATTCGGCATCGCCTGGTACGAGGAGCCCTGCCCGCCGGAAAACCTGGACCTGACGGCGGAGGTGCGGCGCACGACCAACGTCCCCATCGTGTCGGGCGAAGCGCTCTACACCAAGGAGCAATATCTGCCGCTGTTCGAGAAGCGCGCCGCCGACATCATCAACCCGGACATCAGCGCCGTCGGCGGCATCCTCGCCATGCTCGACATCGCAGCATTGGCGCAGCCGCATTCCATCGCGGTCAGCCCGCACAACTTCAACAGCCCCATCGTCGGTCTGGCCGCGACGGTCCACCTGTCGGCGCTGGTCACCAACTTCACCATTGCCGAGCTGTTCGTGAACCTCGTCGAGCCGACGCGGGAGCTGGCCCTGCAGGGGCTGACCATCGCCGACGGCTACGTCGACATCCCCGAGACTCCGGGTCTCGGCGTCGATCTCGACGTCGAGGTGCTGCGCCGGCACCCCTATCAACCGCTGTCGGGCAAAGGGCTGCGCGACCACCGCGACGAGTTCCCCCGCCGCGGTCCCCCCTCCACCTTCAAAATCGCCGCGACCGCGTGACGCGGGCTTGGGAGCCATTCCGACATGACCAGCATCCGCACCGATTTCCCCCGCCCCACCCCCGAGCAGATCGCGGCCTTCGCGACGATCGGCGCCGCCACCGTTCATGAGGCGCTGGGCCGCCGCGGCGCCGTCGATTCGGCGATCAAGCCGATCTGGCCGGGCCTGCGCATCGTCGGGGCCGCCTTCCCGCTGAAGACGCAGCCGGGCGACAACCTGACCCTCCACGCCGCGATGAAGCTGGCCCGTCCGGGCGACGTCCTCGTGGTGGACGCCGGCGACTACACCGAGCAGGGCTCGTTCGGCGACGTGATGGCGACCTCCGCCCAGTCGCTGGGGCTCGCCGGTCTGGTGACCAACGGCGGCGTCCGCGACGCCGCGGCGATCCGCGACATCGGCTTCCCGATCTTCTCCCGCGCCATCTCTATCAAGGGGACGGTGAAGGCGACGCTGGGGCCGATCGCCCAGCCCATCGTCGTGGGCGGCGTCACGGTGCATCCGGGCGACCTGATCGTCGGCGACGATGACGGCCTCGTCGTCGTTCCGCTGGACGAGGTCGAGGCCGTCCTGACGGCCTCCCGCGCCCGGCTGGAGAAGGAGGAGCGGCTGCGCGCCGACCTTCAGAGCGGCAAGACCACCTGGGACATCGGCAACTACGACGCGCTCCTGGCCCAGACCGGCCAGAGCCTGCAAGCGTGAACAGGAGGAGCAGAACGATGCCTGTGAAGAAGACGACGGCTGCCGCCCCCGCCGCCGAGAGCGTGTCCTGGCTGCGCCTGCCGGCGCCGCCCCAGGACGACCGCACCGACGCCCTGTTCGAGCATTCGGTGTCCGTCCGCGGCTACATCCGCAACACCCAATCGGTGCTGGCGCACATCCCGGCGCTGGTCCTGGCGCAGGAAGCGCTCAGCCGGTCGGTGACCGTCGATTTCACGGACGGGCTGACGGGCCGCGAACGCGAGCTGATCGCGCTTGCCGTCAGCGTGCAGAACCGGTGCGAGCCCTGCGTCTGGGGGCACGCCGGCAAGCTGCGCGAGATCACCGGCGATCCCCGCTTCGTCGGGCTGGTGGAGGTGAACTACCGCCGCGCCGACCTGACGCCGCGCGAGCGGGCCATCGTCGATTACGCGGTGCTGATCACCGAGCGTCCCTGGACCATCGAACCGGCGGACCTCGACGGGCTGCGCGCGGCGGGCCTGTCGGAGCGGGAGATTTTGGAGGCCGCGGCCATCGCCGCCTACTTCAACTTCTCCAACCGGGTGAACAGCGCGCTGGGCGTCCATCCCAATCCCGAACCGTTCGACGCCAACCGCTGACGAAAGACGAAGGACGGCCATGTCCCGAGATCGGTTTCCCGCGCTTGACCGGCGCTCCTTCCTGACCGCTGCCCTGGCCGGCGCCGCCGCGACCACCCTGGCCGGGGTCGCCGCCCCGGCGGCCCGGGCCGCGGCACCCACGTCCTGGCCGACGCAGCCGGTGCGGCTGGTCGTTCCCTTCCCGCCCGGCGGTGGCACCGATCTGCTGGCCCGCGCGCTGGCCGACCGGCTGTCGAAGCTTTATCCGCAGCCCTTCGTGGTCGAGAACCGGCCCGGCGCCGGGGCGGCGGTCGGCACCGACTACGTCGCCAAGTCCACCGACGGCCACACCTTCCTGTTCGCCTCGTCGAACCATGTGACGGTGCCGGCTCTGTCCACGGCGGTGCGCTACGACATCTTCAAGGACTTCAAATCGGTGGTGCTGGTCGCCGATCAGGCCAGCGTGCTCGCCGTCGATCCGGAGCTGCCCGGCAAGGACACCGCCGAAGTCCTCGCCCACATCAAGGCCAACCCCGGCAAATACAATTACGGCACGGCGGGCATCGGGTCGGGCCAGCATCTCAGCACCGCCTTCCTCCAGCAGCTCACCGGAATCGACATCGTCCATGTGCCGCTGAAGGGCCAGGGAGAAATCATCTCGGAACTGCTGGGCAAGCGCATCCAGGCCGGATTCCTGGTGCTGTCCACGGCCCTGCCCTACTTCCGTTCCGGCCAGATCCGGCCCCTGGCCGTGGCGCTGCCGGAGCGCAGCCCCTTCGCGCCGGAGATCCCGACCTTCGGCGAAGGCGGATTGAAGGACTTCGTCGCCCGCTCCTGGCTCGGCCTGCTGGCACCGTCGGCGACGCCGACGGCGGTCGTGGACCGGCTGCACGCCGACATCGTGGGCTTCGCCAAGGACAAGGACTATGTCGCCATCACCGAAAAGGCGGGGATGGCCCTGGTCAACGAGGGACCCGCGGCCTTCGACGCGGAGATCGCCGCCGGCTACGCGCAGTGGAAGCAGGTGATCCAGACCGCCGGCATCAAGCCGAGCTGAGGGGAGCGATGACCGATCCGAAAATCGCCGAGGAGCTGGCCGCCTATTCCGACCGGCTGCTCGGCCTGCTCGACCCCGCCATCGTCCGCCGTGTCGCCATCGACCGGCCCGACGCCGCGATCATCGAGCGTTATCTCGCCTTGCCCGACCTGACCTCCCAGGTCGCCGACATCCTCGACGGGCTGGGCTACGACAGCGCGGTTCCCCGGCGGCGCCTGCCGCCGCTGGAGGGGGGACGGCGCGTGGCGGGTCCCGCCGTCACGGCGCGGCAGATTCCGGCGGCGCGCGCGCCGGGATACTCCATCGCCTCCGGCCACCGGCCGAAGGGCGGCGGCATCGACCAGATCACCCTGACCCGGCGCGGCGACGTCTTCGTCATCGACGCCGGCGGGGTGGCCGAGGCGTCGAGCTTCGGCGGCATCCTGGCCACGGCGTCGATCGCCGCCGGTCTGGCCGGCATCGTCGTCGACGGCGCGGTGCGCGACAGCGCCAGCATCAAGGCGGGCGGCCTCGCCGTCTGGTCGGCGGGCGTCACGCCGCGCACCGGCAAGCACCGGCTGGAGCTGGCGGAGTTCAACGGGCCGGTCACCATCGCCGGCGTCCAGGTTCATCCCGGCGATCTGGTGCTGGGCGACGACGACGGGCTGCTCTTCGTGCCCGCCGCGCTGATCCTGGAGGTCATCGAACGGGCGGAGGCGGCGGCCAGCCAGGAAAGCGCGCTTCTCGGCGCCCTCTCCTCCGGCGGATCGGCGCGCGAGGCCGCGGCGATCCTGCACCCCAGCAAATGGTGAACGGCATGGCCACCCCCAGCACTCCCATCCCCCGCATCGGCATCCCCCGCATCGGGATCATCGGCTTCGGCGAGGTGGGGTCGAGCTTCGCGCGGGGCCTGATCGCCGCCGGGGCGGGCGACATCGTCGCCTACGACGTGCCGCCCGGCCCGACTGAGCGCCGCCTCGCCCTGCGCCGGGCGGACGAATTGGAACTCGCCCTCGCCTTCGATCCGGCGGCGCTCGCCGACCGGGACATCCTCATCTCCAGCGTGACGCAGGACGCGGCGGACAACGCCGCCTCCACGGTGGCTCCGCACGTCGCGGCGGACGCGATCTACGCCGACGTGAATTCACTGTCGCCGGAGGTGAAGGCCGCGGTCGGCAGGCGGCTGGACGCCGTTCCCGGACGCTTCGCCCCCGGACGCTTCGTGGACGTGGCGATCATGGGCGCGCCGGCGTCCGACCTGCACCGCGTGCCGCTTCTGGCGGCGGGCGGGAGGGCGGAGGAACTGGCCGCGAGGCTGGCCCCCTTCGGGACCGCAATCCGCGTCGTCGGGCCGGAGCCGGGCCGGGCGGCGGCGGTGAAGATCCTGCGCAGCATCCTCACCAAAGGGCTGGAAACCCTGCTGGTCGAGGCGCTGACCGCCGCGCGGCGCCACGATGTGGAAGCGGAGGTTCTGGGCGGCTTCCTGGAGTTGTTCGACCGGCGCCCCGCGCTCGACTTCGTCGAATTCCTGGTGCGCTCCGACACGGTCCATTCCGGGCGCCGCGCGCTGGAGGCCGCGCAGTCGGCGGACACCGTCGCCGCGGTCGGGCTGGAGCCGGCGATGAGTCGCGCGGTGGCGGCCCGCCTGTCGCAGCTCGCCGGCCTCGGTCTCAAGGAACGCCTGGGCGGGGTGCCGCCCGCAACCCTGTCCGACGCGGTGACCCTGTTCGACGAGGCGCTCGGGCGCCGGCATCCCGCGGAGCGGCGACATGGCATCGAACATCCGCAGAACTGAGGAGCTGGCCTCCGGCCTCGCGCTGGCCGCCCTGGGCGCGGCGGCCGGCGCCTTCATCGTCGCCAGCTACCCTCTGGGAACGGCGCGCCAGCTCGGCCCGGGGGCGATGCCCGCCCTGGTGGCGCTGATCCTCGTCCTGCTGGGCGGCGTCATCGCCGTCCGGGGCCTGTGGGAACAGGGCCACGGCGGGGGGATCGACCTGCGCTCCGCGCTGCGGCCCGCCGGGCTGATCCTGGGAGCCATCCTGCTGTTCGGCGGGCTGGTGGACACGCTGGGCGTGGTTCCGGCCAGCGCCGTCGCGGTGATCGGCTCAGGGCTGGCCAGCCGCCGGACGCGCAAGCGGGAGATCGCCGCGCTGGCGGCGGTTCTCGCCGTCGCGGTGCCGGCCCTGTTCGTCGGGATTCTCGGCATGCCGCTGAAGATCTGGCCGACGCTGCAATGAGAGAGGATCGACCGGCGTCATGATGGATTCGCTCGGGGGGATCGCGCACGGGCTGTCGATCGCGGCCTCTCCCGCCAACCTGCTGTATTGCTTCGCCGGGGCGCTGCTCGGCACCTTCGTGGGCGTCCTGCCCGGGGTGGGGCCGCTGCTGACCATCGCGCTCCTGCTGCCCTTCACCTTCTCGCTGGAGCCGACCGGCGCGCTGATCATGCTGGCCGGCATCTATTACGGCGCCCAGTATGGCGGGTCGACCACGTCGATCCTGCTCAACATGCCGGGAGAGACCTCGTCGGTGGTGACCTGCATCGACGGGCATGCCATGGCGCGCCAGGGGCGCGGCGGTCCGGCCCTGGCGGTCGCCGCCATCGGCTCCTTCATCGCGGGCACGCTGTCGACCGGGATCGTCGCCTTCTTCGCGCCGGTCCTGGCCGGCGTCGCCATCCGCTTCGGTCCGGCCGACTATTTCTCGCTGATGGTCCTCGGGCTGGTCGGGGCCATCGTTCTGGCGCAGGGGTCCTTCGTCAAGGCGCTGGCGATGATCGTCCTCGGGCTGCTCTTCGGCCTCGTCGGAACCGACGTCAACAGCGGGGAGCAGCGCCTGACCTTCGGCATCCAGGCCCTGGCCGACGGCATCGGCTTCGTCCCGGTGGCGCTGGGCGTCTTCGGCATCGGCGAGATCATCCGCATCCTGATCGGGCAGGAGCGCGACGGCGGGCAGGTCATCCCGCACGGCTCGCTGATGCCGAGCCGGCAGGATCTGCGCGATTCCTCCGGCGCCATCGCGCGGGGATCGGTGATCGGATCGGCGCTGGGGCTGCTGCCCGGCGGCGGCGCGGCGCTGGCCGCCTTCGCCTCCTACACCGTGGAAAAGAAGCTGGCGCGCGACCCCTCGCGCTTCGGGCGCGGCGCCATCGAGGGGGTGGCGGGGCCGGAATCGGCCAACAACGCGGCGGCGCAGACCTCCTTCATTCCGCTGCTCACCCTCGGGCTGCCGTCCAACGCGGTCATGGCGCTGATGATCGGCGCGCTGATGCTGCACGGCATCACCCCCGGCCCCCGCATCATGCAGGCCGAGCCGGACCTGTTCTGGGGCGTGGTCGCCAGCATGTGGATCGGCAACGCCATGCTGATCGTGCTGAACCTGCCGCTGGTCGGGCTGTGGGTGCGGCTGCTGCGCGTGCCATACCGCTTCCTCTACCCGACCATCGTGCTGGTCAGCTGCGTCGGCGTCTATGGCGTGTCGAACAGCGCGTTCGACCTCGTGACGACGGCCGTCTTCGGGCTTCTCGGCTGGGTCCTGCAGGCCCTGCGCTTCGAGCCGGCGCCGCTGCTCCTGGGATTCGTGCTGGGGCCGATGATGGAGGAGAATCTGCGGCGCGCCATGATCCTGTCGCGCGGCGATCCGACCGTCTTCCTGCGCGAACCGATCAGCCTCGCGCTGCTGGTCCTGACCGGCCTGCTGCTGGCCGCCATCATCCTCCCCACCGTCCGCCGGAACCGCGAGCGCGTGTTCGCGGAATGACCGGCGGGCGGCATGGGCGCGCCCCTGGAGTCAGGGAAGTCAGGGCTGCGGTGCCGAGCCGATGAAGGCCGAGGCGCGCTCGCCCCACCGCTCATGCGGGTAGTAGTCCCAGACGGCATGGTGCTGGGTGGCCCAGTTGTCCCAGAAGACCAGAGAATTGGGGCGCCAGTGGATGCGCGTCTGGAAGGCCAGGTTCTTTTCGATGTGGCGGAACAGCAGACCCAGGACGGCGTCGCTCTCGGTGCGCGTCAGCTGGACGATGTGGCTGGTGAAGGCCTCGTTGACGAACAGGTACTTGCGCCCGGTCAGATGATGGCGCGCCACCACCGGATGCTCGGTGGACGGAAAGGTCTGACCCGGCTGCGGCGTGGCGCCGTAGCCCGCCGTCCAGGCCTTGCCGCCGTCATGAACCGCGGTCAGGCCGTCGAGCAGCGCCTTGACCTTCTCCGACAGCGAGTCGTAGGCGAGATACATGTTGGCGAAGGCGGTGTCGCCACCGATCTCCGGCTGCCGGGTGACCCGCAGGAAGGAGCCCCAGATGGGTTCGGGATCGCAGGTCACGTCGGAATGCCACGCGTCGCCGGCGGTGTAGCGGGCTTCGGGGCCGGTGCGCCAGGCCAGGATCTCCGGATCGTGGTCGTTCGACGACAGTTGCCGGGCGCCCCCCAGCACATGGCGGTGCAGCGTGCCAAAGTGGCGGGCGAAGCGCTTGTGGTCCTCCGCGGTGATCTCCTGGTCGCGGAACACCAGCACCAGATGGTCGGCGATGGCCTTGCGGATGTCGGCCAATTGGGCGTCGCTCAGCGGTTTGGACAGGTCCACGCCCTCGACCTCGGCGCCCAGGATGGGCGACAGCGGGCGCACCGCGATGCTGTCGTAGCTCGGCCGTTCGCGGCGGCTCCAGTCGGCGATGGCGGTCTTATCATGGAAGTCGCGATAGAAGCTCATGATTCTCCTCTCAGATTTCATAGGCGAACGGAAGCTCCGCCGCGGTGAAGAACTCGCGGTGGATTTCCTTGCGCAAAGCGATGAAGTCGGGGCTCGACCGGTCGCGCGGGCGCGGCAGCCGGACCGGCAGCCTCTTGCGGATGGTGCCGGGCCGCGACGACATGACCACCACCTCGTCGCCGAGGAAGACGGCCTCGTCGATGTCATGGGTGACGAGAATCATGGTCGTGCGCTGCGCCTCCCAGATGCGCAGGATTTCCTGCTGCATCTGGATCCGGGTCAGGGCGTCCAGCGCGCCGAACGGCTCGTCCAGCAGCAGCACCCGCGGCTGGTTGACGAGCGCGCGGGCGATGGCGACGCGCTGGGCCATGCCGCCGGAGAGCTGGTGCGGGTGGGCCTTGGCAAAGCTTTCCAGCCCGACCAGTTCCAGATGCTCCCGCACCCGCCGGGCGACCTCCGCCCTGGGCAGGTTCTTCAGCCCGAAGGCGATGTTCTGCTCGACCGTCAGCCAGGGCAGCAGGCGGTGCTCCTGGAAGATCACCCCGCGGTCGAGGCCGGGACCGCCGATTGGCCGCCCGTCGAGCGTGACGGACCCGTCATAGCTGGTCTCCAGACCGGCGATGATGCGCAGAAGCGTGCTCTTGCCGCAGCCGGAACTGCCGACGATGCTGACGAAGCTCCCGCCCGGAACGTCGAGCCGGATGTCGCTGAGCGCCTGGACCGTTTCGGTCCTGAGCGGGCCGGTCTTCAGCGTGAAGGTCTTGGACAGCGGGCCGATGCGCAGGCTGGCGGCCCGGTCGGCGGCCCGATCGGCGCCCGCCTTGCGGGCAGCGGTGGCAACCATGGCGGTCAGCTCCCCGAGAAGGTGGATTTCCAGGTGATCAGGCGGCGTTCGGCGGCGCGCAGCACGACGTCGAGCAGCTTGCCCATGGCGCCGATGGTGATCATGCCCACCAGAACCTGATCGGTCTGGCTCATCTGCCGGGCGTCCATGATGAGGTAGCCGAGGCCCGACGAGGCGGCGATCAGCTCGGCGGCGACCACGCAGATCCAGGCCACCATCAGCCCGACGCGCAGGCCGGTCATGATGTTTGGCAGCGCCCCCGGCAGGACGACCTGGAGAATGAAGCGGCGGCGTGAGACCTCCAGCACGCGCGCCAGTTCGACATGGCGGTGGTCGGTCTGGCGGATGCCGTCGATGGTGTTGACGAGGATGGGAAAGATGGCGCCGAGGAAGATGATGTAGACCTTCCCCGCCTCGCCGATGCCGAACCACAGGATGGCCAGCGGAATCCAGGCGATCGGCGGGATCGGCTTGGTCAACTGGATGATCAGGTCGGTCAGCCGGTCCAGCGTCCGCGACAGGCCGATCCCGATGCCCAGCGGCAGGCCGACCAGAGCGGCGATGGCGAACCCCTCCAGCACGCGCAGCAGGCTGACGCCGAGATGGCGGAACAGGTCGCCGCTGGCCGCCAGATCGACGAAGGCCTTGCCCACCCTGGTCGGCGGCGGCAGCAGGATGGGGCGGATGTAGCCCAGCTCGAACGCCGCCTGCCACGCCGCCAGCAACGCCACGGGAAGCGCCACATACAGCGCCGCCCGCCCCAGGACACCCGGCAGGACGCCGGCCAGGGCGCCCAGGCGGGAGCGCGCGGCCCCCGCCGTCAGCCCGGCCCGCTGCGCGGAAGGCGCATCGGAAGCCAGTTCGGCGCTCATTTCAGCCCCGCCTCGTCCGCCGGCTTGCGGTTGAAGAAGGCGTCCACGTCCACCGCGGACTTGATCAGGCCGTGGGCGCGCATGAACTGCTCGGTCTTCTTGACCTCGGCCACGTCGTCGTCGTGGATGGCCGGGTCGTAGTTCATCCGCTGCAGGACCTGGACCAGCAGGTCGGGGGCCAGATTGACGTCGCCGCTGATGAGGTCGGCGGCCTCCTTGGGATTGGCGGTGATGAACTCCGAGGCGCGCTTGTACGCCGTCAGCAGCGCCTTCGCCTGCTCGGGCCGGTTCTTGAGGAAGCCGTTGTCGGCGACGATCAGCAGCAGCCCCTTCTTGATGCCGGTGCCGTCGGCCAGCACGCGGACCGCCTTCTGAGATTCGAAGCGGGTCAGGATCGGCTCCCACACCGCGCCGGCGTCGATGGTGCCGGCGACGATGGCCGGCGGGATCTCCGCCACCGGCAGGTTGATCAGCTCGACGTCGCTGAGCGTCAGGCCGCCCTGCTCCAGCACCAGCGCCAGCAGATGGTGGGCGTAGGACCCCTTGGTCACCGCCACCTTCCTGCCCTTCAGCTCCTTGGGCGAGGCGATGGGGGAGTCGCCGCCGACGACGACCGCCAGGCTCTTCGGACCGTCCGAGGTCAGGGCGATGGCGCTGGTGTCCAGCCCCGCCGCCTTGCCGACCAACGCCGGAGTGTCGCCGACGAAGCCCACATCCTGCTGCCCGGCGGCGAAGGATTCGTTGATCGGCGGACCGGCGGGGAAGAGCGACCATTTGACGGCGGCGTTCGGCGCCACCTTGGCCAACTCCTCGTCCAGCCACTTCTTCTGCTTGGCGACGAACAGGGGCGCATAGAGGGGAAAGGGCTGCGCGGCGATGCGCAGATCGTCGGCAGCGGCGGAGGTGGTGGCGGTTCCGGCCAGCCCGAGGCCGATGGCGGCCGCGACGGCCAAGGCGACAAATCTGGAAACGGCCATGGTCGATACCTCGCTTCATGCTCGGGTTTTGGGATCGGGGTTCGCTGGCCGGGTCGCGCGTCGCCGTTACCAGGATCCCCTTATTTCCCTATTCATATTGTGGTTGCTCCTATTTCATTTAACACACATTGGTGTCAAGTCACCCTGATGCCGACGCGGAATTTTTGTGTAATTTTTTCCGCTTGGAAGATAATTTCCTTGTTGATTGATCTATATCAACGAGCAAATCTTATTTGTCTACTCGGAATATGGATTATTTAAAGTGGGCACTCCGCCCCGCTGCCTTGGCCGAAGGACGATCCAATGACGACGAAATCCCCTCATGCCGATGGCTTCCGCCGCTTTACGCTGACGCCCTACAACCCCTTCATCGGTGCCGTGGTTGACGGAATCGACCTCAGGGAGACCACCGGTGAGGAGGTTCGTGCCGACCTGCGCCGGGCACTGGCCGAGTATGGCGTGCTGTTCTTCCGCGGCCAGACGCTGAGCCCGGAGCGGCAGGTCGATGTCGCCCGGATTTTCGGCGATCCCGACAAGGCCAAAGCCTATTTCAAGCGCCACGACTCGAACCGGCTCGTCGAACTGATCGAGTTCAAGCCGGGGCAGCCGGGGTACGGCACCGATCAATGGCACTCCGACATCACCTTTTCCGCCAACCCGCCCACCGGCACGGTCCTGCACGCGCGCGACGTGCCGTCCGTCGGCGGCGACACCGCCTGGGCCAGCGGAACCTACGTCTACGATCGCCTCGATCCGGCCTTGCGCGCCTATCTGGAAACGCTGGAGGCGGTGCACAGCATCGAGCACAGCGGCTGGCCCGAGTGGTTCCGCACCCAGCCCAACGGCGAAGAGCTGTACCGTCAGGCCCGCGCCGAGCATCTGCCGGTGGTGCACAAGGTCGTCCAGACCCATCCGGTCACGGGCCGCAAGCTGGTCTATGTCAGCCCGAACTTCACCCTGCGCATCCGCGGTCTGTCGCGCCAGCAGAGCGACGCGCTGCTGACCTTCCTGTTCGGGCTGTTCGAGAAGCCCGAAGCCCAGGCGCGCTGGCGCTGGCGGAACGGTGACGTGGCGATCTGGGACAACCGCGCCACCGTCCATTACGCGGTGACCGACTACACCGAGTACCGCCTGCTCCACCGGGTCACCTTCGGCGAGGACACGGCGTTCTGAGCGGAGTCCCGGCTTGCCCGACCTGGAAAGAACGAAAAACTTGTGTGGCTATCGGTCACGGTTTGGCAAACCCAGGAGCGCGCGGACGCCCTCCTGGGCATAGGCGACCGCCGTCGCCTTGCCGTTGCCTCAGCCGGGGGCGGAGGAACCCGCGCCGAACACCCCGGCCCCAAACATCAGCGCCACCTTGCCGGCCAGACACCCGGCCTTCGCTTCGCTCATGATGCGCGTCTCACTCGTAGCCCAGCGTGTGGGGAATCCACAGGGCGAGCTGCGGCAGGGCGGCGACCAGGGCCAGCGCCACGAACATCGCCAGGATCAGCCAGCCGACCCAGCGCACCGTCGCTTCCATGGTGGTGCCGGCGATCTTGCAGGTGACCATCAGGTTTACGGCCATCGGCGGCGTGAACTGGCCGATGGCCAGCTTCATCGTCAGGATCACGCCGAACCACACCAGATCCCACTGGAAGTGGTTGGCGATGGGCACCAGGATCGGCAGCAGGATCAGGAAGGTGGACACCCCGTCCAGAAACATCCCGATGACCACCAACACCGCAATCAACAGCGCCAGCACGCCGTACTCGCCGATCCCCAGCGCCAGGATGCCCCGCGCCACCGGGTCGATGATGCCGAGCGTCGCGGTCGCCCAGGCGAAGACGCCGGCCAACGCCACCACCGTCAGGATCACTCCCGACACCTCCCCCGCCTCGACCAGCAGGCCGTAGAGGTCGCCCAGGGTCAGGGTGCGGTAGACGAAGAATCCGACGAACAGGCCGTAGGCAGCGGCCACCACCGCCGCCTCGGTCGGGGTGAACAGCCCGCCGCGCAGCCCGCCGAGGATGACCACCGGGGCCATCAGCCCCCACACCGCCTCGCGGAAGGCGGGCCAGAGCGGTGGGCGCGTCTCGCCGTCCCGCGCCGTCTCGCCGAAGCCGTGGCGGCGCGACAGCCAGACCGCCGGAACGATCAGCGCCAGACCAGCCAGGATGCCCGGCACGATCCCGGCGGCGAACAGGGCCGGAACCGACGCCTGCGGCACCAGGATGCTGTAGACGATGAAGGCGATGGACGGCGGGATCAGGATGTCGGTCGCCGCCGCCGCGCCGATGACGCTGGCCGTGAAGGCGCGGGGATAGCCCTCCTTCAGCATGGCCGCGGTCATCACCGCACCGACCGCGGCGGAGGTCGCCGGGCCGGAGCCGGAGATGCCGCCCATGAACATCGCGACGACGATGGCGACCGCCGGCAGTGCCCCCTGTCGCTTGCCGACCACCGCCAGCGCGAAGGCGACCAGCCGCGCCGCCACCCCCGACCGTTCGAAGATCAGCCCGGTCAGGACGAACATCGGAATGGCGAGAAGCGGGTACTTCGCCACCCCGGTGTAGACCGTGGTGGACAGCGACAGGAAGCCCGACCCCTCCAGCGCGATCGCAACCGCCCCGGCGAGCGCCAGCCCCACCCCGATGGGCACGCCGAGAAACAGCAGCAGGAAGAAGCCGGCGAACAGCAGCAGTGGGATCATGGCTCGCCGGCCCCCGCCCGCAGGATGTCCGGCCGTCGGATCACCCGCACCGCCCGCCCGAGCGCCCGCAGCGCGACCACCGCCGACAGCAGCGGAAGCCACAGCGTGTAGAGCCATTGCGGCACGCCGAGACCGGGCGAGGAAATCTCGAACCGGTACTCGTCGATGGTCATCAGCGTGCCCAGCACGACCAGCGCCCCGAACACCAGGGCCGTGACGCCCAGCGCCAGCAGTTCCGCCCGCAACCGCCCGCGCGGCCCGAACCGGTCGATCAGGAAACCGATGCGGATGTGATGGTCGCGCGCCACCGCCACCGAGGCACCCAGCAGGGTCATCACCACCATCAGGACGATGGCGTATTCCTCCGTGAAGGCCAGCGAGACGTTGGTGGTGTAGCGCGTCACCACGTTGGCGAAGGTGATCAGCCCCATCACCGCGATGGCGGCAGCGGCCAGCGCCTCTTCGATCGCAAGAGGGACGCGGGGCTTATCCGGACTAGAATCGGCGTTGGGTTCGGCCATGGCGGGTCTCAGCGGCTCTTCGCCACGGCCTCTTCGGCCTTGCGCACGAGGTCGGCGCCAACCGTCTGCGTCCATTTCTCGTAGACCGGGCGGGTCGCCTTGCGGAAGGCCTCCACATCGGTCTGCTCCGTCGTCACCACCTGCACCCCGTGGGCGGCCAGAGCGGTCAGGGCGGAGCGGTCCTCGGCGGTCAGCCCCTGGCGCGACAAAGCGGTGAATTCGGCGGCGGCCTGCACCGCCGCTTCGCGGACGAGGGCGCGGTCCTCCGGCGTCCAGCTCTCCCACACCTCCTTGTTGGCGATGAACAGCCCGGCGTCGGCGATGTAGTTCCACAGCGTCAGATGCTTCTGGTTCAGGCCGTAGAGCTTGGCGGCGAGGAACAGGCTGACCGGATTCTCCTGCCCGTCCACGGCGCCGGTGGACAGGGCGGGTTGCAGGTCGGCGAAGGTCATCTGGGTCGGGTTGGCGCCCAGCGCGGTGAAGATGTCGTTGAAGATGGGCGACCCGACGACGCGGACCTTCAGCCCCTTCAGGTCGTCCGGCGTGCGCACCGGTTTTTTCGAATTGGACAGGGCGCGGAACCCATTCTCACCCACGGCCAGCGGCACGACCTGCTTGGATTCCAGGATGCCGAACAGCGCCTTGCCCGGCTCGCCCTGGGCCACCGCGTCGAACGCCTTGCTGTCCGGGAACAGGAAGGGCAGCGAGAAGAGGTTGGCCTCCTTCACCGTCGGCGACAGGTTGATGGTGGAGTTCACCAGCAGGTCGATGGAGCCCTGGCGCAGCCCGGTGAACTCCCGCGTGTTGTCGCCGCCGACGAGGCTGGAGCCGGGATAGACCTTCACGGTGATGCGGCCCTTGGTCTTCTCGGTGACCAGATCGGCCCAGCGGTAGGCCCCCTCCGCGATGGGGATGGGGCGGCTGCCGACCACCGACAGCTTGTATTCGCTCTTGTACTCGGCGGCGTCAGCGGGCGCGGAGAGGACGGCCAGCGCGCCGAACAGGGTCAGCGCGGCGGCCAGCAGGGGGCGCGTTCTCGTCAGCATGAAGAGGAACTCCGAAGAGGGGAATGGGGTCAGGAGCGCCAGGAGACCAGACCGGCGGCCGCGGCGGCGACCGCCGGGGCGGTGATCCGGCTCGCCGGTTCCAGCGCCGGGGAATAGGGGACGGGGATGCGCGGGGCGCCCAGCCGGCGCACCGGCGCCTTCAGCGCGCCGAACAGCGCGTCGGCCACCGTCGCGGCGATCTCCGCGCCGAAGCCGGCCACCTCGACCGCCTCGTGCACCACCAGAAGCCGCCCGGTGCGGGCGACCGAATCCAGAACCGCGCCGCGGTCCCACGGCCACAGGCTGCGCAGGTCGAGGATGTCGAGCGACACGCCCTGCGCCTCGGCCAGGGTGGCGGCTTCCTCGGCGATGCGGACGCCGCCGGACCAAGTGACGACGGTCACGTCGCGGCCCTCACGCACGCGGCGGGCGACGCCGATCGGCACCTCCCAGTCACCGTCCAGCGGCACCTCGCCCTCCGCGGGCCACAGATCCTTGTGCTCCAGATGGACCACCGGGTCGTCGGAGCGGATGGCGGCGCGCAGCAGCCCGTAATTGTCGGCGGGCGTCGCCGGGGCCAGCACGACGAGGCCTGGGATGTGGATGTACCAGGACTCCAGCGACTGCGAATGCTGGGCGGCGGAGTTGCTCCACAGCCCGACCGGCTGGCGCACCACCAGCGGCACGCGGGCCTGCCCGCCGAACATGTAGCGCGCCTTGGCCGCCTGGTTGACCAGCTCGTCCACCGCGCAAAGCGCGAAGTCGGAGAAGCGCATCTCCACCACCGGACGGGTGCCGAGCAGGGCGGCGCCGACCGCACCGCCCATGATGGCGGCCTCGGAGATCGGCGTATCGACGACGCGGTTCGGCCCGAATTCGGCCTGGAGTCCTTGATATTGGCCGAACACGCCGCCCCGGCCGATGTCCTCGCCGAGCGTCCAGACGGCGGGGTCGGCGGCCAGCTCGTGGGCCAGGGCGAGGCGCGCCGCCTCGCGGTAGGTCAGGCGGCTCATTGCGGCGCTCCGATGTCCTGTACGTCGGTGAAGGCGGTGCGGATATCCGGCCAGGGGCTGTCCAGAGCCGTGGCAAGGGCGGCGGCCAGCGCCTCGCGCTCATGGCGCTCGACACGCTCCAGCGCATCCAGCGTCACGCCGAGTTCGGCCAGCGTGGCGGCGGCGCGGCGGATCGGGTCGTTGCCGGCGAGCTGCGCCTGCACCTCCGCCGCGTCGCGGTAGGTGGCCGGGTCGCTGGAGGTGTGGCCGCGGAAACGGTAGGTGCGGGCGTGCAGGAACCGCGGCCCGCCGCCCTCGCGCACGGCGCGGACGAGGGCCGCCGCCGCCGCGTCCACCGCCGCCAGTTCGTTGCCGTCCACCACGGTGACCGGGATGCCCAGGCTTTCCGCCCGCGCGCCGGGACCGCCGCCCGCCGACACGCTGCCGGTGCGGGTGGTGGCGCCATAGCCGTTGTCCTCGCAGACGAACAGCACCGGCAGCCGGAAGGCGGCGGCCCAGTTCAACGCCTCCAGGAAGGGGCCGCGGTTGGTGGCGCCGTCGCCGAAGAAGCAGACGGCGATCCGGTCCTCGCCCTTCAGCGCGATGGCGTGGGCGGCGCCGACCGCGATGGGCAGACCGGCGGCCACGACGCCGTTGGCGCCCAGCATGCCGACCGCGAAGTCGGCGATGTGCATCGATCCGCCCTTGCCGCCGCAGGTGCCTCCCGCGCGCCCGCACAGCTCGCGGAACATGGCCAGCGGGTCGGCGCCCTTGGCGATGGTATGGCCGTGGCCGCGGTGCGTGCTGGTCAGCACGTCGTCGGCACGCAGATTCGCCCCGACGGCGGCGGCGATGGCCTCCTGCCCGATGGACAGATGGATGTAGCCCGCCACCTGCCCGGCCTTGTGGGCCTCGTCGGCCAGCGTTTCGAAGACGCGAATCCGCTGCATCGTGGCGTACAGCCCCAGGAGCCGCTCTGCATCGGGTGCAGCGGCGTCCGAGGGCGAACTCGGTAGTGCCATGGGATGTCCGTGCCTTGATTATCTATTTCTATACTAGGTAAGTTGAGTTTATTCACACCCGCATATGCATTTCCAGAAGATTTTTGGGAAAAATCCATTAACCCGCCCACGAATATGTAAAATATGGGCGAGCGGGTTCCACGGCCTGGGCTCCGCCCTTAGCCTTCTCCGTGCGAAAGGACCAGAAACAGCCGGGCCTCCACATCGTCGGCGTTGCGGCACTGGTAGGTCCGTTCCGCCTCGAACAGGACGGCGTCGCCGGCCGCGAGACGGTGCGATCCCTTGCCGACGCACAGTTCCACGGCCCCCTCCGCCACCACCAGATTGATGCTGGCGCCGGAGGAGACGCCACCGCCGGTTTCGCAGCCCCCCGGCCGCAGGCGGATTTCAAGGAAGTCGGTCCCCCGCCCCTCCCCCGGCGGCGCGAGGGACCGCGATCGCACCAACCCATCCGGCGAGATGAAGCTGCGCGCCTGATCCTCCCGCATCAGAAGCACATCGCTCCGCCCGTCCAGCCGGGTCAGCGCCGTCAGCGTCACGTCCAGGGCACGGGCGATCTTCCACAGCACGGTGATGGTGGGGGCGCTTCGTCCCAGTTCGATCTGTCCGAGCATCGCCCGGCTGACGCCGGACAGTCGGGCCAACCGCTCCAGAGACAGGCCCTGGCGCGTGCGCAACCGTCTCAGATTGCGGCCGAGAGCGGCGGGGATCGCCGATTCCGGTGTGCTGGACGCGCAGTCGTCGTTCGCGGCGCTCACGGCTCGTTCCCTCATTGCGTAGGATAGTCCCTGCGGAAAAGGGAGAATAACGCGGATTTCCTACTAATTAAATAGATTTAACAACATCTGACCGCGCCGCCCTCATATACAACAGAACCCATTCGTGCTTACCACGGAGCGAATGCCCCATCTGTGAATTGCGGTTCGTGGAAATCTTGCAGGTCGTATGAGGGTTCCAGCCAATTGCCCGAAAGACTCACGGAGATAACAGGGCGGTCCGCAGGCGAAAACGATGACGGTCGCCCGCATTATCTATTTATAAAATAGGAAATTAACATCCAGACCGCCCTGTGATCCGTCGAAACTCCTTTCGTCGCGTCTTCGCCCAATCGAACGGAGGCTTGTCTGTTATAGCGGACCAATCGACAGCCGCGCCGCTACCAATGCTTGAGGCTGCGGCGAAAGCCATGCATGGTCATATCCACCTTCGGCGGGCCGGCGCCATCCCATAGGCCGTTTCGCCGAGCCGGGCTTTCCGCTCCCGCCCATCGACCTTTCATTCCCGCGTCCGCAAACCGCCGATTCCCCGGAGTCGGTGCATGGCGCCGGCTGCCGTTTTCCTCCCGCCGCCTTTCCAAAGGAGCCGATTTCATGTCCGAAGACACCGAGCTGCGCCGAACATTGAACGAGCAGGCGGCCCGCCAGCTCGCCAACGCCACGAAGACACGGGCGCAGTGGTCGGGCATAACGCCGCGCTGGCTGGTGTCCTTCCTGCCCTGGACCCCGGTGGAGGCCGGCATCTACCGCCTGAACCGGGTCGTCGATCCCCAGGGGCAGGTGCGGACCGAGGTGGAGTGCAGCCCGCGCAACGACGCCGATCTACCGGAAACCTTCGTCCCCTACGACGAGAACCCGCGGGAATATTCGCTGAACGCGGTCACCACCGTTCTCGACGTGCAGACCCGCGTCTCCGACCTCTACAGCCACCCGATCGACCAGATTCAGGAGCAGCTGCGCCTGCTGATTGAAAAGGTGAAGGAGCGCCAGGAGAGCGAGCTGATCAACAACGCCGAATACGGCCTGCTGACCAACGCCGCCCCCGGCCAGCGCATCAAGACGCGCAAGGGCCAGCCCACACCCGACGATCTGGACGAGCTGATCGCCAAGGTGTGGAAGGAGCCGGCCTTCTTCCTGGCCCACCCGCGCGCCATCGCCGCCTTCGGGCGCGAATGCACCCGCCGCGGCGTTCCGCCGCCCACGGTCACCCTGCACGGCTCGCCCTTCCTGACTTGGCGCGGTCTGCCGCTGATCCCCAGCGACAAGCTGCACGTCACGCCCGAAGGCCGCACCAGCATCCTCCTGCTGCGCACCGGCGAGGCGAAGCAGGGCGTGATCGGCCTGTTCCAGCCCGGCGTCCCCGGCGAGGTGGCGCCCAGCCTGTCGGTCCGCTTCATGGGGATCAACCGCAAGGCCATCGCCTCGTACCTGATCTCGCTCTACTGCTCGGCCGCGATCCTGACCGAGGATGCCATCGGCGTGCTGGAGGATGTCCATGTCGGCAACTACTATGACTACGCCTGACGCCGCCGCCCTGCCCCCGCCGCCACCGGCGGCGGGGTTCGGCGGGCCGGAGGCGGGATTGCCGGACATCGCTCTGATCGGGCGTCTCGCGAACCAGTTCTTCCAGGCACTTCCCTCCGGCCCGGCGCCCGCCGTGGCCTCGCCGTCCGGGCTGTCGGCGGCGCAGGCGCCGGGACCGCTGCCCGCGGCGCCACAGCCGGGTCCGGCGGCCAACCCGTCCATCTCCCCCGCCCCCTCACTCCGACCCACGGCGCCCGCCGTTCCATCGGCGACCGGTGACGGCGGGCTGGGGTCGATCCTGCATTCGCTGGGCGGTGCCTTGTCGCTGGTCCCGCCACTGCCGGGTGCTGCCACGGTTCCCTCCACGCCGGTCGCGGGCGCTCCGCCCCTGCCCTCCGGCGCGCCCTATTTCCTCGACGGCGGGCGCGACGCGGCGGCCGGTCGCGGCGCTACAGCGCCCTCCGCCACCGTACCCTCCGCCCCCGGCCTTCTGGTGGAGGTCGGCGCCCTGTCGGTGCAGCTCCGCGCCGAGCAGGTGCCGGATCTGCCACTGCCCGCCAGCCCGGCCTTCGACCCGCGCGCCACGCGCCGCGACTTCCCGATCCTGAACCAGACGGTGCACGGCAAGCCGCTGATCTGGCTGGACAACGCCGCCACCACGCAGAAGCCGCAGGCGGTGATCGACCGGCTCGCCCGCTTCTACGCGGAGGAGAATTCCAACATTCACCGCGCCGCCCACGCGCTGGCCGCCCGCGCCACCGACGCCTATGAGGAGGCCCGCGAGAAGGCCCGCCGCTTCGTCGGGGCCGCCGACACGGGCGAGATCGTCTTCGTCCGCGGCGCGACCGAGGCGATCAACCTCGTCGCCAAGGCGTGGGGCCGCCAGCACATCCGCGAGGGCGACGAGATCGTCGTCACTTGGCTGGAGCATCACGCCAACATCGTGCCCTGGCAGCAGCTCTGCGCCGAGACCGGGGCGCGGCTGCGGGTGGTTCCGGTGGACGAGGACGGTCAGATCCGGCTGGACGAATACGTCCGGCTGCTGAACCCGCGCACCCGTCTGGTGTCGCTGACGCTGGTGTCCAACGCGCTCGGCACGGTGACCCCGGCGGCGGAGATGGTGGCGATGGCGCGCTCCGCCGGGGCGGTCACGCTGGTGGACGGCGCGCAGGCGGTGTCGCACATGCCGGTGAACATGCAGGCCCTGGGCTGCGACTTCTTCGTGCTGTCCGGCCACAAGATGTTTGGCCCGACCGGCATCGGCCTGCTCTACGGCCGGCGGGAGGTGCTGGAGGGCATGCAGCCCTGGCAGGGCGGCGGCAACATGATCGCCGACGTGACCTTCGAGAAGACCGTCTACCAGCCCGCCCCCATGCGGTTCGAGGCCGGGACTGGCAACATCGCCGACGCCGTGGGGCTGGGGGCCGCCATCGACTATCTCGAGCGCATCGGCATGCCGGTCATCGCCGCCTACGAGCATTCCCTGCTGGAGTACGCCACAGCCGGCCTGTCGACCGTTCCCGGCCTGCGGCTGATCGGCACGGCGCGCGAGAAGGCCGGCGTCCTCTCCTTCGTTCTCGACGGCTGCCGGACGGAGGAGGTGGGGCGGGCGCTGGACCGGGAGGGCATCGCGGTGCGCTCCGGCCATCACTGCGCGCAGCCGATCCTGCGGCGCTTCGGGGTGGAGAGCACGGTGCGTCCGTCGCTGGCCTTCTACAACACCTGCGAGGATCTGGACGCGCTGACCGCCGCCCTGCACCGCATCCGCCACACGCTCGCCCGGCGCGGCCACTGACCGGAAGGAAACGCCCCATGGGCCGCATCGTCACCCCCGCCCGCTTCGCCCAGCCCCCCGCCAACCACGCTGGATTCGAGACGGACTCCGACCGGGAGCGGGCGGCCCTGTGGGCGCGTCTGCGCACCGAGGCGGAGGCCGCGGCGGACGGCGATCCGCTGCTGCGCAGCTTCATCCACATCGCCGTGCTGTCGCACGACGGTTTCGCCTCCGCGCTCGGCGGGCATCTGGCGCGCAAGCTGGGCGACTGGTACATCCCCGCCGAGCGTCTGGCCGACATCACCGAGCAGGCCCATGCCGGCGATCCCGGCATCGTCGCGGCGGCGGTCGCCGACCTGACGGCCATCGTGACCCGCGATCCGGCCGCGGACGGCCTTCTGACGCCCTTCCTCTACTTCAAGGGTTTCCACGCGCTGCAATGGCACCGCGTCGCCCACTGGCTGTGGGCGCAGGGGCGCCGCGACCTCGCCCATTTCCTGCAAAGCCGGGTGTCGGAGGTGTTCGCGGTGGACATCCATCCGGCCGTTTCCATCGGGCGCGGCGTGCTGATCGACCACGGGACGGGGGTGGTGATCGGCGAGACCGCCGTGGTCGGCGACGATGTGTCGATCCTCCAGGGCGTCACGCTGGGCGGCACCGGCAAGGAGCATGGCGACCGCCATCCCAAGGTGCGCGACGGCGTGCTCCTGGCCGCCGGGGCCAAGGTGCTGGGCAACATCGAGGTGGGCCGCCACGCCAAGGTCGGCGCCGGCAGCGTCGTTCTGAAACCGGTGCCGCCCGGTGCCACGGTGGCCGGCGTTCCCGCCCGCGTCGTCGGCTGGTCGACCTCCGGTCAGGCCCCGGCGGTGGAGATGGACATGAGCCTGCCCGAACCCGAATACACGATCTGATGCCAACGGCACCTGAAGGCGCCGTTGGCATCACCCTCTCAATCAACGCCAACGCGTTGATCTGACGGGTTTCACGATTGGAAAATGATGGAAGTGATCGTTTTCCAATCGTATGACGGGGCGCGCCGGAAAAAGAACCGCCGCCCGCCAGCGGGGCGTGGACCCGCGGGCGGGCGGCGGTTTCAGGCACGGGAGTACGGGCACCGGCGGGGCGGGCGCCGAAAGGACATCGGTCCCCGGGACATCGGCCGCCGCGCCCACCGGCCCCCTGACGGTTCCGATCAGAAATCGTAACCGCCGCCGGCCCCGGCGGGTACCGCCGGAGACTTCGGTTCCGGACGCTCGACGATCAGCGCCTCCGTGGTGATCAGCAGGCCGGCGACCGATGCCGCGTCCTGCAAGGCGATGCGCACGACCTTGGCCGGATCGATGATGCCCGCCTTCAGGAGGTCGGTGAAGACGCCGGTCTGCGCGTCGTAGCCGAAGGCGGTGTCGTTGCCCTCCAGCAGCTTGCCGACGATGACCGACCCGTCGGCGCCGGCGTTCTCGGCGATCTGGCGCACCGGAGCCTGCAAGGCGCGGCGGACGATGTCGATGCCAACACGCTCGTCGTCGTTGACCGGCACCACCGCGTCGATGGCCCGGCCGGCGTAAAGCAGGGTCACGCCACCGCCGGGAACGATGCCCTCGGCGATGGCGGCGCGGGTGGCGTGGACGGCATCGTCGACGCGGTCCTTGCGCTCCTTCACCTCGACTTCGGTCGAGCCGCCGACACGGATCACCGCGACGCCGCCCGACAGCTTGGCGAGGCGTTCCTGCAGCTTCTCGCGGTCGTAGTCGGACGTGGTCTCGTCGATCTGGGCGCGAAGCTGCACGATGCGGGCGTCGATCGCCGCGCGGCCGCCGGCGCCGTCGATGACCGTCGTCTCATCCTTGGCGATCACCACCCGCTTGGCGGTGCCGAGATCGGCCAGCGAAACGCTCTCCAGCTTGATGCCGAGATCCTCGCTGATCACCTGGCCGTTGGTGAGGATGGCGATGTCCTCCAGGATCGCCTTGCGGCGGTCGCCGAAGCCCGGCGCCTTGACCGCCGCGATCTTCAGGCCGCCGCGCAGCTTGTTGACCACCAGGGTCGCCAGCGCCTCGCCCTCGACATCCTCCGCGATGATCAGCAGCGGGCGGGAGGACTGGACGACGGCCTCCAGAACCGGCAGCAGGGGCTGCAGGCTGGACAGCTTTTTGTCGTGAATCAGGATGAAGGGGTTGTCGAGATCGGCCACCAGCTTTTCGGCGTTGGTGACGAAGTAGGGCGAGAGATAGCCGCGGTCGAACTGCAGCCCTTCGACCACGTTCAGTTCGGTTTCGAGGCTCTTGGCCTCCTCCACGGTGATGACGCCGTCGTTGCCGACCTTGGCCACCGCCTCGGCGATGATGGCGCCGATCGCGCGTTCGCCGTTGGCGGAGATGGTGCCGACCTGCGCCACCTCGTCGTTGGTGGAGATGGTCTTGGCCCGCGCCCCGATGTCGGCGATCACCGCGGCGACCGCGCGGTCGATGCCACGCTTGAGGTCCAGCGGGTTCAGCCCGGCGGCGACGGCCTTGGCGCCTTCGCGGACGATGGCCTGGGCGAGCACGGTGGCGGTGGTGGTGCCGTCGCCGGCCAGATCGGCGGTCTTCGACGCGACCTCGCGCACCAGCTGGGCGCCGAGATTCTCGAACCGGTCGGCCAGTTCGATCTCCTTGGCGACCGAGACTCCGTCCTTGGTGATGCGGGGCGCGCCGAACGACTTCTCGATCACGACGTTGCGGCCCTTGGGACCCAGCGTCACCTTCACGGCGTTGGCGAGGGTGTCGACGCCGCGCAGGATGCGGTCGCGGGCCTCGGCGGAAAACTTGACGTCCTTGGCGGCCATGGTGGATGTCCCTATTGTCGAAGTCTTTTTCGGATGGGTTCGAGCGGAAGCGGTCGGACGGCCCGTCGTCAGGCGGGCTCGATCACGCCGACGATGTCGGCTTCCTTGATGACCAGCAGATCCTCGCCCTGCACCTTGATCTCGGTGCCCGACCATTTGCCGAAGATCACGCGGTCGCCGACCTTCACGCCGAGCGGATGGACACGGCCCTGGTCGTCGCGCGCGCCGGGACCGACGGCGATCACCTCGGCCTCCTGCGGTTTTTCCTTGGCCGTGTCGGGGATGATGATCCCGCCCTTCGACTTCTCCTCCTGCGCCACACGGCGGACGACGACGCGGTCGTGCAACGGACGGAACGGCATGCCTGATGTCTCCTCATTCGGATCGTTCGCGGTGATCCGTAATCACCTCACGAGCGGAGCATAATCATCCTTCTTTCCTACTGTAAAGATAGTGTTTTGGTTTTTTTTATAACAAATCAAAATTGTTTAACTGATCGTCAGGACCCTCTGTCGTGGTTCCGCCAATCGGCGAGCCGCTCCGGCGCTTCATGCCGCAGCGGCACCCGCTTGGCCAAGCACAGGAGGATCAGCGAGGTCAGGTCACGCTCCGCGCAGATGCTGCTGGCGGCAGAAGGCGAAGTCATCGCCATCGCGGTCTGCCCCACCCTCATCGCCCGCCAGAAGACGCTTGGTTTTGACCTGGGCTTTTCCGGAAAAGCTCAAAGTCTACTTCGCGGTGAGCCACTTCCCAGACGGCAAGCCACGGACCGTCTTGCCAAAAAAGAAGCTTGGATCGGCTATGATGATCGCCACAGTCAACGCGAAGAGAAGTCCCGTCTGGATTACCTTGGTGTCCGGGTGGGTCTGGAACAGCTCGTTGAACAGACCTGCGCTGAGGTGGAATATGATGGCGACAAGGATGCTGCGGTTGGAACGGCAATAGAGCCAGTTCATGATCAGCACGAAGGGGAACAGGCTCAATACGAAGTTCAGTGTGTGCAACCAGCCGCTTTCAGCGACTTGCGCCTGATAATAATGAGCGACCATGCCGAGCGGTGCATGCCAAACCGCCCAATAGAGGGCGAAGACGATCGAGGTCCAGAACAGCGCCATCTTGCGCCTAAGGCAGTCGGTCCCATAGGAATGCCAGCTCAATTCCTCGATGATCGGCGCCAGAACCAACGGGAACCAGCCCGGTAGGATGCCTGCGGAAAAAGAGGCATGGGCCGCAAAGCGGAATTGTTCGGTGCTGTAGCCGAGCAGCAGGGACAGGGCCTGGGCCAGAAGGATGCTGCCGAGCATGATGCCCGCGCCCAGCGTCGCAAAGCGCAACTGCCGCCGGTCGGGCCGGGTCAGACGGCGGCGCAGGTCGTCGCGCAGAACCGGGTCGCCTCGCGTCAACCGCCAAGCGGTGAGGAACGGAAATAGCAGCCCCAGCAACAAAAGCGCGGCCACGACCGTCAGGCCGGCAGGCCCGATTCCGTCCCGATGGCTCAGCCACACCGCGCCTCCCCAGGCCGTCCATGAGCCCAGCGTCGCAAGGGTGTAGAAAGTCCAAGGGCGGTCGTAGCGTTGAATGATCTGATCTTCGGTCATGATTGCAGGCTTCCCGCTTCGGCGGAACCCGGTGCCGCACCGGCCAGAACGGCCAGAAATGCCGAGACGAGACTGCCCGGGCGGGCGCCGAGCGCGCGTTCGGTCAGGCGCAGCGTCGCCATCAGCCGCACGCCGTGCTCATCCTGCGACCAGCCAAAGCGCGGGTTTCCGAGCAGAAAAGCCTGTCCAGCGAGAATGAACTGAATGGTCGACAGCGGGTCCTCGACGGCGAAGTCCCCGGTTTTGCAGCCGCGTTCGATCACACTGGCGAGCAAAGGGCCGACCTTGAGGACCAGCGCGATGTTGGCCCGCTCCTGCAGGTCGACATTGTCCGGGTGATCGAGCGCCTGCGCCAGCGGTGCATGATCCGCTTCCACCGCTTTCAGCGCGGCCAAGGCGAGGACCAACGTTTCGTACGGCGAGCTTTCGGACGTTGCGATGACCCGCTCCACATTCTCAGCCATGGCGGTCACCGTCGCCTCCGCCATGCGCGCCAACAGGTCTCGCATGGACTGGAAGTGAAGATAGAAGGTGCCCTTTGCGATACCGGCCTCACGAGCGATCTGGTCGATCGACACCGCGCCGACGCCATGCTGGCGGAACAGTCCGGCGGCTGCGTTCAGGATTTCGGCGGATCGGACATCGGCCGGTTTGCTGGTGCGTGGCATAACATGCGCCCCAAATATGACTGACCGTCAGTCATTAACGCGCCGACAGTCGAACTGGCAAGCTGTTATTGGGAATCAGCCCTGCTCAGGTAACGCCCCGCCAAGCAGGCTGGGCGCCCAATGCGGCCTGGACGAGTGGCACAAGACGGCGTTGCTGCGCCGTGTCCATGGCGTCCTCGTCCGCATGGCGCGCTCCGGCCCCGATGCCACCGCATGGGACGTCGCGGTGGACGGTTGCTCGGTGCGGGCCACACGGGGTGGCCTTGCCGACCCTTCCGCCCACCGAAAATTCGCCTTCTCCGCAAAAAGAGGTTTGTTGGCGAACAAATCTCAAGCTATCATATTTCAGTTGATGTAATCGTATATCGATTAAACACTGGATTGATCAAGGAGATCGCGCGTGGACGTGATCGCTGAACTGACGAGCCTGATCGGCGCCGACGCCGTCCTGACCGCCCCGTCCGACCTGGATGCCGTCACCGAGGACTGGCGTGGGCGCTATCGCGGACCGGCGCTCTGCCTCGCGCGTCCCGCCAACGCCGGACAGGTGGCAGACGTGGTGCGCTGCTGCGCCAGACACGGCGTGCCGGTCCTGCCGCAGGGCGGGAACACCAGCCTGTGCGGCGGCGCCGTTCCGTCGGAAACGGGACCCGCCCCGGTCATCCTCAGCCTGACGCGCATGCGCGCGGTCCGCGCCATCGACCCGGTGAACAACACGATGGAGGTCGAGGCCGGCTGCGTCCTCGCCACCGTGCAGGAGGCCGCCGCCGCCGCCGGGCGGCTCTATCCGGTCAGCCTGGGCGCCGAGGGCTCCTGCCAGATCGGCGGCACCATCGCCACCAACGCCGGCGGCACCTCGGTCCTGCGCTACGGCAACACGCGCGAGAACGTGCTGGGGCTGGAGGTCGTGCTGGCCGACGGCACCATCTGGTCTGGCCTGTACGGCCTGCGCAAGAACAACACCGGCTACGATCTGAAGCATCTGTTCATCGGCTCGGAAGGCACGCTCGGCATCATTACGGCGGCGACGCTGAAGCTGCACCCGCTGCCGACGCGCCACGCGGTGGCCTGGGTCGGGATGGCGTCGCCGGAGGACGCGCTGACCCTGCTGACCCGCGTGCAGGAGCGCAGCGCGGCCCGGCTGTCCGCCTTCGAGATGATCAACCGCCTGCAACTCGATCTGGTGGTCGGACACGTCCCCGGCCGCCGCAGCCCGATCGAAAGCGAGGCCGACTGGCATGTGCTGATCGAGCTGTCGGACAACGGCTCCGGCGAGGCGCTCGACGACGAATTGCAGGCGATCCTGGAGGACGCCTTCGCCGACGGCCTGCTGAGCGACGCGGCGCTGGCGTCCAGCGAAGCGCAGCGCCACGCCATGTGGGAGATCCGCCACAGCGTGTCGGAGGCCAACAAGAAGGCCGGTGTCGGCCTGACCACCGACTGCGCGGTGCCGCTGTCGGCGGTGCCGGCCTTCATCGCGGCGGCCACCGCGGCGGTGCGCGCGCTGGTGCCCGACCTGCCGGTGATCGTCGTCGCCCATCTCGGCGACGGCAACGTCCACTTCATTCCCTTCTTCGGTTTCGACGCCTGGGAGGCCGCCGCATCGGGCGACCGTGACGCGCTCGCCGCGGCGCTGCGCCATGCCGTCAACGACGAGGCCGCCCGGCTGAAGGGCACCTTCAGCGCCGAGCACGGGGTCGGCCGCGTCCAGCTCGCCGAGATGGCCCGCTACAAGCCGTCGGCGGAGCTGGCGCTGATGCGCGCCGTCAAGCAGGCGCTCGACCCGCAGAACATCTTCAATCCCGGACGGCTTCTGCCGCCCGGCTGATCATCTCCGCGTTTCCGCCCCCATCCGCCGCCCCGGCCCATCACGAGGAGTTCCGACATGAGCACACGCCAATCCGGCTGGTCCCGCCGCACCCTGCTGAAAGCCGGCGCCGCCGGCACCGCGGCGCTCGCCATGCCGGCGATCTGGAGCCCGGCCCGCGCGCAGAACAAGCGCATCGTCGTGCGCGACGACGGCGGCATCTACACCAAGGCCTATGGCGAGGTCTTCTACAAGCCCTTCACCGCGGCCACCGGCATCGAGGTCGTCGGCGTCCAGGCCAACGCCGAGCCGACGGCGCAGATCCGCTCGATGGTCGAGGCGAAGTCCTACACCTGGGACATGGCCAAGATCAGCGAACCGGCCATCCTGATGCTGACCGCCGGCGACAAGCCGATGCTGGAGAAGCACGGGCTGGAGAACGATCCGGCGGTCGCCGCCATTCCCAAGCAATACATGTCGGAATACGGCGTCGGCACCAACGTCTACACCACCGTGCTGGCCTACCGCACCAACGCCTTCAAAGACCGCAAGGCGCCGACCTCCTGGAAGGATTTCTACGACATCGCGGGCGTCCCCGGCCGCCGCGCGCTGCGCAAGCATCCCTTCGACACCATCGAGCAGGCGCTGATGGCCGACGGCGTGCCCACCGGCGAGGTCTATCCCTGCGACTTCGACCGCGCCTTCAAGGCGCTGGACCGCATCAAGAAGGACATCCCAATCTTCTGGACCAGCGGCGCGCAGGTCGAGCAGATGCTGATCTCCGGCGAGGTCGATCTCGTCCCGACCTGGGTGTCGCGTCCGCAGGCGGCGATCGCCGCCGGCGCTCCGGTCGGCATCGTCTGGGACCAGAACATCTGGGGCCTCGACAGCTGGGCCATCCTGGCCGGCACGCCCAACGCCGACGCCTGCCGCCAGTTCATCAAGTTCACCTGCGATGCCAAGCGCCAGGCCGAGCTGGTGAAGTACTTCCCGGCCGGCGTCACCCTGCCCGACGCCTTCAAGCACATCGACGCGGCGATCGCCCCCAACTGCCCGACCTTCCCGGCCAACATCGAGAAGGGCGTCAAGATCAACGCGCAGTTCTGGCTGGACAACCAGCAGAAGGCGCTCGAGCGCTACAACGCCTGGCTGCTGAGCTGAGGCGCCGGGACGCTCCGTCCCGACTGAGGACCCGCAACTGGACCCGCCCGCAGGACGGGGCCGGTTGCGGGACTCCCGCATTTTTCCCCACTTTCTTTTCGACGCGAGGAGACCTGCCATGTCGTCGTCCAGCCTAACCGTCCAGGGCCTCGCCAAGCGCTATGGCGATTTCGTGGCGCTCGCCCCCACGGATCTCGTGGTCGCCGACGGTGAATTCCTGACCCTGCTCGGCCCGTCGGGCTCGGGCAAGACGACGTTGCTCAGTCTGCTCGCCGGGCTGGTTCCGCCCGACGAAGGAATCGTGCGCATCGGCGCGCAGGACGTGACCTACGCCCCGCCCTACGAGCGCGACATCGGCGTGGTGTTCCAGAACTACGCCCTGTTCCCGCACATGACGATCGCCGAGAACATCGCCTTCCCGCTGAAGATGCGGAAGATCCCGGAGGCCGAGGCGAAGAAGCGCGCGCGCGAGGCGCTGGAGATGGTCCACCTGCCGCACATCGCCGGGCGCTACCCGCGCGAGCTGTCGGGCGGCCAGCAGCAGCGCGTCGCCCTGGCCCGCTGCATGGTCTACAAGCCGTCGATCATCCTGATGGACGAGCCGCTGGGCGCCCTGGACAAGAAGCTGCGCGAGCACATGCAGCTCGAGATCAAGCATCTGCACCGCGAGCTGGGCACCACGGTCGTCTACGTCACCCACGATCAGGAAGAGGCGATGACGATGTCCGATCGCATCTGCCTGATGAATTCCGGCCGCATCGAGCAGCTGGGCACGCCGGCCGACCTCTATTTCCGTCCGCGCACGCTGTTCGTCGCCGACTTCCTTGGCGAATCCAACCTGCTGCCGGCCTCGCTGGGGCCGCGGATGGGCGACGAGGCGGAAATCCGGCTGGGCAGCACCGGCCTTCCGGGCCGCGCGCTGGCCAACGGCCAGGACCTGCCGCCGGGCTCCCCGGTCCGGGTGATGGTCCGGCCGCAGAACCTGACCATCGGCCATCCTTCCGGCGACGAGCCGGCCGTGATGGGCCGGGTGTCCGACGTGATGGTCACCGGCAGCCTGACCAAGGTCTACATGCAGCCGCTCGACGACGCCCTGCCGCCGCTGGTCGCCGCCTTCGCCACCCGCAACGAGGCCGAGGCGATCCGCATCGACGACGTGCTGGCGCTGTCCTGGGACAGCCGCGACGCCGTGGTGATCGCGGACCGCGGCCCGGCGGCCATGCCCGCAACCACGGCCAAGGCGGCCTGACATGAGCGACCAGATCATGACCATGTCCCACGCCGCCCCACGGCGCGGCGCCCCACCGGCTTGGCGCAAACCGGTGCTGATGGGCGCCCCCATCGTCCTGCTCCTCACCGTCTTCCTGGTCTTCCCGGTCGGACAGCTCCTGGCGCTCAGCGTCTACAACGGGCAGGGCTTCACGCTGGCGCCCTACCAGCAGCTCTTCTCGTCCAGCCTCTACGTCACCGTGCTGTGGATCACGCTGAAGATCTCGCTGGCGACGACGCTGGTCGCGGTGGCCGGGGCCTACCCCATCGCCTACCTGATCTCCGTCACCAAGGGGCCGGCGAAGAGCCGTCTGATCTTCTGGGTGCTGCTGGCCTTCTGGACCAGCTTCCTGGTACGCGCCTTCGCCTGGGTCATCATCCTCGGCCGCAACGGCGTCATCAACGGCACGCTGATGTCGATGGGCATCATCGACCAGCCCATCGACCTGCTCTACGGCTTCGGCTCCGTGCTGGTCGGCATGGTGCACGCCATGCTGCCGCTGGCGGTGATGACCATGCTGGCGGTGATGGAGAACATCGACCGCACCCTGCCCCGCGCCGCCAGCACGCTCGGCGCACGCCCCGGCACCGCCTTCTGGACCGTCTATTTCCCGCTGTCGCTGCCCGGCGTCGCCGCCGCGGCGATCATGGTCTTCGTGACGGCCATCGGCTTCTTCATCGTGCCGGCCCTGCTCGGCGGGCGGCGCGAGACGATGATCACCCAGCTCATCATCGACCAGATCCAGCAGACGCTGAACTGGGGCCTCGCCGGCGCCATCTCGGTGCTGCTGCTGACGGTGGTGCTGGCGGTGTTCGTGCTCTACGACCGCGTCTTCGGCTTCGCGACGCTGACCGGCGAGACCGCGGGGGCCGCGCACAACCGCGACACCGCCATGCGGCGGTTGGGCGGCCGGGTGCTCGGGCTTCTCGGCGCCGCGAGCGACGCGCTCATCGGCCTGTTCCCGCGCCGCCGCCCGCGCGGCACCGGCGAGATGCCGTCCGCCGCCCTGCGGACGCTGGTGTGGACGATGCTGGTGCTGATCAGCCTGCCGGCCTTCCTGATGATTCCGCTGTCCTTCGGCGAGGCCGGTCTGGCCTGGCCGCCCACCGGCTTCTCGCTGCAATGGTACGAGCAGCTGTTCCAGTCGCCGCTGTGGATGCAGGCGCTGACCCGCTCGCTGGTGGTGGCCTTCGGCACCGGCCTCTTGTCGATGGCGATCGGCGTGCCGGCGGCCTTCCTGATGGTGCGCAGCCGGATGCGGGGCAAGGGCGCGATGCTGGCCTTCATCCTGTCGCCGGTGATCGTGCCGCGCATGATCATCGCCGTCGGCATGTTCTACCTGTTCGCCCAGATGGGGCTGGTCGGCACCATCCTGGGTCTGGTGATCGGCCACACGGTCGTTGCCGTCCCCTATGTGGTGATGACGATGACGGCGGTTCTGCGCAACTACGACACCCGGCTCGACCTCGCGGCGCAGAGCCTGGGCGCCCGTCCGCTGGCCGCACTGCGCCACGTCACCTTCCCGATCCTGGGGGCCGGCATGCTGTCGTCCTTCCTGTTCGCCTTCGCCACCTCCTTCGACGAGCTGACCATCTCGCTGTTCTCGTCGGGCGGTCTCAGCGCCACCCTGCCCAAGCAGTTCTGGGACGAGGTGACGCTGCAGGTCTCCCCCGTCATCGCGGCGGTGTCCACCGGTCTCCTCGTCTTCGTCGCGGTGCTGATCTACGCCGCGGACCGGCTGCGCCGGCGCAGCCTGGCCTCCTGATCCGCACCGGAACCGACGCTCCACCTCTTCGCACTTCCAAGGATACATCATGCTCGACGCCACCAAACTCCGCGGCATTCTGCCCGCCACCCCGACGCCGGTGACCGCCGACGGCACCATCGACGTCGCGGCGTCGAAGGCGCTGTTCTCCTGGCTGAACCGCCAGGGGATCGACGGTGTGGTTCCGCTGGGCGGCACCGGCGAGTACGGCGCGCTGGCGCGGGCCGAGCGCAACCGCTTCGCCGCGCTGACGGTCGAGGCGATGGCGGGCAAGAAGCCGGTCATCGCCGGCGTTCTCGACACCGGCTATCACGACGCCCTGGCCGCGGGCCGCGATTTCGCGGCGGCCGGCGTGGACGGCCTGCTGGTCCTGACGCCCTACTACACCAACCCGACCCAGGCCGGCATCCGCGACTACTTCCTGCGCTACGCCGACGAGTCGCCGGTGCCGATCCTGATCTACGAGATTCCCTACCGCACCCGCATCGCCGTCGATCCGGAGGTGCTGCATGAGCTTTCGCGCCACGAGCGGATCGTCGGCATGAAGGCCTGCAACACCGATATGTACCATTTCCTGCGCACGATGGCCGGGCTGGACCCGTCCTTCGCCATGCTGAGCGGCGAGGACACGCTGTTCCCGCTGCATGTGGCCGCCGGGGCCAAGGGCGGCATCGTGGTCACGGCCAACCTCCTGCCGCGCGCTTGGCGCCTGGTCTTCGACCTCGCCTCGTCCGGCAAGACCGCCGAGGCGCTGGAGGTCCACCGCACCCTCATCCCGATGATGAACCTTGCCTTCGCCGAGACCAACCCCGGTCCGATGAAGTCGGTGATGGGCCTGATCGGCGTGAACGCCCCGGCCATGCTGCCGCCGCTGCGCGAGCCGCGGCCGGAGCTGCGCGAGGCGCTGAAAAGCGAGCTGTCGCGCCTTCTGACCACCTATGAAGGGCTGCCGGCGGCCGCGGTGGCCTGACCGGTGGCAACGCTTGCGCGTGGCATCCGGCCCGCCGGATGCTATGCGTAGGCGAACCATGCCGACGACGCGAGGACGAGCACCGATGAAGGCCGGAAAGACCACCAGAACGGGCGGCATGGCGGACGGCGTGGCGGGCGGCGACGCCCGACAGGCTGATGCCGCGCCGACCGTGAAGCCGAAGGCCGACCCGCGCGAGTCCTCGCTGTTCGTCGGCTCGACCGAAAAGACCTTCCAGATCCTGCACGCCTTCGACGGCCCGCACCGGCAGATGCCGTTGTCCGAGATCGCCAAGGCGGCGGGGCTGGACCGCAGCGCCGCCCAGCGGCTGGTCTACACGCTGGAGACGCTGGGCTATCTGCGGCGCGTCCACGGCACGCGCAACTACGCGCTCAGCCCGAAGCTGCTCCAGTTCTCCTACAATTACCTGCGGGCGAACGAGCTGATCGAGAAGGCGTCGCCCTATCTGCTGGAAATCAGCCGGAGCGTCGGCGAGACCGCCAACCTCCAGGAGCTGGACGGCCACGAGATCGTCTTCGTCGCCCGTTTCCCCGGCCGGCATCTGGTGAACATCGACATCATGGTCGGCAGCCGGCTGCCCGCCTACTTCACCGCGTCGGGCACCGCCATCCTGTCGCGCCTGTCGGAGGAGGAGCAGGAGGAGATCCTGGCCCGCACCGATCTTCGCCCGCTCACCCCCTTCACCGTGAATGACCCCGGCCGCCTGCGCGCCCGCGTTCAGGAGGCGGCGGAAAAAGGCTATGCCGTGGTGACCAACGAGACGGTGATGGGCGACATCTCGGTCGCCGCCGCCATCACCGACGAGCATGGGCACGCGGTCGCCGGCCTGAACATTTCCGTCCCCACCACCCGCTGGACGCCGGAGTCGGCCGAGCAGGAACTCGCCCGGCATGTGCAGGTGGCGGCGACCTCCGTCTCCGTCAACAAGTTCGCCGGCTATCCGCGGTAGCGACATCCGGCGGGTGTTTCGCCGCATCTCCGCAACTGAATATCGCGCCGCCCGCGCTCGCGCCTTCACAAGCTGGGTCAGGCGCCCAGCTTTGCCCTGACCGCCTGACCCAGCGAACAAGCGGGTTGCGCATCATGATGAACAGGCCGGAGCCCGAGCCCGCATTCTCCGCCCCGAGTCCGGCGGCCGCCCGTGATCTGTTCAGAGGTTAATTATTCATACATTGAAAATCATTAGCCAAGCAGAATTTCCGTTCTTATCAAGCATTTTTGCCGCAATCCCCGCCATAAATTGAGTGTAGCGCCATAACTCATAATGAATGATCGGATTAGTCATTATGGAAGTCTTTTGTCAACAATGCCATTTGCATAATATGGGTATATCCAGTCGCGTTCCGGCATGATTATTACGCCAGCATTCCCATACGACCGCTTGCAATAACCGAGGCTCCTGGCGGTGTGCGGGAATCTCTCGAGACGGCCATCGCCTTGGGCGTGTTCGGCCTCGCCTCGGTTCCCATGAATCCGGGCGCGTTCGAACTGGTTGCCCTGGTTTGCGGTGGCTAAGCGAATCCCATGAAATCGAAAGCCATATCTTCATGAGACTGTGGGCACGCAAAATCGCAAGAAGAATGATCGTGCTGCTCACCGTGAGTGCTGTCGTTCTTCTTCTTGTGCGCGCCTATGACTCGCAACGTGGCCTGCCTCTCGAGATTTGGCACACCTTCGTGCCGCAGGAACTGCACAGAAAGGATCTGGAGAGCAGCGGCTGGACCGAATACATGAAGGCGGAGGCTGCCATCTTCGACAGCGTGCGGGAGGAAGTCACCCAGAAACTGCCCCCAGGGGAGCGCGTCCCGGTCAACCGGTACTTCGACGGAAGCCCGATCTACCCTGGGCGGTTCTCGCGGGACTGGAACCGTTCCTATGTGCTCGAGCCCGACGGTCCGGTCAAAGGAGCGGTGCTGTTCCTTCACGGTTTGACCGACTCCCCTTACAGCCTTCGTCACATCGCCCGCCTTTATCAAGCGTACGGCTTCGTCGCCATCGCCATCCGCCTGCCCGGACACGGCACGGTTCCTGCCGGTCTGACGGACATCGAATGGGAGGATTGGTTGGCGGCCACCCGGCTGGCGGCGCGGGAAGCGCAGCGGCGCATCGCCCCGGACCAACCGTTTCACGTCGTCGGGTTTTCGAACGGCGGCGCGCTTGCGATGATGTATGCGCTCGACGCCCTCGACGATGCCCGGCTGAAGCGCCCCGACCGCATCGTCCTGATCTCGCCCATGATCGGGATCACCGCATTCGCACGCTTCGCCGGGCTGGCCGGCTTGCCCGCGATCTTCCCCGCGTTCGCGAAAGCCGCCTGGCTCGGCGTGGTGCCGGAATTCAACCCCTTCAAGTACAACTCGTTTCCGGTCAATGGCGCGCGGCAGTCGTATCTGCTGACCGCGGCTCTTCAAGGCAGAATCGCAAACCTTGCGGGCCATGGCCGGCTGGACGGCCTTTCCCCGATCCTCACCTTCCAGTCCGTGATGGATTTTACCGTCAGCACGCGCGCGATCCTGTCCGGGTTGTACGCCCACCTGCCCGCCAACGGCAGCGAACTCGTGCTGTTCGACGTGAACCGCAACACCAAGTTCGGCCCGCTCCTGAGTTCGTCGTCCGACACCATGCTGGCGCGCATCCTGCCCGATCCGCCCCGCCGGTTCAGGACCGCGATCATCACCAACGCCGATGCGGAACGCCCCGACGTGGTCGCGCACACGATGGAGGCCGGCACCGAGACGGAACAGGAGCAGGAATTGGGCCTGGTCTATCCCTTCGACGTCTATTCGCTCTCGCACGTCGCCCTTCCGTTTCCGACGAGCGATTCCCTTTACGGCCTGCACCCCGATCCCAACGAGGATTTCGGCATCCATCTGGGCGCGGTGGCCGCCCGGGGAGAGCGCGGAGCGCTGGTCGTGAGCATGGATGCCCTGCTCCGCATGTCGTCCAACCCCTTCTTCCCCTACCTGCTGGGGCGGATCGAGGAAACCCTGGCGCATGAAGCGTCCGGCGAAGCGTCCGGACACCCGCTGCCCAACGACCGGTCCCCCTGAACACCTTGGAAGGCGGTGAAGACATGGCCACCAAGAAGGTCGGCCAATCAGCCGGTTCGCATCGTGATCCATCTTCCCGCCGAAGAGATGACGCGGTGTCCGCCGTTCGATGCCGCCGCCGCGCTGACCGGCCATTTCGCCGCCCGTGCCATCGGCGAGGCGAAAAGGAATCGCGAGTCGATCCGAACGTGGCGCCAAGCGGCCATGATCGGCTTTGTCGTGCTGTCCATCTGCCTTTTCCTTGCCTGGCAGATCTCCAACAATTTTCCGGCTCGCCCGATGACCCGGATTTTGCAGGAGAGCTTCGTCATCCTTGGTTGGGACTCGGTCTGGAGGTCGATCGAGACCTTTCTTTACGAGCTGCTGCCGCCCGACAAACGCCGCCGCGAACACCTGCTGCATCGCCTCTCGTCCGTCGACGTCGTCGTGTGCGATTGATTCCGGCGTTGCCGCCGATCAATCATCCAGGCCCCGCGCCGCGCCCCTGGCGGCCTGGGCCGAGGTCCCTGGCGCGCCATTGGATGCCTGACCGAGCGAACCGGCACGCATCCGTGGTCGAGACATGCCCTGCCTTACTGTCGGGTCCAGCAGGCCGACCGTGCCTCACGCACCACGCCGACAGATGCTCTCGATGAGGCGCGCGAAGGCGAGCATGCCGGGATCATCCATGCCGATGCTCTTGTCGGCATACATGCGGGCCCGTCCCATGCGGCAGGGTTCGTTCCGGAAGCGGACGAGCGCCTCGTCACAGGCTGCGACCGCTCTTGCGCGGATCGCGGCCTGATCCCCGGCACCGGCCACGGCCGAGGAAACCGCGTCGAGCGCATCGACCACGGTCTTGTCCCCAAGCTTCGCGCCGCCTCGCGCCATAACGGCATCGCGCGCCTGTTCGAGAAGAGGAGCCAGTTCGCTCCAGGGGACTTCGGTCCGCCCCTTCGTCTTCTTCGACATCGTCAGGAGTCCGGTCGCGAGCAAGGTGCCGAGGCTCGATCCCGTGGCGGCCGCCGCGGCCTTGGCAAGGATGCCGAGGCTCACCCCGACATCGTCAATCCCATCCATCCGCTGCGCGGCCATGAGATCCAGCACCCGGCGCAACATGCCGCCGGTGTCGCCATCGCCGAGCCGGGAGTCGGCCGCGTTGAGTTCCTGTTCAAGGGTTGCCATGCGCGCGTGCGCGAGGGCGACACCGGCGGCAATGTGCGTGACGGTCAGGCCCATGGTCAACCAACCTTCCAGAAGGGGCAGGACGCCGGAGCGGCGAGAAGCCGTTCCAGCTCGTCGTCGAGGAAGCAAAGGCTGAGCGACACGCCGGCCATTTCCATCGAGGTCACGTATGGCCCGACCAGCGGCTGGACGACCACCAGCCCAGCCTTGTCCAGCCGTTCCGCGACGCGCCGGTACAGGATGAAAAGCTCTTCCAGGGGGGTGGCGCCGAGGCTGTTGACCAGGACCGACACGCGGTTTCCACGTCCCTCGGGCCGTTCCGCCAGGAGACGGTCGACCATCTCGTCCGCGACGGCGTCCGCGGGCTTAAGCGTGTCGCGCCAGATGCCGGGCTCGCCGTGGATGCCGATGCCCATTTCCATTTCGCTTGGGGCGATGCGGAACGACGGTTCCGCCGCACCGGGGATCTGGCAGGACGAGAGGGCGCAGCCGATGGTCCGCGTCCGCTCCACGGCCTTCGCCGCCGCCGCGGTCACCTCGGCCAGCGAGGCGCCCTCGTCGGCACGGGCACCGGCGATCTTGTAGGCGTAGACGATGCCGGCGACGCCGCGCCTCTTGCTCCGTTCTGCGGGGGCGGCGCTGGCGATGTCGTCGGTGCCGAGCACCGTGCTCAATTCCAGCCCCTCGTCCTCCAGGAACTCCCCCGCCATGTCGAAGTTCATGCGGTCACCACCGTAGTTCCCGTACAGGCGCAGGACACCGCGCCCCCCATCCGCCGCCTTGATCGCGGCCATGCAGGAATCCACGGTGGGGCCTTCGAAGACGTTGCCGACCGAGCAGGCGTCGACGAGGCCCGGACCGACATAGCCGGTGAACAGGGGCAGGTGTCCGGATCCGCCGCCGGTCACGATGCCGACCTTGCCCGCCCGGGCGCCTTCGGCGCGGCGGATCACCCGCCCCGCCGGTCCATCGCGCATGAGCGACGGGTGGGCGGCGCACAGCCCGTCGAGCATCTCGTCCACATAGTGCGCGGGATCGTTGATCAGCTTCTTCACGATGGATTCCTCCCGTTGCGCCGCGTCCGCGCGCCATGGCAGCCCTCCGCCCGCAGCGCTCCGGCGCGTCGGTCACTGGAAGGGTTCGATGGTCGGATGCAGGCTTGTGGGGCTTGGGGCCGGACGCCGAGGGCCGGCCCCGCCCGTTACGTGATGGGTGCGTTGGGTGCGGGCGCCGCGGCGCCGTCACCGTTGCTGTAGCCCAGCTGGAGCGAAATCGACTCCGCGTGGCTCATGACGACCGGGGCGAGGCTCTGCACCCGTTCGTGCGTCATGCGCGTGGCGGGGCCGCTCACGCTCACCGCGGCGAAGACATGCCCGCTGGTGTTGCGGATCGGCGCGGCGACGCAGCGCACGCCGATGTCGATCTCACCGTCGTCGATGGCGTATCCGCGCTGGCGGATCGATGCCAAGTCCTCCCTCAGCCGGTCGGGGTCGGTGAGGGTGTTGCGTGTGTAGGCCGGGAGCCCCATCCCAAGGACGCGGTCGATGACCAGGTCCGATTGGAAGGCCAGGGTCGCCTTGCCGACACCGGTGCAATGGCAGGGCGACGCCTCCATCGTGGTCGTCGCGTTGTTCGGGCCGGATCGGCCCCCTGCGCCCCGCTCGATGAAGACCATCTTCATGCCGTCGAAGACGCACAGGTGGACGGTCTCCCGCGACAGGGTGCTGAGCGCATCCACGTACGGCTTCGCCACGCGGTGCACGTCCATGTTGGCCAGAACGATCGATCCCAGCTCGAAGAGCTTGATGCCGAGCCGGTACTCGTCGCGGCTGTGGTCCTGTTCCAGAAACCCGATTTCTTTGAGCGTAAGGATGAGGCGGTGTGCCGTGCTGCGCGGAAGCTTGGTCCGGCGCGCCACGTCGGCAAGCGACAGCCTGCGGTCGACGGTGGAAAAACATTCAAGGACGCTGAGCATCTTTCCAGCTGACTTGATGTTGTTCGTCTTCAAGAATGCCTGTTCCTTCTGCTCCCCTGCCGGACAGGCGTATCGGGCTTGGTCGTCGAGCCCCGTTCCGCCTGCTTCAGGCGCAGGGCGGAGCAAAGATCGGCCAACCGGCCCTCCGGGGTCAAGTCGTGTCGACGCGCTCATCGTCCCTCCCTGGCGTCCCTCCCTGGGGATGCCACCCCCGCAAGCGCGCCTGCGAGGGTGGCCGGCATCCCGTGGCTTCGGCTGACGCCGCTATTCCGCCGCGACCGTTGTCGGCGAGGCCTCGTAACGAAGCACCTCGCGCAGGGCGGCATCGATGCGCGCCTTCTGCGCCTCTGTGGCGGCGGGCATCGGCTGGCGCGGGACGCCGACCTCGCACCCCTGCCGGCTGAGCGAATGCTTGACGCACCCAGGCAGGTTGTCGCCGTTGATCGTGTTCCAGAAGGTCAGCAGGCTCCGGTGGATTTCCAGCGCGCGCGGATGGTCGCCGGCCTGCACGGCGTTCCACAGCGCGACGGTCACGCCGGGCACCGCGGCCGGGTTCGCCGCGATCGTGCCGTGGGCCCCCAGAGCAAAGGACGGGTAGAGAAGCGCGTCGACCGCCGTGAAGACGAGCTTGCCCGGCACCTGCTCGTTCAGCAGATCGGCCATCAGCTTGAGGTCGCCCGCGCTCTGCTTGACGCCGATGACGCTGTCGATCTCCTTCATGATGCGGACCAGCAGCGACGGCGACAGGTAGTTCCACGGCACCACGTTGTAGATGACGATCGGCACCTGCGTCTCGCCCGCGAGCGTGCGGAAATGCGCCAGCGTCGCGTCCTCGTCGGGTTTGAAGACGTAGTGGACGGGCGTCACCTGCAAGGCCGCCACCGGCAGGTGGGCCATGGCCCTGGCCTTGGCGATGGCGTCGCGGGTGCTGTTGACGATGATGCCCGCCACGACGGGGACGGCGCCGTCGACCTCCTCGCAGGAAATGGCGACGAGACGCGTCAGTTCCTCGGTCGAGAGGGTGTGCCCCTCGCCGGTGCTTCCTCCGACGCAGACGCCGTGGACGCCCTTTTGCAGCATGAACCGGACCTGGGCGCGGAACGCCGCCTCATCGATCTCCCCATCGGCCGTGAACGGTGTGACCAGGGGGGGGATGATGCCGCTCAGCGAAGTTGACATTTGGACGTTTCCTCTTTGCTTATCCCACAATGCGGTATTTACCTTCAGCACCCATCGCCTGTCAACGCGGAACAAGCTTGTTTAATCTGCCACGACACAAGATGTTCGCTTGACGAACATCCCGTATTGTGGGATACGGCAGAAAAGGCAGGGCACCGAACCGCCCTGCGGCATGTCTTGGAGGAGACGCTCATGATGGGACTGGCCACAGGCAGGCTCGGCCGCGGGACGGCGGCCACCCTTGCCATGCTGACGTGTCTTGCGGGGGCCGCGCCGGCTTTTGCCGAATGGCCCGAGCGGCCGGTGACGCTGATCGTCATTGCCGGGGCCGGGGGCGGCAGCGACTACACGCTGCGTCTGCTCGCCCGGGAACTCGAAGCCAAGCTCGGCCGCCCCTTCAACGTCGTGAACCAGCCTCAGGCGTCGGGCGTCGTCGGGATGACGACCTATACGACGGCCAAGCCCGACGGCTACACGCTTGGCCAGATCGCCCCGTTCGCCCAGTACAGGCTGCTGGGACAGGCCGATTTCACGTCGGCAAGCTACACCCCGATCGCCCAGTTCAACGCCGATCCCGCGGCGGTGCACGTTGCGCAGAACTCCCCGCTGAAGAGCGTCGCGGACATCGTGGCCAAGCTGAAGGCGGACCCCGGCTCGCTCCGCATCTCGTGCGGCGGCACGTGCAACGCCAGTTGGGACATCCCCTTCATCTCCCTGCTTCTCGACCAGGGCGTCGATGTCAAACGGCTCCATCTGATTCCCGCCGCCGGGTCGGCGGCCGGACTGCAGGAACTGGCCTCCGGCGGCGTCGATGTCGTCCTGTGCTCGCTTCCCGAGGTTGACGCGCTGCGCGACGCGGGCCGGGTCCGCAGCATCGCGGTGATGAGCGAGACGCGCGTCGAGGGCTATCCGGACGTCGCCACCGTCGGCGAACAGGTCGGAAAGCCGTACAGTGGCGGCACCTGGCGCGGTCTGGCCTGTCCCCCCGGCATGGACCCCGCGCTCGTGGCGCGGATCGAAGCGGCGGTGAAGGAGGCGTTCGACAGCGACCGCTTCCAGCACGAGATGAAGGCGCGCCGGTTCGGGGTGGCCTGGCTTGGACAGACCGAGTTGAAGGCCTTCATGGAGCAGCACGAGCAGGAGACCGCACGCGCGATCAACGCCGTCGGGTACAACAAGTAGATATCGATCCGATGGCGTGCGCGCGTCGGACGGCAATGGGAGGAAAATCCATGCGTTTCAGCGTTCTTGCATCCGTTCTGATGGCTTTCGCCGGACTGGCCGGCACGGCGCAGGCCGAATACCCCGAGCGCCCGGTCACCATCATCGTTCCGGCGGCGGCCGGCGGCGGCGGCGACACGACGACCCGCATCCTGGCGCGGGAACTGAAGGACATCCTTGGGCAGCCGATCACCATCGTCAACCAGGGCCAGGGGGGCGGCGTGGTCGGCCTGACCGCCATCAAGAACGCCACGCCCGACGGCTACACCGTCGGGTTGCTCTTCCCGTACGCCGGGTACAAGGCGACAGGACAAGCCGACTTCTCGGCCAGGGACTTCACGCCGATCGCCAACTTCAACGGCGATTCCTCCTCCCTTCTGGTCGGTTCCGGCTCCCGCTTCAAGGACCTGAAGACGGCCCTGGAGGCGGTCAAGGCCGCCCCGGGCTCCTTCAAGGTTCATTGCAGCGGCGGTTGCGGCAGCGTGTGGGACATCCCGGTGGCCGGCATGATGCTCGACTATGGGATCGACGTTGCCGCGATCAAATGGGTGCCGGGCCAGGGCGCCGCCCCCGGCCTCATCGAACTCGCGGCGGGCGGCGTGGATTTCCAGACCGCCTCCCTGCCCGAGGCGTCCGCCCTGATGTCGGCCGGCCGCGTGCGTCCCCTGGCCGTTCTGAGCCCCGAGCCGGTGCCTGGATTCCCCAACGCGCCCACCACCAGGCAGTCCATCGGCACCGCCGTCGACGGCGGAACCTGGCGGGCCCTCGGCGGTCCGGCCGGAATGCCGGCCGATGTGGTCGCGAAGCTGGACGCCGCGGTCGCCAAGGCAACGCAGAGCACGGCGTACAAGGAAGCCATGGCGAAGGCGAACTTCGGGGTCAAGTACCTGAACGGCAAGCAGCTTGAGGAACTGATGCTGCGGCACGAGAAGGACACCGCCCGCGTCATGGACGCCCTCGGTTACGGCAAGTGATCGGCGGGAGGCCGGGCAAACCATGCATTCCTTCTGACGGTGGAGGCTATCCGCCATGAAAGTTCAAGACGTCCTCGTCGGCCTGTTCTTCATCGTGATCGGCGTCCTGATGATCGAGCACGCGGCCGACCTGAAGCCGCCGCGCCACCTCAAGTTCGGCCCTGGATTCTTCCCGCTGCTCATCGGCTCGGGGCTGATCCTCGTCGGAGGGGTCATCGCGCTGCTCGGCCTCCGCACCTTGCGCACCGAACCCCTCTGGCACCGGCCGGAATGGTCGCGGACCAGGCAGGGCTGGGTGCGGTTCTGCTCCATCCCCGCCGCGGTCGCTCTCTACGTGCTGATCGTCGACGCGGCTGGCTTCCTGCTCACCGCCGTCCTGGTGATGGTCCTCGTTCTGGCCGTATCCGGTGAGCCCCTGCGCCGCAGCGTGCCGGCGGGAGCTGTCACCGCGGTCGTGCTGACGGCGATCTTCGCCTCCGTGCTCCACGTACCCCTGCCATGGGGACCGCTTCAGAACATTTCGGGGTGGCTGCTATGGTGATCCTAACGGACGTTCTCGGCGTCCTGCTCGACGTCCACCTGCTGCTGGTGATCGTCGCTTCGGCCATCTACGGGCTGGTGCTGGGCGCGATCCCCGGCCTTACCGCGCTGATGGCCACGGCCCTGCTGGTGCCGGTCGTCATGTTCATGGAACCCGTGCCGGCGATCGCGGCCATCATCACCTCCTCCGCCATGGCCATCTTTGCCGGCGACATTCCGGGTGCGCTCATGCGCATGCCGGGCACGCCGGCGTCGGCGGCCTACACCGACGACGCCTACAGCCTGACGCGCGAAGGCAAGGCCGGGCTGTCCCTCGGGGCCGGCCTGTTCTCCTCGGTTCTGGGGGGCCTGCTGAGCGCCGTGGTTCTGACCCTGGCGGCTCCAAACCTCGCCGAGCTGGCGCTTCAGTTCAGCAGCGTGGAATATTTCTGGCTCGCGGTCCTGGGCCTCAGCTGCGCGACGTTCGTCGGCGGCTCGTCGCTTCTCAAGGGGGTGGCGGCCCTGCTGTTCGGGCTGGGGCTGTCGACCATCGGCATGGACCCCGTCTCCGGAACCCCCCGCTTCACCTTCGGCGTCACCAATCTGCTCGGCGGCCTCGGCCTGATTCCGCTGCTCATCGGCGTGTTCGCGGTCTCCGAGTTGCTGCGCACCGTGACGCTTCCGGCAACCGGCGAACGGCGGGCGCAGCCGGCGGTCGGCTCGGTCAGCGCCGGCATGGGCCGCCTGATGTGGCGACACCGCCGCGAGGTCCTGCGCGGAAGCACGCTGGGAACGCTCGTCGGCGCTCTGCCGGGGGCCGGCGCGGACATCGCCGCATGGATCTCCTACGCGGTCACCCGCCGGTCGCAAAAGGGCAAGGACCCGAACGCCCTCGACCAGAAGGTCGAACGCCTCGTCTCCGCCGGCGCGGCGAACAACGCCGCCCTGGGGGGAGCCTACATCCCGGCGACCGTGTTCGGCATCCCAGGCGACGCGATCACCGCCATCGTGATCAGCGTCATGTTCCTGAAGGGCCTCAACCCCGGCCCGACCATCTTCCTCAACAACCCGACGGCGATCTACTCGATCTTCGCGATCTTCTTCGTCGCGAACATCCTGATGATTCCGCTGGGCATCCTGTGCATCCGCACCTTCGGCCTGATCCTGAAGGTCCCGACGGCCTATCTGACCCCGATCATCCTGCTCTTCTGCATCGTCGGGGCCTTCTCGGTCGAGAACACGCTGTTCGCGGTCGGGATCATCGCCATTGTCGGTTTGCTCGGCTATTTCATGGAAGCCAACGACATCCCCATGGCTCCGGCGGTGCTCGGCCTGATTCTCGGGCCGGTGATCGAGCAGACCTTCATGACGTCCATGCTGAAGAGCGGCGGAGAGGTGTCCGTGTTCTTCGACCGCCCGCTCGCCATCGCCCTCGCGGTGGTGACCCTCGGCTCCTGGGCGCTGGCGGGCGTCTTGAAGCTCGTGGACGCAGCCAGGGCGCGCCCCGTCCTGACGTGACGCATCCGCCGCGGCTCCTCATCGTGACCACGCGCGGAGGGCTCCCAGGGGCTCTCCGCGCTGCGGTTCACGCCCCCTGACAGGGCCGTTCCATGACGATTGCGGGGGGAGATGCCGATCGGCGGCGGCGAGGACGAGGTGGACCATCAGCCGTCCCCGGAGCGAATTGGGCACTCGCTCCGTCCGCCTGCCAGCGAGTTGACAATGCCCTCCTGATCGCAACTCATCCGCCGCTCGCGGCGCCGCGCCGGTTCCGGACCGACGGAAGCCATGCTCCGGGGGTAAGCGCCGTTCACCCCTCCCGATGAAACGTCCTGCAATCGTTCAGCACACAGCAGAGGTGATCGAGGAACGCTTCGGCCAGCGGCGGGAGGGACCGCCCCGTCTTGCGGATGACCCTGACGGGACGGGAAAAGCCGAACATATCGATGGGACGCGAGCGCAGCGCCGGCTCCGCGGCGATCTCGCGCGCGGAGCCCGGCAGGATCGTCAAGCCCAGCCCCGCCCGCACCATGGCGATCGCCGTCATCATGTAGGTCGCCTCGCAAACCGGCTTGGCGATCCGTCCGGCGGACAGGAACGCCTCGTCGACGATCTCGCGGACGCTGGTCGCCGGGTCCATCAGCACCAGCGGCACCTCGGCCAGCGTCTCGATGGTGACCCGCGGAAGATCGCCGACGGCGTGGCCCTGCGGGAAGACGATGTGCATCCGGTCGCGCACCTCCAGCACCGTGTCGATGTCCTGTCCCCTCGCCTCGCCCCCCGTGATCCCGAGATCCACCTCCTCCGACCGGACGAGCCCCAGCACGCGGCTGGCGATGACGTCCTTCAGAACAAAGGTCACGCCGGGATGAAGGTCACGGAAGGACTGGATGGCGTCTGGCAGCACGCCCGCCGCGATGGTCGGCAGCGCCGCCACGCGCACCACCCCGCGCCGCATCGCGGCGATCTCATGCGTGTCGACCACCACGGCATCCAGGTCATGGACCATGCGCTGGAACACCGGCAGCAGTTCGCTGCCGATGCGGGTCAGTTCGACGGAGCGGGTGTTGCGGTCGAACAGCTTGACCGCCAAGGCCTCCTCCAGCCGCCGGATCTGCACCGTCAGGGTCGGCTGGGCGACGTGCAGCGACTCCGCCGCCCGCGTGAAGCTGCGGGTCTGCGCGGCGGCGAGAAAGGCGCGTATCTGGCGGAGGCTGAGATCCATAGCTCAACTCTATTACTGACATTGAATCAATTCAATTGTTCGTGCGAACAATCTCGGCAAGGATGGTTTGCATACAGCGGAATTCAGCCGCCCGCCGGTGCGGCGCGCCGGAGCGGCCGAACCGGAACGAACAAGAATGCAGGGGGGAGACCATGCCAGCCTCGATCACCGGCGGCGCCCGAGCCGCCATGGGCGCCGCCGCGTCCCGCGCCGTCCCTTCGCCGCGCTGAGGACCGTCGATGCACCGCATCAGGATCGGGTCCGGCGCCGGCTATTCCGGCGACCGCATCGAACCGGCCATCGATCTCGCCGAACGGGGCGGCCTCGACTACCTCGTCTTCGAATGCCTTGCCGAGCGGACCATCGCCCTGGCCCAGCAGGCGCGGCAGCGCGACCCCGCCGGGGGCTACGACCCGCTGCTGACGGTCCGCATGTCCGCCGTGCTCGGCGCCTGCCGGCGCAACGGGGTGCGGCTGATCACCAACATGGGAGCGGCCAACCCGCTCGGCGCCGCCGAGGCGACGCGGGCCGTCGCCCGCTCCCTGGGGCTGGGCGGGCTGCGGATCGCCGCCGTGACCGGGGACGACGTGCTGGCGGTCGCGCGGGAGTTTGACGTCGCCCTGGAGGACGGCGGCACCCTGCGCGGGCTCGGCGACCGCGTGATTTCGGCCAACGCCTACATCGGAGCCGCCCCCATCGTCGAGGCGCTGGCCGCCGGGGCCGACGTGGTCATCACCGGACGGGCCGCCGACCCGGCGCTGTTCCTCGCTCCGATGATCCATGAATTCGGCTGGCGGATGGACGATTGGGACGCGCTGGGGCGCGGAACCATGGCCGGGCATCTGCTGGAGTGCGCCGGGCAGGTAACCGGCGGCTATTTCGCGGACCCTGGCGTCAAGGACGTGCCGGAACTGGCCCGACTGGGCTTTCCCATCGGCGAGATCCACGCGGACGGCACGCTCGCGCTGACCAAGCTGCCGGGAACCGGAGGCTGCGTCACGCCGGCGACGGTGAAGGAACAGCTTCTCTACGAAATCCATGATCCCGCCCGCTATTACCAGCCGGACGTCGTCGCCGACTTCTCCGCCGCCCGCGTCGAAGGCGACGGGCCGGACCGGGTGCGCGTCCATGGCGGGCGCGGCACCGCGCGGACCGGGCTTCTGAAGCTGTCCATCGGCTACATCGACAGTTGCATCGGCGAGGGGCAGATCTCCTACGCCGGACCGGGAGCGGTCGAGCGCGGGCGGCTCGCACTGGATATCGTCCGCGACCGGCTGGCCCTGACCGGCGTGCGGGCCGACGAGCTGCGGTTCGACCTGATCGGCCTCGACGCGCTGCACGGCGACCGGTTGTCGCGCGGCCACACGCCCTACGAGGTCCGCCTGCGGGTGGCCGGGCGGACGGCCACGCTGGAAGAGGCCGCCCGGATCGGGAACGAGGTCGAAACCCTCTACACCAACGGCCCGGCGGGCGGCGGCGGAGCCTGGAAATCGGCGCGCGAGATCGTCGCCGTCGCCTCCGCTCTGCTGCCGGAGAGCGCCGTGCGCACCTCGGTCACCCTGCTGGAGGCGTAAGCCATGAAACTCCGGGACATCGCGCACGCCCGCTCCGGCGACAAGGGCAACATCTCCAACATCTCGGTCATCGCGCTGGACGAGACCGACTACCCGTTCCTGGCGGAGCATCTGACGGCCCAGAGCGTCGCCACGCATTTCCAGGGAATCGTGACCGGAACGGTGACCCGCTACGAGCTGCCGACCCTGGGGGCGCTCAACTTCGTGCTGACCGGGGCGCTTGGCGGTGGGGTCACCCGCTCGCTCGCTCTGGACGCCCACGGCAAGGCGCTGAGTTCCGCCCTGCTCGATCTCGAACTGCCGAACCGCAACCGGCAGAACAACAACCAATATGGAGGGGAACGCCTATGACCAAGAAGAAGACAGCGTCCACGAATACGGCGCCCACCGGCACGGCACCCGCGCGCCCGCGCCTGACGGCGCTCCTGGGAGCCGCCGCCGCCGTCCTCATGACCGCGTCGGTCCAGGCCCAGGCCGCCGATCCGATCAAGATCGCCTACAACGGCGACATTTCCGGCTCGCCGTCGGCGGAATCGGGGCAGATCGGCGTGCTCGGCATCGGCGCCGCGGTCGAGGACATCAACAAGCGCGGCGGCGTTTTGGGCCGCCCCCTCGAATTCCTGGTCCGCGACGACCTGGGCCAGCCGCCCAAGGCGATCCAGAACATGACCGACCTGATCGACCGCGAGAAGGTCTCGGTCGTCTTCGGCCCGACCAATTCCGGCAACGCCTTGGCCTGGAAGCACATCGCCAACCAGAAGCGCATGCCGGTGCTGGTCTCCAGCGCGTCGAGCACGGCCATCACCGAGGGGCCGTCCAGCGGCAACTACCTGTTCCGCGTGTCCATGGTGGACCGCGAGCAGGCCGCCGCCCTGCTGGCCTACGTGAAGAAGAACCCCGAGGCGAAGGCGGTCGGCTTCTTCGTCGAGACGACCGGCTACGGACAGGCGGGGCTGAAGGATCTGGAGCAGATCGCGGCGCTGCACGGCATGAAGCCGGTCTCCATCGAGAAATTCGACGCCCGCGACACCGACATGACCTCGCAGCTGTCCAAGGCCAAGGCGGCGGGTGCGGACACGCTGGTTGTCTGGGCGCAGGCGGCGCCGCTCGGGCATCTCGTGCGCAGCATGGAGAAGCTGGACTATTTCCCGAAGGTCTTCACCACCTGGGCGGCGTCCTTCAGCGGCTTTCCCGAGGTCGCCGGGCCGAAGCTGATGGAATGGCCGGTCTTCCTGACCACCTCCAGCGAGCGCAAGTCGGCGGAGGCGGACTCGCTGTTCGCGCGGATCGGGCCGAAGCTGGCCAACCCGTCGATGTTCTGGGCGGCGTCGCAGGCCTACGACACGGTCCTGCTGTGGGCCGCGGCGGCCGAGCAGGCCGGCGACACCAAGGGCGAGGCGGTGCGCGCCGCGCTGGAGTCTCTGAACAAGCCGGTCGCCGGCATGGTCAAGACCTACGACAAGCCCTTCTCCACCACCCAGCACGAGGGGCTGACGGCGGCGGATTATCACTGGTCGCGCTGGAAGGACGGCAAGGTCGTCGATTTCAACGACCCGGTGCTGGCCGGGCTGCAACCGGCGGACTTCAAGAAGTGACGCGGCCCGCCAACCGTCACGGAGGGTGACCCCATGCTGCAAGCCATCATCGGCGGGCTGACGCTGGGCAGCGTCTACGCCCTGATCGCCCTCGGCTTCAACCTGACCTACACCACCACGCGGACGCTGAACTTCGCGCAGGGCGACTTCGTGTCGGTCGGCGCCTTCGTCGGGCTGGGAACGGTGGGGGTGCTCACCGCGGCGCTCGGCGCCGACGCGGTCGGCTATGTCTGGCTCTACGCGCTGGCGGCGGTCGCCGCGGCGCTGGCGATGGGGGTGCTGGGGCTGCCGCTGTATCTGGCGGCGATCCGGCCCTTCGCCGGCAAGCCGGGCATGTCCTGGGTGGTCAGCACGATCGGCTTCGGCATCGTCCTGCAAAGCGCCGCCCTGTCGGTGTGGGGGCTGGGAGCGCGGATGCTGCCCGCCCCCTTCGGCGACGAGGTGTTCCGCGTCGGCGAGGCCGGCTTCCGCTCGCAGGAACTGGTGGTGCTGGTCCTCGCCTTCGCGATCCTGGGGGCGTTCGACGTCGCCATGCGCCGCACGGCCATTGGCCGCTGCATGAGGGCGGTGGCGCTGAACCGCGACGCCGCGGCGCTGATGGGCATCGACGTGCCCCGCGTCATGGCGATGGCCTTCCTCGCCAGTTCAGCGCTGGCCGGGCTGAGCGGCGTGCTGGTCGCGCCGATCCTGTCGGCCTCCCTCTTCATGGGGGTCATCATCGCCCTGAAGGGCTTCTCCGCGGCGATCATCGGCGGCCTGACCAACCCGCGCGGATGCATGGCCGGCGGCCTGCTGATCGGTCTGGTGGAGTCCTTCACGGCCCTGTGGAGCGCGCAATGGCGGGAAATCATGGTCTTTCTCCTGGTCATCCTGGTGCTGGCCATGGCGCCCAACGGCCTGTTCAGCCGGAAGCTGGTGGAAAAGGTATGATGGAGGCCTCCGTACTCCGGCCGGCGGCCCGCCGCTTCGCCCTGCTGCGGGCGGCTCCGGCCCTGGGCATCGGCGCGGCGCTGGTGGCGCTCGCCCTGACGCTCAGCAACGATTTCTACCTCTACGTCGCCTTCATGGCCGGCGTTTACTACATCTGCGCCTCCGGCATGAACGTGCTGGCCGGCTATGCCGGGCAGAAGTCGCTCGGGCAGGCGGGGCTGTTCGCGGCGGGGGCCTACACGGTGGCCCTGCTGACGACCCGGCTGGAGGTCCCGCCGGCACTGGCGCTGGCCGCCGCCCCGCTGGTGGCCGCCGCGGTCGGCGTGCTGATCGCCCTGCCGTCGCTGCGGGTGAAGGGACCCAGCCTCGCCCTGGTCACGCTGGCCTTCGGGCTGGTGGTGGAGAAGCTGGTGACCGAATGGACCGACCTGTTCGGCGGCGCCCAGGGCATCTACGGCATCGCCCCGCTGGCGCTGGGCGACGAGCCCTTCGCGCTCAAGCACTGGGTGGTCCTGGTCATCGTGCTGGGCGTGGCGGTCCATCTCGCCCTGTCGCATCTGCTGAACGGGCGTTTCGGCCGTGCCCTGCTGGCGCTGCAAAGCGACGAGATCGCCGCGGAGTGCGCGGGCATCTCGGTCTACCGCTACAAGACGCTGGCCTTCGTGCTGGCCGCCGCGCTGTGCGGGCTGGGCGGCGCGCTGGTGGCGCAGCAGAATCAGTATTTCAATTCCGATTTCGTGACCTTCCACCTGTCGGTCTTCATCCTTCTGCTGGTGCTGCTGGGCGGGGCGGGCAACATCTACGGACCCATCGCGGGTGCGGCGATCCTCACGTTGACCGAGGTGTTCCTGGCGCAATGGCCGTCGGTGCAGCACTTCATCTACGGGGCGATGCTGCTGTTCGCGCTCTACCTGATGCCGACGGGCGTCGCCGGCGCAATCGCGCGCGTCCTGCCCCGCCGGATGGCCGTCCTGGATGGGGTGGAGACTCCCCCGCTGACCGCGATGGAGCGCGGCCGGGCGGAGCCGTCCGCCGGCCCCCTGCTGGCCAGTTCCCTGCTGGAGGTGACCGACGTCAGCAAGGCGTTCGGCGGCGTGGTGACCGCCGACAAGGTCGGGCTGCGGCTGCACGCCCACCGGATTCACGCCCTGATCGGTCCCAACGGCGCCGGCAAGAGCACCCTCATCAACATCCTGACCGGCGTGATCTCCGCGGATTCCGGAACCATCCGTCTGGCCGGGCAGGACATCACCCGCGGCACGGCCCACGCCCGCGCCGCCCGCGGCATCGCCCGCACCTTCCAGAACCTGCGTCTGTTCGGCTCCATGACGGTGCTGGACAACGTGCTGATCGGCGCCCACGCACGGATCGGCGTGACCGGGCGGGAGGAGGATGCCGTCGCCAAGGCGAAGGCCGTCCTGGACTTCGTCGGCCTGGGCGAGCACGCCGGGGCGCTGGCCGGCAGCCTGCCCTACGGCCTGCAACGCCGCGTCGAGCTGGCCCGCGCGCTGGCCGGAGACCCGGTCCTGCTGCTGCTGGACGAACCCGCCGCCGGCCTGAACCCACGGGAGACCGCCGAGCTTGGGCAGCTCATCAAGCGCATCGGCCAGCTCGGCGTCGCGGTGCTGATGGTGGAGCACGACATGGGCCTGGTGATGAGGATCTCCGACGAGATCGTCGTCCTCGACCGGGGCGTGGTGATCGCCGAAGGCGCCCCCCGCGACATCCAGACCAACCCCCGCGTCATCGAGGCCTATCTGGGCCGCGAGGACAACCCGGACAAGGAGGAGCGCCCATGCTGACCGTTGCCGACCTGAGCGTCTCCTACGGGCCGATCCGCGCCTTGCGCGGGGTGTCCATCCGGGTCGGGGCCGGCGAGATCGTCGCTCTGATCGGCGCCAACGGCGCCGGAAAGAGCAGCCTGCTGCGCGGCATCACCGGCCTCGTCCCGGCGACCGGGCGGGTGACCTTCGACGGCCGGCCGATCGACACGCTGAGCACCCCGCAGCGCGTTGCGCTGGGCGTCGCCATGGCCCCGGAGGGGCGGCAGATCTTCACCGACCAGACGGTTCACGAGAATCTGCTGCTCGGCGGGCATCTGCTGCGCGGCCGGCCGCAGCGGGTCGCCGCCAACATCGACCGCTTCTACGCGCTGTTCCCCCGGCTGTTGGAACGGCGGGACCAGATCGCCGGCACGCTGAGCGGCGGCGAGCAGCAGATGCTCGCCATCGCCCGCGCCCTGATGACGGAACCCAAGCTGCTGATTCTCGACGAACCCTCGCTCGGGCTCGCGCCCATCATCACCGCCGACATCTTCCGGACTCTCGTCGGCCTGCGCCGGGACGGCATGACCATCCTGCTCGTCGAGCAGATGGCCAACCAGGCGCTGGCCATCGCCGACCGCGCCTATGTGCTGGAAGGCGGGTCGATCGTGCTGGAGGGCGCCGCCGCCGCGCTGCGCAGCGATCCCCGCATCCGCGAAGCCTATCTCGGCGGCGACCTTGCCCATCACGCCGCCTGACCGGCGGTTTCCTTCCTGATCGGCCGCCCGATCGGCGGCCCTGTCACACTCCAAATTCGGATTCCCACCATGTCCCTGCCTTCCTACGATTGCTTCATCGACGGCCAATGGCGCCCGGCCCATTCGCGCGAGACGCTGGAGATCCTCGATCCCGCCGACGGCGCCGTCCTCGCGCGCATCGCCCGCGGCGGCGCATCGGACATCGACGAGGCCGTGCGGGCCGCGCAGACGGCGCTGCCGGGCTGGGCCGACTGCGTTCCGGTGCAGCGCGGCCGCGTCCTTCACGCCATCGCCCGCCGCATCCTGGAGGAGCAGGACCGCCTCGCCCGCCTCGAAAGCCAGGACACCGGCAAGCCGCTGGCCCAGGCGCAGGCCGACGCGGTCGCCGCGGCACGCTTCTTCGAGTATTACGCCGGCGTCGCCGACAAGGTGCTGGGCAGCTCCATCCCGCTCGGCCCCGACTACGCCGACTTCACGGTGCGCGAGCCGCTGGGCGTGACGGCGCAGATCGTCCCCTGGAACTACCCGTTGCAGATCGCCTCCCGCGGCTTGGCGCCGGCGCTGGCGACCGGCAACACGGTGGTTCTGAAGCCCGCCGAGCTGGCCTGCCTCAGCGTGCTGGAGCTGACCCGCATCTGCCACGAGGAGGGGCTGCCCCCCGGCGTGCTGAACGTCGTTCCGGGACTGGGGCAGGAGGCGGGTTACGCCCTCGCCGCGCACCCCGGCGTCAATCTGGTCGTCTTCACCGGATCGGTCGCCACCGGCGCCCAGGTGATGCGCACGGCGGCGGACAACATCGTCCCGGTGCTGCTGGAGCTGGGCGGCAAGTCGCCGAACATCGTGCTGGCCGACGCCGACCTCGACGACGCGCTGCCGGTGCTCCTGAAGGCGGCCTTTCCCAACTCGGGCCAGACCTGCTCGGCCGGGTCGCGCGTCCTGGTGCAGCGCGCCCGGCACCGCGAGCTGGTCGACCGGCTGGCGGCGCTCTGCCATGGCCTGAAGGTCGGCCCCGGCCTGCAAAACTCCGACATCGGCCCGCTGGTCAGCCGCGCCCAGCAAGGCAAGGTGCTGGATTACATCGCCATCGCCCGCGACGAGGGGGCGGAGGTCATCACCGGCGGGACGCCCCTGCCCGGCGCCGACCTCAGCCACGGAAACTTCGTGTCGCCGACGCTGCTGGACGGCGCGCGCCCGGAGATGCGCGTCCATCGGGAGGAAATCTTCGGCCCGGTCCTGACCATCCTCCCCTTCGACGAGGTCGAAGAGGCGGCGGCGCTCGCCAACGCGACCGACTACGGGCTGGTCGCCGGCATCTGGGGCCGCGACGTCGGCGCGACCAACTGGCTGGCCCGCACCGTCAAGGCGGGGCAGATCTTCATCAACTGCTACGGCGCCGGTGGCGGAGTGGAGCTTCCCTTCGGCGGGTACCGCAAGTCCGGCTTCGGGCGCGAGAAGGGCCTCGACGCGCTGCTGTCCTACACGCAGGTGAAGAACATCTGCACCCGCATCGCCCTGCCCCGCCGCTCCTGAGCCCTTCCGCACCACGAGGCCCCCGCCATGTCCGCCTTCCCCGTTTCCTCCTTCTCCTGCCCGACGAAGATCCTCTTCGGCGTCGGGGCGCACGAGCAGCTTCCCGACGTCCTGCGCGAATGGAACGCCGTGCGCCTGTTCGTCCTGCTGGACCCGGCCCTGGCCGACAGCGTCATCTTCCGCCGGATCGAGGCGCTTCTGACCGGCAGCGGCGTCGCCCTGTCCGTCTTCACCGGCATCGAGCCGGAACCGGGCGACCGGACGGTGCAGGCCGCCTTCGAACGCTGCCGGGAGCAGGACGCCCAGGCGCTTCTCGCCATCGGCGGGGGAAGCACCATCGACGTGGCGAAGGCGGTGAGCATCCTGATGACCAACGGCGGCCGGATCGCCGATTATGAGGGGATCGAAAAGTTCGCGATCCGTCCGCTGCCATTGATCGCCGTGCCCACGACCGCCGGCACCGGGTCGGAGGTGTCGGGGGCCTGCGTCATCACCGACACCGCCCGCAAGACCAAGATGGCCATCCGCCACGCGGCCTTCAGCCCGGCGCAGGTCGCCATCCTCGATCCCCTCGCGGTCGGCTCGATGCCGGCCCATGTCGCCGCGCACGCCGGGGTCGACGCCTTCGTGCACGCCTTCGAATCCTACCTGTCCAAGCGGGCGACGGTCTTTTCCGACGCTGTGAACCTGCACGCGATGACGCTGATCGCCGGCAGCATCCGCCCCTTCGTCGCCGACCGGACCAACGTTCCGGCGGCGCTGGACATGCTGTGCGGGTCGGCGCTGGCGGCGATGTCCTTCGGCGTCACCGGGCTCGGCAACGTGCATTGCATGGCGATGTCGGTCGGCGCCCTGTTCCCCGTTCCGCACGGCCTGGCCAACGCGGTCTGCCTGCCCTACGCGGCGGCCTTCAACGTGCCGGCCAAGCCGGAGCGCATGGCCCGGATCGCCGAAATCCTGGGGGTGGACACCGCCGGCCTGCCCCTGGACCAAGCCGCGGAGACCGCCGTGGACGGCCTGCGGACGCTGTGCGCCGACCTCGGCATCCCGCCGCGCCTGCGCGATGTGGGCGTGACCGAGGATCGGCTGGACGAAATGGCCCGGCGCAGCTATGCGGCCGATTACAACCGCTGGAATCCGCGCCACACCAGCGAGGCGAATTTCCAGGAGCTGTTCCGCGCGGCCTTCTGATCCGAAGCGGGCGGGCCGCCGCCGCGAGCCCGTCCTTGCCGATGCGGTGGCCGGCTGCGGAGGTTCACTCACCGTTGCCGAGAGCTGCGCCGGATCTGGTTGTGGCTCATGGCGAGACCGTATCGGAGCCGAAGCACGTCTTTCCCCTTCCTCATCGCAGTCCTCGTTCCCGGCGTGCCGTTTCCCCTCTTGGTTGAGGGGAAACGGCACGGGCCGTTACGGATGCGACAAGGGCGCGAGAAGCTTCTCGGCCGCTCGCCCCGTTCCCCTGCTCATGCCGCCGTACAGGCGGTTCACTTTCCTCCGGTCGTCCTGTTCCGTTTCGTACGCACTGTGCAGCCCTCGATCAGCGTGGCAATCTGGCCGTCATCCGCATCGCCGTCATCGCCAAGCCGGAGCGGGTGGGCTGATTGCACCCGGCGCTACAGGTCGGTCGATGCCCAGGCGGTGTGCGCTCTTGCCGGCTTGGTACGAGGTGCGAGCAACCCTGGGTTTCCCAAAATGCGGTGTCGTTGAGTGACGTCGGCAACAGCGATAATGTAGCCATCATCGTTCGACGTGCTGCGGAGAGTCTTGGTGGAGAGTGAGTTGCCGACCGGCGTTGGCGGGGAGCCGCTGTCGGGCGAGCGGCGATTCGAACTGCTCGTCAACAGCGTGCACGATTACGCCATCTACATGCTCGACCCGCAAGGGATCGTGACCAGCTGGAATCCGGGTGTCCAGCGGTTCAAGGGGTACACAGCCGCGGAAATCATCGGCCAGCATTTCTCGCGCTTTTACACCGATGACGATCAGCGTGCCGGAGTGCCGCAGCGGGCGCTCTCCATCGCCTCGATCGAAGGAAAATTCGAGGCGGAAGGTTGGCGGGTCCGCAAGGACGGCACGCGCTTTTGGGCCCATGTCATCATTGATCCCATCCGTGACGACGCCGGGAAGCTGATTGGCTTTGCCAAGATCACGCGCGACGTCACCGAGCGCAAGCAGGCGCAGGAGGCTCTGCAACAGAGCGAGGCACGCTTTCGCCTGCTCGTCCAGGGAGTGGTCGACTACGCGATCTTCATGCTCGATGCGACCGGGCATGTCACGAACTGGAATTCCGGTGCCCAACGAATGAAGGGCTACGCTGCCGAGGAGATCATCGGAGAGCATTTTTCCCGCTTCTACACCGCTGAGGATCGTGCCGCCGGTATCCCGCTGCAAGGGTTGCGCACCGCTGAGCAAACCGGAAAATTCGAAACCGAAGGCTGGCGGCTCCGTAAGGATGGCACCCGCTTCTGGGCCAGCGTCGTCATTGACGCGATCCGGGATGACAACGGGCGCCTCGTCGGTTTTGCCAAAGTCACCCGCGACATCACCGAACGCAAGCTGGCGCAGGAAGCGTTGGAAGAAACCCGCGCGGCACTCTTCCAGGCGCAGAAGATGGAAGCCGTGGGCCAGCTGACCGGCGGCATCGCGCACGACTTCAACAATTTGCTTCAGGCCATTGGCGGCAGTCTGGAGGTCATCGAACGGCGGCTCATGACGGGGCATGGCGACATCGAGGCGTATGTGACCGCCGCCAGAACCTCGGTTGATCGGGCGAAGACTCTGACACAAAGGCTGCTCGCCTTTTCCCGCCGACAACCGCTTCAACCCGAGCGCACCGACCTCAAGACGCTCGTGGCTGGACTGCGGGACCTGATCGAACGTTCGGTCGGCGAGGCGATCCGGGTCGAGACGCGGCTGGCTCCCGAGTTGTGGCCAATCTGGGCGGACGCCAATCAGGTCGAGGCTGCGCTGCTGAACCTGGCCATCAACGCCCGCGATGCAATGCCCCATGGCGGACAACTCATCATCCAGGGCGTCAACATCCATCTGGATGCAACCGCGGCGGCTTCGGAGACCGGAGTGCGGCCCGGCGACTACACACTGCTTGAGGTGGCCGACACCGGCACCGGTATGCCGCCGGACGTTCTCGACCGTGCCTTCGAACCATTCTTCACGACGAAGCCGCTTGGTCAGGGAACAGGGCTGGGGTTGAGCCAGATCTATGGCTTTGCCCGTCAGTCGGGTGGGTATGTCCGGATCGACAGCGAAGTGGGACATGGAACCTCCGTGAAACTGTACCTGCCTCGCTCTCACGAAGCGGAAACTCTCGCATCCGCCCCTGTGAAGGCCCCCGATCAGCCGCAGCAGCCGGCGCCGGGAACCGTGCTGGTGGTGGAGGACGAACCGATTGTCCGCATGCTGCTTGTGGAAGCGCTCCGGGAGCAGGGGGCGACGGTCTGGGAGGCCGAGGATGGAAACGAAGCCTTGGCCATCCTCAACTCCCCGGTGGGGATCGACCTTCTGGTAACGGATGTCGGCTTGCCAGGAATCACCGGACAACGGGTTGCGGAAACAGCCCGGTCATTGCGGCCGGACCTGAAAATCATATTTTTGACCGGCTACACCTGCAATGCCGTGCTGGACAAGGAACTGCTGGCGCCACACACACGACTTTTGAGCAAGCCCATTGCCATTGACCAGTTCCTCGCCCAGGTGAATGCAATGCTGCGCACCGGCTGAAAATTCTTTGGCCTCCCTCATCCCTGGTTAGGCGGTATCCTGTTCCAGCAGGCCGCAGGTGAAGTCGGGCTGGTTCACCAGGGGACCGATGCCGTCCGCTTCAGTGCTGTCGGCTCTGTCGCAGCGTTTTCGCAATGGCGGAAAACGGGGAAATCCCGACCTCTTCCACCAACGATGCCGGACGTGCAGTCGGGCCTTTTTTTATCTGGTCTTTGCACATCGTTGCGCCGGCCGGAGCGCCACAACGGCTGGGCTCCCAGCCCATCCAGGCCAAAAGACAATGCCCTGTTTTCATCTCTCCTTTCTTTACCGGAACGGTGAAGAGGAGCTGCTGTTAAGACCCCAGTGGCCCAGCCGGAGATGACGTCATGGCGAACGATCAAGGTCCCAAAAAGTTCGGTGTTTATGAAGCTGCAAGCGCAGGTGGTCTCAATTGGACGTGGATCATCGTCGGGCTGATCGTGATCGCGATCCTCCTGTACTTTTTCTTGCGCTAGGGTGCGTCATGGCCAGCGACCGCGAAGAGGTCGTTCCGCTTCATGAGGAAACCGCCTCGGTTGGCAAACGCCAGGTCGAGCGCGGTCGTGTGCGGGTGACCACCAAGGTCACCGAGCATGAGGAACTCGTCCGGCAGGCGCTGAAGCGCGAGGATGTCGAGATCGTTCGAGTCCCGGTGAACCGTGCCATCGATGCCCATCCGGACATCCGCCAGGATGGCACCACAACCATCATCCCGGTGGTCGAGGAGATGCTGGTGGTCGAACGTCGGCTGGTTTTGCGGGAAGAGATCCATCTGCGCAAGACCACGAGCACCGTCCAAGCCGAGCAGCCGGTCACTCTCCGTTCGGAAGAAGCCATCGTCGAATTCATTGACGAACCTGGGGTGCGGGATGCCAGGACCGACCAACCCAACGAGGACTAGGCTCATGAACAAGACCATCATTGCCCTTTACGATACGCGCGCCGACGCCGAAGCGGCCCTGCGGGATCTCGAAGCCGAAGGCTTCGACCGCAGCGTCGGTGAGATCGTCTCGCACAGCGACGCCGGTGGCGGCGGTGGCTTCCTGTCCCGCCTGAGCAATTGGAACGTCCCGGACACCGATGCTCACGTCTATGCCGAGGGGATGCGGCGTGGCGGCACGCTTCTGAAGCTGCGGTTGGACGATGAGGACGTGGATCGGGCCATCGTGGTTCTGGAGCGCGGCACCGTTGTCGATATCGAACACCGGGGCGAGGCGTACCGCTCGAGCGGATGGACGGGTTACGACGAGACGGCCGCGCCATATGACGAAGCGTCGGCCGCCGAGGAGCGGGCACGCTATGCAGTTGGCGGGGCGGGAAGCAATGCCCAGCTCGGCAACGCGGCCGAAGCATTCCGCAACGTGAACACGACCGACACCACGGCGGATGCCACGATGAACACCGGGGTTGGCAGCGGTCGCGAAGAGGTGGTTCCGGTCACCGAAGAGGAGTTGTCCATCGGCAAGCGCGCCGTGGAGCGCGGGGTCGTGCGCGTGCGCACCTATGTGATCGAAACACCGGTCGAGGAGCAGGTTCGTCTGCGCGACGAGACGGTCTCGGTTGAACGCCGTCCCATCATGCGCGAGGTTGGAGACGTTCCGGCCGACGCGTTCCGTGAACGCACCATCGAAGTGAGCGAAACCGACGAAGAGGCGGTGGTCCAGAAGCGCGCGGTGGTCAAGGAAGAGGTGGTCATCCGCAAGGATGTCGAGGAACGCGCCCAGACCGTGTCGGATACGGTTCGCCGCACCGAGGTTGAGGTTGAGGACGGCCGAACCGGACCGTCGCGCACTGGGGTGGAAAACACCGGGCGCCGGGACGACATCGAGCGGTAACGCTCACAGTAGCCACCTCACAAAGATCAAGGGGCGACCGTCGCCGCCCCTTGTTCCGCACACGGACCGACCACAGGGACGCAGCGCGTACGGAGCGTCCAACGAATTTGTCCGCTCCGTTGGGAATGAATGGGCGTCCGGCTGTTAAGAGCCAACCGTTCCCGTTTCCCCTGACGCAATGTCCCATGCCTGATTCCGCGTCCTTGATGCAATTCGACCGCGCCGCATTCCGGTTGGACCGGTCAATGACCTGCGCCGCGCCGGCCGAAGGTGCCCTGGCAATTGAGCTTGCCAGATGCGCCGCCTGTTCACAGGCGGCGCCATTGGTCGTAACCCGCAGCGACACCCGGGCAATCCGGCTCGCCAGGGCGATCCGGGACGCCGCGCCGGACCTGGACGTCGTGCTTATTCCAGGTTGGGACGTCCCCCTTGGCGAGCGGGACCAGCCATCGCGCGCTGTGCTTGGGCAACGCGCCACCGCCATCGCCGCCTTGTCCCGACCGGCCAAAGGCACCGGGCGGTTGGTTCTGGCGACCGCCGAGGCGGCGCTGCAACGTCTTCCGCCCCCCGATGCCTGGCCCGACGTCGCGCTGTTCATCGCGACGGACACCCTCTATGACGAGGAAGCTTGGCGGAAGCGCCTGATTGCCGGCGGCTACATCCTCGACGAACGGATCGACGAACCGGGGGAGGCCGCATTCCGCGGTTCCGTCGTGGAGATCTTTCCAGGGGACGCCGACCGCCCCGTCCGCTGCGACATCATCGATGGCCGGGTCGCACGGATACGGACCTTCGATCCGGCAAGCCAGCGCTCGACGGGCGATTGCGACCGGATCACCGTTCATCCGGTGACCGAAATCCCGGCGGCACCGGAGATCGTCGCACGGTTGATCCAAGGGCTGGAGGGTCGCAGGGACCCGATGGCCGCAGGGCTCGCGGAGGAACTCGCCGCCGGACGACGCCCCTACGCCTTCGAGCGCCTACTGCCCCTGGCCTACGACCGCTTGCCGAGCGTGCTTGAGCTTCTTGCCGACAATCCGGTCGTCATGGACGAGGGGGTTGGAGACCGGCTGGAGGCGTGGTTCGACGAGTTGGAGGGCGCCGACGCGTCCGCCATGCACCTCGACCGCGACGCGTGGGAGACAGGGTTGCGGAAGCGCGCGGTACTGACCCTGGAGCCCGACGGGCAAGCCTCGTCCAGCGAGGCGCCGGCGGTGTCCGAACGCACCCTCCCCCGCCTCGCCGGAGAGCGGATTGCCGCGGGTGAATCCGTGATCATTGCCGCCGCGAACGCCGCCGACGCGGCCAGGATGGCGGAGCGGGTGGCGGCGGCGACCGGCCGGCCGGTGCCGGTGCTCGACCGGTGGCCGGTGGATGGGCTTCCCGTGACGCCGGCAGCCCTGGTGCTTCGGGTCGCGGCGGGCTTCACGTTCGACGGCGTGACGGTGCTCGCCCAACGCCCCCGCCCGGAAGGCGGAACCGGCCCGGCCGCCCCGCTGGCACCCGCCGACCTGTCGTGCGACGATCTTGCCGTCCATCTCGACTACGGGATCGGTGCGGTGCGCGGGCTCGAAACGGTTGAGACCGGAGGCCAGCCGGAAGACGTTCTGGTGATGGAGTATGCCCGCGAGAATCGGCTCCTGGTGCCGGCAGCCGACCTCGACCGCGTGTGGCGCTACGGCAGCAGCGACGCCCGGGTGGCGCTCGATGGGCTCAAGGGTGGAAATTGGATCGCCCGCCGTGCGGAGTTGGAGCGCGAGATCGGCCGAACCGCGAAAAGCCTTGTGCGCCAGGCCAAGCGCCGGGCTCGCACGAAAGCCCCCGTGATCGCACCGCCGGCCGGACCGATGCGGCGCATGGCCGCCCGCTTCCCCTACGAGGAGACCGCAGGCCAGCGGCGCGCCATCAGCGCCGTGATGGACGAACTCGCCAGCGGGCGCCCCATGGACCATCTGGTCTGCGCCGACGTCGGCTACGGCAAGACCGAAGTGGCGTTGCGCGCCGCGGCGGCGGTCGCCTTCACCGGCCGGCAGGTTGCCGTTCTTGCTCCGACCAGCGTGCTCGCCCGCCAGCACCTGGAGGTGTTCCGACGGCGGCTGGCCGGCTTGGGCCTGCGCATCGAGCCGTTGACCGGCGGCATGGCGGCGTCGGCCGCAAAAACCGTGCGCGAAGGCCTCGCCGACGGATCGGTGGCGATCGCGGTCGGCACCCATGCCCTCTTGTCGAAGACGGTGCGCTTCGCCGACTTGGCGTTGGTCGTGGTCGACGAGGAGCAGCGCTTCGGCACCGTGCAGAAGCGGGCATTGGCCCGGCTTTCGGCCGGCGTCCACTGTCTGGCGCTCAGCGCCACGCCGGTTCCGCGGACGCTGCAGGGGGCGCTGGCGGGACTGCGCGGAGTCAGCGTCATCGATACCCCTCCGGTGCGGCGGCGCCCGGTGCGCACGCGGGTCGCCCCCTATGACCCTTCGGTTCTCCGGTCCGCCTTGATGCGCGAAAAGGCGCGGGGCGGACAGAGCTTCTGCGTCGCCCCGCGGATCGCCGACCTGCCGGCGCTGGTGGCCGAGGTGCGCGCGCTCGTCCCCGGTCTGTCGATCGCCGTCGCTCACGGCCGTCTCCCCGTTGCCGAACTCAATCAGGTCATGGTCGATGTGGCGGAAGGAACGATCGACGTGCTGGTTTCAACCCCCATCATCGAGACCGGCATCGACATTCCCCGTGCCAACACCATCGTGATCCGCCGCCCCGACCTGTTCGGGCTCGGGCAGCTCCATCAGCTCCGCGGCCGGGTCGGGCGCGGGGGAGCGCAGGCCTACGCCTATCTGCTGACCGATCCGGACACTCCGCTCGGCGAGCGAACCGAGCGGCGGCTGGGCTCGCTTGAGGCGATCGAAAGCCTGGGCGGTGGCTTCGCCCTCAGTTTGCTCGATCTCGACCAGCGCGGGGCGGGCGACCTGCTGGGAACCGATCAGAGCGGCCATCTGCGCTTGGTCGGAACCGAGCTGTACCAGCATCTGCTGGCCCGCGCGCTGGCCGGCTCCGAGATGGACGAAGCCCCCGAACTGCGCCTGGGCGTGCCGCAGACCATTCCCGCCACTTACCTTCCGGAGGAGGACTTGCGCATCGGCCTGCACCGCCGCCTCTCGCGTCTGCGCGACGAAACGGCGGCCGAGCCGTTGCGCGAAGAGATCGAGGACCGCTTCGGGCCATTGCCGGAAGAGGTCGAGCTGTTGCTGGCAACCGCCGCGCTCCGCGCGCGCTGCCGACGGCTGGGCGTCGCCGCCTTGGCCGCCGGACCCTCTGGCGTTTCGCTGACCCTGAACGACACACCCTGCCGGGCCGTGCGCGAAGCGGCGCTGGAGCGTCTGTGGACCGGACAGGTGCGTCGGACAGACGACCGCCTCGTCTTTGCGCTGAGCGCCGAAGGACCGTTGGAGATCCTGAACAACGCGCGCACCGTGCTCGATCAGCTTCCGCCTGTCGGCACGGCCTGACCGGACAGTCGCTCCACATGGCCACATTGTGGAGCGACACGCGGCGATCCCCGTTATGATGGCCGGGAGTGTCATTCGATGGATGGCCCATGCCGAAGCTTGGCGAGCGGAATGACAACGAGATGTGGCGGATCAAATCTAAGCCCCGGCAAGGCCGGGTTCTTCATGTCCGCTCCGGAATGTCGGCGGAACAGACGCTCGCCCTTCGTGTCGGGCTTGTCATCGTCCTGATCGCCCTGGTCATTGCGGTGTTCTGGTTCGACCGCGATGGACTGAAGGACCAGATCGACGGCCATGTCAGCTTTCCTGACATCCTCTACTTCGCGATGATCACCGTCACCACCGTCGGTTACGGCGACATCGTTCCGGTCAGCCACACCGCGCGGCTGATTGATGCCTTCGCGGTCACGCCCATCCGCATCTTCATCTGGTTCATCTTCCTGGGCACCGCCTACGAATTCGTCGTGCAGCGGATCATCGAGGATTTCCGAATGAGCCGAATTCAGAAGCATCTGCAGGGGCATATCGTGCTGTGCGGCTTCGGGCACAGTGGCTTCATCGCCGCGCAGGAGACGGTCGCCAAGGGACATCCGTGCGAACGGATCGTCGTGATCGACCAATCGGAGGAACGCATCCGGCTGGCGGCCGAGGCGGGGTTCATCGGGTTGCTCGGCGACGCCACCAGCGAAGAGATACTGACCCGGGCCTGCGTGGGAAGCGCCAAGACGGTGATCGTCAGCTCGGGCCGGGACGACACCACCATTCTGGTGATCCTGACCGTCCGCCATCTGTCCGCCGGCACCAAAATCGTGGGCAACATCAAGCAGGAGGAGAACATCAAACTGGCCAAGCTGAGCGGCGCCGACTTGGTGGTGTCGCCGCCCAGGATCGGTGGCTATCTCATGGCCGATGCCGTGGAAACCAGCCATGCCACGCCATTCCTGTGCGACCTCATGTCGGTGGGTGGCCAAATGGTGCTGACGGAGCGCCCGGCGGCCCAGGACGAAATCGGCAAGACCATGGCAATGGCGACCGCCGGCGTGGTTGTGCAGATCCACAGCAATGGCCGCGCCATTCCCTTCACGGAGCGTCACCGCCATATCATCCAGCCCGGAGACCTGCTGCTTGTCATCAGTTCGGCGCACGGTGACGGCAAGGCGGAAGGCCAATGACCGCTCGTGGTTTTCGATGACAGGACCGCGTTGCCGAAGCCCTGTGCGAACTCGAAGCGTGCAGCCCAGTCCTCCAAATGGCGAACCGGAACTTGCTCATCACGACATCGGGCGGAAGCTGTCCCATTTTTTCACGAGCGACGGCCCCCACGTCCAAACCCACAACCGCTTTTCCGGCGTCACCAGCAGGCGGGGCACGTCCCGTAACCCCGGCGGCACGATATTTTGCGCCGCCGTAGGCCCACCCGGCCCCGTGAAGTGCCTTTAGCAAAAACCCGCATGTCCAGCGTTGCCGCGCCCATGGCGGCCTGATGGGCTGACCGTTTCACGACCGTCAAATAACCGGCAAGGTGGCGGTGCCATTCATGCCCCCTTCGCAGGCGGAGCGGCCAGGTCGTCAATCGAAAGTTTTCATTAAGCGCTTTATGGTTGTTTCATCCCGCTCAGCACTCGCAAATCAATGCCGTCGATCCAAGACAATCCGGCCCGGCCCACCGCCCGGATGCGGCCGCTGCATTGTGTTCTGCATTGCCACCGCACCACCTGCCGTTCAGAATCTATGACCGGAGGCAATCATGCCTTTCGGTCGACTTCCAGGCCCTGACCCGGTGTCGTACTCTGTGGCACCGCTTCCCTTCCGTTGCGATGGTCCCATGTCCAGGCGCATCAGCCAGAGCATCTCCCTCACCCCGGAACTCGACCGCTTCGTCCAGACTCTGGTGGCGTCCGGCCGTTACCAGACGGTCAGCGAGGTGGTGCGCGACGGGTTGCGCCTGCTTCAGGAGCGTGTTGCGCTGCCGCCGTCATCGCTTGCCCAGCCTCCTGCCCCAAGCGGCGGCCATGATCCCTGACGCCACCGGTTCGGAGCTGGATTGGCCCAGTGGAGGCGGGGCCATGGGAGCACTGATCCGTGCCCATGACTGGGCTGCGACGCCCCTCGGACCAAAGGCGAACTGGCCGCTGTCCTTGCGGGTTGTCGTCGACCTGATTCTCGCCTCCCCACTTGGCATGATTGTTCTCTGGGGACCCGACCTCATCCAGATCTACAACGATTGCTACGCCGAAATCACCGCCGGCAAGCATCCCCGCGCCCTCGGCCAACCCACCCGCGAGTGTTGGCCCGAGGTTTGGGACTTCAACGGGCCGATCTACGAGGCCGTGCTCCGCGGTGAATCCCGCGGGTTCGACGACCAGAAACTGATCCTTGAGCGCAACGGAGCCCCGGAGGAAACCTGGTTCGACCTCACCTACAGTCCGGTCCGCAACGATGCCGGAACCATCGCGGGCGTCCTGGTGACGGTGCATGAGGTGACCAGCCGCAAGCGGACCGAACTCGCCTTGCGCGACAGCGAGAGCCGCTTCCGCGCCCTGGTGGAGGCCTCCTCCTACGCCATCTACCGCATGAACGTCGACTGGACGGAACTGCGGCAGCTCGACGGGCATGGCTTCCTCACCGACACGACGGACGGCAACAAGGCGTGGCTCGAGGAGTACATCCATCCGGACGATCAACCCCAGCTTCTTGACGCCGTACGGGAAGCCATCCGGACCAAGAGCGCCTTCGATCTGGAGCATCGGGTCCGGCAGGCCGACGGATCACTGGGATGGACGCATTCGCGAGCGGTGCCGATCCTGGATGCGGATGGTGAGGTCTGCGAGTGGTTTGGCACCGCCAGCAACATCACCTCCCGCCGGAGAACCGACGAGGCCCTGCGCGAGAGCGAGGCGCGGTTTCGGCTGATGGCGGACGCCGTGCCGCAGATCGTCTGGATCACCGACGCCGAGGGACAGGTGGAATTCTTCAACCGCCAGTGGACCGACTATACGGGTGTCGCTTACGAACCCCGGACGGCACCAACCACGGTATCGGACGTCATCGCCAACTTCACCCATCCGGACGATGCGGCGCTGACAGCGGACCGCTTTCAAGAGGCGCAGCGGGCGGGCAGCCTCTTCCTCGTCGAGCATCGTCTCCGTTCGAAGACGGGGGAGTACCGTTGGTTCCTGGTCCGGGGTCTGCCTTATCGCGACCCACACAGCGGCGCGATCACCCGCTGGTTCGGCACCTCGACCGACATCCACGACCACAAGCACGCTGAAGCCCTGCTGCAGCAGGCACGCGACACGGCCGAGGCGGCGAGCCGGGAGAAGTCGAACTTTCTCGCTTCGGTCAGCCATGATCTGCGCCAGCCGGTGCAGGCTGCCAACCTGTTTCTCGAGCTTCTGCGGCGGCAACCACTCGACGCGAAGGCGCGCGAACTCCTGAAGCCGCTGTCGGACAGCATGACCAGCCTGACGGGCATGCTGAGCGGGCTGCTGGAGGTGGCGCGGCTCGACGCCGGCCTGCTCACGGCGCAGGAGCGGGTCTTCGACCTCGACGAGTTGCTGAAGCGTCTTTACGGCGAGTTCCAGGGACCGGCGCGCGAGGCGAAACTGTGGTTGCACATCCCACCGGCGGCCGGATCGGTCCGGTCCGACCCCCTGCTGGTGGAACTGGTGCTGCGCAACCTGATTTCCAACGCCGTCAAATACACCGAACAGGGCGGCGTCACGGTGGAGACGCGGGTCGAGAAGGACCGGCTGGCGATCGACGTGACCGATACCGGGCGGGGCATCGCCCCGGAAGAGATGGATCGTATCTTCGATCCCTACTACCAGATCGGAAACGCGACCCGTGAGCATGCGCGCGGCTTCGGCATCGGCCTCGCCACCGTGCAGCGGGTCGCCGATCTGCTGGCGGCCCGGGTGTCGGTCCGCTCCCAACCCGGTAAAGGGTCCACCTTCAGCCTGACGCTTCCGTTGGCAGAGGACGAAGCGCAGATGCCCGCTGCTGGAGGGGAGGCGCTCTGCGGGACGTTGCGGGGCCGGACGGCCCTGGTGGTGGACGATGAACCAATGGTGCTGAAAGCGTTGGAGGTCACACTGGGGAGCTGGGGCGTGTCCGTGCACACCGCCCGCACGCTGGCGCAGGCCCGGACCATGCTGAATGAGTTTGAGACTCCACCGGACATCCTGATCGCCGATCACTCCCTGGGTGCGGGAGAGACCGGCGTGGTCATCATCAGCGAAGCCCGCCGACGCGGCACGCCGGTCACGGTTCTGGTGACCGGCGACACCTCGGCTGAACGGCTGGCCGAGGCCGGGCGGACCGGCATTCGCATGCTGCACAAGCCAATCGATCCCGCCAGACTGGAGGCCTTGCTCGAAGAAGGGCTACGGGGAAGATAAGTGCGCTTTTTGTGAGCGGGCCGGTTCGGTCACGTCCACACCCCGGCACCCTACTCCAAAGCGTGCGGGAATTTCCGCTCAAATGTTTCCGGAAGCGGTCTGGGCAGGGCCGACCCAGACATGAAAAGCCCCTGAAATCTGTTTGCCCTCAAGGGCTTGAATTTGGTTGCGGGGGTGGGCAACCGCCTTAACCTGCTGTGGCAGGCGATGGATATAACAAGTATGATGGAGCATGACATCTAAACAGTAACGGATCGCCCGGGGGAGCGCCGCTGTCGACCTGGGCACCGCCCGGCAACATCGGCGCACCTTTCTCCAGAAAGGCGATCTGCCGCTCCAGGGGCCGCTGTCAGCGATCCGGTGTCGAAATCGAACGCAGAATCGCACCCGCACGCAGACGGTCCGCCCGGTCCACCGGGTTGCGCGAGGTGAGTTCCTGGAGCAGCGGCCGCGCCGAAATCATGGCCACCACGCCCGATGCGACGCTCTGCAACTCCCGAATCGAGGCATCGCATACGGCTTCGGCCGTCTTGGCGTCAATCCCGAACCGCATCGCCGCTTCGGCGACGTCGTTCTGCGCAACCCGTTGCAGAACCATGAGGTAATGAAGATTGAGTTCGTAGATGTCTTGCTGGAAATCGATTGCCATCGCCGCGCTCGCAATGTCCGCCTGTCTTGGGGAGTGGCAACATCTCTTAACGTGCCATCCCAAATCTTACAAGCCAGTCGCCCGAAAGTGCCGTCCAAATTGTCGCAGATAACCCGCTTCGCAAGATCCATCCCGCAATGGACGAATGTGTGAGTTCATTTCAATATAATTTGCCATTGTAATTACGTTTACCATCTAGTAACCATGGCGGGAGGGCCATGGGTTTTTAAGATATAGCCGCCTTACGCCGCTGTTCACGATCAGGCTGTCTTTACAGGGATATCAGTCTCCAATAAGCTGCCGGCCAATCTCTGTCGGGTTTCATCTCGGGTGGTCGGTGGTTTTCATGGCCCGTTCGTTTACTCCCTCCCGATTTCTTCCGGAACCGGTGGACGGTGCAGCCGTCATGTGCAGCGACTGCGGCGCGTGGGGTATCCGCCGGATCGACAGCGACGAGTTGATGGAACGGCTTCTGGCGGACTGGCCGGTGGCCGGCTCGGTCCTCGCCGGTTTGATGCCTCTGATGCCATCCCCCGAGCTGGGTGATCTCTGCCGTCAGCGAGCGCTCGCGGCCTATGCCGCGGTGCTTGAGGAGGAGGACTGGTATCGTCTTCTGGCTTTCATCGATGCCGTCGTCGATTGCACGACGGACCAGTTGAAGCCCACCGGACAAGTCGCGGCGGTCCCAGACCTGATGGCAAGAGTCCTGCCGGTCCGGGTGCAGTCGATGCTGAACGAGACCCGCGCCCGTAAGCGGAGCCTCTCTGCCGCGAACTGACGAGAGCCACCCGGCGGACAATGCCCTACCGGTGCGTCGCGGTGCCAGGGCGCGTATGGCTCGAGACCGTTTTCCGGAAATCGCGTGTTTAGGACATGGTAGCGCGCTGGGCAGCTGCGGCATGTGAATATGTCGCACCCTGGCATCCACCGTTAACGCAATTATTCGCATAATCCGCAATTTCGGGGTAACGGGCGGTGATCCCGGCATGATCGCCTTGTCATCTCGTTTCGAGCCTTCGGCCATAGGATGAGAATCCTTTCACGGAAATTTGCGCAATTGATCTGCATCAATTGTGATGCATTTTTCATGCAGTTGCGTGGCCGATGATATTTCGGTAACCAAATGGACATCGACCGCTGTATGCGGAGATCAAGTCATCGAAGATGTCCGAAACCTATACGGGGAATAAAGGCATGCGCACTCTCTTTGCATCTTTGATCGCGAACGAAGACGGCGTGACCGCGATCGAGTATGGCGTGCTGGCTGCACTGGTGGCTTTCGCCGCGACGGCGGGGTTCACTTCGCTCGGCAGCGCCATCAACCAGAAATTCGCGGACATTGCGACCAAGCTCACCGGAACGGCGATCGTCAGTCCGTAATGAGGTGAGATCGTCTCCCCGTTCAGACGGCTGCCGGGCGCTTCCGGTGTCTGGCAGCCGCTGTGCGGAAGATTTCGGCAAGGCTCGAAACTATCGGTTCGGAGCCAGCAGCGATGAAGACGCTTCTTTCCGGCGGCGCCACCATGTTGTTCATGGCGGCGGCCATCTCCGATTTCCGGACCCGAATCATTCCGAACTGGATACCGGCCTTTCTGGGCCTGCTGTTCGCCGCGGCGGCCATCGCCGATCCATCGGCGTACCCGCCCTTGTCGTCGGTGGCCGGCGCCGTCCTCGTCTTCGTTCCCCTGTTGATCCTCTTCGCGGGGGGGAAGATGGGCGGTGGCGACGTCAAGCTTCTGACGGCGGCGGCGCTGTGGTCCGGTTGGGAGCAGCTTCCCGCGCTGCTGCTCGTCACGGTGCTGGCGGGCGGCGTTCTGGCGATTGTGGCGTTGGCGCGCGTCGCGGCACGGCGAGCCGCCGATACCCTGGCCCTCTTCTTCCCCTGTTCGGCAACGGCCAAGGCCAGGCTGTGGCTGGAAACGCTGCTGCGAACCCGCAACGTCGATGCTCTTCCGTTCGGCGAGGCCGGCCTGCCTTACGGCATCGCCATCGCGGCGGGTGGCGTGTCCGTCCTGCACCCCTTCGGCTCCACCGGGATGTGACGCATGGCTCCGCGCACCATTCTCCTTTCCCTCGCCGCCCTTGCGCTGCTCGGCAGCGGGGCGATCCTGCTGGCCCTTCCCGGCACCCAGCCACCGCCTGCCGCGGCGGTACCCGCTCCGCCGGCGCTGGCGAAGCTGCGGGTCGCCGCGCACGACCTGGCGCCCGGCACCTTCATCCAGGACTCCGACGTGCGCTGGCAGGATTGGCCGCAAAGCGCCGTGCTGGAAGAGCATGTCCTGTTCGGCAGCGACAAGGACCCGAGCATCGGCGCCATGGTCCGCCACCGCATCACCGCCGGGGAGCCGGTGATGCGCTCCCGCCTGATCGCTCCCGGCGAGCGCGGCTTCCTGGCCGCCGTCTTGTCACCGGGCATGCGCGCGATCTCCGTCGCGGTAACCGAGGTGTCGGGTGCCGCCGGCCTGATCTCTCCCGGAGACTTGGTGGACCTGATCCTGACGCAGGCCCTGCCCAACGAACAGGACAATCCGGCCCGCCGGCTGGTCGGCGAAACGGTCCTGGAGAGGGTGCGCGTCATCGCCGTCGACCAGCGGGTCGAGGAGGCCGCCAAGGACCACAACAACTCCGGGAACGTTCGCAAGGTGGCCACCACCGTGACTCTGGAGGTCGGCGCCCGGCAGGCCGAAAAGGTCGCCGTCGCCGCGGAACTCGGTCACCTCACGCTCAGCCTGCACAGCATCGCCCCGGCAAGCGAGGCGGTCGCGCCGACGGCGACCGAGCCGGTCTGGGCGTCGGACGTGTCGGCCGCGCTCACCGGCCATAGCGGCGATCGCAAGACCAACGAACGCCCCCGCCTCGCCGTCATCCGTGGCACCGAACTCGTCCGGCAATCCTTCTGACGCCAACCCGCTGCCCCAGGAAACCCACCATGCCCCTGCCAGCTCCGTGCGAGCCGGTTCGCACGGCCAAACTCCTCCTCCTCCTTTGCCTGTCCGCTCTTGTGGGCGGCTTTCTCCTCGCTCCGCAGATCGCGGCGGCCCAGGGGAACACCGCGGAACGCGCGACGCACAGCACCATGGAACTGGCGGTCGGCAGCGGCACCCTGATCCGTCTTAGCGAACCCGCCACGAGCCTCTTCATCGCCAGCCCGGATATCGCCGACATCCAGTCGCCGACGGAGCGCAGCGTTTTCGTCGTCGCTAAGAAGGCCGGACGGACGACGCTCTACGCGCTGGGAGCCGAGGACAAACTGCTGGTGCAGCGCGACATCGTGGTGGTTCACAACACTGCACAGTTCACCGACCAGCTGCGGGCAGAATTCCCCGCCTACCGCGTCTCCCTCACCTCATCACCGGGCCGGCTGGTCGTCGGCGGCGCCGTCTCCACGCCGCAGGACGCCGAGGCGATCATGGCGCTGGCCAAGGGCTATGTCGGACAGGGCGAGACGGTAGTCAACCAGCTCAAGGTCACGGTTCCCACCCAGGTCCATCTGCGCGTCCGCGTTGCGGAGATGGCGCGCAACACGGACAACCAGTTCGGCATCCACTGGGATTCCCTGCTCAATCCGGGCGCCTTCGCCTTCCGCCTGATCACCGGGCGGGACTTCATGAAGTTCGACACCAACTACGGCCGGGACGTCTTCCAGCGGTCGGCGGAGAACGCGGGCTCCCTGGTCTCCAACTATTCCAGCAACCGCGTGAACCTGACGGCCGTCATCGACGCACTGGACGCCGAGGGCATGGTGACCATCCTGGCCGAGCCGAACCTCACCGCGGCGTCCGGCCAGACGGCGAGCTTCCTCGCCGGCGGCGAGTTCCCCATTCCGGTCGCCGAGGAGAACAACCGCGTTTCCGTCGTCTTCAAGCAGTTCGGCATCGGGCTCAACTTCACGCCGACGGTGCTGTCGCCCGAACGCATCAGCCTGACCGTCCGCCCGGAAGTCAGCGAGCTGTCGGAAGCCGGTGCCGTCACCATCGGCTCCATCCAGATTCCCGGACTTTCGGTGCGCCGGGTGGAGACCACGGTGGAACTGGGCAGCGGGGAAAGCTTCGCCATCGCCGGCCTGTTGCAGAACAACATCCGCGACGCGGTTACCAAATTTCCGCTGCTCGGCGATTTGCCGGTGCTCGGCCCGCTGTTCTCCTCCACCCGATTCCGCAAGAACGAGAGCGAACTGGTGGTGATCGTCACCCCCTATCTGGTCAATCCGGCGGGGCCCGGCGCGCTGCAAACCCCGCTCGACGGTCTGCGCCCGACCAGCGAACTGGAACGCCTGTTTGCCCGCCGCCTCGCCAAGGAAACCCCCGCCCCCGGATCGGATGGTCCGGTCGGTCCCGGCGGTGCCCGGCTGAACGGTGCCGCTGGCTTCATCTATTGAGGAGACGGGCCATGAATGACCATTTCCCGCAGCGCCCGCTTCGTCAAGCTGTCCTTCTGGCGCTGACGCTGCTGGCCGGCGCCTGCACACCGGTGGAAGCGTTGTGGACGCCGGCCGACACGCCCCGCGAAGTGACGGTTGAGCGTGCCGAGAGCACCGCCCGGTTGCCGGCCACCCGCAACCGGCTGGCTCCCGCCGACACGGCGCAACTGCGCAGGCTGATCGAGGAGCTGGGGGAGCCGCCGCGGACCCGCGTGACCATCGCGCTGCCCGCCGGCGCCGAGCAGCATCAGGCGGTTCCGGTGGTCCGCGCGCTTGCCGGCTTCGGTGTCGATCCCGCGAACATTACCGTCGCCCGACAGCCGGGCGGCGACGCCGGTCCGGTCCGCGGCATCGCCGTAATGGCGGAGCTCTACGCCGCCGTTCCGCCGCGTTGCCCGGACTGGCGCCGCACCGTGATGGACGACAACAGCTTCCGGCCGTCCAGCAACTTCGGCTGTGCCAACGCCAACAACCTCGCCGTCATGCTGGCCGATCCGGGCGACCTCGCGGCGCCACGCCGGATGGGGCCGGCCGACGGGGCGGCGCAGGAAGCTGCGGTCGACCGCTACAAAGCCAACAAGGTCACGCCGCTGAAAGCCTCCAGCACGGTGCTCACCGGCGCTTCACAGCAGTAGGAGGAGGCCGATGTCGATCTTCGCCCGCGCATCCGCCGAGACTGGCGCCTCCCGGAACCCGGAACTGGTCGCCTTCGTCACCGAGCCGGACACCGAACGGACCATTCGTGATCTGGTGGACGAGGAGGTGATGACCTTCACGGTCGTCCGCCGCGGCACGGTCCAGGACGCCATCGGCCATCTGCGCACGTCACCGTCGCCCAAGCTTCTGATCGTCGACATAAGCGCCTCCGCCATGCCGATGTCCGACATCGAGGCACTGGCCGATGTCTGCGAGCCGAGCGTGACCGTCATCGTGCTGGGCGAGAGCAACGACATCGGCCTGTTCCGCGACCTCATGAACGCGGGCGTGGCCGACTATGTCGCCAAGCCGATCACCACGGAGCTGTTGCGGCGAACCATCGCCATGCGGTCCGGCCCGGCCGCGGTGAAGCCGCGCAGCCGCACCGGCAAGGTGATCGCGGTCACCGGCGCGCGGGGCGGGGTGGGGGCCTCCACCCTTCTGGTCAACCTCGCTTGGCTGCTTTCCCACCGGTCCGGCCGCAAAGTGGCGCTGGTCGACCTCGATTTGCAGGCGAGCAGCCTGTCCCTGATGCTGGGCGCGGAGCCCGGCGGAGGGCTGTCCGAAGCGTTGCAGAACATCGACCGCGTCGACGACCTGTTCCTCGACCGCATCATGCAGCAGTGCAGCGACCGGCTGTTCCTGCTCACCGGGCATGAGGAGCTGGAGGACGAACCGTCGCTCGCCCCCTCCGCGATCCAGCGGATTGCCACCTTGCTGACGCAGCGCTTCCACTACGTCATGCTGGACGTGCCGCGGCGCTACGGCCCGCTCTATCAGCATTTCCTCAGCCTCGCCCATGTCCGCATCATCATCGCCGACCCCACGCTGCCTTCGGTGCGGGAGACGGTGCGCGTCCTGCGGATGACCGGACGCGACGATATCGGCAAACGCGCGCTGGTCATCCTGAACCACCGATGTCCGCCGGCCAAGGGCATCGTCTCGCGCGATGAATTCGAGAAGGCGATCGGCCGGCGCATCGACTACGAGATCCCCTTCGACCGCAAGGCGCTTGCCGCCGAGAATGGCGGTATTCCGCTGGCTACCGAGCATGGCGCGATCACCGACATGCTGCTCGACGTCTCCAACGACCTGTCGGGCAAGCGGTCGATGATCCCGAATTCCTTCAAGCGTATGTTCTGGAGTTGAGCCCATGTTCGGACGCAAGGTCGCCGAAGCCGTGCCGGATATCCTGTCCCATCAGCTGGTAGGGCTGATTCCGCCGGGTGCCCCTCCCTGTGCACCGGCGCGCATTTCCGGAAGCCGCGTCGCGGCGGAGGACTCCCGCAGCGCCGACGTCCTTCCGCGCATCCGTGAGCGCGTGCTGGAGAAATTGCAGAACCCGGTCGCCGGCATGGCCGGACGCGACTCCCTGCGCCGCGAGTTGACCGGATTGGTCGGCGATATCTGCTCCACGGAGCGCATCCCGATCAGTGCCATCGACCAGGATCGGGTGATCGACATGCTTCTCGACGACATGCTCGGCATCGGCCCCATCGAGCCGCTGCTTGCCGACGACGGCGTGACCGACATCCTGGTCAACGGCTGCAACCAGATCTATGTCGAACGCCGAGGCAAGCTGGAACTGACCGGCCTGCGGTTCCGCGACGACGCCCACGTCATCAACGTCGCTCAGCGCATCGCCAGTTCGGTGGGGCGGCGCGTGGACGAATCGAGCCCGATGGTCGATGCCCGGCTGCAGGACGGCAGCCGCGTCAACGTCATCCTGCCGCCGCTGGCGCTTGACGGTCCCAGCATCTCCATCCGGAAATTCAACCGCCGGCGCGTCGCCATCGCCGACATGGTGTTGCAAGGGAACCTGTCGGCCCCGCTCGGCCGCATGTTGGAGGTCGCTGCCGCTTGCCGGCTGAACGTGCTGGTCTCCGGCGGCACGGGCAGCGGCAAGACGACGCTGCTCAACGCGCTGTCCCGCGTCATCGATCCCGCCGAACGAATCGTCACTATTGAGGACGCGGCGGAGCTGCAACTCCAGCAGCCGCATGTCGTCCGCCTGGAGACCCGCCCGGCCAGCATCGAGGGCACCGGCGAGATCACGCAGCGCGACCTCGTCAAGAACGCGCTGCGCATGCGCCCCGACCGCATCATCATCGGCGAGGTGCGCGGCGGCGAGGCGTTCGACCTGCTCCAGGCGATGAACACCGGCCATGACGGGTCGATGTCGACGATCCACGCGAACCGTCCGCGCGACGCGCTCAGCCGTCTGGAAAGCATGGTGATGATGGCCAACGGCAACCTGCCGCTCCAGACGATCCGGGCCCAGATCGCCAGCGCGGTAAACCTGATTGTGCAGGTGGAGCGCATGCGCGACGGCGTGCGCCGCATCCAGCAGGTGGTGGAGGTGGTCGGCATGGAAGGCGACGTCATCACCACCCAGGAACTCTTCACTTTTGTGCAAGGCGGCGGCGAGGCGGTGACCGGCCGTTTCGAGACCAGCGGCGTGCGCCCGCAATTCAGCGTGCGCGCCGCCTATTACGGTCTGGAAGACACTCTGCTCGCCGCGATGAGGTGACGCCATGACCGGGTCCTCCCCCCTCTTCGCCATCGGACTGCTGTTGCTGGGCTCGGGCATGCTCGTCACGCTTCTGTTGCTGCGTGGCCTGTCCGGCGGCGGCGCGGCGGCGCGGCGGCAGCGGCGCTTGGCGGCGGCCATCGGCGATGTGCCGCAGATGTGGCGGGAGCGCCAGGCGCTGAGCGCGGCCCGAGAGGAATTGCGGACCGAGAAGATCGCGCCATGGTGGCGACGGGCCATTCCCTGGTCGGAGCGTCTTGAGTTCCGCATGGCACCGGCCGGCGGACAGCGGCCATTGCTTGGTGCGGCTGCGGTCGCGCTGGGCGTGGCGGTTGCCGGGTTCCTGCTGCTGACGCAGGTTTTCAATATCTCCGTTTTGGTCGCGTTGGCGCTGGCGGCGGCGGCGGCTCCGGTCGCCGGGCGGATGACCGTGCACAGCCTCGTCGCCCGACGCCGCCGGGAGTTCCTGGAAGGGCTGCCCGACGCCATCGACCTGATCGTGCGTAGCGTGCGCGCCGGCATTCCGGTGACCGCAGCGATGACGCTGGTCGGGCAGGAGGTGCAGGAACCGGTGCGTGGCGAGTTCAAGCGCCTGTCCGACTCCGTCGCCATCGGCATCGACCTGAAGGAGGCGCTGGACCGCACGGCAGAGCGCGTTCGCCTGCCCGACTTCGACTTCTTCGTCATCTGCCTGATGATCCAGAGGGAGACCGGCGGTCAACTGGCCGAGACACTGCAGAACCTCAGCGACATCCTGCGCCGCCGCAAGGATCTGCGGCGCAAGCAGCGGGCGCTGACCGCGGAGGGGCGGGTTTCCGCCAAGATCGTCGCCGCCATCCCGTTCGTCGCCGGCTTCGGGCTCTTTGTCCTGAATCCGAATTACGCGCGGAAGCTGATCGACGACCCGACCGGCAACCGGATGCTCCTCGCCGCCAGCGTTGCGCTCGGCCTTGGCCTGCTCGTCATCGCCCGCATGACCCGGAGTCCGGAATGACCGCTCCATCCGCATTGCAGTGTCTGGTCCTGTCCGGCGGGCTCGTCCTAACGGCGGTCCTGCTGGCGCTCGCCGCCGTCGTCGACCGCGAACGGGATCGCTTCCGCGCCCGTCTTCTCGGCGTCGTCCGGCAGGCATCGGAACAGAGGGCAACGAGCCGGAACAGTACGGCTGCGGCGGTGAAGCCGCTGCGCTTGTCCGGCATCGCACTGCTGCGGCGGGTCATGCTGCTGTCCGCCCGCCTGCCGTTGGTCAGGAAGAAGGACCAGGAGGACATCCGCCGGCTGCTCGTCCGCGCCGGCATCCGCGGGAAGGAAAGCGTGGCGCTCTTCGTCGCGGCGAAACTGCTCGGCTTCGGGGTGGGGGCGCTGCTCGCCGGGAGCGCGCAACTGGTCCTGCAAACAGAGATCGCACCGATGATGGCGCTGGCCGCGACGGTCTTCTCCGGCTTCGTCGGCGGGCTGGTGCCGGAGGCCGCGCTCCAGCGGCGGGGCCGGACAAGGCGCACCGCCATCGAAGCGGCGCTGCCCGATGCGCTGGACCTCCTCATCATCTGCGCCAACGCCGGTTATGGCCTGGACGTTTCGATCCAGCGGGTGGGGCGCGAAATCGCCCGCTTCTTCCCCGATCTGGCCGACGAGCTCGCGGTGACGGCGAACGAGATGCAATTGCTCTCCGACCGCCGCGAAGCGCTCGACAATCTGGTGGAGCGCACGAACGTGCCGGCGATCCGCAGCCTCGTGGTCACGCTGCTCCAGGCGCAACGCTATGGAACACCGTTGACCCAGGCGTTGCGCACGCTGGCCAGGGAAGAACGCAGCGCCCGAATCCTGGCGCTGGAGGAGCGGGCTGCACGCATTCCGGCGCTGATCAGCCTGCCGCTGATGGTCCTCATCATGCCGGCCGTCCTCATCGTCGTGGCTGGGCCGGCATTCATCGACATCATGAAGGGGCTCTGACGAGCATGCGTACCGTCTCCCTGCACTTCGCCATTCTGCTCGCCCTTCCGTTGATGCTGGGCGCCTGCTCTCACCCCTCCGGCCTCGGCCAGTTGGCCGGCATGGCGTCGGCGAAGCCGTCCCTGGAACTGGCGACCGGCCTGCGCATCGCCGAGGCCACACGCAACGGCGGCGACAATCAGGCGGCGATCACTCTCTACCGCCAGATCGTCGCCGCCCACCCGACCTCGCCGCTGCCGCTGCTCGGTCTTGGCGATGCGCTCTACGAAGGGCGTGCCTTCGACGAGGCGATCGCCGCCTATCAGGCGGCGCTACGGCTCGACGCCGGCAATCCCGATGCGCAAGTCGGTATTGGCCGCGTCGACCTTGCGCGCAACCTGCCGGGGGAGTCCCTGGCCGCCTTCGACAGGGCACTCGCCGCCGCGCCGCAGCATGCCGCCGCGCTCAACGGCAAGGGCGTCGCGCTCGACCTGATGGGAAAGCCGGAGGAGGCCCGCGCCATGTACCGGCAGGTGCAGGCGCTCCAGCCCGGCAACCGCGGCGCCCGCAACAATCTGGCGCTGTCCATTCTGTTGGCCGGCGACAAGGAGCAGGCCATCCCCCTGTTCCGCGAGCTGAGCGCCGAGCGCTCGGCCGGGCAGGAGCGCATCCGGCAGAACTTGGCCCTGGCGCTCGGTATGTCCGGTCGGATGGATGCCGCGGCGGAGGTCGCGAGGATGGACCTGAGCCCCGAAGCGGTGAAGGAGAACCTCGCCTACTACGCCATGCTGCGGTCGCTCGACAGACAGGCCGACGGCCACGCCGCCATCGCCCGCGCGGTAAACGCGAGCGGTACCTGAGGAGTGGCGCCATGCTGCGCAGAAAATCCCTGGCCGAAGACGCGGCGGGAGTCACCGTGGTGGAATTCGCCATCGGCGCCCCGATCGTCCTTTTGATCGCGGTGATCGTCATCGAGGTGAGCTTCATGCTTGCGGTGCGGGTGGCGTTGGACATCGGCACGCGCGAGGCGGCACGCGCCGGGCTGACCGGCGCGCCGCCGCCGGCCGGCTCGACGCGCGACCAGCAGCTTCGAAAAATCATGGTCAGCACGACCTTCGGCTTCGTCGACCCGGCGAAGCTCACCGTCAGCCTGCTCGCCTACCAGGACGCCGGCAGCGTCGGCAAGCCGGAACCCTACAGCGACATCGACGGCAACGGACGGTGGGATCCCGGGGAGCCCTTCACCGACGTCAACGGGAATGGAATCTGGGATGCAGACCGTGGGGCCGCCGGCGCCGGGACGAGCGGCCAGACGGTCGCCTATCTGGTGCAGTACACGGGGAAGCCGTTGACCGGCCTCGCCGCCAGCCTGCTCGACGACCCGACCTACCACTACGAATCCCGCGTCGTCGTCCGTAACGAACCGTTCTAGCAAGGAGGGGCGCATGGGCCATCTGCCGGGCCGTCTCGCCCGAAACCGCAGCGGGCTCGTCACCATCGAAGTGGCGGGAATCGCTTTGGCATTCGTTCTTCTGCTCGTCGCCGCGGTGGATTTCAGCCAGCATGTTTCGGCGGTGGGCAAGATCGCGCGCGCCGCCAGCGAGACGGCGAAGATCGCCACCCAGTTCAAGCGGCTGCGCCAAGGCATGACGGTCCAGCGCGGCGACGAGGTCGGCGTGCTGTTCGAGGCGGCACGGCAGGTCGCCCAGCCGCTCGACATCGACAAGGTGGGGGCGGTGATCGTCACCTCGGTCGCCAATTCGGGAAGCGGCGGCAGCAAGGTGGCGTGGCAGCAGCGCTCGGGCAGTTCCTCCTGGACCAGCCGCATCGGTTCGGCTGTCGGCGGAGCGGCCACCCTGCCCTCCGCCTTCTCGATTCGCAGCGGGGACAGCGCCGTCTTCGTCGAGGTCTTCCACACCTATCAGCCGACCGTGCTGAGCGGCAGCCTGTTCGGCGGCGATCCCTCCGGCGTGCCGGTCTACAGCCAAGCCGTATCCCGCCCCCGTTTCGGCGACCTGACCATACTGGACCCGTGACATGAAGAAGACCGCTGTTCGCAGGCGGCGTGCCGGTGCGGCCGCCCAGCACCTGCTCTCCGCGTTGCGCGGCTGTCTGGACGACCGGCGTGGCGCCACCGCCGTGATGGTCGCCGCGATAGTCGTTCCGCTGATCGGGGCCATCGGCCTGTCGGTCGACATGGGGCGCGGCTATCTCGTGCGACAACGCTTGTCGTCGGCCATCGACGCCGGGGCACTGGCCGGGGGCAGAGTGCTCGACACGACCAACGTCCAGGCGGACGCGATCCAGTATTTTCGCGCCAACATTCCGACGACCTACCTCGACACCACGATTCCGGACCCCGAGGTCACCATCAGCGCCGACCGGCAGACCGTATCGGTGAAGTCCAGCGTGCGGGTTCCGACCACCCTGATCCGGGTTCTGGGCATCGACACCCTGCCCATCACGGTGGAAAACCGTGTGCGGCGCCAGATGTCCGGCGGGTTGGAACTGGCTCTCGTGCTCGATGTCACCGGATCGATGGCGACCGACAACCGCATCGGCAAGCTGCGTGATGCGGCGACCTCGCTGGTGAATATTCTGTTCGGCAACCAGACCGACACCCAGAAGCTGTGGATCTCCGTCGTTCCCTACTCGGCTGAGGTCAATCTTGGCACCGGCCATGGGGATTGGATGACGCTGAGCGGTCCGTCCACCGGTGCCTATTCGCCGTCCACTTGGCGCGGCTGCGTCGAGGCGCGGCCGAGCCCCTACGACGAGGATGACACCCCGCCCATGGTCGCCGGGTTCAAGCGGTTCCTTTATCCCTCGACCAAAAGCATGAACAACGGCAAGGGCGGCGGCGATAATGATTGGCCGACGATCACCGACACCGGAACCTACACCAACAGCAACGACCGGACCGGCCCGAACCTCGGCTGCGGTTTTCCGGTCCTGCCGCTGACCAACGTGAAGAAGGACCTGCTGGACAAGATCGCAACCCTGCAGCCGGTGAGCCGTGGCGGGACCATGGCGAACCTCGGCCTTCAGGCGGGGTGGTTCACCGTGTCGCCGCGCTGGCAGGGGCTGTGGGGAGGCCCGACGCCGAAGGGGATGCCGCTCGACTACGGTTCTCCGGAAATGAGCAAGGCGATTGTTCTGGTCACCGACGGCGAGAATGGCTGGTTCGACTATTCCAAGCCGCCGACGGGCGATTACACAGCCTATGGCCGCATCGATGAAGGGCGGCTCGGCACCAAGTCCTTTTCCGAATCGACTTCCGAGATCAACAAGCGCATGGCCCGCCTGTGCGAGAAGCTGAAGAACCCCGGCGTTCTCGATGCCGACGGCAAACCAAAGCCCGGCATCACCATCTACACCATCACCATCGGACAGACGAACGCCAACACCCAGGCGCTCTACCGGAATTGCGCATCACAGCCCAGCTACTATTGGGACACGCCGAGCCCCGACCAGCTCAAGAGCGTGTTCCAGAGCATCGGGTCGCAGCTCAGCAACTTGCGGCTGGAGCAGTGATCGACTGGCGTCATTCCGGTGCCTGGAGACGCACCGGAATGACGCCAGGCTTTTGTGGAGGGCGGGTCAGCAGAAGCGGTCGGGCAAGTGGCCGGCGTCGGTCGGAACCGGTGGCGTGAAGCTGTGGGCCGCGGCGTTGGCGGTGGAGAGCGGCGGCAACCCGCAAACCGGGCAATGCGCCTGGATGCGCTGCTGTTCATGCACGGCGAAGCGAATGCCGCAGGGGCAGGTCCGCAGGTCGACAACACAGGAGCGCAGGTCACGGGCGAGAATCCAGGCCATGGTCAGGTCGATGGCTGACTGGTTCAGACCCGTGCATTCCTGCCGCACGTCCATATAGAAGTCATGTGCGCGCAGCAGCGCCTCGATGTCGATCCTGCGCAACGCGTCGGCGCCGGCGCAGTTCAGATAGGCGGTCAGGATGATCGACGCCTCCAGCGCACGCTGGTGGGTCGCGAAGAGCCGGTCGGACTCCGGAAACATGCCCGACACCGAAGCGTGCCCATGAATCTCATGATAAAGCGTGCGGAGCTGTGTCGCGCTGAGATTGGTGTGCACCGCGACGATTGAGGTTCGGAGATTCCGCTTGATCAAACGTATTGCCAGCGCCAATTTCCGATGCTGCTCACACTTGTTCACCATGTACACCGCCCTTCAAACGGCAATGCTTCAGGGCAGAAAAGATTAGGTTTGGAAGTATTTTTGTTCTTTCTGCGTGCGCCACGAATCGGGGCCATTTTGTTCCTCTCCCGCTCAAACATTCCGTTGTTCCTCGCATCCCTCCCGATGTGCATAGAAAAAGAATATATAGCGGCTGCCGAGACGAAGTTTTATTTTCCCGATTTATGACTCATAATGCGTCGACTCGCAACCTGAATGCGGTGGCGACAATTCGACGCATTCGATCAATAGTTGTGATCCGGTGTCGCGGGTTGCCATGGCGGGTGCCACCGGATGCTGTTGCCGGCGGGACGGGTCAAAGGAAGGCTATGGCGTCGGGCGAAACCGATTGGCGTTGCCTGGCGTGGCGCGCCAGCTTATGGATTTCCGCCTGCTTGTCCCGAACCAGCCAGTCCGGCGCAAGGAAGTCCGCGTGCCGTCCCGCCTGCAAGGAGCCGATGACGCGGACTGGCGGGATCGGCCAACGCAAGCTGTAGCTCATCGGCGCGGCGTCGCCGAAGCGATAGGACTGGTGGACGCGGAGCCACTCGTCGGTGACCTCGACGATCGTTCCGCTCAACATCGCGAAGCCGGGCAACCCTGCAGGCGCCGCGCCGCGGGAAGAGGACGGGGCATCCGCCCCGGCCCGCCGGACTCCGACGCGGGCCGGAGGTCGCGGAAGAACGGGGCTATCGGCCGCCGCGTCGGCCTTGAGGGCGTGGCGGATCGGCGGGCGTCGTGCATCCATGGCCGGTGCCGCTCAGCAATGAAGTCCCGCGTCGGCCCGGCAGTAGAACATCCAGGTCACGACAATGCAGGACAGATAGAAGATCAGGAAAAGCTGGATTGCCATGACCGGCGATCCGGTCAGGCTGATCGACAGTCCGAAGACGCCGGGAATATAGAAGGCACCGAATGCCGCCAGCGCGGAGATGAACCCCAGCGCGGTCGCCGCTTCCAGTGTCGCTTCCTTCAGCGCACGCGCGCGGCCGAGATCGCCTTGCAGATCATAGGCATGCATACGGTCGATCAGGAAGACGATCGGCACCATCTGATAGGTCGAAGCGCAGGCGACGCCGGCCGTGGCGAACACCAGCATGGAACTCAGCAGGAACATCCAGAACACCCCGCTGTTCAGGCAGATCGTCATCGTGCTCACCGCGAGGAACAGGATTACGAAAGCCCACAGGGTGATGCGTGCACCGCCCAGCCGGTCGGCCATGCCGCCCGACAGCGACCGCGCCGCCGAACTGACGAGCGGTCCGAGGAAAGCGTAGGCAAGCGGGTCGATGCCGGGGAATTGTGCCTTCACCAGCATTGGGAAAGTGGCCGCGAAGCCGATGAAGGTGCCGAAGCTGCCGATGTAGAGCCACCCGTTGATCCAGGTGTGCATGCGACGGAAGATGACCGCCTGTTCGGCGAAGGAGGCCTGGGAATGGCCGATATCGTTCATGCCGAACCAAGCCGCCGCGGTCGCCAGCAGAATGAAAGGGATCCAGATGAAGGCCGCGTTCTGCAGCCACACGCCCTGATGGGTTTCCAACGGCGCGCCGAGCGCAGCCACGGCATGTGGGCCGCCGCCGAGCGGGCCGAGCAACGCGCCGCCGATCACGAGGGGAACGGCGAACTGCACCACCGCCACGCCAAGGTCGGCCATGCCGGCATTGACGCCCAACGCCCAGCCCTTCTGTTCCTTGGGGAAGAAGAAGGAGATGTTGGCCATGCTGGAGGCGAAGTTCCCGCCGCCGAATCCGCACAGCAGCGCCAGCACCAGCATCACGCCGTAGGGCGTTTCCGGATGCTGCACGGCGATGCCGATCCCCAGGGCCGGGATGAGCAGGGACGCCGTGCTGATCGTCGTCCACAACCTCCCGCCGAAGATCGGCACGGTGAAGGCATAGACCAGGCGCAGGACCGCTCCGGAAAGGCCCGGCGCGGCCGTCAGCCACAGAAGCTGTGTGGTTGTATATGAGAAGCCGACGATTGGAAGGTGCACGACGACGGCGCTCCACACCATCCAGACACAGGAGGCGAGAAGCAATGCGAAGGCCGAGATCGCGAGGTTGCGCATCGCGATCGGCTTGCCGCCGTCCACCCAGAAGGCCATGTCGTCGGGCCGCCAGTCGTCCAGTCGATCGCTCATGCGTGACAGAGTCTGGTCGGTCATCAATCGTCCTCACACATCGGGGATAGCCGGCCGCATCGCCCGGCACTCGCCGGCAGCGGCGATCGAGCGGAAAATAGTGGGCCGAGTGTACTCTCCGCCGCCGCAGCTCCGCGATGTCAGGAAGACACGCATTTTTTTCGTCATTCGCCGAATGGCGAAAAAAAGACGCGTCCAAGCCCCCTGTACGGTTGCCTGGGTGCGTCGCTACGGTGGCGTGCATCCGGCCCTTCCCATTCAGGGTGCACGCCTATGCTGTCTCCAGAACGGACCACTGAGGATCGGGATGCCGGGGATTGGGACGCGCCGCTCCATGATCGGGGGCATCCGCCGGAACCCGTCGCCGGCACGCTCATTTCTCTCACTGCCGCTGCCGCTCCGGCGGATACGTTGCGCCGGTTCCGTCTGTCGCAGGCGGATCTTATGCCGACGGTGCGGCGGCTCGAACTCGACTGGCCGTGCAGTGTCGCGATGATGCAGCGCTTCGCCGAGTATGTGACCGGCGTTCCTGTCTGTCATCCACGCGATCCGGAATCGCGCTCCGGTTCGCCCATTCCGGTGCTGTTTCTGTGCCTTCAGAAGGGGCTCGGCGCCTATGACGCTGCGGCCGACGAAAGCGACGACCGCCGTTTGCTTGCCTTCGTCGACGGGCTTTGCCAGGAGGCGGCGCGCCTGCTTTCCGGCATCGCGCTGTTTACGCCCGACAACGACTGCTGGATGGCGGGCAATGGGGCGGCGCTGCACGGCTGGCTGGCGACGTGCGATGCCCGTGGCGTGACGGTCCATCGTTCTCAGCGCCGCGGCGCCAGCCATCAGCGCGTTCTCTTGGCGGTCGGCCGGTATGTCGTCCTGGCGCGCGAACGCGCGATCCTGGAACGTGTCCGCCGGGCCGATGCGACGCCATAGGACGAGCTGGCGGCGGGCCGCCTCTGTCACCACCACGCCGGGGCGGAAAGCCATGACGTTTGCAACTCGTTTGTATCCGCGCGATGACGAGCCACGCAAACCTCAGACGCCAGTCCCTATTTTGCCAAGGCGGTGCTTACCGAAGGCGTATGGAATTTCCGCTCAAATGCATCCGGAAGCGGTCTGGACAGTAAGCGTCTGCCGAACGCCGCCTTGTTGGGGGTGAGGAACTAGGTGAAGAGCGGGTCTACGGAGGCTCCATTGGAGTCCAGAAGGAGGCTCGTTTGATGCAGAGGGTCGAGATCATCACTGGCAAGGAGCGGCGCCGGCGGTGGAGCGAAGCGGAGAAGACGCGGTTGGTGGCCGAGACGCTGGAACCGGGGGCGATCGTCGCCCATGTTGCCCGCCGGCATGGAGTGGTGGAAAGCTGCCTGTACACGTGGCGCCGCCATCTGGTCGGCGGGATGGCTGATCGGCTGCCGCCTGATGACGCCCCGCTGCTGATCCCTGTGAGCATCGACACGGCCCCGGCTTGTGAAGCGGGGCCGTCGTCCCCACCATCGGCGCCTGTGCCTCGCGCGCTGGTTCGGTTTGCCGACGGGACCCGAACCGGCTTTCCAAGATCCAGGGAGAGTTGGAAGGGAACGGCTTCGTCGAGTGGCCGCCGCACTATGGCTGATGTCGGGAGCGCCACGAAAGCGGCCGCCCGAGACGCCCGCGCCTGATCGGCCGGCCGGGTGTCGGGGGGTCAGGCTCCCGGGTCGGCGTCGGGTGGCTGGATGGTCAGCTGATCGGGACCGACATGAAGAAACGAACCGACCTCCACTCGACCGTCGAAGATGGCATCGTTGAGCATGATTTGAGCGTCGGCCAGCGTCAGCGGAGCGCCGTCATGGAAGGTTCTGCCATCCGCATGCCGGACCAAAGGATAGAGCGCCGTCATTGGAGGGTCCTCATGTGTCTCAATGCGCTTGGTGAGGGTCAGGCGCAGAGTGGGCGCCTCCCTCACGGCTCGTCCTCCTGTCCGTGTTCCGACCAAATACCGGTGCAAGGCTGCACGATGCTCGCCCGACCACCATAGATCAGCCGGCGGTGTCTTGTGACGTTCCATGTCAATCCTCGTCGAGCGAGGCCGACCGCTCGGGCTTTCCCACCTCAAGCTCAGCAGCCGAAGCCATGTCGAAGTGAAAAGTGCCGGGGCGGGGTGGCACGCAACGGGCACCCGCCCCAGCAGCCGACGCATTGCGCGCTTACTTCAGCGCGCCCTTGATGTCCTCGTATTGATCCTTTTGCCACTTCTCCAAACCCTGGAGCTGATTCTTCGTCATGTTCACGGCGATTTTGTCGCCGCTCATGTGAAGCTGGCTCAGAGGCAGCACCACATCCTTCCCGCTGAAGCCGCCAACACCATCGACATCAAGCACGGCAAAAGTCCGGTCGCCCTTGCGGACGACGCCCTCGATCTCGGCAATGTCCTTGCCGTCGCTGCCGTAAATGTTCTTACCCTTGAGCTGATCGGCGTTCATGCGCGCCAACGCCGGGTCGATCTGGCCATCGGTGGACGCGACCGCAGGGGGCTTCGGGGCCGTTGTGGTGCTCTGCGCGAAGGCTGGGCCTCCGGCCACCAGAACCGCGAGACCAAAAGCTGTCATCATGGACTTCATCTTGGAGCCTCCCTATCAGGGGTGTATCTGGAGGGACAAACGGCCTCGGATCCAGGTTATTCCCGGTCTACCTCCTACGCGCACCAAGCCTTGCCCATGATTTTGTTTCAGACAAAATCATATTTGCTGGTATTTATTATTCTAAATCTGTGGTTGCGTGGTGGCGGTGTTGCGTGCCAACTTACCTTCCTCCTGTCGAAGCGCCTCGCCGCGACACGCCTGTCCTTCGGTGGCCGCAACCTGCGGCAGACACTCGCGCTGTTGGAGCCGGCGTGTCTCAGCAACGCTGGCCACGAGACAGAGCCCAGGCGCGCGCCCTTGGAAACGCCTTATGACTGAACGGCAGCCGGTTCGACTGACACGTCTTATCGAGCACAGGGCGAGCCGTCACGAAACGCAGCAGGAAGCGGTGCTCCCGACGCTGATCCGTTCGGCTTGGCGTCCGGGTGCGGAAAGCGGATGGTGTGGACCACGCCGTGGTCCTCGATGGTGTAGAGGTCACCATTGATGCCATGCACCAGGGAACGCACCAGGGACATGCCCAGGCTCCCATCGCGCGGAGACAGGCCCTGCATGCCGATGCCATCGTCGCGGACCACCAGTTCGCACACATCCGGTTCACAGCGCATGGTGATGTCGATCCGACCGGTCCGTCCGTCGCGGAAGGCATATTTGAGGGCGTTGGTCAGCAATTCGTTGACGATCAAACCCATAGGCACGGCATGGCTCAACGGCATGGTGATCGGATCGGCCTGCACCCGCACCGCCACGGGCTGGACGCCGACGAGGGTACTGCGGAGGTCGTCGCACAGGCCTTCGAGGAATTCCTTCATGTCCACGGCCGCTTCGGTGTCGCGGCGGGTCAACCGCGTGTGCACACGTCCCATCACGCCGATCCGGGCGGCAGCCGTGCCCAGGGCCTCCCTGGCCTCCGGACTGCCGAGCTTGCGGCCTTGCAGGTGGAGCATGGCCGCGACGAGCTGGAGATCGTTCTTGATCCGGTGATTGACCTCGCGGAGCAGGACATCCTTTTCGGCGTCCGACGCTTGCAGCCGTTGGACCACGTTCTGAAGGTCCTGCTCGCGTCGGTTGACGGCGTCCACAGCCTTCCGCAGGTCCTCGATGCTTCGAACCATGAAAATGGCGATGGGGACGAACAGGACCAGGGCGACGCTGTTCGGCAGGTCCGGCCATGCCAATGAGAAATTCGGCGGAATGAAGAGGAACCAAGCGCAAACCGTGGCCAGGACGACCGCAAAGATCCCGGTGCCGCGTTCGAACAGCAGCGCGACCAGCATCACCGCGGGAAGCAGCACGAGGAAAGGGTACCCGGGCAGGACCCTGTCCAGAGCCGCACGAACAACCACGAACAGGGCGACGATGGCCCTTGCCGCCGTATACTGCTGAAAACGGGTGAGCGTTTTCAGGACGGCCGCGCGGGTGATGATGCGGTGCATGGAGAAGCGTGGTCTTGCTGATGTGCCGAAGTGGAAAAAGCGTGCGATCCCCCAGGGATGCGGCGCTGAACAGGTGGGGTTGCCAGGGCGCTCCAGCCAGAGGGGCGGTGTGATGAAAACGAAACATGCGCCGGTGGTTGCGGGCTGGCATCAGGCGGGCCAATGCCCGAGCGCCCCTCCGCTCCCGATGAGAGGTCGGGCTGATCCGGTTCCGACCAAGGAGCAGGCTCGGACACGGTCATGCTCCGGCATTGCGGCGAGATCCCTTCGGCAGGCGAACCACCCATCGCGCCCCCGGCTCCGCGTTGCCGGCGTGCAGTTCGGCCTGCAGTTGGCTCGCCAAGGTGCGGACGACCGTCATTCCCAGACTCCGGCCTTGACGATCGGGGACGCCGCCGTCCGGCAGGCCGACGCCGTAGTCGCGCACGGTGAGTTCCAGGTGCCCGCCCTCCGCCCACCGGAAACCGATATCGATGCGCAGATTGCCGTCCGGTGGGCGAGCGTGCTTGATCGCGTTGGTCACCAGTTCCACGACAATCAGACCAAGCGGCACGACCTGATCGGTCGGCAGTTCAATCGGTTGTGCGGTCACCCGGAGCTCGACCTCCGGCGCGGAGGCTCTGAGTTCCGCGCTGAGCGCTTGGAGATACGTAGCGACTTCAACCGCGGAGACGCTCGTGCCACGGTAGAGGCGTTCATGCACCTGGGCGATTGCACGAACCCGCGCTCCGGCCTCATCGAGTGCCCGCCGCACCGTTTCGTCCGTCGCCTTCGTTCCTTGCATGAACAGCATCGTGCCCACGATCTGAAGTGAGTTCCGGACCCGGTGGTTGACCTCCTGGATCAGCAGATCCTTCTGCTCCTCAGCCCGCCGCCGTGCCTCCACCTCCTGCTCAAGCGCGATGGTGTTGTGCGACTGCAGCGCAAAATACCCGGCGGCGATGGCCGTGAGCAGAAGCCCGACGACAAGCACGAGGTCGAGCCGGTCGGCTGGAGCCGCAACCGTCTCATCGACCGGCTCGAACAGAAGCGTCCATTCCCGACCACCCCAAGTCACGGCCCTCCGCAGAAATCCCGGATCGTTCAGCATCGTTTCCGAATGTTCGTGCGGCTCCCCCTTTGATGAGGGGGTGCCGACAGCGTGCAGGAGGCGCAAGCCGGCCGGAGCGTTCGCATCGAAGATGTTAACGTGGAAGGGGCGATGGTACTGCTCGTCGAGCGCGTCCGAAACCAGGCGGTCGAGCCGGAAAACGGTGGCGATCATTCCCTTGAGCAGGTCGCCCCGGGCTTCGTCAACGGCACCATGGGCCGACGGTCGGAACACCGGGGTGTAGAGAATGGTCGCGAGCACGTTGGGGGTCTGGACCAGGAGCAAAGGTTCGGTCGCGATGCTTTGTCCGGTGTTCCAAGCGGATTGAAGGGCCTGGGCCCGGTTGGGGAACGCAGCGGCGTCCATCCCAATCACCGCTTCATTCATCGCGAGCGGTTCAATGAAACGGACAGGGAAGATGTCGCGCCCCACCGTTTCCGGGTTGATCGTCGCATCATTGGATCCACGGAGGTGTGAGACGGCGTACCCCTCCTGGCGCAACGCCTCCAGCAGCGCGCCGGCCTGCGACGGTGGAGTGCGTGGCAACCAGGAGACCGCGACCAGGCTCGGCATCCTGGCGAACACCCGCTCCGCAAGGGCCGCGAGATCCTCGCGTTGGATATCCTGGTCGGCGTTGAACAGCCCGCCGAAGACGGTTGGAATGAGTTCGCGGCTCGACAGGATCCTCTGAAGCGTGCCTGCGACGGAGTCGGCGTGCCTGGTGAATTCCGCCCGTTGGACGTCCAGAGCTTGCTGCCGTTCCTGTCCGAAGACGAAGACCGTCAGCCCAATACCAACCAGCGCGGCAGCAAAGGAGGGAACGTAATGGCGGAGCGGCACGGATCGATGCTTCTAAGACAGGGGAAGACAAGGAGCTCCGCGATTCTCCCGCCGGCCATGGCGCAGCGACGTTGACGCTCGCAGATCAAAGGTGCCAGCACAACAAGCCAAAGGAACTATCCTGGTGGTAGGCCATCCCAAGGGCGGCTGGACCCACGTTTGCGGCCATCCGCCTGTGCCGACGGCTAGAGCAAGTTAGAACAAGCCAGAATCCGGCCGCTTGTCGGCACATGGCGAACACGGTCTTAAATCGTGTGTTGCGATCTCGCCGCGCGTCAGCGTGATCCAAACAGGCCAAGGATGACGGTCAGAACCGTTGGCAGACGTTCGGCCGATGGCCAAGGCAACCCACGCGGCGACCACCACTCCAAATTCTGCACCGGCATCATCAGCGGGCGTGGCTCGGGGCTCGTGGACACCGGCTGCTGAGACGAGACCTCCGGAGCGATTCCGGCGGAAGCAGCGGAGGAGGCGTCCCATCGCACCATCCGCAACTCAAATGGCGGGAGGACTTCCTCCGGCGTCACCAGAAGTCCGTATCGTCGGAACCAAGCTCCCACGTCCAATCGGCTGGTGATCATCGACAGTCCAACCGACACGACGAGCCCCGTCAGCACGGGCAGCAGCCACCATGCGAAATCGGGTGCCATGGCCAGGACCAGCCCGCCCCAGCCCAGACCGAGGAGCGTGTGCGCACCATGGCGCCTGACGGCTTCCGCGGCGGTCAGGCTGCGGCCGACGCGCCTCTGGGCGCTCCAGCCGACCTTGCGGCCGAGCAGCGTGGCGGCGATGAACTGGGTGTGGAACAGCATCATCGCCGGCGCCAGGAGCATCGAATGGACCAGCTCGACCGCAGCACTGGCAAGGAGGCGCCCCACACCACCGAAGCCGCGCCGCGCATCCGCGTCCGACAAGGCCAGCAGCAGGCTGTACAGGCGAGGCACCAGCAGGGCCAGAGCGGTGACCGTCAGCAGCGAGGCGACCTCGTCCGGCTTCGACACCGGCCAGTTGGGGAACAGGTTATGCCCCGGCAAGAAATACGGGTGCCCATAGGCCGCGAGGCTCAGCACATCCACGGTGGCGAGCAGCAGCAGGATCAGCCAGAGTGGCGAGGCGACGTAGCCCATCACCCCCAGTGTCAGGTGCAGTCGCGACATCGGGTGCAGTCCGCGTGCGCCCAGCAAGGCCATGTGCTGAAGGTTGCCTTGGCACCAGCGGCGGTCGCGTGTGGCGTAGTCGATGGCGTTCGGTGGCAATTCCTCCCAACTCCCTTCAAGGTCGGGAACGATCCATACCCCCCAGCCGGCGCGCCGGATCAGAGCCGCCTCGACGAAGTCATGGCTGAGGATCTCCCCGCCAAGCGGCTCCCGGCCCGGCAGTTGCGGCAACCCGCAATGCGCGGCGAAGGCCTTGGTGCGGATGATCGCGTTGTGTCCCCAGTAATTTCCGTCCCCAAGTTGCCACCAAGCCAAACCACTCGCCAGCACCGGGCCGTAGAGCCGGCTGGCGAACTGCAGCATTCGTCCGAACAGCGTTTCGGCATTGGCCGGAAGCGGCAGTGTCTGGATGATTCCGGCGTCCGGATGCGCCTGCATCAGCCGGGACAGCCGCACAATCGTCCTGCCGGCCATCACGCTGTCGGCATCGAGCACCAGCGTGTGGTCGTAGGTGCCGCCCCAGCGCGTCACGAAGTCGGCTATGTTCCCGGCCTTCCGTCCGGTGTTGTGCGCCCGCCGCCGATAGAAGATCCGCCCAGCCGCGCCGAGGCGCCCGACCAGCCGCTCGATGGCCCGCCGCTCGGCTTCCGCGCTGGTTGGATCCCTGGTGTCGGACAGGACGAACATGTCGAACATCCCGGCCTCGCCGGTGGCGGCCAGCGACCGCCAGGTTCCGGCGAGGCCGGCGCACACCCGTTCAGGCTCCTCGTTGTAGATCGGCATGACGATGGCGGTGCGGGCGACGAGGGGGATGCTGTCATCGACCGCCAGTCCGGCGGGATCGCGGCCGATCAGACGGACCAGGAATCCGGCGGTCGCCGTCCAGAAGGAGGTGGCGATCCAGGCGAAGCTGAGCGTGAACAGCGCAAGCACCGTCACCTCCAGAACATTCAGCCCGTTGGCGCGCAGCACCTCAAGCATCAGCCAACTGGCCGCGAGAGTCGATCCCAGCACAGCGGAAACGTACAATGTGCGCCGGATCCGCGCGGTCTCGGCACGCGACGTCATGGCGGCGATCTTCAGGCCGGGGTCCATAGGTAGGTCCAGGTTTCAGTGAGGGGCGCTCCCCGCAGACGCAAGCGGCAGCGCAGGTCGCTCGGCTTGCCGTCAGGGGCGAAATCGAAGAACACCCGCCAGCCGCCGGTTTCGGCGTTCTTGAGCACGACGGGGGCCAGCAATCTGCCTGTCGAGGCTGAGACGTCCGCGTCCACCGCCTCCTCGGCGTCGAGGTGCGGCAAATCCCCACCGCCGAAGTCGACAACGAAATGGCGGGCCTCGCGGGGCATCCCGGCGTTGCCCGGGGTGCGCGCCGACCCGATGCGCGTCGAGGTGACCCGGCCGAGCGGCGGCAGCCACGCCAAGTCCAGGAACGAGACCAGCCGGTAGGACAGGGTCAGCGGATTGCCTTTGCGGACCGGCGGTTCCGGTACCCAGTAAGCGACGATGTTGTCGTTGATCTCCTCCTCCGAGGGAATCTCGACCAGCTCGACACGCCCTTTCCCCCACGCGCCGATGGGTTCGACCCAAAGGCTGGGGCGTTTGTGGAAGAGGCTTTCCAGATCCTGGTAGTTCTCGAACCGGCGGTCGCGCTGACACAGTCCGAAGCCGCGGGGGTTCTCCACGGCGAACGAGCTGACCCGCAGCGCCCGCGGGTTGGCGAGCGGGCGCCAGATCCACTCTCCGGCGCCGGTGGCGACCTGAAGCCCATCGCTGTCGTGCACTTCGGGGCGGAAGTCGTCGGTGCGGCGGCTGCGTCCCTCGCCGTAGAAGAACATGCTGGTGAGCGGCGCCAGCCCCAGCTTCTCGATGTCCGCGCGCGGGTAGAGCGCGCAGTGGACCTCCGCCACCGTCTCGGTGCCCGGCCGCAAATGGAAGCGGTAGGCGCCGGTGCACCTCGGGCTGTCGAGCAGCGCGTGCACAGTGATGGCGTCGGCTTCGGCCGCGGGTTCCTCAATCCAGAATTCGCGAAAGCGGGGGAACTCTTCGCCGCGCGGCTGGGCGGTGTCGATGGCGAGCCCACGAGCTGAGAGGCCGTATTTCTGATCGCGCCCGAGCATCCGGAAATAGCTCGCTCCGAGGAAGGCGATCACCTCGTCCATCGGGCCCGGCCGGTGCAGCGGATAGTGCAATCGGAAGCCGGCGAAGCCGAGATCGGAAGGCGGGTCCCCTTCGACCCTGTTGGCGCCGAACGAGAACAGCTCCCGGCGGTAGGCGACCGGACGTGCCTCGCCACCGGACACGATGCTCACACGGACCGGGCGGTCGTAGAGAAAGCCCGGATGGAAGAGCTGCACCTCGAAGCGCCGCGCGCTGCGCCAGATTGCGCGCTCCGGAACGAAGCGTATATCCCGGTATTGATCATATCCGAGTCCCTTCAGACCGTCAGGCAGCGTCACCGTCTCATCGTTATGGGGCTGTCCAGCCAACTCCTGCGCCCGACGGCATAGGATTTCGTAGTCGAATGGCTCGCCCGCCCCGGTTTCGGCGAAGCTCCGGCGCAGCGGCAGTGCAACTGCACCGAAGGCCGCCAGCCCCGCAATGAGCAGGTTCCGGCGTCGCAATGGTTCGGCCCTGATGATCACGCCGCATCCTTTCAGCTGAACGGGCCCGCCGTGTTCGGCAGCACGGCTGCTCGGGTGTGCGCCCTCCCGGCCGGCGCGGGTGTTGTGCACCTCGCAGAGACAAAGGCGCGGGCGCATCCAGTTATTCCCAGGGCGCGCGACAAAAGAGAGTGGGGTTGCTGCTTTCGGGCGTGCGCCTTCCGATCGGTGCCGGCGGCGTCGACGGCACCGTGTCATGATGGAAGCTCCTTTGCTGGATGCTTCCACGTCGCCGTGCGTGTTGACGGAAAGAAAGTGGCCCCGGATGAAGCCAGGGCCGCTCAAGTGCTGTCTGACCCAAATGCACAGAATGGAGAAAGGAACGGAGCGTTACAGATTTCGTTCCGAGCACTTTCCCATCAGTGATGGCGCCACCGATAAAAGATAGGGCGCATGATCTCTTCCGAGAAAGCAGTACAAATCGATCAACGAGGGTAGATAATCGTATCTACACCATGGGCATTAATACGCATAGTTAATGTTTCGCTGTGCGGATTGCTCGGCATCCATTGGATGTCTGTCAGTCATGACGAACGAGTGTTCATCCATCGCTGACCCAGCCCTCGCGAGGGCTGGGTCAGCTTATGAAGCGTACGATGAACGGCGCGGTGGGTTCGACCTCCAGCAGAGGATTGCCCTACAACAGCCGCCACCCAGAGCGCGACGCCTTCCGTGCGAACGGATCGTCGTGATCGACCAATCGGAGGAACGCATCCGGCTGCCGGCCGAGGCGGGGTTCATCGGGTTGCTCGGCGACGCCACCAGCGAAGAGATACTGACCCGGGCCTGCGTGGGAAGCGCCAAGGCGGTGATCGTCAGCTCGGGCCGGGACGACACCACCATTCTGGTGATCCTGACCGTCCGCCATCTGTCCGCCGGCACCAAAATCGTGGGCAACATCAAGCAGGAGGAGAACATCAAACTGGCCAAGCTGAGCGGCGCCGACTTGGTTGGTGTCGCCGCCCAGGATCGGTGGCTATCTCATGGCCGATGCCGTGGAAACCAGCCATGCCACGCCATTCCTGTGCGACCTCATGTCGGTGGGTGGCCAAATGGTGCTGACGGAGCGCCCGGCGGCCCAGGACGAAATCGGCAAGACCATGGCAATGGCGACCGCCGGCGTGGTTGTGCAGATCCACAGCAATGGCCGCGCCATTCCCTTCACGGAGCGTCACCACCATATCATCCAGCCCGGAGACCTGCTGCTTGTGATCAGTCCGGCGCACGGTGACGAGAAGGCAGAAGGCCAATGACCGCACTTCGTTTTCGATGACGCTGCCCAGATCGGCTGTGCACGGACGCCATGGTTGCCAGGAACGCGCCAAGCACGAAAGCATTGCTCAAAGCGGCGGTTATGGTGTGCCGACGGGAAGTGAGGAACGCGCCACACGGTCCGCTTGCCGTTTCCAAGCCTTCTCGTAGAAGCGGCGCATCGATCCCGCTCCCGCATCGGAGGAGGCAAATGACCAGTAGCCGATCTGGAAGGCGAGATAGCAGGGAAGATGGAAGGCCACCAGCCGCTTTGAAGCGCCCACTGCGTCGCACAGCCGGTCGGCTTCCGCCGCCGCAAGGCTGAATTCGACGATGGCCCCCGCCACGTCCCAGGCGATGTCCTGACAACCGATCAGGTCATGCGCGTCGGCATGATCGAGCGAGTCGGTCTTCAGCAACCGGCCGTCGGTGGTGCGCAGCCACTCCCAGATGTGAAGGCGGTTGTCGGTGATGACGCGCCGGCCCCCGGCACTCAGCTCCCTCAGGATGTCCGGTGTCCAGCGATCCAAGGAGACGGTCGCGGCGGCGCCAAGCGCCTCGCCGATGTTCACACGCGCCATCGCCAGCAGGTCCGGAAGGCTGGCGCCCGTGTCACGCTCCGCCGGAAAGCGTTGGGCGCGGAACAGGAGATAATCGGCCAAGCGCTTTAAAGGCATGGTGGAGGGCGGTTGAGCGCCGTCCAACCAACGCTCCGCCAGGAAGCCATGACGGAGTGCGATGGGTTCCGTCGTGAAACCCGCCTGATGCAACACGCGGGCCCGGTCCAGCTTGGCCTCGCTCAGGCGTCCGAGGCCGGCGAACTTCAAAAGCCAGGGGCCGGAGGCGGTGCGCAACAGGAACTTGCGGCGTTCCTGCTGCGCATGGACCGGCGGACAGTCTGCCGCAACATCCGCCGCCAAATCCGCCGATACCGTCCGCCATGCACCGCCCGACAGATCGCGCAACGGTGCGACCGCAGGGCCGAGCGTGTCCTCGAACCAGCGCTCCAAGGGCGGCACCGGGCCATGCGCAGCGTGCGCCAGTTCATCGAAGCCGATCACCGGACGCACCGCCTCGGCCCAACGGCGGCGATGCCGGTCGGATGAGTGCGGACCCGGAGCGCCGCCATGGCTTGGAAGGAACACAATCCGCCGGGGCGGCACGCCCGCCTCCTCCAGCCAATCGGCGACGGCGCCGAACGAACTGCCGGACAGACCCGGCCCTTCATCGACGATCACATAGGACGCGCCCGCATCGGCCAGCAGGGCGGTCCGCAGGCGAGCCGACACGCGGACGGCGCGATGGAACGGATGACCGATCGGACGCAGAGTGACCGGAGGCGCCGCGTCCAGCGCAACCGCCGCCATCGCCGCCAGTCCGGTTCCGATGCTGCGCAGGCCAATCACGACGACCGGAGCGGGCAAGTCCGTCGGAAGCCGGGCCGCAGCCTCCAGATAGGCTTCCGGATAGAGGCTATAGAAGGCATAGCCCTCGGACCGGCGTATCCGCACGGTTTCGGGCAGGGGTTGCACCGACAACGTCTCCAGCCCAGCCGTCAGCGTGCAAGCGTTCGGCTGCGGCTCGCCGCGCCAGGACCGGGCGACGGCGCGGGCCAGTTCCATCACGACCGCCATCGCCGCGTCGCGGCATGGGGTGCAATCGTCCTCCTCCAGCGCCGCGAATTCCGCGTCTGCGAGGCCCTGCGCAAGCTCCGCCGCCTCGATGAACAGGGACACCAGCAGGCCATGACGGATAAGCCCGTCAGGCTTGGCGGCGGCCGCACGATGGGCGGCGGCGATCCGCGCCACGACGACGCGTGGGTTTTCGAGACGGTCGCGATTGCCGTAAACCAGCATGGTTCAGCCGCTCCGCGTGGCGAGGGAACTCAGGCCGCCCTCTATTCCATCGCCAGCAGGGGGGACGGCACTGCCGGAGCGGTGCTGGCGTAGCGACGGACCATGGCAGCGCAGAACTCCGCGAACTCCTCGGCCACCTGGGGCGGGCTGGTGTGGTGTGGTTCGATTCCACGATGCTCGGGCGTGAAGCAAAAGGTGATGGTGACATCGAAATCGGCCAGCGCTTCCATCTGATAGTCGAACCAAGCGAGCGCGTTCGGCCGGAAGCTGTCGGCCCAGGACAGGCCGGTGCGCAGGTGCCGGACGCCCAACCGCTTCATCCAGGACACCGCATCGTCCAGCCGGTGATCCTCGAAGTGAAACCATTGGCAAATCCCCATCTCGGCCGCATAGGGCGCATAGGCGTCGAGCGCTGGCTTGGGCGTGCCGTCCGCCCGCAGCAGCCCCATATGGAAATGACGGTAATAGGAGGAACCCTCCGCCTCCTTGTGGCGCGTCGTCGCCTCCCAGGCGCTGGGCAGGTCGTAGAGGCTGTACCAGTGGATGCGCGGAACCCGGCCGATAAGCAGTTCCGCGGTGCGGGTGACGCCCCAGGCCTGCACCTCCTCGGCGCCGAAGGACGAGACGCCAGCCTCCGTCACCCAGATGGGCTTGCCGGTGACGGCGCGGATTTCCTCGATCTTCTCCGGCCATTCCCGGATCTGCCAGAGATTCCAGTCGAGCGGAAAGCCATGCACCGCAACCACGTCCACATGGTCCAGCGCGCCGCGCTCGTCCAGGCGGCAGATGAAGGAGGGATCGATGGGCGAGATGCCGCCCAACACGCGGGTGAGCGCACTGTTCTCCGCCCGAATCGCCTGTCCGGCCAGAATCGTCATGCGGGCGAACCGATCCCATTCCGGATCGAGATTGGGATTCCAGTGGGACTTGTTGTTGGGCTCGTTCCAGATCTTGGCGGCTTCGATCATCCCTGGCTTCCCGTCCTGACGTGGTTTTCCAGTGCCTGTCCGGTGGATGGTGCGGCGGTGGATGGCCGGGCGGGATAGACGGCGCCCGCCTCCGTCGGCCGTGCAGCGCGGCGGCAGACATAGACCTCCTGCTCCGGATGCTCGACGACCCGAAAGCCGGCGCTGCGCAGCATGGCCTCGGCGCAGGCGGCGTTCGGGACCCACCAGTTCGTCCAGTCGCCGGAATACTGGTGTTCGATGAAATGCAGCTTCGGATAGCCCGGCGCGTTGAAATGGTCCTGCTGGCGGAAGTCGTAATCGATGCCCACCGGTTCGACCGTCTCGGCGCCGCGCTGCATGGATTGGAAAATCATCAGGTCGCGGGCGGCATGCTCGTGGATCAGGTCGAGAGCCAGCAGCGGGTGGCGCAGATGGTAAAGCACCCCCATGAACAAGACGACGTCGAACCGCTCACCCAGCAACGCGAGATCGTAAACCGACAGCTTGCGGAACTCGATGTCCTGGCGGGTTACTTCGGCGGCGAAACGCGCCTGTGCGAGATAACGGTCGTCGAAGTCGATCCCGACCACCCGCTCGGCGCCGCGCCGCTTCATCTCGATGGAGTAGAAGCCACCGTTGCAGCCGATGTCGAGCACCGTCAGGCCGCTCAGATCCTGCGGGACCGCATGGGCGAACCGCCGCCATTTCACGTTCGGGTAATCGTGCAGGAAGTGGTCGGGGGCAGTGCTGACGCCGTTCAGATCGATGTTGTGGAACCAATCCCCCAGCGCGGCGACCCGGGCGCGGATCTGGTCGGTCGTCAGATTCGTCATTCCACCGCCTCGTTGATGCTGTGGACCTTCAGGCCCCATTCCCCGGCGATCAGCACGCTGCGGGACGTCGGAGCGATCTCGAACCGGGCGTGGAAATCCACGGAAAGCCCCAAGGCGTGGCACAGCGCCGCCTTGATGACGTCGGCGTGGCTGATCAGCGCGACGGTCCGGCCGGTGTACCGGCGGCGCAGCCGCTCGATGCAGCGCGCCGTCCGGGCCTGAGCCTCCAGCATCGTTTCGCCCCCGGGCGGGCGGGCGTGCGACCGCGCGCTGTTCCACACATTCCAAGCCGGGTCGCCGCGCAGGTCCTCGAAGCGCATGCCGGCCCAGGCGCCAAGATCGAGTTCGTTGAGATCCTCCTCCACCTCCACGGCCAAGGCCTGTGACGCGGCGATGGCGGCCGCCGTTTCCACGGCGCGCTCCAACGGGCTGGACAGCACGGCGGCGAACCGATGACGCGCCAATGTGACGGCCAGCGCGTCGGCCTCGCGCCGGCCGGCCTCGCTGAGCGTCACGCCGGGCATGCGTCCGCACAACACGGAGCCCAGCCGGTCGTGCGACGCGTGACGCAGCAGGACCAGGATCGTTTCCACGCCGCCGCTCACGCCCGGAAGCGCCGTCCGTCCGCCGCCTCGCCGGCGATGAAGCGCAGCGTGCGCTCGCGCGCTTCATGGTCGGTGAACTGCTCGGGGGGCGATTTCATGAAGTAGCTCGACGGTCCGACCAGCGGCCCGGCCATCTTCCGGTCCAGCGCCAGTTTGGCGCAGCGCACCGCGTCGATCACGATGCCGGCGGAGTTCGGGCTGTCCCAGACCTCCAGTTTCAGTTCCACGCTGAGGGGTACCCCCCCGAAGGCGGTGCCCTCCAGCCGGATGTGCGCCCATTTCCGGTCGGCCAGCCAGGGCACATGATCGCTGGGACCAATATGGACGTCGTCCGCGTCGAGCGGCACGTCAAGTTGGCTGGTGACGGCGCGGGTCTTCGAAATCTTCTTCGATTCCAGGCGTTCGCGTTCCAGCATGTTCTTGAAGTCGGTGTTGCCGCCGAAGTTCAGCTGATAGGTGTGGTCGAGCCGGACGCCGCGCTCGCGGAACAGGTTCGCCAGCGTGCGGTGGATGATCGTGGCGCCCATCTGGCTCTTGATGTCGTCGCCGATGACCGGCAGGCCGTGCTGCTCGAACCGCTTCGCCCACCCTGGGTCGGAAGCTATGAAAACCGGGATGCAGTTGACGAAGGCGCAGCCGGCCTCCAGCGCCTGCTCGGCATAGAACTCCGTGGCCCTCTGCGAACCGACCGGCAGATAAGACACCAGAATATCGGTGCCTGACCGGCGCAGGGCCCCGGCGATGGCAATCGGCGCCTCCCCCGACTCCTCGATGTCACCGGCCAGATAGCGACCGATGCCGTCCAGTGTCGGACCGCGCTCCACCCGTACCCCCGAAGCACGCGGGGTTGCGAAGCGGCAGGTGTTGTTGGGGGGGGCAAAGATGGCATCGGACAAATCCCGCCCGACCTTGGCGGCGCTTACGTCGAAGGCGGCGGACATTTCGATGTCGCCGACCCGATAGCCACCGAGATCGAGAGTCATCAGCCCGGGCGGCGGCTCATTAACTTGAGCATCGGCATAATAGCTTACACCTTGCACGAAGGATGAAGCGCAATTTCCGACACCGGCAATCGCCACCCGCAGCTTTTTCCCAGTCACGGGATTCTCCTCATCCTGAAAATTTCCTTAATGGGCCAGAATGATATTTGTATCTTGGAAAAATAATTGCTGGAAGATCGTCCAATCTGACCACGCCTTTTGGGTAAGGTGTCGAAAATCAAACGGCGGTGTTAACATTGACGCAACCACGCTTCTTTTCACGAAGCGAACATGACGATTTCCCACGTATGTAAGTGAAAATTTGCGTTCCTTTAAAAATAAGAATCATGGGTATTCATATCAATTTTATATACAAACAACACAATCAGAAATAGCAATCGCAAACATCACCGTCCATCCGCGGAGGGGCTCGTGGGAGAATCCGTTCTTGTCACTGGTGGCGCCGGTTTCATCGGCCGCCACGTCGCCGGGGCACTCCTCGCCCGCGGCGACCGGGTTCGGGTTCTCGACAGTCTGATCGCGCAAGTCCATCCCACTCGGACGCGGCCCGACGAATTGGACCCGGACGTCGAATTGCTGATTGGGGACATACGCGACGAGGCCATGGTCGGCCGGGCGCTGGAGGGAGTGGATTCGGTGATCCACCTCGCCGCCGAGGTCGGTGTCGGCCAGAGCATGTACGCGGTGGACCGCTACACCTCGGTGAACGACCATGGGACGGCCGTGCTCTTCCAGCGGTTGATCGACCGGCCGGTCCGCCGGGTGGTGATCGCCTCCTCGATGAGCATCTACGGTGAGGGGCTGTACCGGACCGCCGATGGCACGCCGATGGAGGACGTGGTGCGCGGCGCGCGCAACCCGGACGGTTCCTGGGACCCGCTCGATTCCGACGGACGGCCGCTGATTCCCGTCCCCACACCGGAGAGCAAGCGCCCGGCCCTGAGGTCCGTCTACGCCATCGGCAAATACGTGCAGGAGCGGCTGACCCTGACGCTCACCGCCCAATACGGGATGGAAGGGGCGGCGTTGCGGCTTTGGAACGTCTACGGCCCCGGGCAGGCGCTGTCGAACCCCTACACCGGGGTGCTGGCGATCTTCGCCTCGCGCATCGCCAACGGTCAGCGGCCGATGATCTTCGAAGATGGCCGCCAGCGTCGCGACTTCGTGCATGTCGACGACGTGGCGCGCGCTGTCCTGCTGGCGCTCGACCAGCCGGCCGCCAACGGCGAGGTGTTCAACATCGGGTCCGGCGAGGACCGCACCGTGGAGGAGGTGGCGCGGCTCCAGGCCGCCTCGATGGGCCGGCCCGACCTGACGCCGGAAATCACCGGCCAAGCGCGCGCCGGCGACATCCGCCACAACATCCCTGACCTGGGCAAGGCGCGGAAGGTCCTGAACTACGAACCGCGGCAGGATTTCGCTGGAGGGCTGGCCGAACTCGCCGAATGGGTTGCCCGGCAGGAGGCGCAGGACCGCGTCGCCGAGGCCCGGGGCGAACTCGAAGCGCGGGGGCTGGTGGCATGAACCGCCGGCCCGGACCGGCCTCGGTGGAGGCGACGTGATGCGTGTGGCGTTGGTCAATCCGGCCTGGAGCTTCGCGCACAGCATCTATTTCGGCTGCCGCGAGCCGCATCTTCCCCTTGAACTGGGCTACTGCAAGGCGCTGCTGGACCAGGCCGGACACGAGGTCCTGCTGCTCGACGGGCTATTAACGGGACTGTCGAACGGCGAACTGGCGGATCAGGTGGCCAGCTTCGCGCCCGGCATGACCGTGGTGACGACCGCGCCGACCTACCTGTTCTGGCGTTGTGCCCCGCCGGAGCTGCGCATCCCCCGTGATTTTCTGCTGACGCTGGATGGACGCGGCGGCCGGACCGTCGCGGTCGGTCCGCATGGATCGACCACCCCCGGTGCAGCCCTGGACAAGCTGGGCGTGGACGTGGTCGTGCGGGGCGAATGCGAGGAGATCGTGAAACGGCTTGCCGACCGGTTGGATTCCGGCCATCCGGGGTTGGACGGCGTTCCGGCGCTGGCCTTCCGCAGCGACGGCGGAACCGTCCTCACCGGCGGCCCGCACGCCGGCCGCTTCGTCGATCTGCCGGCGCTGTCCTGGCCCGCCGAATGGCTGAACCGCCATCACCACCATCACCACCGCTACGGCACCGAACCGCTCGGGGCGGGGGCCGAGGTCGAGGCGTCGCGCGGCTGCCCCTATTCCTGTTCCTTCTGCGCCAAGATCGACTTCCGCGACCAGTACCGCCGCCGCGACACCGCCATCGTGCTGGAGGAGATCGATCGGCTGACCGCCGTCGGCGTGCGTTACGTCTATTTCATCGACGAGATCTTCCTGCCCCGCCGTGACCTGTTGGAAGCGCTGGTGGAGCGTCCGGTCGAGTTCGGCATCCAGACCCGCATCGACTTGTGGAAGCCCGATCTGCTGGATCTCCTGGGGGCCGCCGGCTGCGTGTCGATCGAGGCCGGGGTGGAAAGCCTGACCGAGGAGGGCCGCGCGGCGCTCGACAAGAACTGCCGCATGAGCACCGACGCATTGGCCGACCGCCTGATCCACGCCCGGCGCAGCGTGCCCTTCGTCCAGGCCAACCTGATCGCCATGGCCGGCGACGACGCCGGGCTCGTCGCGCGATGGCGGGAGAGGCTGCAGGGTGCCGGCGTCTGGGCCAACGATCCGGTGCCGCTCTACCCCTACCCCGCCTCGCCCGATTACCGCCGTCTGTGGGGCGAACCGGACGACCGGGCATGGGAAAGGGCACACGAGCACTATCTGCGCCAGTTCGCGCGACTGAGCGACATTCAGGAGGATGAGCCCCTGCCCTTGCATGAGTTGGAGGCCGCATGCGGTTGCCGGTGATGCCCCCGGCAGCCCCCGCGCATCCAGTCCCCGCGCATCTGTTGATGACGGCGGACAGCGTGGGTGGAGTGTGGACCTACGCGCTCGACCTCGCGCAGGAACTGGCGGCAGACGGCCTGCGCGTTACGCTGGCGGTGCTTGGGCCGTCACCGCAGGATGACCAGACCGCGGCGGCGCGCGCCATCCCCGGCCTGGAACTGATCGACACCGGCCTCCCGCTGGACTGGATGGCGGAGGACCCGGCCGCGATCCGGCACGGCGCCGAAGCGCTGGGAACGCTCGCTCGGCGGTTGGAGGTGGATCTCGTCCACCTCAACAGTCCGGCCCTGGCGGCGGACGCCGGATTCACGGTTCCGGTCGTGGGGGTCTGCCATTCTTGTCTGGCGACGTGGTGGGCCACCCTGCGCGGCGGCGCCCTGCCGAGCGACTTTCTCTGGCGGATCGAGGTTCTGGCACGGGGCTACCGGGCCTGCGATGCGCTGGCGGCGCCGAGCGCCGCCTTCGCACAAGCCACTGCCGCCGCCTACGGTTTGCCGCCACCGGTCGTGGTGCGCAACGGACGCCGTCCTCCTCCAGGCGGTGGGCCGGGCGGACGGGAGCGTTTCGTCTTCACCGCCGGACGCTTGTGGGACGATGGAAAGAACATCGCAACGCTGGACGCGGCAGCAGCGCTGCTGAAAGTGCCGGTGGTCGCCGCCGGCTCTCTGGAAGGTCCGGGCGGGAATCGCCGGACCTTGCGTCACGCCGCGGCGCTCGGGCGGTTGGACGCGGTGTCGGTCGCGGCGTGGCTGGCGCGGGCACCGGTCTTCGCTTCCGCCGCGCTCTACGAGCCGTTCGGCCTGACGGTGCTTGAAGCCGCGCAGGCTGGCTGTGCGCTGGTGCTGTCGGACATTGCGACCTTCCGCGAGCTGTGGGACGGTGCCGCACTCTTCGTGGAACCGAGGGACAGCGCAGCCCTTGCCGCCACGATCCGCCGCCTGCTGGACGATCCGGGGGAGGCCGGGCGCCTCGGCGAGGCGGCGCGGCTCAAGGCCGGGCAATACGGCATGGAATCGATGGCCTCCGGCATGCGCAGTCTCTACCGCAGCGTCCTGGCGCATCACACCTCCACCCCCTCCCGCAAGGAGGCCGTTGCGTGAAGATCGTCTATTTCACCCATTCGCTGGCGTCCTGCTGGAATCACGGCAACGCCCATTTCCTGCGCGGCATCCTGAGGGAGCTGATCATCCTCGGCCATGAGGTCCGCGTCTTCGAGCCGGAAGGCGCGTGGAGCCTGCGGAACCTGCTGGCCGATCATGGCGAAGCGGGGCTGGCGCCCTACCGGACCGCCTATCCGGAGCTGACCTCGCTGACCTTCACGGCCGACGCCGACGCGGCAGCGCTGTGCGATGGGGCCGATCTGGTCATCGTCCATGAATGGAACGACCCGGCTCTGGTCGCGGCGGTGGGGCGGGCGCGGGTGCAGGGCGGTCGCTTTTTTCTGCTGTTCCACGACACGCACCATCGCGCGGTCAGCGATCCGGAGGCCATCTCCGCCTTCGATCTCTCCGGCTACGACGGCGTCCTGGCCTTCGGCGAAACTCTCGCGGCCGTGTACCGGCGCTGGGGCTGGGAGGATCGGGTCTTCGTCTGGCACGAAGCCGCCGACGTCCGGCTGTTCCACCCGCTGCCCGGGGAGGAACGGCGCAGCGGAGCGGTGTGGATCGGCAATTGGGGTGATGACGAGCGGACGAAGGAGCTGGGGAGCTTTCTGTTCGCTCCCGCCCGCGCCGCGGGTCTGCCTCTGGACGTCTATGGCGTGCGCTACCCCGCCGAAGCCCTGGCGACGCTGAAGCTGCACGGCATCGCCTACAAGGGCTGGCTGCCCAACGTCCGCGCGCCCGCGATCTTCGGCCGCCATCGGGTCACCGTCCATGTGCCGCGCCGTTTCTACGTCGAATCCCTGCCGGGCATCCCGACCATCCGTGTGTTCGAGGCGCTGGCCTGCGGCATCCCACTGCTCAGCGCGCCATGGAGCGATTGCGAAGGCCTGTTCCGACCGGGAACGGATTTCCTGGTCGCCCGCGACGGGGCCCATATGACCGGTCACCTGCGCGCCGTGGACGGCGACGCCGACCTCCGCGCGGCGTTGGTCCGCAACGGCCTGGAAACGATCCGCGCCCGCCACACCTGCGCCCACCGCGCCGGCGAGCTGCTCGCCATCGCCGCCGCTCTGGCTGGCACGCCCACCCCCTCTTCCATGCTGGAGCCTGTCCGATGAAGATGGCCTTCTACGGTTCGAGCCTGCTTTCCTCCTACTGGAACGGCGCCGCCACCTACTATCGCGGCATGCTGAGCGAACTCGCCAAGCGGGGCTGGGATGTCACCTTCTACGAACCGGACGCCTTCGACCGCCAGAAGCACCGTGACATCGAGCCGCCCGACTGGGCCAGCGTCGTGGTGTACGAGGCCACCGCCGAGGCCTGCCGCAGCGTGATCGCCCGCGCCGCCGAGGCCGACGTGGTGGTGAAGGCGAACGGCGTCGGCGTCTTCGACGACGAGTTGCTCGACGGCGTGATGGATGCCGCCGGTCCCCACGCTCTGCGTGTCTATTGGGATGTCGACGCCCCTGCCACCCTGGCCGAACTACGGCAGGCGCCGGGCCATCCCCTGCGCCGTCGGCTGCCGCGGATCGACGCCGTGCTGACCTACGGCGGTGGCCCGCCGGTGGTCGCGGCCTACGAGGCGATGGGCGCCCGCCTGTGCCGCCCCATCTACAACGCGCTGGACCCGGCGACGCACCAGCCGGCACCGCCCCAACCGCGCTTCGCCGCCGATCTCAACTTTCTCGGCAACCGGCTGCCCGACCGCGAGGAGCGTGTGGAGCGCTTCTTCCTGGAGCCCGCCGCGCGCAACCCGCAGGGGTGTTACATCATCGGCGGCAGCGGCTGGGAGACGAAGGGGTTGCCGGCCAATGTCACCCACATCGGCCATGTCGGCACCGCCGACCACAACGCCTTCAACAGCTCGGCGCTGGCGGTTCTGAACATCGCCCGCGACAGCATGGCCGAGGTCGGCTTCTCGCCCGCCACACGGGTGTTCGAGGCTGCCGGAGCGGCGGCCTGCCTGATCACCGACGCTTGGACGGGGGTCGAACTGTTCCTCACCCCGGACGAGGAAATCCTCGTCGCCCGCGAAGGCCAGGACGTGACCGATCATCTGCGCGCCCTCACTCCGGCCCGCGCCCGCGCCATCGGCGATGCCGCGCGGCGGCGCGCCCTTGCGGAACACACCTACGCACGGCGCGGCGCGGAGGTCGACATGTTGCTGCGCGAAGCCCTGGCGGCGCTGCGGGAAAGGAGCGCGGTGTGAAGCTCGTCGTATTGGGGCTGAGCCTGTCCTCTTCCTGGGGCAACGGCCATGCCACGACCTTCCGTGCCCTTCTCAAGGCGTTCGCCGCACGCGGCCACGACATCCTGTTCCTGGAGCGCGACGTTCCCTGGTACGCGCAGAATCGCGATCTCGCCGATCCCGGCTATTGCCGGCTGGCCTTCTACGAGGACCTTGCCGACCTGCGGCAGTGGACCGGAATGGTCGAGGGGGCCGACGCGGTGCTCGTCGGTTCCTACGTGCCCGACGGCATCACCGTCGGCCGCTGGGCGCAGGAAACCGCGCAAGGGATCGTCGCCTTCTACGACATCGACACGCCCGTGACACTGGCGAAGCTGGAACGCGGCGACGAGGAGTATCTCTCCCCTGCCCTCATTCCCGGCTATGACGTGTATTTCTCCTTCACGGGCGGACCGACGCTGGAGCGGCTGGAGTCCCGCTACGGCTCTCCGGCGGCGCGCGCGCTTCATTGCTCCGTGGATGCCGACGCCTACGTGCCCCTGCCTATGCCCAAGCGCTGGGATCTGAGCTATCTCGGCACCTACAGCCCCGACCGGCAACCGACGCTGGAGCGCTTGCTGCTGGAGCCGGCCCGGCGTGCGCCGTCGCTGCGCTTCGTCGTCGCCGGTCCACAATACCCCGAGGGCATCGCCTGGCCGGGAAATGTCGAACGTCGGCATCATGTTCCTCCCGCCGAGCATCCTGCCTTCTATGCGGCCAGCCGTTTCACCTTGAACGTGACGCGCGAAGACATGATCCGCACCGGCCACAGCCCCAGCGTCCGGCTGTTCGAGGCCGCTGCCTGCGCCACTCCGATCATCTCCGACTGTTGGGACGGCCTGGACGCGCTGCTGGAGCCAAACCGCGAGATCATCCTCGCCCATACGTCGGGCGACGTTCTGCACGCCCTTCACCAATTGGATGAAAACACCCGCCAAGCAATGGGCGCAAGGGCCCGGCTGCGAATCCTGGAACACCACACCGCCGCGCATCGCGCGGACACGTTGGAACGGGAACTGAAATGCGCGATGCGACGGACCAGCCGCGGCGCCAGTACGGCCCTGCCCTTCCAGTAAGGCGGCGCAAACGGTCCATCATGGCTCCCGGTCTGCGGGCTTCTTCGAAGACTTCTTAGCCTCAATCTGGTCCAGCACCGCTTCGGGGGCGACATCCTGCTTGATGACGTCCAGATCGGAGTCGACGTCCGTCTTCACCCCCATGTGATCGGCGATGGACGACACCAGGGCTGTCAACTTGGTGATTTCGTGCTCCGCCAACAGGCTGATTTGCAGATCGAGATCGGCCCGCTTGCTGGCGACCTCGGACATCCGATTCTGGCTGATGAGCACGAAGGTGGACAGAAAGATGGCCTCCACGGACGCGATCATCGCCAGGACGACGAAAGAGGGATCCCAGCGCGGAACGCCGGGCACCCACCCCAGGTTGGCGATGATCCAGAAACCAAAGAATGCCAAATGCAGATAAACGAACGTCATGCTGCCGGTGAAGCGGGTGATCGCGTCGGCAATCCGCTCCTCCGCGGTCGCCTCGACCTCCTCCCGTTCCCTGCGCTGGTGCAGCGTCTGGATGTTTCGCTCGAGCACGGCGCTCAAGCCGGAGGATGGTGGCGGGTAGGTTGGTGGGCTTGCGGACTTCTCCGCGCGATCTCCGCCATGCTGGGACGGCTGTGCGTTCATGGCGTCTGCCTTGCTTAAGTGAACCGTCTGCGCTTCGTTCCTCTTCCAAGATTGGGATTGCGGTCGGCCTACAGGCTGCGCTCAATGGCGCTTTCGATGTCGCCCCCCGGTTGTTGGAGGTGGTGGAGGCTTTGGCCTGGGGCAGTTTCAGATCCCCCGGAAAAAGGGATTGCGCAGCGTTAGGTTGTCGGCGACCGGTACTGCCGACCGACGGACCGCGGCAATGGCTTTCAGCCCGGTCAACCAACCGGAGAACCGGAACTTGCTCACCACAACATCGGGCGGAGGCTGCCCCTTTTTCTCACGAGTGATCGTTTCAACGTCCGAATTTACGCCCCCTTTCCAGTGTCAACAGCAGGCGGAGCACTTTTCGCCACCCCGGCGGCACGATATTTTGCGCCGTCGGGCTGGCGAAAAGTGCCCCGCGTAGTTCCTTGGGAGTGAACCGCGCCGGGTTTCCTGGAGGCCCCTTTTCTTGAGAGACTGGGATCAACATGACGAAGCAAGCATCACCCAAATACGCCCCTGAAGTGTGCGAGCACGCGGTTCGGATGGTGTTCGAACACGAAGGCGAACACGCTTCGCAGTGGGCGGCGATCAGTTCGATCGCGGCGAAGATCGGCTGCACGGCGGAGACGTTGCGTGGCTGGGTCCGGCAGGCCGAACGTGACCAGGGCAAGCGGCCCGGCCCGACGACGGACGAACAGGAGCGCATCAAGGCGCTGGAACGCGAGGTGCGGGAATTGCGCTAGGCGAACGAGATCCTACGCAAGGCGTCGGCGTATTTCGCCCAGTCGGAGCTCGACCGCCCGTCTCGGAAATGATCGCCTTCATCGACGCGCACCGCGCCGTCCATGGGGTCGAGCCGATCTGCAAGGTGCTGCCGATCGCCCCATCCACCTACTACGCCCATGCCGCTCGGACGATCGATCCGGCCAAGGCGCCGGCCCGCTCGCGAAGCGACGCGGAGCTGAGTTTGGCTATCCGACGGGTCTGGAATGAAAACTTCCAGGTCTATGGGGTGAGGAAAGTATGGCGGCAGGTGCGGCGGGAGGGCATCGACGTGGCTCGCTGTACGGTGGCCCGGCTGATGCGGCAAATGGGCCTGAAGGGAGCGACGCGTGGCAAGGCGATGCGCACCACGATCAGCGACCGAGCCGCGTCCCGTCCGCTCGACCGGGTGAACCGCCAGTTGAGCCTCCTCCGAATCGGTGGACACCTTTGTTAAGCTCCCGCGGGGAGCGGAGAGGTGGACATGACGACGAAACGGCGCTTCTTCACGGACGAGTTCAAGCGGGAAGCCGTGGCCCTGTTGGAAAGCAGTGGCCGGCCCCTGGAGCATGTTGCCAAGGACTTGGGCATCCAGCCGTCGATGCTGCGCACGTGGCGGCGGCGCGTTTCCGGGCCAGGGGGACCGGCGAAGCTCCCCACCAAGCAAGCGCCGGCCCCCCTGGCCGCCGGCGATCAATCGGCGGAAATCGCGCGCCTGAAACGCGAACTGGACCGCGTCCGCATGGAACGAGACATATTAAAAAAACTGTGAGCATTTTCTCGGAGCCTCTGAAATGAGGTTCCGGATCGTTGAGGATTGCCGCGACGAATACCCGGTTCGGGTGCTCTGCGATGCGCTCGGCGTGTCGCCGTCCGGCTACTATGCTTGGCGCACGCGACCGGAGAGCCCGCGTCAGGCGGCGAACCGGCAATTGCTCGATGACATCCGGCGGCTTCACGCCGATCACCGCGAGCGCTATGGAGCGCCGCGCATCCATGCCGCCCTGTGGGCACAGGGCCGGACCGTCAGCCGGGGGCGTGTCGAACGCCTCATGCACCGTCATGGTCTTCGCGCCCAGCGTCCCCGGGCCTTCCGGGTCTGCACCACCGACAGCAATCACGCCCTGCCGATCGCCCCCAACCACATGGCGGCGATGTAGAGCAGAATGCCCACGCTCGCCGTCCAGAAATGCAGGCTGACCAGCCCCACGGAGTACAGGCGCTCCCGCCCCCAGAGCCGCGGGACGAGATGGTAGAGGGAGCCGAACACCATGAAGGCCACCCAGCCGAGCGCGCCGGAATGCACATGGCCGACCGTCCAGTCGGTGTAGTGCGACAGGGCGTTCACCGGCTTGATGGCCATCAGCGGACCCTCGAAGGTCGACATGCCGTAGAAGGCCACCGACGTCACGAGGAAGCGCAGGACCGGGTCGGTGCGCAGCTTGTCCCAGGCACCCGACAGGGTCATGATGCCGTTGATCATGCCGCCCCAGGACGGCATCCAAAGCATGATCGAAAAGGTCATGCCCAGCGTCTGCGCCCAGTCCGGCAGGGCCGTGTAGTGCAGATGATGCGGACCGGCCCAGATGTAGATGAACACCAGCGACCAGAAATGCACGATCGACAGGCGGTACGAATAGACCGGCCGCTCCGCCTGTTTCGGCACGAAATAATACATCATGCCGACGACACCGGCGGTCAGGAAGAAGCCGACGATGTTGTGCCCGAACCACCACTGCACCATCGCGTCCTGCACACCGGACAGCAACGGGTAGCTCTTCGCTCCGGTGAAGGAGACGGGCACGGCCAGATTGTTCAGCGTGTGCACCATGCCGACGACGATGACGAAGGACAGGTAGAACCACAGGGCCACATAGATGTGCCTCTCCCGCCGCTGCAGGATCGTCCGGACCAGGATCGTCGCGTAGAGCAGCCACACACCGAGCAGAAACAGGTCGGTGTACCACTCGAACTCCGCGTACTCCTTGCTCTGGGTGGCGCCCATCACGTAGCCGGACACCGCCAGGAGGACGAATATCTGATAGCACCCGAACAGCAGCTGGTGCAGTTCACGGCTTCCCCATAGGGCAGTTCGGCAGGTCCGTTGCGCCACGAAGAAGGACGAGCCGATCAGCGCGTTCCCGGTGAAGGCATAGACGATCAGAGTGGTGTGGATCGGCCGGACGCGGCCGAAGCTCGTCCATTCCAGCCCGAGGTTGAACGTCGGAGCGACCAGCAGAAGGGCAACCCACAGGCCCATTGCCAGTCCGGCCACACACCAGAACAGGGATGCCTGGATGAACATCCGCACCGCGGCGTCTCCGGCGTCGTACGAGGCCGCGTCGCCGTCCGGCCGGCCGGCCGCGGGTATGGATAGCGTGGTGCTGATCGCGAGATCGGTCATGCGCAAGACCCTGTCGACGTCGCAAGGCGGGAACGGCCGGACGGCCGACGTCATGGCGGCCCGGTCGGCGATGGCCGGTCAGGGCCGCCCAGCGCAGGGCGCGCGGACTCCCGTCCCGTTTTGGAATGGGAGGATCACAGGCGCCTTGCCCGACGGCTCGTAACACGGTTGCGCAGAGCCTAGGTCGCGCCTAAGCATAGCAAAAGCGAATTTATTCGATGGATTGCATCGGATTATCCGATACGAATTCTGGCAGGGACGTCGCATGGACATGGAAGCGGCCCGCACCTTTCTTGAAGCGGCCACGGCTGGAAGCTTCGTCGCGGCGGCGGAGCGGCTGCACGTCACGCAATCGACGGTCAGCACGCGCATCCGGCACTTGGAAGATCAGCTGGGTTGCCAGCTGTTTGTGCGCAACAAGAACGGCGCGATGCTCACTGCGGCCGGGGTCCGGTTCCAGCGTCATGCCATTGCCATGCTCCGCCTCTGGGAGCAGGCCCGGCAGGAGGCTGCGCTTCCCATCGGGCATCGCGCCCTGCTGCGCATCGGCAGCGAGGCCGGTCTGTGGAACCGGATGCTGAACCGTTGGATTCCCTGGATGCGGCGGAATGCCGAAGACATCGCCCTGCGGTGCGAGGTCGGGTTGGCGGACGATCTGCTCCAGCGCCTTCGCGACGGGACGCTCGATCTCGCGGTCCTTTATTCGCCGCGCGCCGTGCCGGGCCTCGCCGTGCGCCTGCTGCTGGAGGAGGATTTGGTCCTTGTCAGGGTTCGCCCCGCTCCGAGCGCCGGTGGCGACCACTACGTCCTCATCGACTGGAGCGACGAGTTCCAGCGCAGCATCCGTTTGCGAAATCCGGAGCTTCTGTCCACACCCTTGTCGATCGGCGTCGGCACGCTCGGGCTGGACTATGTCAGGCAATGCGGGGGAACCGGGCATTTCCCACGGAGCTTGGTCCAGCCCATGCTCGACCAGGGGGTGGGGGAAGTCGTTCCCGAAGCGCACCCGTTCAGTTTGCCCATTTACGCTGTTCACCCGGCGGAGCCTGATGTCAGCGTTCTCGAAACCGCGTTCGAAGGCCTGCGGGCCATCCTCGGCTCTGACGAGGTGACAGGGAATTCTCAACAAGGTGCCGACGCCCAATAGAATCCCGTTCCGGCCGGCGTCGGCGCGCGCGGGGCTGATGCCCGCAATTGGATGCCGCTTCACCGGCAGGATTTCACGCCGTCGCGATGATGCGGCGTGAACGGTGTTCTGGCAGGAAGGGAGGAATCACCATGAAGCCCCAGCGGTCCGCGCCCCTGCCCTCGTCACCCTTCGCACGCCCCGACGGGTCCTGCCTCGGTCGTCTTCCGGACGAGCAGGAGGACAAGCCCGTGCCCGCCGCTCCGGCGGAACCTGAGGACAACCCCACCCCGCCCACCGAGCCGATGAATCCGGCCTGATGCGGTTCGGAACACCGGCGCACGTTGGCCGCGACAGAACTGCCGCTGAATGCCCGCCCTAAACCTGCGGAGATGATGCGCGTTCATCCGTGCCGCCAAGCACCTCGTCCCCATGGCGGTAAGCCCGTGCCAGGGCAACGTCCTGCGCCGGCGTGAGGACGGCATCGACGGCGCTGAGCAGCGCGGTCTCTTCCTTTTGAATGTGCAGGACGAGGCCCTCGATCAGTTGCTGCCCGAAATGGCGGAAGACCGGCCAGCTTTCCTCATCGAACCCCTCACGCAGAGCCAGGGCACACAGCCGGGCAATGCGGCGGACGAGCGGGCGCAGGGCTTCATGATCGGTCGAGAGGTCGGCCGTCATCTCGTAAGCGCCGGCGGCGGCGATGGGCGGGAAGAGCCACTGCTCTTCCAGGATAAAATGCCGTTCGAGGTCCTGGCCCAGTTCCTTGCCGATGGTGGCGAGCAGAACGCGACCGTCCGCGTCCAGATGTGGAATGTCGTCCTCCGTGGTGCGCTCCAGGTAGGCTTCGAACGCGTTCAGAAGGTCGATGGTCCGGTGATGATCGTCGTGCAGGAGTTGGCCGGTCTGGCTGTCGGTGTGCATGTTCGACGTCTTTTGAAAGGAGGTCACGCGTCGGGTCGGTCATTCAAGGTGGCAAGCCTGACCAGCCGAGGATCGTCGGCGTGGTCCACCAGCATGCGCCGGACCCGCTCCTGCCACAGGATGCGGAACTGTGCCGCTTCGTCCGGGGATGCCGCGTGGGACAACAGGCGCTGCAGAAGGCCGGGCATCGCCGGATCGACCGGCACGACGCCGCTGTCGAGCGTCGCCTGCACGCCCGCTCCCGTGTCGGTGCGGACGAAGGCCATCGTCCCTTGAATGCCGACTCCGAAGGACAGGAGGTTCCGGCGGTCGAAGCGCCCAGCGATGCCCTTGAAGCCGGTGTTTTCCGTCGCTCCGGTCAGCAGCGTGGCGACGCTTGCCATCACGCCGGCCACACCGTGTCAGGCGACACGTCAAACTGCCCCCCTGGCGACACGAGGAATTGCCCCCCTTGAGAGAAGGGGACTTGAGAGATGCCGAGCTTGAACGAGGCTTTTCCGCGGGGCTGTGAACCGCGGAGGGACGTGATGAAGGCGCCGGATGACGTGTCGGCGATGCTGAAGCTGAAGGCGTTGGGCTGGGGCGTGAAGCGGATCTCGGCGGAACTGGGCTGCTCCAAGCACACGGTGAAGCGGTGGCTGGGTCTGGGCGCGTGGCGTCCGTGCGCGTCGCCCTCGCGTTCGAAGCGGTTGGATGATCATGGCGATTGGCTGGCCGAGCGGTTCCGGCGGCACGCCAGCAACGTCGACGTGATCCGGCAGGAGTTGGCGCGGGAGAAAGGGATCGCGGTCAGTCTGCGCACGGTGGAGCGGGCGGTGGCGCCGTTGCGCCGGGAACTGGTTGCCCAGGCGCGGGCGACGGTGCGTTTCGAGACACGGCCGACCACCTGATCGCCATGCTGAACCGGCTGAAGCTGACGGCCTTGCGCGACCAGCTCGACAGCCTGATCGACGAGGCCGGGCGGCGGGAACTGACGATCCGCGAGGCCCTGGCGCTGTTCTGCGAGCGGGAGATCGCCCGGCGCGACCAGCGCCGCATCGACATGGGCTTCGGACTGGCCCGCTTCCCCTTCGTGCGCGACTTGGCCGGCTTCGACTTCGCCGCCCAGCCGTCGCTCGACAAGGCGCAGATCCGGGAGATCGCGTCGGGGCGCTTCATCGCCAACGGCGAGGCGGTGCTGTTTCTTGGACCACCGGGGGTGGGCAAGACGCATCTGGCAGTGGCCATCGTGGCCGGCTACTCGGTGCTGTTCAGCCCGGCAACGACGCTGGTGGCCCAGCTCGCCAAGGCCCACGCCGACGGCCGGCTGGAGGAACGGTTACTGCACTACGCCAAGCCCAAGCTGCTGATCGTCGATGAGCTGGGCTACCTGCCCTTCGAGCCGGACGCCGCGCATCTGTTCTTCCAGCTCGTCAGCCGCCGCTACGAGAAGGGGGCAATGTTGGTGACCTCCAACCGGGCCGTGGGGGAATGGGGCAGCGTCTTCGGCGATCCGGTGGTGGCCACCGCGATCCTCGACCGGCTGCTCCACCACAGCCATGTCGTCACCATCCGCGGTGACAGCTATCGACTGCGCGAAAAGCGCCGCAGCGGGCTTTTGCAGAAGCCCGCTGCGGCGCCTCAACCGACCACCGCCTGAGCGGCGCAACCGGGGGGCAGCTCCTCGTGTCGCCAGGGGGGCAGTTCGGGATGTCGTTTGACACACCGTCGTCGGCGGCCTCGCGAACAGACACCGCGACGGCCCCGCGCTCGGGCACCTCATCGGGATACAGACGCTCCAGTGACCGTACGGTCATCAGGTAAGCGCCCGCGACGGTCGGGCAGGAATGGCCGGCCAGCCGCACCGCATCGGCATAGCCGTACTCAAGCAGGCCGTCCTCGGCCGCGCCGAGGAACGCGCTGAGCGGATCGAACACGACGAGCCGCGGCGCCGCATCATAGAAGGATGGAAAGGTCATGACCGGATCGTGCCACGATGATGCAAGAGCCTCTTTGTCCTCGCGCAAACGGAACGGCCAAGCACCGGCGGCAAACGGGAAATGCCCAACGGAGGAAGGCAGGGTCTCACCCCCACCCTCCCCGTGAGCATCCCACCGGAGTGGGATCAATGCTTCATCTCGCCGAGCTGCTTGCGGGAGTCGCCGCTCTTGTCGAGGATGATGCTGTCGTCCGCCTTGCCATCGACTTCCAGAATGCCGATGAGCCCCTTGGTGGCACAGCTCAGAGCGTGGTCGACCAAGGCGTACTTGCCAGGGTAGTCGACCTTGAACTCCACCATCGTCGCCCCTCCGGGCGCCACCGTGACCGTCTGCACGTTTTTCAGCGGCGGCGTGTCGAGGGCACCGAGGTTGTGGACGCGATCGAAGATCTCGCCGATGACATGGAACGACGAGGTGAAATTCGGTCCACCGACACCGAACCAGATGCGCACGGTTTCGCCCACACTGGCCTTCAATGGCTTGTCCTTCACCAAACCACCCACAGCGCCGTTGAACACCAGATAGCCAGGCTTCTCGTTCACCAAGCCGTCAAGTCGTCCTCCGCGGCCGGCAGGTTCTTCGCCTTGGTAGCGTAGATCTCCTGCTGCATGACGTAGAACTCCTTGTCGACCTTCGGCAGACCGTCTTCGGGTTCGACCACGATCAGACCGAACATGCCCTTGGCGATGTGCTGGGCGACCATCGGCGTGGCGCAATGATAGACGTACACACCCGGCGCCATCGCCTTGAACGAGAATTCCTTGGTCTGGCCCGGCTCCGCCTGGGTGATCTGTCCGCCGCCGAGGAAACCGGTGGCCGCGTGGAAATCAATGGAATGGTTCATGACCGACCCGGGCGCGTTCGTCATGGACACGTTCACCGTGTCGCCGACACGGACGCGGACCATCGGGCCGGGGACCTTGTTGTTGAACGTCCAGTAAGTGTAGGTCGTGCCGTCATCCAGCATGGCTTCGACCTCGGTCGTGGTCAACACGACGTTGTGGGTCTTGGGGGCGCGCTTGCCCGCCGCTTCCGGCGCCGGGACCGCCGCGGGGTCCTGGACAATGTCGACCGCCGGCTCCTTGACCTTCGGTTCGGCGTACAGCGTGGTGGCCGATGCGGCGCCGATCCCCAACAGGGCGATGAGGGCGGCGGCGCTGTGGGGCGAGGTCTCCGCGCCACCGGAGGGCGCCGCCTCCCCCGAAACGGATGAGGAGGGCGGCGCCGGGGCCGAAGGCGACGGCAAGCGCCGCAGGGCCAAGCGCCGCGACAACGACCAGACCCGGCGCGACGACCCGCTGATGCTGAACCGCTTCGAGAAGATTCTCGGGCTGGCGGAGATGGTCAATCTCAATCGCAAGGTCGAGGACGACAACGAGGAAGGCGCGCGCAAGGCCGCGGAGGACCTGGACGAAATCTCCGTAGGCCAGCACGAGCGCAAGGCGTCGACCAAGCTCAAGCTCGACCTCGATCTGGCCTCCGAGGAGGCCGACGTCGCGCCATTGCGGGCGGAAATCACCTATCCCGAGTGGGACTGGAAACGCCGCCTCTATCATCCCGACCATTGCCGGGTGATCGCCGAGCCGGCCGCGCTGGAGGGGGAGGAGTGGCGGCCCGACGACGACGCGCTGCGCCGCATCCGGCTGGTCCGCCGCCAGTTCGAGGCGATGCGGCCGCGCCGCCAGGTGATGACCGGACAGCCCGACGGTGATGAACTCGACCTGTCGGCTCTGGTCCGCTCGGTCGCCGACCGGCGGGCGGGGGGCATCGGCTCGGATCGGGTCTACACGGCGGTGCGCAACGTCGCCCGCGATCTGTCGGTGTGCGTGCTGGTCGACGTCTCGCTGTCCACCGACAGCTACATCGAGGAGCGGCGCGTGCCCGACGTCGAGAAGGAGGCTCTGCTGGCGTTGACGCACGGGCTGACCGCCTGCGGCGACGAGCACGCCATCCTCACCTTCACCTCGCACCGGCGCCACCGGGTGGACATGCGCACCGTGAAGGACTTCGAGGAGCGGTTGGACGCCCACATCGTGCGCCGCATCCAGGCGCTCAAGCCGGGCAGCTACACACGCATGGGAGCGGCGCTGCGCCACGCGACGGCCCTTCTCAAGGACCGCCCGCACACACACCGGCTGCTACTGGTGCTGACGGACGGCAAACCGAACGACACGGACCATTACGAGGGCCGCTACGCCATCGAGGACACGCGCGTGGCGGTGCAGGAGGCGCGCCGCGCCGGACTGCGGCTGTTCGGCGTCACGGTGGACGAGAAGGGGCGCGATTACCTGCCCTACATCTTCGGCCCCGGCGCCTACGCCATCTTCCAGCACGCCGCGCGCCTGCCGGCGGCGCTGCCCGCCATCTACCGCCAGTTGGCCGGCTGAACGCTCAAGAAACAGGAGGCATCATGCTCAGGATCATCCTTGCCGCCATCCTCGGAGCCGTCCTGGTGTCCGGCTCTCCGTGGGCGCCGGTCAACATCCGGCCGGATACCACGCCCCGCCTGCCGCCGCAGCTGGGACAGTCCCTGCCCGTCGAGGATGCGCTTTTCCTCAAGGAGGCGGCCGCGGCCAGCCAGGGGCAGGCGGAACTCGGGCGTCTCGCGGCGGAGAAGGGGGCGGACGACGCGTTCAAGAACCTGGCCAAAGGAATTGCGGAGACCCACGCCACCTTGGGTGAGTCCCTGAAGCGGCTCTCCTCGGCCCGCCCCCTGCCGCCGGCCGACCAGTTGAAGCCGCAGCGCGCCGACGCCTTCGGTGCAGCCGGGGCGGTGCCCAACCCGGCGAACGCCCAGGAGGGCATGACGCCGGACGCCGTCAAGGCGCTGTCCGGGGCGTCGGGCGATGCCTTCGCCAAGGGCTACATTGAGGCGCAGCTTCGCATTCATGACCGCATCGTCGACCTCTACCAGACCGAGGCGTCGAACACGCCGGACCGCGAGCTTGCCACCTTCGCGATCACCAGTCTGGTGCCCATCCAGAAGGACCGCGACGCCCTTCGGCAGATGGCCGGCCGCTTCGGGATCAGCGCACCGGCGACGGGCCAGCCGGTCCAGTATGGCGATCCGACCAAGGCCCGTTGAGGCCGGCGGCCGCCATGGCGAACGATGCGCCGCCGGTGACCGGGCAGTTTTCGTGCATTTGCCCCTGGGCAAAGACGGCGACAACGCTTCACGTCATGATCCCCCCCGGTCATCATTCCAAGGACAAGCGAGGCGGACATGACGGAAACGCAACCACAGCCTACAGCGCTGCTCGGAACCCAGGTTGCCGAGGTGGACGGAGCTGGAGATCTTGTGTTTGACGCTGCGATCGTGGGGCCGCTCCTCGGCCTCGAACCGGGCGCCTTCATGGAAAAACTGAAGAAGGGCATGGTCCATCAGGTTCATGAACAGGGAACGGGTGTGGACCATGGTCGGAGGCGGGTGACCTTCCGCTACCGGGCACGGCAATCGGTGCTGGTTCTGGACGCGCAGGGCCATGCACTTCATGTTGCATGAGGTCGAGGTGGATGGGAGGGCGCGAAGAGCGCGGCCATGTGAGCGGCGTGAGCCCGGACGACGGGTCCGTCGATCAAGGACCTCTGTTCAACCCCACACGGCAACCCGATCGTCGCCGGCTTCACGGCGGTCGTCCCCTGACGATGCCAGGGGTGGGTCAGTAATCCCGATCCGGGTGATCGGACCAGTCGCCCAGATTCATCACGGCGACAGCCATCGCCACACCGCCGAACGTTCCGCAAACCGAGCCGAAGAGCAGGATGAAACCGATCAGCCAGTAGTCGGAGCCAAGGAGCAGTGTACGGAGACTGGCGACATCCAGCGCGAGAAGGCCGAGGCAAACGACAACGCCGGCCACGACCCCAATCGCCAGATGGGTCAATAGGAATGACACCAGATTATGCTTCTGCAAGAAAGCGGAGCGCCGTGGATTTCGAGGCATTACAGTGACTCCCTGCAGAGCAAAGGCGCATGGTGGCAATTGGAAGGCAGCATGCGCAGCGCCCTTGACGTTCGCCCTGAACTGAATCGGCGCACGCCCTGAAACCTCATACGGCAAGCAGTTCGTCCGCTGGGCCAAAGAACTCGTAATGGATGCTGCCCAATGGCACGCCCCGGCCGGCGAGGCCGCCGACCATAGCGCGCAGGAACGGTCGAGGGCCACACAGATAGTAGGCCGCCTCCTGCGTCGGGGTGTTGGCCACGATCCAATCCATGCTGATGAAACCTCGCTCATCGTAGTCGCGCCCCTGAACGTCGGCCGGGTCAGGGGCGTTGTAATAGGTGCGCAGCGTGATGTTGCGAGCCTGAGCGGCCAGTGCCCGGGAATGATCGCGCATCGCGTGAACGCGGCCGTTTTCGGCGCCGTGGATGTACCAGGTCGGCCGGCCATCGCCGGAACCGGCAATGTTCTCCAGCATGCTCATCATCGGGGTCAACCCCACCCCACCGCTCAGCAGCACGACCGGCCCGGCGGAAGCTTCGTCGAGGAAGAATTCGCCGGCCGGGGGCGCCACCTTCAGCACCGTGCCCGGCTTGGCGTGATCGTGCAGCCAGTTGGATGCCAGCCCCGCCGGCCTGCCCAAGCCCTCCTCCCGCTTGACGCTGATGCGGTAGGACCGGGAATCCGGAGCGGAGGAGATGGAATAGTTGCGCTTCAGCACACCGGCTCCCGGCACATCCAGCGCAAAGGTCAGATACTGACCGGGGCGGTGGCGGATCACACCGCGCTCGTCTGCCGGAACCAGGATGAAGGAGCGGATGATGTCGCTCTCCGGCGTCACGCTCTCCACCGTGAAGTCGCGCCAGCCGTTCCATCCGCCCGGCGCCGCGGCGAGCCCGGCGTAGACGCTGGCCTCCCGCGCTTTGAGCACGTCCGCCAGAAACCAATAGGCCTCGCCCCAGGCGTCGAGGACCTCGTCGGTCGCGGCGTCGCCCAGCACGTCCTTGATTGCGCCCAGCAGGGCATCGGCGACATAGGGGTAATGTTCGGGCAGGATGTTCAGCCCGACATGCTTCTGCGTGATCCGCTCCACCCGCGAGGCCAGCACACCCAGGTTGTCGATGTTGCGGCCATAGGCGATGATCGCTGCCGTCAACGCCTTGGACTGCGACCCGGTCTCGCCATGATGGGATTGATTGAACAGGTCACGGATTTCCGGGGTGCGGAACAATCGCTGATACATGCGGTCGGTGACCGCGGTGCCGCCTTTCTCCAGGGCGGGAACCGTGGCCTTGACGATGTCGATGGTTCGGTTGCTGAGAGCCTCCGCCATGAATTGTCTCCGTGCTGCCATGGCGATTCAACCCTCCGCCAATTCAACCGGTTCCGGCGGTTCCCCCAGAACCGGGCCGACCTCCAAAGGTTGTGATCGCACAGGCATCGGCAGCCGATGGCGCTGTAGTTCCTGCTGCGGAAGCGGCTTCCATGCGCTATATTTCGGTCTACGAAGCGCTCGTCCGCTTCTTCACGCCAAGGACTGTTGGCGTGACGAACCGCCTGGGAACCGTGGCTGATGCCCGCTGCCGATACCGATGCCCTGCAACCGTCCGCCCTGCGCGATGCCGACCATCTGACGGCGCTCGTCGATCTCAACGAACGCCTGTTCTTTGCCCATGACCTGCCGGCCGTGGTCTCCATCCTCCGGACGGTCGCGCGCCGCCTGACCGGCGCCGACGGCGTCACCATCGTGCTGCGCGATGGCGACCTGTGCCATTACGTTGAGGAGAACGCGATCAGCCCGCTGTGGAAGGGACAGCGGTTTCCCATGGGCATGTGCATCTCGGGCTGGGCCATGCTGACCGGGCAACCGGCGGTCATCCCGGACATCTACGCCGATCCGCGCATCCCGCACGAAGCCTATCGCCCCACCTTCGTGCGGAGCCTCGTCATGGTGCCGGTCGGCGCGCCAGAGCCCATCGCCGCCATCGGTGCCTACTGGGCAGCGCGGCACACGCCCGACACGGGCACCGTCACCCTCCTGTTGGCGATCGCCCGATCGGCGGCCCTGGCGCTGTCCAACGTCCGCCTGCTTGAATCGTTGCAGGAGGCGGCCGAAGCCGCACGGACACAGGCCAAGGAACTGGCGCGGGCCAGCACGGCGCGCACCCGGCTCCTTGCGACGTTGAACCATGACTTGCGCCAACCGGTCCATGCCCTGACCCTCGCCACCCACGCCCTGTCGTCCCGGGTCACACCCCGCGGGGAAATCTACGTGTCGACGATGAAGCACTGCCTGGGCGTGGTGAAGCGACTGATGGATGGCGTGCAGGACTTGGTGGGGATGGACGACGGCACGATCGCCGTCCGGATCGAAGACGTCCCGTTGGACGATCTGATGACGCACGCCACAGCGACGTTCCAACTGGCCGCCGAAGCCAAGGGGCTCGACTGGCGCATGGAAGGGAGCGGCAGCGGCCTAACGGTACGCACGGACCGGCTGCTTGCATCGCGCATCCTCCACAACCTCGTCGATAACGCCATCAAATACACCGACCGCGGGGAAATCCGGATCGTGTGCCGCACCGACGACGGCAGGGTGTGGGTCGACGTCTCCGATACCGGCCGTGGCATCCCGGAGAGTTCCCTGGCCGACATTTTCGAAGAGTTCTACCGCATCGAAGCCGGAGATGAGGTCGTTGGCCTGGGCCTTGGCCTGTTTATCGTGAAGACGCTGGCGGATCACCTCGGCTATGCGATCACGGTGGAGTCCCGCCCAGGGGCGGGAACAACGATCAGCGTCGCCCTGCCATTGGCTGGCTCTGTCGCATCGTCTATAGGCGGGTGATCGAGAGCCCTCGCCCGAGGGGGCTCCGTGACCGGCGCCAGCGGCCGGGCATGAGCAATCCTGAGGGGATGTCGCGGAACTGCTGCTGGATGGCCTCAATGGCGCTGATGTCCGCGAGGAGAGCCGCGACGCAGTCCGGATCGAACTTCCGGCCCGCCTGCTCCTGGAGGAAGGCCGCTGCGGCATCATTCGTCCACACTCCCTTGTAGGGACGTTCCGACGTGTGCGCGTCGAACATGTCTGCGACCGCGACGATGCGCGCTTCCAGTGAAATGGCCACATGATCGATGGGCATGCCCTTGCCGTGCTCAAAGCGAAGGCGTGTCCACAACGGCGTGATACGAGCAGAACGGCCTTTGCCGAACCCGGTGCGGGGATCGAACCAACTCGGCAATGAGGGCGGGTCAGCTGCCGAGAAGCTCCTGCACGGCGGCAAGGAGTTGATTGGAGGCGACGGGTTTGCGGAGGAATGTCACGCCAAGGTCCGTGGCGTCACGTTCGCTGTCAGACCCCATATCCCCGGTCAGAATGATGCCGGGTATCGGATGGCCAGCCTGTGCGCGGATGGAGGCGACGGCGTCCGTTCCGACGTCGCCTCCTCGCAGTCGGTAATCCGCGACGACAAGGTCCGGCGCACGCGGCATGTCTCGCAGACCTTCGAGAGCCTGCGCCGCGGACCCGGCGATGACGACCTCGTAGCCCCACTCCATGAACAATGTCCGCAACCCGGAGAGCACGATCACGTCGTCATCGATCAGAACAGCCAAACGCCGTTGCCCGTCGGCCGTTACAACCGGCTTGGGCCGGGGCGGACTTGTCCCCGCGGCGCCCGCAAGGGGGACATCGACCGCAAAGGTCGATCCACGCCCCGGTTCGGAGCGTACGGTCACCGGGTGATCAAGCAGTTGGGAGAGCCGCTGCACGATGGCAAGCCCCAGGCCCAACCCTTGGCTCCGGTCGCGTTCCGGGTTGTTGACCTGATGGAACTCTTCGAACACCCGACCCATCTGCTCGGCGGATATGCCGATTCCACTGTCGTGAACCTGGATGCTCACGCGGTCGGGAGTGATGTCGCAGACGACCCGCACATAGCCTTCAGGGGTGTAGCGCAAAGCATTCTCGACCAGATTGCGCACTATGCGACCGAGCAGCACCGGATCGCTTCGCACCGCCAGAGTTGGTCCGGGGTCGGTGACATGGAGTTCCAGACCCTTGCTCGCCGCGATCGGTGAATAAGCGGCTCGCATCTCATCCAGCAGCGATGCAAGCGGCATGTCACGGACCTGAGGCACAATCGTTCCGACATCCAAGCGAGAAACGTCGAGCAGGCTGTCGAGCAGAGCCTTCAACGTGTCCAAGGCACGCTCCAAGGCCATCAGCGACCGGCGGCTCCGGTCCTCGAGGGCATGAGACTGCAAAACGCCGGCGAACAGCAAAGCCGACTGGAGCGGTTGCCGCAAATCGTGGCTGGCGGCGGCCAGGAATCTGGACTTGGACTGGTTGGCTTCATCGGCCAGAGTCTTGGCATCCCGCAGAGCCTGCTCCATTGCCCGACGCTCGGAGACGTCCATGTTCATGCCGCTCAGGCGGACTGGACGACCGCTGCCATCATGTTCCGCCCGCCCCACTCCCAGTAACCAGCAGACCCCCTTTCCCGGATGCGAGATGCGAAACTCCGCTTGGTAATCCGGCCGCCGGCCTTCGAGCACGTCCTGCACGGCCTGCCGCAACGCCGGGTGATCGTCCGCAACAACCAAGTCGTAGAACGCGGGTTCACTGGGGTGGATGAGGTGGTCCCCGTTCCCCGGACAGTTTTGCGGCTGGGATAAGCTTGGTTCAGGTCCGTGTCATGCCGCCAATCTGATCCCAACCGGGACGCCCTGGTGGGCTTCAGCCGGGGTTCGGCCGCCGAGCGCAGAGTGCGGTCGGTCGGCGTTGTAATACTCGATCCACTGGCCGATTCCGGCCCGCGCCTCGCTGCCCAACTCGAAGGCATGGAGGTAGACACACTCGTACTTCAGCGATCGCCAGAGCCGTTCGATGAACACGTTGTCCATCCAGCGGCCCCGTCCATCCATCGACACCCGAATGCCGGCCGCGGTCAAGAGGCCGGTGAAGCGCGGGCTGGTGAACTGGCTGCCCTGATCGGTGTTGAAGATCTCCGGGCGGCCGTGCCGCGCCATCGCCTCCTCCACCGCCTCCAGGCAGAACTCGACGTCCATGGTGTTCGACAGTCGCCACGCCAGCACCCGACGTGTCGCCCAGTCCATCACGGCGACCAAGTACAGGAAGCCACGGCGCATGGGAATGTACGTGATATCAGCGCACCACACCTGGTTCGGACGGTCGATGACCATGTCCCGCAGCAGGTACGGCCAGATTTTGTGCTCCGGATGAGGCACCGTCGTCTTTGGACGCTGGTAGACCGCCTGCAAGCCCATCCGCAGCATCAGACGGCGGACCCGCTTGCGGTTGACCTCCTGCCCCTGGCGCCGGAGATGACGGGTCATCTGCCGGCTGCCGTACCAGGGCGTCTCCAAAAACTGCGCGTCGATCCGCCGCATCAGCTCCAGGTTCTCGGCCGGCTCGCCCTTCACCGGCTCGTAATAGCTGGAGCGGCTGAGCGACACCAGCGCGCACTGTCGCGTGATCGACAGGCGCGGATGCTCCGGCTCGATCATCTCCCGCCTCCGGCCAATGCTCATCGTCCGGAGGCCTTGCGCAAAAAATCGCGTTCCACGACCAACTGGCCGATCATGGCGTGCAGCTTTTCCACCTCGCCCTGATGGCTGGCCTCAGCAGCCTCCGCCTTGCCGGAAAACACCCCGGCCATCCCCTCGACGGCCTGCTTCTTCCAGGCGTTGATCAGCGTCTGGTGCACCCCGTGCTTGGCCACGAGCTGCGACACCGTCAGCTCGCCCCGAATCGCCTCCAGCGCCACCTTCGCCTTGAACTCCGCCGAATACCGCTTCCGTTTCCCCGTCATCGGGTCCGTCCTTCCTGATGGGCGAACCAAGCTTATCCAACTGTCCGGGGAACGGGGACCACCTCAGGAACGTCGTCGGATCGACACCCAACAGACGGTACATTCCATCCGACCAGGTTACGGCACCGTTGCGGAGATCAAGATCCCACAAACCAGCGTTTGCGGCGTTCAAGGCAATGGCGAGATTCCGTTCGCTCCGCTGCAAGGCCGCCTCCACGGACTTGCGCTCGGTGATGTCGATGTTCAGGCCGCTCATGCGCAACGGCGTGCCGTCCGTGTCGTAATGGACGCGCCCGGTGGATAACACCCATCGGACCGTCCCATCCGGGAGCATGATGCGGTATTCCAGTGCGAGATAGGGCTTCCGCTCACCGAAGAGCTGCGCCTGAGCCGCGGCCGTGATGGTTTCGACATCGTCCGGTTTCACTGTACGGAGCCAGGACTCCAAGCAGGGAGCATCGCTCTCCGGGTCCAAGCCGAACAGGCGATAACTGCCCTCCGACCAGTGCCCGTGCCCGGTGCGCAAATCCCAGTCGAAACTGCCGGCCTGAGCCGACTGCAGGGCCAAGCTGAGGCGTTCGTTGCTTGCCCGAAGTTCCTCTTCGGCCATCGTCCGTCGGGAAATGTCCAACAGATGGACGGTCAGGCCCCTCGGGGTGGGAAACGCTCGGAGCCAGAACCAGCGGCCGGTCTGCGGACCGCGGAATTCGACGTCCACCGGAACCCGTTCGGTCATGGACCTGTGCAACTCATCCGCCAACTGGCCTTCGGCGAGTTCGGGAAAGGCGTCCCACAGCCGCATGCCGTGCAGGTCGCGGCCTTGAGCGACCAGGGTCCTGGCCATATCGTTGAGTTCGAGGAATCGCCAGTCCCGATCGAACTCGATGACGCCATCCACGGTGTTGGCCAGCAACACGCTGACTTTGCGGGCGGAGTGTTGGGCCTCTTCGCGCACTCTCAGGAAACGGCGTATACCCCACAGGGCGCCGAGGCCCGTGGTCAGGAGCAGCCCCAGAAAGACGGCCACGGTCCAGAAGGTTGCGGTGTGGATGGGACGCATCGCCGTCGCTTTGTCGAGCCCGACGTGCAGATACAGGCCCTGGGCACCCGACGTTGCCGGTGAATAGGCAAACACCCGTGGCCGACCGTCCATCCCCGCCAATTCAACCACACCTTTGGTCGCCTCGCGCAACAAAGGACCGAACGGTTCCGGCAACAAGCGGCCGGCCAGTTCCGGTGCGTCAGGGATGGTTGCGAGAACCGTTCCGTCACGGTCGGCGACAAGGAGACAGGTGTTGTCCGGCAAAGAGTCCTGCGTGAGGGACTCCCGCAGCCAAGCGGTGTCGAGAAGTGCCGCAATCACTCCATGATAATCTCCATCCTCCCGGCGGTGGGCACGGGCGAAGGGAATGGCGGGTTGTCCCGTGATCGGCGATCGCATGGACTGGCCTGTGACGATGCCATCGGTGCTCGCCGCATCCTGGAGGAGCCGACCTGCAATCACCCGCCCCACCGTCATAGGATCTGTCGAGCACCATACGGCACCGTCCGCGTCGGAAATTTCCATTGCCATGTAGCTCGGATACTTGGCCCTGATCCGGGACATGACCTCCTGGCAGGCCGTGGCATCCATACGCCCCACCCCCGCTTCGGTAAGAGCGAACAGGATGTGATGGATATCCTGTATGATCCGTCTTTGTTCCGCGTCCACAAGGTCAAGAAAGTGGCTGGCATCCTGTCGAAGCTCGGCCTCACGGGCCGCATGAAGCTGCATGATCGGAAAGAGCTCGAACGCCAGCAACGGAGCAGCGATGAGCAGGAGGAATGACAGCAGGCGGTTGGCTTTTTTACGAGGCGCTCGCTTCTGTAAGGACTTCAGCAATTCCTGTCTCCAAGGGCCGCCCTTCTCTTCCCTGGAGCATTATACAAAAATACGCCGGTATGTGATCAGATAAAAATACCACCCCCCAAAGATAGACATCGACATATGCCTTGAGGCAGAGCTGCCAGCCCTGTCAAAAAAGCCTCCTCAACTTCTTTCCCACACTCCATCCGGAAGAACGCCTCTCTGTTGAAATCAACCTTCACTCCCGCAAGCTCGAAGAACTTTTTTGAGCAATTGTTTTGCTTTCCAGCGCTGAATTATATTTCCATGGCGCAGCACCATCTCGGCGTAATTCTTCGCCATAGAGGAGAAACACAGAATGCCTTCTTTTTGGGCAGCCTCGTCGGTGCATGCATACTGAGCCTGACGGATGCATAAATAGGCGGTCCGGCACCCATCGAGCGCTATGCTTGGCGGAAAATCGACCATCGTGCCGAGCCTCGTAGAAGCAATATTGAACAAATTTTGCGCAAGATAACCAGGACGGTGGCGAACGATTCAGCGTGATCCACGTTTCCAGATGAATGACCTCATGATTGCTACCTCTTGAGCTGCAACGCTGACCATCGCCCCGCCGCGAACCGCTCGTCATGAGCAGCTGCCTGTGGAGGCGCCCATTCAACTCCGGCGCATCGTGTGGCTCCAGCGAAAGAGCGTCGTATGATCAGGCGATAGGCACCAAGCGGCGGTCTGGCCAGGACTCGGATTCGAGAGCTTCCACACCGCTCGGCAGACCATCGCTGGCGAACAGATCGTCGCCATAGTCCGTAACGGGCAGGTCGCCGCCGTTCCCATCAACAACATTCCGGCCCCGTAGGCCTTCATCGAGGCCCTGTTCGGCGCGATCACCTGACGGCGCCGATACCGCGGTCCCGCGTGCCCACTATCCGATGTGCGACCGAATCCGATGAAGTCCAGCTGCTTTTGACGACGATCAAGGCTGCCCGTTCTCCACGCTCGCAGCATCCATATCGCGCCCGAACCACCAACTGATCCGACGGAAGCGACAGTGCCAATGAATGAAGCCCAAATCGGACTGCTGATCGTCTCGCCGCTGCTGATCGGCATGGTTGTGCTGTTGTATCGCCAGGGTGTCATGACGCGAAGCGGCGCAACGCTCGCCGCGCTGGCTTCAGTCGGCACGGTAGCGTGGCTATTCTTTACTCAGTAAATTGTGTCCACTTTCGAGGTGGCAACGTCAGGAGGGATGGTGGTTGTCCTCGTCAGAACGCAAACACCGCCGATCGTCGTTGTGACCAGTTGTGGGAGGTGGTCAAAGCGGCGATGGCAGCGACGATCTTCGCACCACCCTGGACAGATGGCTCGATGGGATTTGCGTAGTCCTCTGCCTTGTCGCAGACCAGGCGCAAGTCGATGAGCGGCAAGCCCCGTATGAATGCCTCACGGGTGATGACATCGTTGAAGATGGTCAGGCCGGTAATGACCAATCGTTGCCGAAGCGGGTCGGGATAGTGCGCGTCGTAGATCGTGCAGACCGCCGTCGGCAAGCGCGAGGCCAAGACGGCGTCGAGCATTGTCCCATAGTCGCCCTCGAACCGCTCCCGTATCTCGCCCAGCCTGTTGACCACCGCGGCAACAGATCGCGCTCCTTCATCCAGCAGACCGGAGTGGCGCAACGCATCGTTGCCGCCCACACTCACGATGAGATGAGTCGCGTCAGGAGGACATTGCTGGATTTGCCGAACGACGCTGCTGGTCACGGCACCGTCTTCTGCTCGTAACGTCGCACGCCAGCCCGACGGTAGACGCAAACGAAGCTGTGCCGTCACGTCCGGTCCGCCTCCGACATAGGCGGAGTTATCGAAGATCGAATCGCCCAGCAGGACGATATGCGGCATCGATGCGGATGAAACCATGCAGCGTCTCCCTCAGTGCCATTGCCGCAACAGCGAACAACGGCCTTTCTTCCCATTTCAAAGCGGAGCTCTCTCCATCTTCCTGTGCCCTCTGATCGCTTGAACCACGCTGGCGCTGAAGGCGCTTACCGTCGCGCCAGGGTGCCTGAGTGCGGCTCAAGCCCAAATGCGCATCAACGCCGAAACGGGGGCTTTGGAAGACGGGGGTGCACCTCAGGCCCAATCAGACCGATTCACTGCCCCAAAATTCTTCTTGACCTCAAGCGAGCTTGAGGTTTTAGCCTGGGTGTATTGGATCTGGCATGCCAGAGCCGATTGCAACATGGACTGCAAAAGGCAGCGATCCCCAGCGCACCAAGGGAGGCGTGTGTGATCTCTCCGACATCCGTCAATTGGGCCATGCTCAACACGCTGCGCGCCATGCCGGGTCCCGAGGCCACGACACCTCCGGTCTCGCTGCTGGCCATCACGAAGGCGGCAAGCTTGAAGCCGGCCGCCGTGAGGCCGGCACTTTGCGAATTGGTCAGGCAGGGTTTTGCCCAGGAGTACACAACACAGCACGGCAAACAATACGCGAGAACAAAAGAAGGTAATCAGCGAATATTGGAAATAAAGGGCTGGCTTCGGTAGCCATTCAGAGGCCCGCGGGGATCAACGGCCCGCATCCTCCACTCCTGCTCGTTTCAATGGCGAACGGTTTGGTCACGCCGCCAGGCTCCGCATGCCTGCGGCTCAACAGGGAGAGACGGCATGGGCAAGGCACTCGAAGGCGTGCGGGTTCTGGACTTTACCCATGTTCAGTCGGGTCCGACCTGCACGCAGCTTCTGGCGTGGTTCGGCGCCGACGTGATCAAGGTCGAGCGTCCGGGCGAGGGCGACATCACGCGCGGCCAGCTCCGCGACGTGCCCGAGGCCGACAGCCTCTACTTCACCATGCTGAACCACAACAAGCGGTCCATCACGCTGGACACCAAGAACCCGGACGGCAAGCGCGTCCTGGAGGATCTGGTGCGCATCTGCGACGTGATGGTCGAGAATTTCGCCCCCGGCGTGCTCGACCGCATGGGCCTGACCTGGGAGCGCATCCAGGAGCTGAACCCCCGAATCATCGTCGCTTCGGTCAAGGGCTTCGGCCCCGGACCCTACGAGGACTGCAAGGTCTATGAGAACGTCGCGCAGTGCGCCGGCGGCTCGGCCTCGACGACCGGCTTCGACGACGGCCCGCCGATGGTCACCGGCGCCCAGATCGGCGACAGCGGCACCGGCCTGCATCTGGCGCTGGGCATCGTGACGGCGCTCTACCAGCGCACCCAGACCGGGCGCGGCCAGAAGGTGCTGGCGGCCATGCAGGACGCCGTGCTGAACCTCTGCCGCGTCAAGCTGCGCGACCAGCAGCGGCTGGAGCGCGGCCCACTGAAAGAGTACCCGCAGTACCCCAACGGCGAGTTCGGCGACACCGTGCCGCGCGCCGGCAACGCCTCGGGTGGCGGCCAGCCGGGCTGGATCCTGAAGTGCAAGGGCTGGGAGACCGATCCCAACGCCTACATCTATTTCATCACCCAGGCGCCGGTCTGGGCGAAGATCTGCGACGTCATCGGCAAGCCGGAATGGGTCACCGATCCGGACTACGCGACGCCCGCCGCGCGCCTGCCGCGCCTGAAGGACATCTTCGCGACCGTCGAAGAATGGACCATGACCAAGACGAAGTTCGAGGTCATGGAGATCCTGAACAAGTACGACATCCCCTGCGGCCCCATCCTGTCGATGAAGGAGTTGGCGGAGGATCAGTCGCTGCGCGAGACCGGCACCATCGTCGAGGTCGATCACCCGACGCGCGGCAAGTACCTGACGGTCGGCAACCCGATCAAGCTGTCGGACAGCCCGACCGAGGTCACGCGGTCGCCGCTGCTGGGCGAACACACCGACGAGATCCTGCGCGAGGTGCTCGGCTTCGACGAACGCCGCATCGGCGAGGTTCGCGACAGCGGCGCTCTGGGTGCCGCGCGCAGACCGCTGACCACCGAGTAGGACAGGCGGCGGCCCTCCCCGAAAAGGACAAACGCGATGGCCCATCAGCGCATCACCGGCGACGCGTTGCAGGAGGCCGCCGCCCCCGAAAATCCATCCAAGCTCACCTTCAAGACGTGAGCCGACCAGTTTGCAAAGGAGGAAAGGCCATGACCACAGTCATCGATCCGCTCCACACCGAGCGTCCAACGGATGTCGTCCGCCGCCTTCTCGACACCGCCAAGGCCGAGGGCCGCAATGCGCTGACCGCGCCGGAAGCCAAGCAACTCTGCGATGTGTACGGCATTCCAGTGCCGAAGGAAGGCTTGGCGACGAGCGCCGAGGAAGCCGTTACCCTCGCCGAGGGTATGGGTTTCCCGGTGGTGATGAAAATCGTGTCGCCGCAGATCCTGCACAAGACTGAAGCCCGCGGCGTCCTGGTTGGTCTCCAGAACGCCGACGCCGTCCGACAAGGCTTCAGGACCATCATGGAGAACGCCCGCGCCCATGATCCCGGGGCGGACTTGATCGGTGTGCAGGTCCAGCAGATGCTGCAGAGCGGCGTGGAGGTCATCGTCGGTTCCATCACGGACCCGAGTTTCGGCAAGCTGGTGGCCTTCGGCCTCGGTGGCGTGCTGGTCGAGGTGCTGAAGGACATCACCTTCCGCCTCGCCCCGGTCAGCCGCGAGGAAGCCCTCTCGATGCTTGACGGCATCCAGGCCGCGGAGATGCTGAAGGGCGTGCGTGGCGGCAAGGCGGTCGACCACGAAGCGCTCGCCGAGGTGATCGTCAACGTCTCGCGCCTCGTCGACGAGGTGCCGGAGATCGTCGAACTCGACCTCAACCCGGTCTTCGCGCGCGAGAACGGAGCCACCGCCGCCGACGTGCGCGTGGTCCTGGATTTCGCGGCCAGAACGCCGCGCTACCGGCCGTCGCAGGAGCAGATCGTCCGGCAGATGAACCGGATCATGAAGCCCGAGGCGGTGGCCGTCATCGGCGCCTCGGCCGAAGATGGGAAGATCGGCAACTCGGTGATGAAGAACCTCATCAACGGCGGCTACAAGGGCGAGATCTATCCGATCCATCCGAAGGCCGACGACATCCTCGGCTACAGGGCCTACAAGAGCGTCAAGGACGTGCCGGGCGACATCGACGTGGCGGTGTTCGCCATTCCGGCCAAGTTCGTCGCCCAGGCGTTGGACGAAGTCGGCGAGAAGAAAATCCCCGGTGCCGTGCTAATCCCTTCGGGCTTCGCCGAGACCGGCAACGTCGAAGGGCAGGAGGAGATCGTCGCCATCGCGCGCAAGCATGACGTGCGGCTGATGGGGCCGAACATCTACGGCTTCTACTACACGCCGAAGAACCTGTGCGCCACCTTCTGCACGCCGTACGACGTGAAGGGCAAGGCGGCGCTGTCGTCGCAGTCCGGCGGCATCGGCATGGCGATCATCGGCTTCAGCCGCTCCGCCAAGATGGGCGTGTCGGCGATCGTCGGGCTCGGCAACAAGTCGGACATCGACGAGGACGACCTGCTGTACTTCTTCGAACAGGACGACAACACCCAGGTCGTCGCCATGCACTGCGAGGACTTGAAGGACGGCCGGGCCTTCGCGGAGGCCGCCAAGCAGGTTTCGAAGAAGAAGCCGGTGGTCGTGCTGAAGGCCGGGCGGACGGCGCTTGGCGCACGGGCGGCCAGTTCCCACACGGGCGCGCTTGCCGGCAACGACAGGATTTACGAAGACGTGCTGCGGCAGTCGGGCGTGGTCCGGGCGCGCAGTCTGCAGGACCTGTTGCAATTCGCCCGTGGAATCCCGGTGTTGCCGACGCCGAAGGGCGAGAACGTCGTGATCATCACAGGCGCCGGCGGATCGGGTGTGCTGTTGTCCGACGCCTGCGTGGACAACGGCCTGTCGTTGATGGCGATGCCGCCGGACCTCGACGCCGCCTTCCGCAAATTCATCCCGCCTTTCGGCGCCGCCGGCAACCCGGTGGACATCACGGGTGGCGAACCGCCGTCGACCTACCAGAACACCATCCGGCTTGGCCTGGAGGATGACCGCATCCACGCGTTGATCCTGGGCTACTGGCACACGATCATCACGCCGCCAATGGTGTTTGCCAAGCTCGTCATCGAGGTGAAGGAGGAGATGAAGGCGAAGGGCATCGAGAAGCCCATCGTTGCTTCGCTGGCCGGCGACGTCCAGGTGGAGGAGGCCGCGAGCCACCTGTATGACCATGGCGTCGTGGCCTACCCCTACACGACCGAGACGCCGGTCTCGGTGCTGGGCGCCAAGTACAAGTGGGCTCGCGCGGCCGGGCTGGTTTAGGGCCTGTTAGCGCTTGATCCAATCGAGGGCGGCGGCGAGGCAAAGGACGCCCGTGAAGGAGTTGACAGTTTTCTCGTAGCGGGTGGCAATTGCCCGCCACTCCTTGATCCTGGCCCAAAAGCGCTCGACGAGGTTGCGGTTGTTGTAGATCCATGCCGGACAGGCGACCGGCGCATCGGTCTTTTTGTGCGGGATCGCCGGTCGTGCGCCGAGTTCTCAGACCCGCTGACGGAAGGCGTCCGAAGCGTAGCCACGGTCCCCCACGACCCAGCCGGGAACCTCTGGCAGGATCGCCAGCAGAACGGGGGCGAGCGGCAGTTCGTGGGCTTGGCCGGGCGCCAGGGCGAAGCCGAGCGCCCGCCCACCGCCATCCACGATCACGCAGGCTTTTGTGCCATAGCCGCCACGAGAGCGCCCAAGCACTTCACGCACGTCCCGCTGTGCTCCAGATCCCCTTTTTCGAGGCGCCCACCGCCTTCGCGTGCGCTCGGATATTCGTGCCGTCCAGGAAGGTCATGCCGAGCGCGACGCCGCGCTGCTGGGCCAGATCGAGCAAGCGCTCCCACACGCCCAGCCGCGCCCAGCGGATGAAGGTCTGCGCCGCCATCCACCACGGCCCCAACTCCGACGAAACTGTGCGCCTTGGCTCCGTTCGTATGCCGCCAGAGGATTGCCGTAACGGTGCGGCGCAGATGCTGGGGTGGTGTCTTGCCGCGCGGGCGGCAGGCTTCGATCAGCGGATACAGAAGCGCCCATTCCGCGTCCGTCAGAACCTCGT
>NZ_CP007795.1:817500-933960 GCF_000632475.1 Azospirillum argentinense
AGCCAAGCTATTCAATACCAAGTATCGTATTGCAATACGACGCGCCGCCCCGACGGGCGCCGGAACATCCGCAAGGCGCGCGAAACGCCCCGCATACAGGAGTGGTCCCGTGTTCAAATTCATCCTCACCGAGGTCCGCGGCCCGGTCGGCATCATCACGCTGAACCGCCCGGAGATCCTGAACGCCTGGAACGCCGCGATGCGCGACGAGTTGGTCGTCGCCTTCGACCAGTTCGAGAACCAGGACGGCGTGCGCGCGATCATCCTCACCGGGGCCGGGGACCGTGCCTTCGGCGCCGGACAGGACCTGAACGAGACCAAGACCTTCGACGCCGACCGCGCCGAGGAGTGGGTGGCGGAGTGGGAGCGCCTCTACCACCGCATGCGCACCCTGTCGAAGCCGCTGATCATCGCGCTGAACGGCGTCGCCGCCGGCTCCGCCTTCCAGGTCGCCCTGCTCGGCGACTTCCGCATCGGCCATGCCGGGGTGCGCATGGGCCAGCCGGAGATCAACTCGGGCATCGCCAGCACCACCGGCCCGTGGATCATGAAGGAGATGATCGGTCTGGCCCGCACCATGGACCTGACGCTGTCGGGCCGTTTGATGGACGCCGAGGAGAGCCACCGCATCGGCCTGATCAACCGCATCGTCCCGCAGGACCGCGTCATGGCCGAATCGCTGGCCCTGGCCGAGGAGCTGGCCGCCAAGCCGCCGGTCGCCATGCGCCTGGACAAGCAGCGCTTCCGCGAGATGACCGAGGCCGGCTTCCGCGACGCGCTGGCCGCCGGCGTGCGCATCCAGCGCGAGGCCTACGCGTCCGGCGAACCGGCCCGGATGATGGAGGAGTTCCTCGCCAAGCGCGCCGCGAAGCGCGCGTAAAGCAGACACCCAGTCCAACAGCCAGTCCAAGGGCGCAACGATCCGCCCATCCGCGCCGCCATGGCGGCGCTCCTCCACCGGGGCAACAGAGACGCCCCGGCCGCACAGAACAGGGAGTTTCACATGAGCAAGACCTCCGGCTTCTCCATGGGCCGCCGCAGCCTGATGAAGGGGGCCGCCGGCGTCGCGCTGGGCGCCACCCTGCCCGCCGGGCTGCTGCGTCCGACCTTCGCCGCCACGCAGATCACCGTCGCCGATCCGGGCGGCCCCTACAGCCCGGCCTTCCGCAAGGCCTTCTACGACCCGTTCGAGAAGGCCACCGGCATCAAGGTGGTCAACGTCGCCCGCGAGGCGGAGCCGACCGCCCAGTTCAAGGCCATCGTGGAGACCAAGTCCTACACCTGGGACGTCTGCACCCTGACCCTGTCGGCCCGCGACATCCTGATGACGCAGAACCTGCTGGAGCCGCTGAACTTCACCGCGGCGGACGCGCCCGGCCTGATGCCGGAATCGCTGACCAGCCATTGGATGGGCACCGACGTCTATTCGACCATCCTCGGCTACCGCGCCGACAAGTTCGCCTCCAACGCCCCGCAGAGCTGGGCCGATTTCTGGAACGTCGAGAAGTTCCCCGGCCGCCGCTCGCTGCGCAAGAACCCGATCGACACGCTGGAGCAGGCGCTGCTGGCCGACGGCGTGCCGCTCGACAAGCTCTACCCACTCGACGTCGACCGCGCCTTCAAGGCGCTCGACCGCATCAAGCCGCACGTCGCCGTGTGGTGGACGGGCGGCGCCCAGTCCAGCCAGCTCATCCAGAGCGGCGAGGTCGACATGATCGCCCTGTGGAACGCCCGCGCCCAGGCGGTGATCGACGGCGGCGCCCCGGTGAAGATCAACTGGAACCAGGGGCTATACTCGATCGAGGGCTGGGGCATCCCGCGCGGCAACCCGCGCGCCGACGCCGCCCGCCAGTTCATCAAGTTCTGCGCCGATCCGTCCCGTCAGGCCGTCTTCACTGAGGTTCTGGCCTACGGCCCGACCAACCTCGACGCCTACAAGAGCATCCCGAAGGAGCGCGCCCAGGCGCTGCCGACCTTCGAAGACAATCTGAAGGTGATGACCATCGCCAAGGAAGATTGGTGGGGCGCCAACCGGGCGAAGATGAACGAGCGCTTCAACGCCTGGATCCTCGGCTAAGCCCGCCTGTCGGAAAGGAGACCCGCCGCCATGCTCTCACCGCTCGCACAGGCGCGGACAGCGCCGGTCCAGGCCGGAGCCGCCGCCACGCCGAAGCTGCTGGTCGACGGCCTGACCAAACGGTACGGCGCCATCACGGCGCTGGAACCCACCCGCCTGGAAGTCCCGGCGGGCGAGTTCCTGACGCTGCTCGGCCCGTCGGGGTCCGGCAAGACCACGCTTCTGCAGATGATCTGCGGGCTGGTGGAGCCGAGCGGCGGGCGCATCCTGATCGATGGGCAGGATGAGACCCGGACTCCCGTGCACAAGCGGGACATCGGCCTCGTCTTCCAGCACTACGCTCTGTTCCCGCACCTGACGGTGGCGGAGAACATCGGCTTTCCCCTGCGCATGCGCGGCGTCGCCGCGGCGGACCTGGCGCGGCGCGTAAAGGAAGCCCTGGAGATGGTCCATCTCGGCCACCTCGCCGGGCGCTTCCCCAAGGAGCTGTCCGGCGGGCAGCAGCAGCGCGTCGCCTTGGCGCGCTGCTTCGTCTACCAGCCCTCGGTCATTTTGATGGACGAGCCGCTGGGCGCCTTGGACAAGAAGCTGCGCGAGCATATGCAGTACGAGATCAAGCGCCTGCACCGCGAAACGGGCGCGACGATCATCTACGTCACCCATGACCAGGAGGAAGCCCTGGCCATGTCGGACCGCATCTGCCTGATGAACCACGCCCGGATTGAGCAGCTCGGCACCCCGCACGACATCTACGCCCGCCCGAAGACCGCGTTTGCCGCCGACTTCATCGGCGTCTCGAACATCTTCCGCGGGCAGGTCCGGCGCGACGGCAGCGGAGCGCCCATGCTGGTCACCGGCAACGGCAGCTTCCGCCTGTCCGTCGACACGCCGGACAGCCAGGACGGCACGCTGGTCGTCCGTCCCGAGCAGCTCGACATCGACGGCGACGGCGACAACGAGGTGCGCGGCGAGGTGGTGGACACCGTCTATGCCGGCTCCGAGACCCGCGTCCTGGTGTCGCTCGGCGGCGAGGAGACGATCACCGTCCGGCTGCGCCGCGGCACCGCCCCGCCGCGGCTGGGCGAGGTGGTCGCGGTGCGCTGGCGCGCCGACGCCGGGGTGCTGGTGTCATGAGCGCCGCCACCCTGAACCATGACGGCGCCTTCGCCGCGGCGCGGCGGCGGCTGCGCTTCGGCCCGCTGTGGCTGGCCGCCCCGGGCCTCGCCTTCCTCGCCATCTTCTTCCTGTTCCCGGTGCTGCGGCTGCTCGGCCTCAGCGTCCAGGACCTGGAGACCTCGGTCTGGACCGGCGACCATTACGCCCGCATCGTCGCCACGGACGTCTATTTCCGCGTCCTGATGAGCACCTTCCGCATCGCCGGGCTGACCGCCCTGCTGTCGCTCCTGTTCGGCTATCCGCTGGCCTACTGGCTGGCGCAACTGCCGGAGCGCCAGCGCGGGCTGGCGATCCTGGCGGTAATGGTGCCCTTCTGGACCAGCTATCTGGTGAAGACCTTCGCCTGGATGGTCATCCTGGGGCGCACCGGCGTCATCAACCAGATCCTGTCCGGCACGGGGATGTCCCCTCTGCCGCTTCTGCACAACGAGTTCGGCGTGATGGCCGGCATGGTCCACGCCATGCTGCCGCTGGCCGTGCTGACCATGCTGCCGGTGATGACCACCATCGACCGCCGGCTGGTCCAGGCGGCGGAAACGCTGGGCGCGCCGCCGGCCAACGCCTTCTGGCTGGTCTATTTCCAGCTGTCGCTGCCCGGCGTGGCCGCGGCCGGGCTGCTGACCTTCATCTCCTCGCTCGGCTTCTTCATCGTGCCGGCGCTGCTCGGCGGGCCGCAGCAGACCATGCTGGCGCAGCTCATCATCTCGCAGATCCAGGAGATGCTGAACTGGGCCTTCGCCGGCGCGCTGGCCACCTTCATGCTGGTCGCGGCGCTGGTCACCTGCTGGGTCTACGACCGGCTGTTCGGCCTGTCCTCCCTGTCAGGAGAAACCTCCGGGCGGACCGGCGGCGGCCAAGGGCACCTGCGCAGCGCCGGGATAAAAATCCTGTCGGCGCTTGCCAAGGCGTCGTCGGCACTGGGCGGACCGGTCGGGCGCGCGCTGGGGCCGAAGATGATGGACCGGCTGCTGCCGCTCTACTCCGCGGCGGTGATCGTCTTCCTGGTCGCTCCGGCGCTGGTCGTCGTTCCCATCGCCTTCACCACCTCCCCCTTCCTCGACTTCCCGCCGCCGGGCTACGGGCTGGAGTGGTTCCGCGTCTACTTCAACTCCGACCTCTGGGTGTCGGCGACGATCCGCTCCTTCGCGGTGGCCTTCGCCACGGCGGTCCTGGCGACGCTCGTGGCCGGTCTGGCCGCGCTGGCGCTCGCCCGCTCCTCCTCGCGCTGGCGGGGGGCGATCTTCGCCTTCTTCCTGGCGCCGATGATCGTGCCGCGCATCGTCATCGCGGTCGGGCTGTTCTACCTGTTCGCCCAGATCGGGCTGGTCGCCACCGACCTCGGCCTGATCATCGGCCACACGGTGCTGGCCCTGCCCTTCGCCTTCGTCGCCATCTCCGCGGTGGTCAAGGGGCACGACTGGCGGCTGGACCAGGCGGCGGCGACGCTGGGGGCGAACCGCTTCAAGACGCTGATGCTGGTCACCGTGCCGCTGATCCGCGGCGGTCTGGTGGCGGCCTTCCTGTTCGCCTTCATCACCTCCTTCGACGAGCTGACCGTGGCGATCTTCGTCAGCGGCGGCGTCAAGACCACGCTTCCGAAGCAGATGTGGGACGACATGATCCTCCAGTTGAACCCGACGCTGGCCGCCGTGTCCGTCGTGGTCTTCGCGATCGTGATGGCCCTGCTGCTGATGGCGGAATGGCTGCGCCGTCCTGCGCGGTGATCCGCAACCCCTTTCGGCCGTAACCAACCGACCAAACGCATTCGAGATACGCATCATGTCCGATTTCGAAGAAGGGTTCGTCCGCCTGTTCACGCAGGCGGCCCGGACCGGACACGCCCGCCTGTTCGCCCGCTTCAACGGCGAGGCGCTGAGCTTCGCCACGCTCGACCGCCAGTCCGACGGCGTGGCGGCGGAGCTGCGGCGGCTGGGGCTGAAGCCCGGCGATCGCGTGGCGCTGATGCTGCGCAACAGCCCGCTGGTGCTCTCCACCCTGTTCGGCCTCGCCAAGGCCGGGCTGGTCTGGGTGCCGATCAACGCCCAGCAGCGCGGCGAGGGCCTGCGCTACATCCTGGAGCATTCGGAGCCCGGCGCCATCATCGCCGAGGCCGAGTTCCTGCCGGTGATCGCCGAGACGGGCGCCGTGCCCGCCGGCACGCCGCTGATCGTCCAGGGGGACCCGGCTGCGGCTCTGCGGCTGGAGACCCTGCTGGAGTCCGACGCCGCCTTCGAGGAGGCGCCGCCCGCCCCCGACGACACCTTCGCCATCATGTACACCTCCGGCACCACCGGGCGGCCCAAGGGCGTGCTGGTGTCGCACCGCATGATGCGGCTGGCCGGCGAGGCGGTGGCCCGCGTCTCCGCCGCACGCGACGGCGACGTGCTGTTCGTGTGGGAGCCGCTGTACCACATCGGCGGCGCGCAGATGATCGTCATGCCGCTGATCCGCAGCGTGTCGCTCGCCATGGTCGATCGCTTCAGCGCCAGCCGCTTCTGGGATCACGTGCGGGAGTATGGGGCCACCCACATCCATTATCTGGGCGGCATCCTGCAAATCCTGCTGAAGCAGCCGGTCTCGCCGCGCGACCATGACCACCCCGTGCGCATCGCCTGGGGCGGCGGCTGCCCCAAGGAGACCTGGACGCCCTTCGAAGAGCGGTTCGGCGTGCAGATCCGCGAATGCTACGGCATGACCGAGGCGTCGAGCATCACCACCTGCAACGACGAGGGCGTGGTCGGCGCGGTCGGCCGTCCGATGCCGTGGTTCAGCGTGGAGCTGCTGGACGGCGCCGGCCAGCCGGTGCCGAAGGGCGAGCGGGGCGAGATCGTCGTCCGCACCGACCGGCCCGGCGCCATCTTCGCCGGCTATTTCCGCAACCCGGAGGCCACGGCCCGCGCGCTCAAGGACGGCGCCCTGCACACTGGCGACCTCGGCTCGCTCGATGACAGCGGGACGCTGCTGTTCCACGGCCGGATGACCGACAGCGTGCGCTGCAAGGGCGAGAACGTGTCGGCCTGGGAGGTCGAGCATGTGGCGGCCACCCACCCCTCCGTCGAGGACTGCGCCATCATCGGCGTCGCCGCCGACGTCGGCGAGCAGGACATCAAGCTGTTCGTGAAGCCGAAGGCCGGGGCGACCCTGGACATCCCGTCGCTGTCCGGCTGGCTCGGAAAACAGCTCGCTCCCTATCAGAATCCGCGCTACATCGCGGTGGTCGAGGAGTTCGAGCGCACCCCCAGCCAGCGCATCATGAAGCACAAGCTGTCCCCCGCCTTAGACGGCTGCTGGGACCGGCTGGCCGGCTGACGGCGCGTCTCACCTCCCCCCGCATGCCGCAAGGCTGCGGGGGAATTTTTTATGGACCCGGCTCCTGGCGCCGCCCGCGCCGTCCCCCCGATCGAGCCCGATTTACTGGAAAGCCCTGGACATGCCGCTGCACCGCTGGTTTTCGAACCGCAAATTATTGCACAAGATTCTCGTTCCGGTTCTCGTCCTGCTGATCGTCATCGCCAGCCTCGTCTGGACCGCCCGGAGCGCGATCTCCGATCTGACAAGCTCCACCGCCCGCATCACCGAGCTGGTCGCCGACCGGCTCGGCGCGACCATCGCCGTGCAGTCGGCGCTGGGCGACGCCATGGACACCGAGGCGAACGCCATCGTCGCCTCGTCCCGCGAAGCCATCGACGCCGCCAACGCGCAGCTCACGACCAACATCGCCAAGGCCCTGTCCGCCATCGACACGCTGGCCGAGGCCTACGACGACCCGGCGGAACGCGAGAGCATCCAGGCCATCAAGTCGATCGTCGGGGAGTATGAGCGCGTCGCCCAGACCACCGTGCAGCTGGCCCGCGGCTTCGACACCGACGGCGCCATCCGCGTGTCCATCGACGTCGGCCGCCCGGTCCGGCAAAAGCTGACCGCGGCGCTGGGCGAGCGGGTGGAGCAGAGCATGGCCGAGACGCGGGAGGCCGAGCGGCGCGCCACCACCCTCTCCCAGCAGGTCATGACGCGGCTCTACACGGTCGCGGGCGCCGGTCTGCTGTTCGCCTTCGGCCTGCTCGGCTCCATCCTGCTGTTCTTCGTGGTGCGTCCGCTGCACCGCCTGACGTCGGAGATGACCTCCATCGCCGCCGGCGACCTGACCGTGGCCATCCAGGGCACTGAACGCACGGACGAGGTCGGCCTGCTCGCCCGCGCGCTCCAGGTCTTCAAGAGCAACGGCCTGGACATGCGCCGCCTCCAGGAGGAGAGCGACGCGCAGAAGCGCCAGATGGAGGCCGATCGCCGGTCCGCCATGCTGGCCCTGGCCGACCAGTTCGACGCCAACGTGCAGGGCGTCGTCCAGGCCGTCTCGCAGGCCGCCCGCCAGCTTCAGAGCAACGCGCAGACGATGACCGGCGCCGCCGAGACGACGACGGAACAGGCCTCCTCGGTCGCCGCCGCGACGGAGCAGGCGTCGGCCAACGTCGCGACGGTCGCCGCGGCGTCGGAACAGCTGGGCAGTTCCATCGGGGAGATCGGCCGTCAGGTCAACGGTGCTGCGACGGTCGCCCGCGACGCCGTGGCCGAAGGGGAACGGACCAACGCGCTGGTCGAGCGGCTGGCCAGCGCCGCCCAGAAGATCGGTGACGTCGTCAACCTGATCCAGAACATCGCGAGCCAGACCAACCTGCTGGCGCTGAACGCCACCATCGAGGCGGCCCGCGCGGGCGAGGCCGGCAAGGGCTTCGCCGTGGTGGCGGGCGAGGTGAAGGCGCTGGCCACCCAGACCTCCCAGGCGACCGAGGAGATCGCCAGCCAGATCACCGAGATCCAGGCGATCACCGAAGGCACCGTGACGGCCATCCGCAACATCGCCCGGACCATCGCCGACGTGGACGCCATCGCCGGCGCCATCGCCGCCGCCGTTGAGGAGCAGACCGCCGCCACGCACGAGATCGGCCGCAACATCCAGCAGGCCGCCCAGGGCACCCGGCTGGTCTCGGGCAACATCGGCGGCGTCAGCCAGTCGGCCACCGACGTGCGCGAGGCCGCCGCGGAGGTGCTGGACGCCGCGAACAGCCTGTCCCGCGACTCCGACCTGCTGCGCGATGAGATCCACGGCTTCATCGCGCGGGTCCGCGCCGGCTGATATCTCCGCAAGAGCGTGACCCCCGCGTGACCATTTTCGCATCACGCGGGGGTGGCGCCCCCAACGGCCGAATTCGTGGTAGCATGGCGCTCCACAGTCGGAAGCCTTTGGAACCCCATGCCGAGCCTGTCCAGCGGCCTCAACGCCCTCATCGCCACGGTCCTGCGCAGCCACCCGTCGCTGCGGGTGCTGCCGGTGTCCCGCTACACCCGGGATCAGGCCGCCGCCTACGCTGCCGCCAACGGGCAGGCCATCGCCCACGCCGTCGACGAGCGGGGGCGGCAATCGCTCCTGGTCGCCATGACCGGGCTGGATTACGTCAGCGTCTGCGACCTCGACCATGACCTGACGGTACCCGCCGAACAGCCGGTGTCGCTGATCGTGCCCGAGCTGCGCGGCGGGCTGCTCGCCCGCTTCACCCCGCGGACCGCCGGAGACGTGTGCCGGATCGTCGAGGCCGTCTGCCCCTGAACCGAGGCAACAGGCCCTCGCGGCCCCCACCCAACCCTCCCCCGCTGCGCAGGGGAGGGCATCGGGACCTCAGGCCGGCTGCATGCTCCCCGTCTGCTGGTAGCGCAGGTGCCAGGAGAAGGCCTCCTCCAGCAGATGCGGCGTGTGGCCGCCGCGCTGCAGCGCCCGGCGGTGATAATCCAGCGCCAGCTCGCGGTAGCTGGGGTGGACGCAGTTGCGGATGATCGTCTCCGCCCGCTCGCGCGGGGCGAGGCCGCGCAGATCGGCCAGACCGGTCTCGGTCACCAGGACATCCACGTCATGCTCGTTGTGGTCGGTGTGGGTGACCATCGGCACGATGCTGGAAATCCTCCCATCTTTCGCCAGCGACTTGGTGACGAAGATGGCGAGGTGGGCGTTGCGGGCGAAGTCGCCGGAGCCGCCGATGCCGTTCATCATCTGCGTGCCGTTGACGTGGGTCGAGTTCACGTTGCCGTAGATGTCGCACTCCAGCGCCGTGTTGATGCCGATCACGCCCAGCCGCCGGATGACCTCCGGGTGGTTGGAGATTTCCTGCGGGCGCAGCAGCAGCCGGCCCTTGTAGCTGCCGATCCTCGGCAGGACCTCCGCGTATTTCCCGGCGCTCAGCGTGATGGAGGAGCCCGACGCGAAGGTCAGCTTGCCGGCGTCGAACAAGTCGAAGGTGCTGTCCTGCAGGACCTCGCTGTACATGGTCAGGTCGTGGAACGGGCTGTCGATCATGCCGTGCAGCACGGCGTTGGCGATCGTCCCGATCCCGGCCTGGAGCGGGTTCAGCGAGCGACCCAGCCGGCCCTGCCGAACCTCGCGGTCGAGGAATTCGATCAGGTGCCCGGCGATGTTCCGGGTCTCGCCGTCCGGCGGCAGGATGGTGGCGCTGCTGTCCTGCTTGCGGGTCACCACGATGGCCGCGATCTTCGACGGGGCGATGGGGATGTAGGGCAGGCCGGCGCGGCTCTCCGCCGTCACCACCGGGATCGGCTCGCGGAAGGGGCGGCGCGTCGGAATGTAGACGTCGTGCATCCCCTCCAGGTCGAGCGGCTGGGTCAGGTTCAGCTCGACGATGATCTTCTCCGCCAGGATGGCGAAGGTCGCCGAGTTGCCGATGGAGGTGGTGGGGACGATCCCACCCGTCTCGGTGATCGCGCAGGCCTCGATCACCGCCACGTCCACAGGCCCCATCTGGCGGGAGCGCAGAAGCTCCACCGTCTCCGACAGGTGCTGGTCGACGAACATCACCTCGCCGCGGTTGATCGCCTTGCGCAGCACCGGGTCGGCCTGGAACGGCAGGCGGCGGGCCAGCACCCCGGCCTCCGTCAGGATGCGGTCCACGTCGTTGCCGAGCGAGGCGCCGGTCATCAGCGTGACCTTCAGCCGCTCCGTCGCGGCGCGCTCGGCCAGCGCCAACGGCACCGCCTTGGCATCCCCGGCGCGGGTGAAGCCGCTCATGCCGATGGTCATGCCGTCACGGATCAGCAGGGCCGCCTCTTCCGGCGTCACCACCTTGCCCCACAGGGACTTCAGGCGAATACGATCGCGGTACATGGTTATCCTTTGCACGTTCTCGGGCGTTTGTTGCCTGTTGAAATTGTTCGGCGGACGATTCACTCATTCTTTTCTTTGAGGTCCGTCATAGGCCCCGTTTTCGCAGCGCTGCAATTGCCGGTCGGTCATATCAGGGTGTCCTAATGGGCATGAATGGCCGCCTTGCGCCGCCGCTTCTCAAACGCCCGGTTGTGCCCCGGCATTGCCCTGGGGCATATGGATGGGCTTCCGCCGTGACCCGTGTCCGGCCAACGGGAAAGCCTGTCAGGGAGCCTCCGTCGATGCGTTTCTCTTCCCTCACCGACCGCATCCGCGGCGACCGCGTCGCGGCCTGGGACATCCATTTCGCCGCCTGGACCGCCAAGGGCCGCGGCGAGGATGTGATCGTGCTGAGCGTCGGCGACCCGGATTTCGACACGCCCGCCCCGGTGCGCGACGCCGCCATCGCCGCCCTTCACGCCGGCGACACCCACTACACCCCGATTCCCGGCCGTCCGGAACTGCGCGCCGCGCTGGCCCGCGACGTCGCCCGCCGCACCGGCCTGCCGGTGGAGCCGGAGAATGTCATCGTCTGCGCCGGGGCGCAGAACGGCCTGTTCAACGCCACCCTCTGCCTCGTCGAGGCGGGGGACGAGGTGCTGGTGCCGGAGCCGATGTACCTGACCTACGAGGCCTGTGTCCGCGCGTCGGGCGCCACGCTGGTCCCGGTGGCCCCGGACGCCGCGACGCTGCGGCTGGACCCGGCGGCGCTGGCCGCCGCGGTCACCCCGCGCACCCGCGCCATCTTCCTGGCGACCCCCGCCAACCCCACCGGCATCGTCATGTCGATGGAAGAGCTGGAGGCCGTGTCCGACCTCGCCCGCCGCCACGATTTGTGGGTGGTCGCCGACGAGGTCTACGCCAGCCTGACCTTCGACCGGCCGCACATCAGCATCGCCTCCCTGCCCGGCATGGCGGAGCGCACGGTGACCATCAACAGCCTGTCCAAGTCGCACGCCATGACCGGCTGGCGCGCCGGCTGGGTGGTCGCCCCGGCGCCGCTGGTCGCCCATATGGGCACGCTGGCGCTGTGCATGCTCTACGGCCTGCCGGGCTTCGTCCAGCAGGCGGCGCTGGTCGCCGTCGAGCAGGGCGACGAGGCGGTGGCGGCGATGCGCGAGGGCTACCGCCGCCGCCGCGACATCGCGCTGGAGGCGCTCGGCTCCGTTCCCGGCCTGCGCTGCCTGAAGCCGGAGGCCGGCATGTTCATGCTGGTGGACGTGCGCGGCACCGGCCTGCCGACCATGGAGTTTGCGTGGCGGCTGTTCCGTGAAACCGGCGTGTCGGTCCTCGACGCCGGCGCCTTCGGCCCGGCGGCAGCGGGCTGCGTCCGCCTGTCCTTCGCGGTCAGCGAGGCGGAGCTGGCGGAGGCCTGCCGACGCATCGCCGCCTTCGTGACGGGGTTGGCGTCTGGCGGCTGAGTAACATAGCCCTCTCCCCTCTGCTCACGCGCAAACGAAGTTTGCGCTGACGCGACAGGCGGACCTTCGGTCCGCCGAAAGCGGGGAGAGGGTGGCCCGCAGGGCCGGTGAGGGGGTTGCGCGTTTCCGGCACGTCCGGCAAAAGCGCACCCCCCTCACCCTGACCCTCTCCCCGGAGGGGAGAGGGGACTTCAAACGCCCCCTCGACGCTGTTACCGAGCGTTACAAATCTAATCCCTTCTGGACATATTCTGCGCGCGACGCCGTGATAGCGTCCCGCCGGGATCAGGGCCGGGCCATCGGCACCCCTCCCGACGCGACTTTCCGGACGACGCCCGCAGGCGATGAAGGACCCGATGGATTTGGACACGCCCCTGAAACCGCCGCCCGCGCCCGGGTCGGACAGTCCCGCCACGGCAGCGCCGGAGGCCCGCCGGGACCGGACGGCTCCCGAGGCCCAGCGGACCGACGCGCCCAAGCGCCGCTCGATTCTGGGCCGGGTGCTGGCCTGGCTGGTCGTGCTGGCGCTGATCGGCGGCGGGGTGTGGTGGTTCGCCTTCCGCCCGGCGCCCGAAATGGCGGCCCGTGGCGGCCCCGGCGGGTTCCGGCCCGGCATGCCGACCGCCTCGCCGGTGGTGACCGCCACGGTGGAGAAGGGCGACATGCCGATCCGGCTGAACGGGCTCGGCACCGTCTCCTCGCTCGCCACCGTTACGGTGCGCCCGCAGGTCGGCGGCCAGCTCACCCAGGTCGCCTTCACCGAGGGGCAGGCGGTGCAGAAGGGCGACTTCCTGGCGGAGGTGGACCCGCGGCCCTTTCAGCTCGCCGTCGAGCAGGCCGAAGCCCAGCTGCTGCGCGATCAGGCGCTGCTGAAGAACGCTCGGCTGGACCTGGAACGCTACCGCCTGCTGGTCAAGCAGGACTCCATCGCCAAGCAGCAGCGCGACACCCAGGAATCGCTGGTGCAGCAGTATGAAGGCACCGTGAAGGCCGATCAGGTGGCGGTGGAGAACGCCAAGTTGAACCTGTCCTACACCCGCATCACCGCGCCCGTGTCGGGCCGCGCCGGGTTGAGGCTGGTCGATCCCGGCAACTACGTCACCGTGGGCGAGGCCGGCGGCCTCGTCGTCATCACCCAGGTGCAGCCGATCTCCGTCCTGTTCACCCTGCCGGAGGACAACATCCCGGCGATCATGGCACGGCTACGCGACGGGGCGCACCTGCCGGTCACCGCCTACGACCGGACGCGCGACCGCGTGCTGGCGACCGGCACGCTGACCACGGTGGACAACCAGATCGACGTGACCACCGGCACGGTCAAGCTGCGCGCCCAGTTCGACAACGCCGACCAGTCGCTGTTCCCCAACCAGTTCGTCAACGTCCAGCTTCTGGTGGACACGCTGGCCGGCGTGCCGATGGTCCCGGTGGCGGCGGTGCAGCGCGGGGCGCCCGGCACCTACGTCTATGTGGTGAACGGCGAGGACAGCACCGCCTCGGTCCGCCCGGTGACGCTGGGCGCCAGCGACGGGGCGAAGACCGTCATCACCAAGGGCGTGCAGCCCGGCGAGACGGTGGTGATCCAGGGCGCCGACCGGCTGCGCGAGGGCGCCAAGGTCGCGGCGACCGACGGCGCGGCCCAGCCGGCCGCCCCCACCCCGTCCAGCGAAGGGCCGCGCCCGCAGCGCCGTCCCCAGCGCAACGCGTCGTAACGCGCCTCCCCGCCCATGAACATCTCCCATCCCTTCGTCGTCCGCCCGGTCGCCACCTCGCTGCTGATGCTGGCGATCCTGCTGGTGGGGGCGGTGTCCTACCGCTTCCTGCCGCTGTCGGCGCTGCCGGCGGTGGAATATCCGACGATCCAGGTCCAGACCTTCTTCCCCGGGGCCAGCCCGGAGGTGATGACCTCCTCGGTCACCGCCCCGCTGGAGCGCCAGCTCGGCCAGATGCCGGGGCTGGTCCAGATGTCCTCGGTCAGCGCCGCCGGGGCGTCGGTCATCACGCTCCAGTTCGGTCTGGAGCTCAGCATCGACATCGCGGAGCAGGAGGTCCAGGCCGCCATCAACGCCGCCGGAAACCTGCTGCCCTCCGACCTGCCCGCCCCGCCGATCTACGCCAAGGTCAACCCGGCGGACGCGCCGATCCTGACGCTCGCCCTGACGTCGAAGACACTGCCGCTGACCCAGGTGCAGGACCTCGCCGACAGCCGCTTTGCGCAGAAGCTGTCGCAGCTTCCCGGTGTCGGTCTGGTCAGCCTCAGCGGCGGGCACCGGCCGGCGGTGCGCATCCGCGCCAACGTCCAGGCGCTGGCCGCCTACGGGCTGAACATCGACGACCTGCGCAGCACCATCAACACGGCCAACGTCAACTCGCCCAAGGGCACCATCGACGGGCCGACCCGCAACTACACCATCAACGCCAACGACCAGCTCCGCCGGGCCGACGAGTACAAGGACCTCGTCGTCGCCTATCGCAGCGGCGCCCCGGTGCGCCTGTCCGACGTGGCCGAGGTGCTGGACAGCGCCGAGAACACCCGGCTGGGCGCCTGGATGAACGACACGCCGGCCATCCTCCTGAACATCCAGCGCCAGCCCGGCGCCAACGTGATCGAGGTGGTGGACCGGGTGAAGGAGATGCTGCCCAACCTGACCGCCGCCCTGCCCGGCTCGGTCGACGTCGCCGTGCTGACCGACCGCACCGTGACCATCCGCGCCTCCGTCGAGGACGTGCAGATGGAGATGATGGTGGCCATGGGGCTGGTCGTCCTGGTGATCTTCCTGTTCCTGCGCAACATCCCGGCGACGATCATCCCCAGCCTGTCGGTGCCGCTGTCGCTGGTCGGCACCTTCGCGGTGATGTATCTGGCGGGCTTCAGCCTGAACAACCTGTCCTTGATGGCGCTGACCGTCGCGACCGGCTTCGTCGTCGACGACGCCATCGTGATGATCGAGAACATCGCCCGCCATGTGGAGCGCGGCGAGCCGCCGCTCCAGGCCGCGCTGAAGGGGTCGAAGCAGATCGGCTTCACCATCGTGTCGCTGACCGTCTCGCTGATCGCGGTGCTGATCCCGCTGCTCTTCATGGGCGACGTGGTGGGCCGGCTGTTCCGCGAGTTCGCCATCACGCTGGCCGTCACCATCCTGATCTCCGCCGTCGTCTCGCTGACGCTGGTGCCGATGCTCTGCGCCAAGCTGCTGCGCCACCGCGAGCCGCGGGAGATGTCCGCCATCGCGCGGCGCAGCGAGGCGTGGTTCGACGCGGTGATCGCCGGCTACGCCCGCACGCTGCGCTGGGTGCTGGACCGCCAGGGGACGACACTGCTGGTCGCCGTCGGGACGCTGGCGCTGACGGTGGTGCTCTACACCGCCATCCCCAAGGGCTTCTTCCCGGCGCAGGACACCGGCCTGATCCTGGGCGTGACGGAGGCCACCCAGTCCGTCTCCTACGCCGCCATGGCGGAGCGGCAGCGGGCGCTGGCGGTGGAGGTGCTGAAGGACCCCGACGTGGTCAGCCTGTCCTCCTTCATCGGGGTGGACGGCACCAACACCACCATGAACAGCGGGCGCCTCCTCATCAATCTGAAGCCGAAGGAGCAGCGGACGGATCCTGTGGCCGACATCATCCGCCGCATCCGCCACAACACCGCCGCCGTCCCCGGAATCGAGCTGTTCATGCAGCCGGTGCAGGACCTGACCATCGACGCCACGGTCAGCCGCACCCAGTACCAGTTCGTCCTCGAGGACGCGAACCCCGAGGAGTTGCGCGTCTGGGCGCCCAGGCTGATCGACCGGCTGGCCGCGGTGCCGGAGATCACCGACGTCACCAGCAACCTTCAGGAGAAGGGGCTGTCGGCCGCCATCACCATCGACCGCGACACCGCCGCGCGCTACGGCGTCACCACGGCGGCCATCGACAACGCGCTGTACGACTCCTTCGGCCAGCGCATCGTCTCCACCATCTTCACCCAGGCCAACCAGTTCCGCGTGATCCTGGAGGCCGACCCCGACCGCATGACGGTGGACCAGCTGCTCACCTCCATCCATCTGCCCTCGGCGGGCGGCGGGCAGGTGCCGCTGGCCGCCTTCGCGCGGATGGAGGTGCGCAACGCGCCGCTCCAGATCAACCATTTCGGGCAGTTTCCGGCGGTCACCGTCTCCTTCAACCTGGCGCCGGGGGTGTCGCTGGGCGCCGCGGTCAAGGCCATCGAGGCGGCGGAGCAGGACCTCGGCCTGCCGGCCAGCGTGCTGACCCGCTTCCAGGGCGCGGCCCTGGCCTTCCAGGCGTCGCTGGGCAACCAGCTCCTGCTGATCCTGGCGGCCATCGTCACGATGTACATCGTGCTGGGCGTTCTCTACGAGAGCTACATCCACCCGATCACGATTCTGTCCACCCTGCCCTCGGCAGGCGTCGGGGCGCTGATCGCGCTGATGCTGGCCGGGCATGACCTGGACATCATCGCCATCATCGGCATCATCCTGCTCATCGGCATCGTGAAGAAGAACGCGATCATGATGATCGACTTCGCGCTCGACGCCGAGCGGGAGGAGGGCAAGCCGCCGCGCGAGGCCATCTATCAGGCCTGCCTGCTGCGCTTCCGGCCGATCCTGATGACGACGATGGCGGCGCTGCTCGGCGCCCTGCCGCTGATGCTCGGCTCCGGCACGGGGTCGGAGCTGCGCCAGCCGATGGGCGTGTCCATCGTCGGCGGGCTGATCCTCAGCCAGCTTCTCACCCTCTACACCACGCCGGTGATCTATCTGGCCTTCGATCGGCTGGCCGCGCGCCTGCGCGGGCGTACCGGCGGGCAGGCGGAAGGGGCCGCGCGATGAGCTGGGCGGCCAACCTGTCGGCGCCCTTCATCCGGCGGCCGGTGGCGACGACCCTGCTGACGCTCGGGCTGGCGCTGGCCGGGGCGCTGGGCTTCGTCGGGCTGCCGGTGTCGCCGCTGCCGCAGGTGGATTTCCCGACCATCTCGGTCACCGCCTCGATGCCCGGCGCCAGCCCGGAGACGATGGCGGCCAGCGTCGCGACGCCGCTGGAGCGGCATCTGGCGCAGATCGCCGACGTGACGGAGATGACCTCCTCCAGCTCCGCCGGCTCGACGCGCATCACGCTGCAGTTCGGGCTGAACCGCGACATCGACGGCGCGGGGCGGGAGGTGCAGGCCGCCATCAACGCCGCCCGCGCCGACCTGCCGTCCAGCCTGCGCAGCAATCCGACCTACCGCAAGGTCAACCCCGCCGACGCCCCGATCCTGATCCTGACCATGACCTCGGCGACGCTCAGCCAGGGGCAGCTCTACGATTCCGCGGCGACCGTGCTCCAGCAGAAGCTGTCGCAGGTCGAGGGCATCGGGCAGGTCAGCATCGGCGGCAGCTCGCTGCCCGCCGTGCGTGTGGAGCTGAACCCGCGCGCCCTGTTCCAGTACGGCATCGGGCTGGAGGACGTGCGCGCCGCCATCGCGTCGGCCAACGCCAACGCCCCCAAGGGCGCCGTCGAGGACGGGGAGCTGCGCTTCCAGATCTACACCAACGATCAGGCCCGCAAGGCGGAGGAATACCGGTCGCTGGTCATCGCCTACCGCAACGGGGCCGCCGTCCGCCTGTCCGACGTGGCCGAGGTGTCGGACAGCGTGGAGGATCTGCGCAACGCCGGCATCACCAACGGCAAGCCGTCGGTCCTGCTGATGCTGAACCGCCAGCCGGCGGCCAACATCATCGAGACGGTGGACCGGGTGAAGGCCATGCTGCCGGAGCTGCGCGCCTCCATCCCCGCCGACATCGACCTGTCGGTTTCCAGCGACCGCACCACGACCATCCGCGCCTCGCTGGCCGAGGTGGAGCACACGCTGATCATCGCCGTCGGACTGGTGGTGATGGTGGTGTTCCTGTTCCTGCGCAACGCGCGGGCGGCGTTGATCCCCAGCGTGGTGGTGCCGGTGTCGCTGGTCGCCACCTTCGGCGCCATGTATCTGCTCGGCTACAGCCTGAACAACCTGTCGCTGATGGCGCTGACCATCGCCACCGGCTTCGTCGTCGACGACGCCATCGTCGTGCTGGAGAACATCGCCCGCCACATCGAGAACGGCATGTCCCGCACCCAGGCCGCGCTGCGCGGTGCGCGGGAGGTCGGTTTCACCGTCCTGTCGATGAGCGTGTCGCTGGTCGCCGTCTTCATCCCGATCCTGCTGATGGGCGGCATCGTCGGGCGGCTGTTCCGCGAGTTCGCCCTGACCCTGTCCATCGCCATCCTGGTCTCGATGGTCATCAGCCTGACCACCACGCCGATGATGTGCGCCGTCCTGCTGCGTGAGCCGCGCAAGGCCAGGGAGCCGGGCCGCATTGTGGCCGCTCTGCGCCGGGTCGGGGCATGGATCGGCGGCGGCACGCTGCGCCTCTACGACCGGACGCTGACGGCGGCGCTCGACAACAGCCTGCTGACCATGGTGGTCTTCGCGGCGACCGTGGCGCTCAGCGTCCATCTCTTCACGATCATCCCCAAGGGCTTCTTCCCGCAGCAGGACACCGGACGGCTGATCGGCTTCGTCGTGGCCGACCAGAGCACCTCCTTCACGCTGATGAAGGAGAAGATGGAGCGGTTCGTCGCGCTGGTGCAGGCCGACCCGGCGGTGGACACGGTGGTGGGCTACACCGGCGGCAGCCGGACCAACAGCGGCTTCATGGCCGTGTCGCTGAAGCCGCTGGCGCAACGCGACGTCACCGCCGACGCGGTGATCGCCCGGCTGCGCACCCAGCTCACCCAGGTCCCCGGCGCCAACCTGTACCTGTCGGTCATGCAGGATTTGCGGGCGGGCGCGCGGCAGGCCAACGCCAACTACCAGTTTACGCTTCAGGGCGACACGCTGGACGAGTTGCAGACCTGGGCGCCCCGCCTGACCCAGGCGCTCCAGCAGGTGCCGGAGCTGACGGAGGTGAACTCCGACCAGCAGCAGCGCGGGCTGGCGCTGGAGGTGACGGTGGACCGCGACGCCGCGGCGCGGCTGGGCCTGTCCTTCAACCAGATCAACAACACGCTCTACGACGCCTTCGGCCAGCGCTCCGCCTCGACCATCTACAACCCGCTGAACCAGTACCGCGTCATCATGGAGGTCGCCCCCCAGTACCGCGAGGACCCGGAGATGATGAAGGACATCCTCATCAGCAAATCCGGCGGCGCGGTCAGCGGGACGCAGGCGACGAGCGCCATCGCCGGCGCCGCCACCGCCGACACGGAGGCCGCGCGCAACCAGCGCATCAACCAGATCGCCACCACCGGCCGCACCGCCGCCTCCACCGGATCGGCGCTCAGCACGGGGGTGGAGACGATGGTGCCGCTCTCGGCGATCGCCCGTGTCGCGCTGGAGAACACGCCGCTGTCGGTGAACCACCAGGGGCCGTTCGTCGCCACCACCCTCTCCTTCAACCTCGCCCCCGGAGTCTCGCTGGGCGAGGGGCTGGCCGTCATCCGCCACACCATGGATAAGATCGGCGTGCCGACGACCATCCAGGGCAGCTTCCAGGGCACCGCGCGGGTGTTCCAGCAGTCGATCGGCGACCAGCCGGTGCTGATCCTGGCGGCGCTGCTGGCCGTCTACATCGTGCTGGGCGTGCTCTACGAGAGCTACATCCACCCGCTGACCATCCTGTCCACCCTGCCTTCCGCCGGGGTGGGGCGCTGGTCGCGCTGATGGCGCTGGACAAGGAGCTGAGCATCATCGCGCTGATCGGGGTGATCCTGCTGATCGGCATCGTCAAGAAGAACGCGATCATGATGATCGACGTGGCGCTGGAGGCGGAGCGGAGCGAGGGGCTGGACCCGCGCACCGCGATCCACCGCGCCTGCCTGCTGCGCTTCCGCCCGATCATGATGACCACGGTCGCCGCCCTGCTGGGCGCCCTGCCGCTGGCGCTCGGCTCCGGCGACGGGGCGGAGCTGCGCCAGCCGTTGGGCATCGCCATCGTCGGCGGTCTGGTGGTCAGCCAGATGCTGACCCTCTACACGACCCCGGTCACCTACCTGTACCTCGACCGTTTCCGGCTGTGGTGCCGCCGGCGCTGGCGGCGCCCCGAGGCGGGTGTCGCGGCATGATGGCACTTATCGTAGCCCTCTCCCCTCTGGGGAGAGGGTGGCCCGCAGGGCCGGTGAGGGGGTTGCGCGTGGCGGTGCGTTCGGCAAAAGCGCAACCCCCTCACCCTCCCCTCTCCCCAGAGGGGAGAGGAAAATTGACGTGCGGATGGACCTGACATGACGACGATCATCGGGCGGCGCGCCCGTCTTCTGGGCACGGCGTTCGGCGCCCTCACGCTGTTGTCGGCCTGCGCGGTGGGGCCGGACTACGAGCGGCCCTCCGCCGCCGTGCCGCCGGCCTACAAGGAGGGCGGCGTCATCCCCGTGGCCTTCGCGCCGCCCGTCCCGCGCGACGACGGCTGGCGCCCCGCCGCCCCCGGACAGGCGGAGCCCGGACCCTGGTGGACCGTCTTCAACGATCCGGTGCTGGACGGGCTGATGCGCCGGGTGGAGGTCGACAACCAGAGCCTGAAGGCGACGGAGGCCGCCTACCGGCAGGCCAAGGCGCTGTCCGATCAGGCCCGCTCCTCCTTCTTCCCCGTGTTGTCGGTCAGTGGCGGGGCCGACCGGGCCGGCACCGTCGGGTCGGGCAACCGCAGCGTTTCCGGCACCGGCGTCAGCCGCGGCGGAACCCCGGTGACCACCTACGACGCCGGGCTGGGGGCGAGCTGGGCGCCGGACCTCTGGGGCCGCATCCGCCGCTCTGTGGAAAGCAACGATGCCAATTTCCAGGCCAGCGCCGCCGACCTTGCCGCCGCCCGCCTGTCGGCGCAGGCGCAGCTCGCCACCGCCTACGTCCAGTTCCGCGTGGCGGATGAGCGCAAGGCGCTGCTGGAGCGGGCCATCGCCGCCTACCGCCAGTCGCTGGAGATCGCCCGCAACCGCCACGCCGTGGGCACGGCGACCCTGGCCGACGTCTTCACCGCGGAAACGCAGGTCCGCTCCACCGAGTCGCAACTCGTGGCGCTGGGGGTGCAGCGCGCCCAGTTCGAGCACGCCATGGCGGTTCTGGTCGGGCAGGCGCCCGCCGCCTTCGCGCTGGCACCGGCGCCGCTGACCGCCGCGGTCCCGGCAATCCCGCCGGGTGTACCCTCCGCCCTGCTGGAACGCCGCCCGGACATCGCGGCGGCGGAGCGGCAGATGGCCCAGGCCAACGCCCAGATCGGCATCGCGGAGTCGGCCTGGTACCCGGACGTGGTGCTGTCCGGCTCCCTTACCAACAGCGCGACGATCCTGCCAAAGCTCCTCCAGGCGCCGACGGCGATCTGGGCGGTCGGGGCGCAGGTCGCCCAGACCCTGTTCGACGGTGGCACGCGAGCGGCCGAGGTGGAGCTGCGCCGCGCCGTCTTCGACCAGAGCGTGGCGCAGTACCGCCAGACCGTGCTGACCGCCTTCCAGGAGGTCGAGGACCAGCTCGCCGCCCAGCGCATCCTGGCCCAGCAGGCCGCCGTGCAGGACGACGCCGTGCGGCTGGCGCGCGAGGCGGAGCGGCTGACCCTGAACCAGTACCGGGCCGGCACCCTGCCCTACAGCAGCGTCCTGACCGCCCAGACCGCCGCCCTGTCGGACGAGGAAAGCGCCCTGTCGGTGCGGCAGAGCCGCCTGCTGGCCGCGGTGTCGCTCCTCCAGGCGTTGGGGGGCACTCCGCCGAATTTTTAATCCGGGAAAAGACCGGGCTACCCCTTTGGATTCCGCGTCGGAAGGGGTGCGGGGAAGGGGCGGCCAATCCTTTGACGAAACGGGTAAAATCCGCGCGAATGCTGGCGACGGGGGTGGTGCCGGGGCAATCCCACTGGACGGGCTAGCCCGCAATTTCAGTAACGGCACCAGGAACTTGGGATTTATCTGAGTCCCGTGCGTTCAACCCCAAAGAAAAGCAGGCGCAGCATGATCCTCGATGCTCGCTCGGTGTCCTCGGGCACCAACCTTGACGCGGACCTCTGCATCGTCGGCGCCGGCGCCGCCGGGCTCGCCATAGCCCGTGCGCTGGCCGGGTCGCGCTGGAAGATCGTCCTTCTGGAAAGCGGCGGGCTCGACCCCGACGGCCACACCCAGTCGCTCTACGCCGGCGAGAATCTCGGCCTGCCCTACGAGCGGCTGTCGACCGCGCGCAGCCGCTATTTCGGCGGCAGCACCAACTGCTGGGGCGGCTTCTGCCGGCCCTTCGAGCCGATCGACATGGAGGCGCGGCCCTGGGTGCCGAACAGCGGCTGGCCCTTCGGGCCGGAGATGCTGGCCCCCTATTACGCCCGCGCCCACAGCCACCTGAACCTGCCGTCGAGCATTTATGACAACGGCCATTGGGAACAGACCCTGGCGCCGGACGGGATCGAGCTGCTGCCGGTCGAGGGCGGCGCGCTGGAGAACCGGATCGCCCAGATCAGCGACCAGCCGCGCGTCGGCGTGACCTCCGTCGACGAGATCGTCCAGGCCGCGAACATCGCCTGCTACCTGAACGCCAACGTCACCGAATTCGAGACCAACGACTCCGCCACGGTGGTCGAGCGGGTGCGCTGCGCCGCGCTCAGCGGCGCCCGCTTCACGGTCACCGCGCGGCAGTTCGTCCTGTGCTGCGGCGGCATCGAGAACGCCCGCCTGCTGCTGCTGTCCAACCGGGTGCAGAGCGCCGGGCTGGGCAACGGCCACGATCTGGTCGGCCGCTACTTCACCGACCACCCGCGCATCAAGGCTGGCTCGGTCCGCCTGACCGATCAGGCGCGGCACCGCCGCCTCTACGACATGACGCTGACCCTGTCGCGCCGCCGGCTGAACGCCAAGCATCTGCCCGTCTCCGCCTCCCTGTCGCCGACGGTGGAGACGCAGCGCCGGCTGGGGCTGATGAACTCGCGCAGCTATCTGGTGGCGCAGTACCATGGCGAGGCGACCGCCGGGGTGCGGGCGCTGCACGACCTGCGCATGCTGATGTCCGACCGCCGCAAGTTCGGCCACGCCGAGGGCGACCTGCGCGCCCTACTGCGCGAGGCGGTGCCGCAGATCGCGCTGCACCTGCCGAACCTCGCCTACGCGCTGTTCGACAATGTGGTGAACCCGGCCTGGGTGACGCGCAGCTTCCTGCTGGAAACCATCGTCGAGCCGGTGCCCAACCCGGACAGCCGCGTGACCCTGGCGGCGGAGCGTGACGCGCTGGGCCTCAACCGGGCCGACACGGTGTGGCGCCTGACCGAGCAGGATCGCGACAACTTCCTGCGCACCAACGAGCTGGTGCGGACGGAGCTGACCCGCAACGGCCTGATCACGGTGACCGAGGCCGACCCGCAGGAGGCCGCCGAACGAGCCTGGGCGGAGCGCATCTCCTGGTGCTGGCACCATATGGGCACCACCCGCATGCACGACGACCCGAAGCAGGGCGTGGTGGACGCGCGCTGCAAGGTGCATGGGATGCACAACCTCTACATCGGCGGCAGCTCGGTCTTCCCCAGCATGGGTTGCGACCACCCGACCATCAACCTCGTGGCGCTGGCCTTCCGCCTCGCCGAGGAGGTGGCGGCCCAGCTTCAGCACGACCGCGCGGTCACGCTGGAGGGCCAGCAGGCGGCGTGAATCGCCGGTCCGGCAGGGGCGGGGAGCGATCTTCCCGCCCGCAACCCCCAATCCCCACCCCAATCCCGGTTGACCGAGAAATCAACTCAACTACTCTGGAGCCAAGAACGGTTCGAGGGACAAAAGACGTTGGGGACGGGGATGGCGGACGATATCGGGACGGGAAATCCGGACCTCATGCTGCGCTTTCAGGCCATGCTGGACACGGTGCCGGACGGAGTCGTCATCATCGACGCCGAAGGGCGCATCCAGACCTTCAACCCGGCCTGCGAGCGGCTGTTCGGCTGGACGGCGGCGGAGGTCATCGGCCACAACGTCAAGATGCTGATGCCGCCACCCTACCGGGAGGAGCATGACGGCTATCTGGAGCGCTACCACCGGACCGGGGAGCGCCGGATCATCGGCATCGGGCGCGAGGTCACCGGCCTGCGCCGCGACGGCACCACCTTCCCCATGGAACTGTCGGTCGGCGAGGCCTGCCGGGAGGCCGGCGGCGGCGGGGTCTACATCGGCATCATCCGCGACATCAGCGAGCGCAAGCGGGCCGAAACCGCCCTGCGGGAGCGCGAGGCCCGCCTGACCTCCATCCTGGAGACCGTGCCCGAGGCGATCATCGTCATCAGCGAGCGCGGCCTGATCGAATCCTTCAGCCCAGCGGCGGAGCGGCTGTTCGGCTACAGCGCCGCCGAGGTGTCGGGACGGAACGTCAGCATGCTGATGCCCTCCCCCTACCGGGAGCAGCACGACCGCTACATGGACCATTACCTGACCACCGGGGAGCGCCGGATCATCGGCATCGGGCGGGTTGTCTCCGGCCTGCGCCGCGACGGTTCGGTCTTCCCCATGGAGCTGGCGGTGGGCGAGGTGCGGTTGGCCGGGCACCGCTGCTTCACCGGCTTCATCCGCGACCTGACCGAGCGGCAGGCCACCGAGAAGCGCCTTCAGGAGCTTCAGGCGGAGCTTCTGCACGTCAGCCGGGTCAGCGCCATGGGCCAGATGGCCTCCACCCTGGCGCACGAGCTGAACCAGCCGCTGACGGCCGTCATCAACTACGCCAAGGCGGTGAAGCGCCTGCTCGACCGTCCGGACGGGGCGGACAAGGCGCGCGAGACGATGGACAAGGCCACCGCCCAGGCCGCCCGCGCCGGCCAGATCATCCGCCGCCTGCGCAACTTCATCGAGAAGGGCCAGACCGAGCACTCGGTGGAAAGCATCGGCAAGGTCGTCGAGGAGGCCAGCGCCCTCGCCCTGGTCGGCGCCAAGGAGCGCGGCGTCCATGTCCGGCTGGAGATGAGCGGCGACGAGCGGCCGGTGCTGATCGACAAGATCCAGATCCAGCAGGTCGTCCTCAACCTCGTCCGCAACGCCATCGAGGCGATGGCCGAGTCGGGGATTCGGGAATTGACGGTCGCCACCGGCCCCGACCCGGAGTCGGCGGCGCTGATGCGCGTCACCGTCCGCGACACCGGCCCCGGCCTGAACGAGACCGTCCTGGCCCAGCTCTTCCAGCCCTTCGTGACCACCAAGGAGAAGGGGATGGGGCTCGGCCTGTCGATCTGCCGGTCGATCATCGAGGCCCATGGCGGCCGCCTGTGGTTGGAACCGGGGGATGGAGGGGCCACCTTTGCCTTCACCGTGCCGGTTGCCGGAGAGGATGATGCGCCCTGAGTCCCCATTGCCGCCCGAACTTCCCCCGTCGGACATGACGGTCTTCGTCCTGGACGACGACGAGGCGGTGCGCGATTCCGTCGTGATCCTGCTGGAATGCGAAGGCTTCCGGGTCGAGAGCTTCGCGTCCCCCCTCGCCTTCCTGGAATCGGACGCGCCGTCGCGCCCCGGCTGCCTGCTGGTCGACGTGCGGATGCCGCAGATGAGCGGGCTCGACGTGCAGGAGCGGCTGGTGCAGGAGGGGCGCGGCCTGCCGGTGATCGTCATGACCGGGCACGCCGACGTGCCCCTGGCGGTGCGCGCCATGAAGGCCGGCGCCATCGACTTCGTTGAGAAGCCCTTCGACGAGCAGGCCCTGATCGGCAGCGTGAAGGCCGCCCTGGCCCGCGCCGTTCCGCCCGCGGCCCCGCAGGCGGCCCAGGCGCCGCTTCCGGCCCCGGCCGCCCCCACCGTGTCGCCAGAGGTGCTGGAGCGGCTGTCCAGCCTGACGCCGCGGGAACGCGACGTGCTGCAATGGCTGGTCGAAGGCAAGTCGAACAAGGTCATCGCCTTCGAGCTGTCCATCAGCCCGCGCACCGTGGAGATCCACCGTGCCCGCGTGATGGAGAAGATGCGCGCCGACAGCCTGCCCTCGCTGGTCCGCATGGCCCTGTCCGCCGGGATCACCCCAAAAGGGGAGTGATTCGGGCCGCCGGGCGGCGCCGGCGGCAACTGATCCACATCAAAACCACGCCCGATAAGGGGAACTCCGTATTCCGGCACCGCCGGTCGGCTTCTATCTTCCCTGTAACGCCCCACGACGGGCGTCATTCCGCGTGATTTCCGATGCTGGAGGCAGTCTTGGCCGAACCGGGCGATAGCATCGTCTACATCGTCGACGACGACGAGCCGGTGCGGGACTCGATGAAGGCGCTGCTCGAAGCCTGTGCCTTCGAAGTACGCGACTATGCGTCGTGTCAGAGTTTCATGGATCAGTACAACGGCAAGCCGTCGGGCTGCCTCGTTCTCGACCTGCATCTGCCGGTGATGAGCGGGCTGGAGTTCATCGAGCGCTTCGGCGCGAACCTGCATGGCCTGCCCGTCATCATGGTGTCGGGGCGCGGCGATCCCGCGACCTTCGCCCGCGCGCGGGAAGCCGGCGTGACCGCCTTCCTGGAAAAGCCGTTCGAGGAGGACCAGCTCCTTGACGCGGTGCAGCGCCTCCTGCCAGCCTGACCGTCCTTCTCGGTCCTGAGAGGGCCGCCGTTCCCCGGACAGGGTTCACGAGACACCGTCCGCAGCGGAGCGTGCCCATGGCGTCCGAAGACCCCACCCCCGCCCCTTGTCCGCGCTGGACGCCGTGCGCAGCCGCCGCAGCGTCCGCGCCTTCACCGCCGAGCCGGTGCCGCGCGCCGTGGTGGTGGAGATCCTCGCAGCCGCCAGCCGGGCGCCCAGCGGGTCGAACATCCAGCCCTGGAAGGTCCATGCGGTGGCCGGCGCGGCGCGCGAGGCGCTGTCGGCGGAGCTGCGCGCCGCCCATTTCGACCCGACGGACGATCAGGCCGGGGCGGAATACACCTATTACCCGACCCAGTGGTTCGAGCCCTATCTGGCGCGGCGGCGGAAGATCGGCTGGGACCTCTACGGCCTGCTTGGCATCGCCAAGGGCGACCGCGAGGCGATGGCCCACCAGCACGCCCGCAACTACGACTTCTTCGGCGCCCCGGTCGGGCTGTTCTTCACCATGGACCGGCGGATGGAGCAGGGAAGCTGGCTCGACGTCGGCATGTTCATGGAGAATGTGATGGTGGCGGCGCGGGGCTTCGGGCTGGACACCTGCCCGCAGGCCGCCTTCATCTCCTATCACCGCATCGTCCGCCGCCATCTCGGCATTCCGGACAGCGACATCCTGCTGAGCGGCATGGCATTGGGCCACGCCGACCCCGACGCGCCGGAAAACCGCCTGGAAACCGAGCGCGCCCCGGTCGCCGACTTCACCCGCTTCCACGGATTCTGACGGCTACTCCCAATCCCGGAGTGGGAGAAGGGTGCCAAGGGCACGGCCCCCTTGCGTGACGGTGCCGGTGCATTTTGAAGCACGGACGGTCGGCGCTCGCCGCCGACTGATGCCGAACACACCGATCCGGCGGCGCGGAGGGGCCATGGGCGAAGCCGCCCGGAGGGTGGAGGGGCATCCGCGCCCGCCCTGGGGCGGGGTTCCGCCGGTTCAGCTCTCGCTTTCGGAGCACCCTCGAACGTCTGAATCTGACCTAAAGCAGACCTTTATTCACGCCCATTTTGCGCTAGAAGCGCCACTTCAAGCAGCTCCATAGTTGTATAATTGTTTACAATTCCAGTCTCCGGTGATAGAAGCTCGGTAACGATTTTGAGCGGGCAAGTCTCTCTAAGACGATCCGCTTGCTGAGCAAGCCTAAATGATAATCTGACTGCAGCGCATATGGAGCAGTTACATGTGGCGATTAGTTATGGAAAATAGAGAGTGGATTTTTAGCGGGATAGGTGTGGCAGCAATAGCGGCAATGTTCAGATTTTTCCGGAACCCGAAGCCTAGTCAAAGCATCAGATCTGGATCTAATTCCACTAATATTCAGTCTGGTAATGATACCAAAATTAATAAATGAGGATTCAATATGTTTAACAAAGAAAATGTTAATCAGAACATGTTTAGTGGTGATAATTGCGTTCTCGTGCAGGCGGGGCGAGATGTTAATCTAATTATCAAACGACGCCCCCCAGACATCCGCCTTGTCAAGCTCAGTATCGAGGAATTTATTGAATGCTCACTAACTCGTCAGAAAATTACTGTCATTTTAAAGAATAACGGCGATACAACGGCTGTTTTGCTCAAAGGCATGATAAAAAGTAATGGACAGCAGACCATCAAGGACTGCAGTCATATGAATTCGGCTTTTTCACTGGTGGAATCTGACTGGGTATATGATGTGGATATTACTGAAGAAAGTCCACAATTTGCAGGAAAACACGCAATCGCTCCGAATGAAGTTGTCAGCTTCGATGTGATGGTCGGAAGGAAGCAAGGAGGACATGAGCTTACAGTTTATCGATGTTATCTACTTTTGGAATTCGACGAAGGAGAACCACTAGAAACTGACATTTTCTACTTTGGAATTTCAGGTCCCACCGAAATAGCTGGTTCATACACGCATAAAGGGCCCACGAAAGAGCAATGGGGAAAATGCTGGGCGGATAATATTAGAAGGCTCGACGCTCTCGGATACGATGCACGGTGGATTATACATCCCGAATCGGCCCCCATAATTGAAAACGTTGCACCAGGCCTGATGGAGCGAAAGGCAGACTGACAGCAGCGGATTTGCAATCAATGCCGAAGCCAACGGCGTCAAGAGTCTGCCGCATGACCGCTCCTGGCGCTGAACCGACACACGCTAATGGCTGGCCGGGGGAGCAGCCCCGACCTTTGCAACGTGGTATCCATCCTCCAATCCGGCACGGAAGGCACGCGGGAGCTGAACGGAGATTTGGCTCCAACGGCGTCGGTCACGCCCAAAAACCCAGTTGCGCCGCGTTCGCGATGTGCGTTTTCGCACAGGCGTCGGCGGGCCGTGACGGCACTCTCCAGCCGCGCCGCGAAGCGCTGGCCTGACCGTTCCATCCCGGCAGGCTCCGCGCCCCGCGTCCCGTTTCCTGCGGCTTGGAGTGTTCCGACGATGGCTCTGCTCGATGATCTTGTGGTGCAGACCGCCCTGTTTCCCCTGGTGGTCGGCGTCGCCGCCGTCGGTGTGGTCCGGCTCGCCGGCGGTCGCACGCGGGGGCCCCGGTTGGCGGCGGCGGGTGTTGCCGCCGCCTTCCTGGCGGCCTACGCGCTGATCGTCGGCCTGCCGGCCCTGCCGCCGCCCTCCAGTATGGGCCGCCTGTTCTGGAGCGCGGTGGCCGGTCTGGTCATCGGCGTCGGCGCCGACCTCGCCGGGCTGGACCGCCGCCGCGGCACATGGCTGCTCGGCGCCTGGGTGACGGCGTCCTTGCTGTGGATCGCCCTGCCGGTGCTGCCGGGCAGCCTGGACACGATCACGGCCGCGGTCCTGCTGCTGGCCGGCGGCTGGATCGCCCTGTCACGCACCGCCGGCGAGGGCGAGGGAGCGGCGACGCCCGGCGTCGCCCTGTTGGCCGCCGCGGTGGCGGTGGGCGGGGTGGCGCTGGTCGGCGCCTCGGCCTCCGTCGCCCAGCTCGCCTTCGCGCTGGCTGCGGCCACCGGTGGCCTGCTGCTGTGGAACTGGCCGGTGGAGCGCCATGCCTGGGGCAACGCCGGTCAGGCGGCGCTGGGCATCCTGGTGCTGCTGGCCGCCACCCTGACCTTCTTCTCCTCCGCCCACGCCGAAGCCCTGCTGCTCGTCCTGCCGGCCTTCTTCGCCGACCGGCTGCGCGACCGCCTGCCCCTGCCGCGCACCGCCGCGGGCCGGGCCATGGGCACCGTGGCGCTGACCGCCATCGCCCTGGTGCCGGCCGTCGCCGCCGTGGGCGTCGCCTTCCTGCTCTCCGCCGGTTCCGACGTGTCCGGCTACTGATCCACCCCCTTCATCCCGTTCCATCCGACAAAGGACTTCCGAATCATGAAGCGTCTTCTCTCCGTCGCCGCCCTGTCCGCCCTCGTCGCCCTGCCGATGACCGTCCAGGCCGCCCCGGTCGCCTACAAGCTCGACCCGGCCCACACCGCGGTGGTCTTCATCGTCGACCATCTGGGCTTCTCCAAGGCCGTGGGCAGCTTCAACACGGTGGCCGGCGAGCTGGCCTTCGACAAGGACGCCGCGGACAAGAGCAGCCTGTCGGTGACCATCGACACCGCCAGCATCGACACCAACCACGCCAAGCGCGACGAGCATCTGAAGTCGCCGGACTTCTTCAACGTGAAGGAGTTCCCGAAGCTGACCTTCAAGAGCACGAAGATCGAGAAGACCGGGGACAAGACCGGCAAGCTGCACGGCGACCTGACCCTGCTGGGCGTCACCAAGCCGGTGGTCCTCGACGTGACCTTCAACAAGGACGGCGTCAGCCCGGCCAGCAAGCAGGAGACGGTCGGCTTCTCCGCCCGCGGCACGATCAAGCGCTCCGACTTCGGCATGAAGTACGGCGTGCCGAACATCGGCGACGACATCCAGATCATCATCGAGTCCGAGGCGGTGAAGGCGTAAGGCGCGCCGTCAATCCTCCTCCGCCGCCTGCCGGACCCGCTCCCGCAGGCGGCGGGTGTCGAGCAGGACCAGCGCCCCCCGCCGCTTTTCCAGCAGCCCGTCGCGCTCCAGGGCGCTCAGTTCCCGCGAGACCGCCTCGCGCCGGGTGCTGACACGGGCGGCGAGGTCGGCGTGGGGCGGCGGCGGGGAGATGGTGGCGCTGTGCTCCCCCCGCCCGTCCGGCCGGGCCAGCCGCAGCAGCTCGGCGTAGATGCGGTGGCGCACGTCCAGCGTGTTGAACTCGTTCACCCGCGTGGCGAGCTTCCGGATCTCCCCGGCCAGCAGCACCATCACCTGGTCGCAGACGTCAGGGTGGCGGTGGATGCAGTCGCGGAACAGCGGGGCGGGCATGCAGGCGACCGTGGCGTTGGTCACGGCGACGATGCCGGCGGAGCGGGCCTTGCCGTCGATGGCCGCCAGCTCCCCGAAGAATTCCCCGGCGGGAATGTCGCGCAGGATCACCGTTCGCCCGGAGATCGCGCGGATCGTCACCCGGACCAGACCGGCGGCGACGACGAAAACGTCGGTGCCCTCATCCTCGAAATCGATGATCCATTGCCCGGCCTCCACCCGGCGCCAGAGGCAGCGGTCCTCCAGCGCCCGCAGCTCGTCGGGGGACAGGGAGCGGAACAGCGCCGCCCCGGCCAGCGTTTCGCTCCGGCGCCTCATGAACGGGTGTGGATGTCCGGCTGTGGCATGGCGCGGGATGATCTCATAGGATGCCAAGGGACGCCACGCAGAAGCCGAGACCCACAGCCCGAGTCCGCCGACCGACATGACGACCGTCCCATCCGCCGCCCGGCCCCGTTCATGACCGGGACCCGTTCATGAAACGCCGGATCGAACGCCCGTTGCGCCTGTTCACCGGCCTGACGCTGTTCACCTTCGTCATCACCCATTTCCTCGCCCACGCCGCCGGGCTGCTGCTGCTTCCGGGGATGGAGGTGGCGCGCCGCACCTTGCTGTGGGTGTGGGACACGCCGCCGGGGCAGGCGCTGCTCGCCGGCTCCTTCGTCACCCACGCCGGGCTGGGTCTGTGGGCGCTGTACCGGCGGCGCCACCTGCGCATGCCCGCCGGGGAGGCGTGGCAGCTCGGACTCGGCCTGTGCATCCCGCTGCTGCTGATTTCGCACGGCATGGCCGGGATGCTGTCGGACGACCTCTACAACGACCCGCTGACCTACCCGCGGGCGATCGTCCTCTACTGGATCACCGCGCCGGAAACCCTGCTGTGGCGCCAGCTCCTGCTGCTGGTGATCGTGTGGGTCCATGGCTGCATCGGGGTGCGGGGCTGGCTGATGACGAAGCCCTGGTACCGGCGCCGCGCCTCGCTGCTCGGCGCCTTCGCCATGCTGCTGCCGCTGCTGGCGCTGGCCGGGATCGTCAACGCCGGCTGGGACGCCGAGCGCCGGGCCGCCGCCGACCCCGCCTATCTGGAGCAGTTCCGCCCGCCCCCCGCCGGCACGCCGGAGGCGGAGAACCGCGCCGCGCTGGCGGCGATCAGCGGCGGTGTGTTCAACACCTACGTCCTGCTGCTGGTCGGCACGCTGGGATTGCGGCAATACCGCAACTGGCGGGCGCGCGCGACCAGCCCGGTGCGCATCGCCTACCCCGGCGGGCGCACGGTCACCGTCCCGCGCGGAACCTCGGTGCTGGAGGCCAGCCGCGCCAACGGCATCCCGCACACCGCGCTGTGCGGCGGGCGGGGGCGCTGCTCGACCTGCCGCATCCGCGTGACCGAGGGGGTGGACGCCCTGCCGCCGCCCAACGCCACGGAACGGGCGGTGCTGGAGCGGATGAAGGCGCCGCGCGCCGTCCGTCTCGCCTGCCAGCTCCGCCCGGTGGCGCCGCTGTCGGTGACGCCGCTGCTGTCGGCGCGGGACAACGGCCGCACCTTCGCCGTCACCGCCCCCATGGACAGCGGGCGGGAACTGGCGATCACCGCGCTGTTCGTGGATTTGCGGGGATCGACCTCGCTGGCGGCGGAACGGCTGCCCTTCGACGCCCTGTTCATCGTCACCCGCTATGTCCAGGTGGTCACGGATGCGATCCGGAAGCATGGTGGCTACGTCATCGCCATCGCGGGCGACGGGGTCATGGGCATGTTCGCCAACGAGGACGACCCCACCGCGGCGGCGGCCAGCGCGCTGCGCGCCACCGCCGACCTGTGGCGCGACATTGAGGTGCTGAGCCGCGACCTCGCGGAGGAGCTGGACCAGCCGCTGGCCTTCGGGGCCGGGGTGCATTCCGGCCTCGCCGTGGTCGGGGCGGTGGCCTGTTCGGAGGACGGGTCGCTGCAATTCATCGGCGACACCGGCAACGTCGCCGCAAGGCTGGAGGAGATGACCAAGACGCTGGGCGCCACCGTGGTCTTCTCCGACGCGGCCGCCGAACTGGCGGGGCTCCGGCAGTTGGAGCACCTGGAGCGCCGGGAAGTGGCGATCCGGGGCCGCGACGGCACGCTGGGGGTCCGGACGGTCCAGCGACAGGAGGATTTGCGGTCGCTGCTGGAGGGGGCTGGCGCCTGAAGAAAAAACCCCCGCCGAAAGGGCGGGGGTTTTTCGGTTCATCAGAGCAAGTGGGCCTGGGTCAGGACCTCGTTGCCGCCGCGCCAGATCATGTCGAGCGCCACGTATGTGATGATGGCGAGGCCGATCCAGCCGATCCAGCGGTGCTTGTGCAGGATGTGGGCGATCACGTTGGCCGCGGCCCCCATCAGGATGACCGACAGCAGCAGGCCGAGGACCAGGACCGTCGGATGGTCCTTGGCGGCCCCGGCCACGGCCAGAACGTTGTCGAGCGACATCGACACGTCGGCCACCACGATATGCCAGACCGCCGCGCCGAAAGTGGTCGTCGCCACCGCCGCACCGACCGCGGCGTCCCCGGAGCCGGAGCCGGTTGCGGCCAGCGCCTCGTCGGGCGTCACCTCGTCCGCCCCTCCGGAGCGCAGCTCGCGGAACATCTTCCAGCAGACCCACAGCAGCAGCACGCCGCCGGCCAGGGTCAGCCCGATGATGGCGAGGAGCTGGGTGGTGATCAGCGCGAAGAAGATGCGCAGGATGATGGCGGCGCCGATGCCCCAGAAGATCACCTTGCGGCGCTGCTCCACGGGAACGGCGGCGGCGGCCATGCCGACCACGATGGCGTTGTCGCCGGCGAGAACGAGGTCGATGGCAACCACCTGCCCAAAGGCGGTGAGCTGCGACCAGAGATCGACGCTTTCCATATGAAAATCTCTTCGAAGGCTTCGGTTGGGCTCAATTGCGGTGTGCGGTCATCTTTTTTGTTGGGGCTTGCGCCTGAAACAGCGGCCCTGGGGGTTCTGTCGCACGAATCCAACCACGGCGCAGCAGGTTTGGCGTGCAGCGGTGGGTTGCAACGGATGTGGGTGCGGGATCAATCCGGCGCGCGCAGCCGATAGCCGACACCGGTCTCAGTCAGGATGTGCGAGGGCCGCTCCGGCTCCGTCTCGATCTTCTGGCGGAGCTGGCGGACGTAGATGCGCAGATACTGCACGTCGGTGTCCGCACCCCAGACTTCCTTCAGGATGAAGCGGTGGGTCAGCACCTTGCCGGCATGGGCGACCAGCAGACGCAGCAGGTCGTACTCGCGGGGCGACAGCTTCACCTCGGCACCGCGAACCGTCACGATCCGCCGGACCAGATCGACGGCAAGGTCGCCACTGCGGAACAGCGGGCGCTCCCCCTGCTGCTGCAGGCGGTGGCGCAGGGCGGCGCGGATGCGGGCGAGAAGCTCGTCCATGCCGAAGGGCTTGGTCACGTAATCATCGGCGCCGAGGTCCAGCGCCTCCACCTTCCCCGCCTCGTCGGCGCGGCTGGACAGCACGATGATCGGGGCGGCCACCCCGTCGGCACGCAGGCGGCGGATCACCTCCAGCCCGCCGATCCCCGGCAGGCCGAGGTCGAGAACGAGCAGGTCCGGCGGACGCCGCCGCACCGCCTCCAGCGCGCCCGCCCCGTCCTCCGCCTCGGCGATGTCGTAGCCCTGGGCGGACAGGGTGGTGCGCAGGAAGCGACGGATCGGCGGTTCGTCGTCCACCACCAGGACGCGCAGCGGCAGGGTGTCCGACCTCATGGTGTCCCCTCTTCCTCAAGGCTGGGACCCTCAAGGCTGGGAAGGGCGGCGGCGGCGGGCATGGTCAGGGTGAAGACAGCGCCGGAGCGGTCCTTGCGGTTGCCGGCGGCGATGGTGCCGCCCATCGCCTCGACGAAGCCGCGGCAGATGGCCAATCCCAGCCCGGTCCCGGCGCGCTGCCGGTCCTGGGCCTGGACGCGGTAGAACTTGTCGAAGATGCGCTCGACATCCGCCGCCGGGATGCCGTCGCCCTCGTCCCGCACCTCGATGCGCACCCGACCGTCCTCCCGCGACGCTCCGACCTGGATCAGCGAGCCTGTTGGCGCGTATTTGGCCGCGTTGTCCAGCAGATTGAAGAGAACCTGTTCGAACAGCACGTCGTCCGCCTCCAGCATCGGCAGGTCGGCGGCCAGATCCACGTCCACCCGGTGCCCGGCCAGGATGCGCCCCGCCCGCCCCAGCGCGCTGCCCACCGTCTCGGCCAGATCGACCGGGCCGGTGCGCGGACGGATGGCTCCCGATTCCAGGCGCGTCATGTCCAGCAGGTTGGCGATGAAGCGGTTCAGCCGCTCCGCCTCCTCCTGGATGGTGGCGGCGAGGTCGCGGCGCGACGCCTCGTCCATCCCGGCGCCGTAGGCGGTCAGGCTGGTCGCCGACCCCAGGATGGAGGCCAGCGGCGTGCGCAGGTCGTGGGAGATCGAGGTGAGCAGGGCCGAGCGCAGCCGCTCCGTCTCGGCGGCCAGACGGGCACGGTCGACATCCTCCGCCAGGGTGACGCGCTCGATGGCGAGTGCGGCCTGATCGGTCAGCGCGTCGAGCAGGCGGCGCTGGTCGGGGGTCAGCAGGGCGCCGGGCTTGCCGGTGCGGGCGGTGTCGGTGTCGATGCCGACCACCCCGACCGGGCCGCGCCCGGTGCGCAGTGGAAGGAACAGCCACTTGGCGCCGGGCAGCGTGTCCGAGCCACGCCCGGCCGGCCGGTTGTTTTCCCAGGCCCAGACGGCGGCGGCGAGGTCGGCCTCGCGCAGTTCGTCCTCCGGCGGGTAGCCGGCGCGGACGGAGACGGTGCCGCCGTCGGGCAGCAGCAGGACCACATGCACCTTCAGCATCGCCGCGATCTGGTGGGCGGTCGCCCACAGCAGGTCGTCCATGGTGACCACCCCGGCCAGCTTGCGGCTGAAGCCGTAGAGATCCTCGGTCGTCTTGGCGCGCAGCCGGGCGGTGACGGCCTGGGCGCGCACGCGGGCGGTCAGGTTGCTGGCGATCACCGCGACCACCGCGAAGAAGAACAGCGCGACGATGTTCTCCGGATCGGCGATGGAGAAGGTGTAGAGCGGGTTCAGGAAGAAATAGTTGAAGGCCAGGATGCTGGCGACGCAGGCGTAGAGCGACGGCCCCAACCCGCCGGTCACCGCGCTGGTCAGCACCGCCGTCAGGAACACGAGCGCGACGTTGCTGACGTCGAGCACCTGCTGAAGCACCTCCCCGACGCCCAGCGCCAGGGCGACATAGCCGGTGGCGGCGGCGTAGGGCCACCAGGACAGCGCCGGGCGCCGGGGGGCCGCGGTGCGCACCGTCTTGGGCGGTATCGGCTCCTCGGCGTCGTCGGCGATGACGTGCACGCTGATGCCGCCGGCCTGCCGGATCAGCCGGAAGGCGATGGAGCTGCGCAGCAGCTCCGCCCAGGGGCCGCGGTGGGACTTGGCGATGACAATGTGGGCGACGTTGTTGGTCCGCGCATACTCGACCACCGTGCCGGCGACGTCGCCGCCCGGGATGGTCACCGCCTCGCCCCCCAGCTTCTCGACCAGCCGCAGCGCGTCCGCGATGCGGTCGCGCTCGGCCTCGTTCAGGCGCAGGCTGCGCGGAGTCTCCACATGCAGCGCGGTCCAATGGGCGCGCAGCCGCTCGGCCTGACGGCGGGCGTAGCGGACGACGGCGGCGCAGGCCGGGTCTTCGTTCACGCAAACCAGCAGCCGCTCCCCCGCCGCCCAGGGGCCGGCGATGGCGTGGGCCTGCATGTGGGTGAGCAGCTGGTCGTCCACCCGCTGGGCGGTGCGGCGCAGCGCCAGCTCGCGCAGCGCCGTCAGGTTGCCGGGGGAGAAGTAATGGCGGATCGCCCGCTCGGCGGTGCGCGGAACGTAGACCTTGCCGTCCTTCAGCCGCTGGATCAGATCGTCCGGCGTGATGTCGATGACCTCGATATCGTCGGCCCGGTCGAGGATGGAGTCCGGCACCGTCTCGCGCACGCGGACGCGGGTGATCCGGGCGACGACGTCGTTCAGGCTCTCCACATGCTGGATGTTCATCGTCGTGTAGACGTCGATCCCGGCGGCGAGTATCTCCTCCACGTCGAGGTAGCGCTTGGCGTGGCGGCTGCCGGGGGCGTTCGTGTGGGCCAGTTCGTCCACCAGAACGATGGCCGGGCGGCGGGCGAGGATGGCGTCGAGGTCCATCTCGTCGAGCCGACGGCCCTTGTACTCGACTTTGCGGCGGGGAAGGACCGTCAGGCCGGCGAGCAGCGCCTCGGTCTCGCGCCGGCCATGGGTCTCGACCACGCCGACCACCACGTCCACCCCGTCGCGCCGCTTGGCCTGAGCGGTCAGCAGCATCTCGTAGGTCTTGCCGACGCCGGGGGCAGCGCCCAGGAACAGCTTCAGCCGCCCGCGCCCTTCCCGCGCCGCCGCGCGCAGGAGCGCTTCGGGCGAAGGCCGGGCGGCGGCGGCGGTTCGGTCGTTCGGCATCGGAGGGCGGCTTTCGGAACGGATCGACGGCCCCGTCTCCTCCCCCGCCCGTGCGGGAGAACGGACGGGGCCGCCTGTTGACCTTCAGCTAATGCGTCGCCGCGGCGGCGTCGAGGGCGAGATTGAGCCGCAGCACGTTGACCACCGGTTCCCCCAGCGGTCCGAGCAACGAGGGCTCGGTGCTCATGGTGACCAGGGCGCCGACCTGGACCTCCGACAGACCGCGGGCGCGGGCGACGCGGGGGACCTGGAAGTCGGCGGCGGCGGGCGACAGATGCGGGTCGAGGCCGCTGGCCGAGGTGGTCACCAGCTCGACCGGCACCGGGGCGTTGGGATTCTCGGCCTTCAGCCGCTCCATCTCCTCCCGCACCCGGTCGGCCAGCGCCTGGGACGTCGGGCCGAGGTTGGAGCCGCCGGAGGCCGCAGCATTGTAGGGCGCCGGCACGCTCTTCGACGGATCGGCCGGGTCCGGCCCCAGCGTGGCGGAGGGCCGCCCGTGGAAATAGCCCTCCCCGGCGAAGCCTTGGCCGATCAGAGCGGAACCGACGACCGTTCCGTTCCGCTCGATCAGGCTGCCGTTGGCCTGATGCGGGAAGACGGCCTGGGCGATGCCGGTGACGGCCAGCGGGTAGATCAGCCCGGTCACCACGGTCATCGCGGCGATCATGACGAGGGCGGGGCGCAGTTCCTTCAGCATGGCGGGGTCCTCACACGAGTCCGATGGCGGTGACGAGCAGGTCGATCAGCTTGATCCCGACGAAGGGCACGATCAGGCCGCCCAGCCCGTAGATCAGCAGGTTCCGGCGCAGCAGCCGGGCCGCGCCCACCGCGCGGTAGGCGACGCCGCGCAGCGCCAGCGGGATCAGCGCGACGATGATCAGCGCGTTGAAGATGATCGCCGACAGGATGGCGCTCTCCGGGCTGGCCAGCCCCATCACGTTCAGGGCGCCCAGCTGCGGGTAGAAGGCCAGGAACATGGCGGGGATGATGGCGAAGTACTTCGCCACGTCGTTGGCGATGGAGAAGGTGGTCAGCGCGCCGCGGGTCATCAGCAGCTGCTTGCCGATCTCCACGATCTCGATCAGCTTGGTCGGGTCGCTGTCCAGGTCGACCATGTTGCCGGCCTCGCGGGCGGCGACGGTGCCGGTGTTCATCGCCACGCCGACGTCGGCCTGGGCCAGCGCCGGGGCGTCGTTGGTGCCGTCGCCGCACATGGCGACCAGCTTGCCCCGCGCCTGCTCGTCGCGGATCAGCCGCAGCTTCATCTCCGGCGTCGCCTGGGCCAGGAAATCGTCCACCCCGGCCTCCGCCGCGATGGCGGCGGCGGTCATGGCGTTGTCGCCGGTGATCATCACCGTCTTGATGCCCATCTGGCGCAGCGCCGCGAAGCGCTCCCGGATGCCGCCCTTGACGATGTCCTTCAGGTGGATGACGCCGAGCAGCCGGCCGTCGCGGGCGACGGCCAGCGGCGTGCCGCCGGACTTGGCGACGCGTTCCGCGATGGCCTGGACCTCGCGCACCGCCGCCTCCAGGGCGGGATCGGGGCGGAGCACGGTGACGGTGTTGCCCTGGTGGGCGGCGCCCGTACCGAGCGCCCGCACATGGGCCAGCACGGCGTCCACGGCGCCCTTGCGGATGATCACGCCGTCGCTGTCGATGCCGCTCAGCCGCGTCTGGGCGGTGAAGGGCACGAACTGGGCGTGCAGCCCGGCCATGTCGCGGGCGCGGATGCCGTACTTCTCCTTCGCCAGGACGGTGATGGAGCGGCCCTCCGGCGTCTCGTCGGCCAGCGAGGCGAGCTGGGCGGCGTCGGCGAGGTCGCGGTCGGCCACGCCGGAGATCGGCAGAAACTCCGCCGCCTGCCGGTTGCCCAGCGTGATCGTGCCGGTCTTGTCGAGCAGCAACGTGTCCACGTCGCCCGCCGCCTCGACCGCCCGGCCCGACATGGCCAGCACGTTGAAGCGGACCAGACGGTCCATGCCGGCGATGCCGATGGCCGACAGCAGCGCGCCGATGGTGGTCGGGATCAGCGTGACGAACAGCGCCGCCAGGACCAGCACCCCGACCGACCCGCCGGCGTAGGCGGCGAAGCTGGGGATGGTTGCCACGGCGATGACGAAGATGACCGTCATGCCGGCCAGCAGGATGTTCAGCGCGATCTCGTTGGGCGTCTTCTGCCGCTGCGCGCCCTCGACCAGCCCGATCATGCGGTCGAGGAAGGTGTTGCCCTGGGCGGCGGTGATCCGCACCTTGATCCAGTCGGAGATCACCTGCGTGCCGCCGGTCACCGCCGAGCGGTCGCCGCCGGATTCACGGACGACCGGGGCGGATTCGCCGGTAATCGCCGCCTCGTTGACGCTGGCCACGCCCTCCACCACCTCGCCATCGGAGGGGATGAGGTCGCCCGCCTCCACCAGAACGAGGTCGCCGGGCTTCAGGAGGGTGGCCGGAACGCTCTCCCAGCCCTCGCCCGCCAGCCGCTTGGCGGTGGTCTCCATGCGGGTGCGGCGCAGGCTGGCCGCCTGGGCCTTGCCGCGGCCCTCCGCCACCGCCTCCGCGAAGTTGGCGAAGAGCAGGGTGAACCACAGCCACAGCACGATCTGCAGGGAGAAGCCGATCCCCCCAGCGCCGGTCAGCCCGGCGCCCGTCAGGAGATCGCGCAGGAACAGCAGCGTGGTCAGCGCCGCCACCACCTCCACGCAGAACATCACCGGGTTGCGGGCCATCAGCCGCGGGTCGAGCTTGCGGACGGAGCCGGCGACGGCGGGCAAGAGGATGGCCGGGTCCAGCAGCGTGGAGGCCGGAGTCCGGGTGGCGGTTTTCGAATGGGTGTCCATGGAAGGTCCCCGGTCAGAAAAGGAGGCCGGCGCGCATCGCCAGATGCTCGGCCACCGGGCCGAGGGCGAGCGCCGGGAAGAAGGTCAGGCCGCCGACGATCAGGATGACGCCGGCCAGCAGCCCGACGAACAGGCCGCCATGGGTCGGGAAGGTGCCGGCCGAGGCCGCGCTGCGCGTCTTGGCGGCGAGCGAGCCGGCGACCGCCAGCATCGGCACGATGACCAGGAAGCGGCCCACCAGCATCCCGGCGGCCAGCGTCAGGTTGTACCAGAGCGTGTTGCCCGACAGCCCGCCGAAGGCGCTGCCGTTGTTGGCCGCTGCCGAGACGTAGGCGTAGAGCGCCTCCGAAAAGCCGTGTGGCCCGGCGTTGGCAAGTGCGGCAAGGCCGGTGTCCAGCACCACGGCGAAGGCGGTGCCGCCCAGCATCATCAAGGGCAGGCAGAGCACGGCGAGCATGGTCATCTTGACCTCCTTCGCCTCAAGCTTTTTCCCGAGATACTCCGGCGTGCGCCCGACCATCAGCCCGGCGACGAACATGGTGACGATGGCGAACAGCAGCATGCCGTAGAGGCCGGCTCCGACGCCGCCGACGATGATCTCGCCCAGCATCATGTTGACCATCGGCACCATGCCGCCCAGCGGCATGAAGCTGTCGTGCATGGCGTTGACCGCGCCGCAGGAGGCCGCCGTGGTCACCGCGGCGAACAGGGCGCTCATGGCGATGCCGAAGCGGGTCTCCTTGCCCTCCATGTTGCCGGCCGCATCGTCCAGCCCGAGGGCGGCGAAGGCCGGGTTGCCCTGGGCTTCCGCCCAGTAGACGGCGGCGACGCCGATGAAGAACAGCAGGCCCATGGCGGCCAGGATGGCCCAGCCCTGCCGCTCGTCCCCGGCCATGCGCCCGAACAGGTTGGTCAGCCCGGCGCCGATGGCGAAGATCGACAGCATCTGCATCAGATTGGTCAGGGCGTTCGGATTCTCGAAGGGATGAGCGGAGTTGGCGTTGAAGAAGCCGCCGCCGTTGGTGCCCAGCATCTTGATCGCCTCCTGCGAGGCGACGGGGCCGAGCGCGATGGTCTGCTTGACACCCTCCAGCGTGGTGGCGTCCACCGTCCCGGCCAGCGTCTGCGGCACGCCCTGCCACACCAGGAACAGCGCGTAGAGCAGGCTGAGCGGCAGCAGCAGGTAGAGCGTGCCGCGGGTCAGGTCGGTCCAGAAATTGCCGACCGTCCGCGCCCCGGTGCGGGTGAAGCCGCGGACCAGCGCCACGGCCAGAGCGATGCCGGTCGCCGCGGAGACGAAGTTCTGCACGGTCAGCCCGGCCATCTGCACGAGGTGGCTCATCGTGCTTTCGCCGCCGTAATTCTGCCAGTTGGTGTTGGTGACGAAGCTGGCGGCGGTGTTGAAGGCGAGGTCGGCGGGGACCGCGGCCATGCCCGTGGGGTTCAGGGGCAGGATGCCCTGCAGGCGCTGCATCGCGTAAAGCAGCAGCAGGCCGGCGACATTGAACAGCAGCATGGCGACGGCGTAGGTCACCCAATGCTGCTCCGCCTTCGCGTCCACCCCGGCCAGCCGGTAGAACCCGCGCTCGATGGGCCCGAGCAGCGGCGAGAGCAGCGTGCGCTCCCCGTTGAACAGCCGCGTCATGTAGCCGCCGAGCGGGCGCGCCACGGCGGCCACGAGGGCGGCAAAGAGCAGAATGTGAATCCAGCCGCTGACGGTCATGGGAGTCTCCTCAGAACCGTTCGGGGCGGATCAGGGCGTACACGAGGTAGCCCAGCAGCCCGGCGGCGACGAGGCCGCCAAGCGCGTAATCGACGATCATGGCCCGCCCCCCTCACAAGCGGTCGCAGGCGTGCACATAGGCGATGGACGCGGCGAAGAAGGCCGCGGTGATCGCCAGCGCGATAATGTCCAGCATGGTTGCCTCCGGGGCGCGTCCGGAGAGCCGGGCGCGCGTCAGCGTGGATCGGATGCCGGCACGGCTGTGTCCGGCACGATCAGGCTGCGCCCGATGCGCGTATAGATTCGAGGGGGGTGGAGAGGGGCGGAGAATATAAAGCGCGTATACGACGGGATGTTAAGCATTTGAAATGGTGAGGTTCTTTCCCCCACCCCAGCCCTCCCCCGCTGCACAGGGGAGGGAGACTATGCGAAGCGGCGGCAGTCCCCTCCCCTGCGATAGCGGGGAAGGGTTAGGGTGGGGGCACCGTCAGCACAGCGACACGCCCTCCTCACCCGCCCGGCATTTCCTCCATCCGGCGGAGAAGCAAATCGCACGGCCCCTGGAGATGCTCCCGCATCAGGAACTCCACACGCCCGCTCTGGCGGCGGGCGATGGCGTCGAGGATGCGACGGTGCTCCTCATTGTACTGGCGCAGGGTGGGGCCGTCCTTCTCCATCTCCAGGACGTCGTAGATCTTGGGGACCCGGTAGACGGTCTGGAAGGAGCGGTTGAACAGCCCGCTCGGCACCAGCCCCATCAGGGTGGTGTGGAAGCGCTGGTTCAACAGGCGCCACTGCTCCAGCGCCTCTCCCTCCAGCGGGCTGTCGCCGGATATCAGCGCCTCGGCGCGGTCGAGGCCGTTGCGCAGCGCCCGCTCCACGTCGAGCGGCAGGCCGCGCTCCGCCACGATGCGGCAGCCGTGCCCCTCCAGGAGGCTGCGCATCTCATAGCTCTCCAGAAGATCGCGCCGGGTGAACTGGCGCACCGTGTAGCCGCGGTTGGTCTCGTAGGTGACCAGCCCTTCCCGTTCCGCCGCCACCAGCGCCTCGCGGATCGGGGTCCGCGACACGCCGAACTGGGCGGCCAGCTCCGCCTCCTTCAGCTTGGTGCCGGGGAGCAGCTTGCCCTCCAGCACCCGGTTGCGCAGGGCGGTCATGATGGAGCCGACCTGCTCGGACCGGACGGTCCCGGTCGCCTTCTCATCGCTGAACGGGGTCACGGTGTCCTCCGGCCGGGGCTTCAGGCGCCGGCGGTTGGAAAATGGCGGGGCAAGGGACTGCGTTCTATCGGCGGCGCAGGAATCGCACAAGCAGAACGCTCATCAGGATCGTCCCGAACAGCCGCAGCGTCTGCAAGGTGAGTATGAAGGGCACGTCGGCGGCGCTGCCCAACGCCACCACCGTCACCGAATCCAACCCGCCGGGGCTGGTCGCCAGATAGGCGGTCAGCGGGTCCTTGCCGGTCAGCGTGACCAGCAGCCAGGCGGAGCCGAGCGACATCGCCACCAGACCGAAGGTGGACAGCAGCATCAGCGGCACCGACGCCACCAGATCGCGCAGCAGCTCCCGCCGGAAGCGCAGGCCGGTCGTCCAGCCGATGATCGTGAAGGCGACTGCGATCAGCCAGGACGGCGAATCCAGCACCACCAGCCCGGTCATGTTGAGGGTGCCGCCGAGCAGGATCGGGCCGAGCAGCGGCCCCGCCGGAAGCCGTGTCACGGTGCCGGCCCATCCGCCGGCCAGCGCGACCGCCACCAGCGCCAGCGTCGAGGCGACGGAGGCTGACGGTGCGGGAACAGCGCCGGGAACGGCGATTGGCGTGGGAACGCTGCCCAGCAGGAAATGGCAGACGAGCGAGGCCAGGACGACGACCACGATCACCCGCAGATACTGCATGACGGCGACGAAGCGCGGGTCGCCGCCGAAATCGCCGGCCATGGCAATCATCGCCGGGGCGGCGCCCGGCATGGTCCCCCACAGGGCGGTGCCGCCGGGAAAGCGGCCCGACCGCTCCAGCAGCCAGCCGACCAGCACCGCGCCGGCCAGCATCGTGGACAGCGCCATCAGCATGGGGAACCAGTGCAGCGCCACGTCGTGCAGGATGGTCACGTCCATGGACCGGGCGACGACGCCCCCCGTCAGCGCCTGGGCCAGCCAGGAGAAGCGCTTGGGCAGTTCGATGGAGGCGCCGCGCACCCCCAGCAGGATCGCCGCCGCCATGGGGCCGAGCAGCGTCGCGCCGGGAAGGCCGGCCACCATGAACAGGGCGGTGAACAGGAGGGTCGCCCCCACCAGCAGGCACCACTGGAGGGGATTGGAAAGGGGCATCATGTCGGCAGATTGCTCAGGGGCGCGCCCGCCGGTCGGCCGCGGGCGCGCCACCGCTCCATACAGTTCGGATGGACAGGTCGGATGGGGTCAGGGACGAAGGAACGGGATCAGGCGGCCACGGCCTCGGCCTGCTTCTCGACGTAGGCCATCACCTCCGCCACCGGCAGCACGTCGCCGTACTTGGCGTTCATGTCGAACAGGGCGGAATCGTGCGGGGCCTGGTGGCGGTCGCCCACGCATTCGGCGGGGACGATGACGCGGAAGCCGTGGGACACCGCGTCCACCGCCGTGGCCCGCACGCAGCCGCTGGTCGAGCAGCCGGTGAGGATCACCGTGTCGCACTCCATCACGCGCAGCATGGTGCTGAGCGGCGTGCCGAAGAAGGCGGAGGAATGGTGCTTGACCAGCACGACGTCCTGCGGCTCCGGCGTCACGCGGGCGTCGAACTCGGCCAGCGGGTTGTCGGCGGTGAAGGCGCGCAGCGCCGGGATCTTCTTGACGAACATGCCGCCCTCGGTCCCCGCCGCGTCATAGACGACCTTGGTGTAGATGACCGGCAGGCCGGCGCGGCGGGCGGCGGCGTAGAGCGGCACGCTGGCGATCGTCGCGTCCACCACCCCTTGCCCGAAGAACGGAGCGCCGGGCTGGGTGTAGAAGTCGATGAAGTCGATGGAGATGATGGCGGCCTTCCGCCCGAAGCCGATCCGGTTCTGGAAGACGCCGGAATAGTTGTCCTTGAGTTCGTCGGTGACGCTGAACATAGGATGATCCTTAAGCCGATTGCAGGGGGATGGGACGGATGGGCGGATAGCCGATGTCCTGAAGGACCGCCGTGGCGACCTCGGACCGGGTTTCCGGGGTTTCGGGGAAGTGGCAGGCGACTTGATCGGCGCCGCCGCAGGCTCTCAACGCCGGCTGGTCGATCAGGCAGGCGCGCGGCAGCAGGGCGTCGCCGCTGCGCTCGGTGGGCACGCCGCCCGCCGCGGCGACCAGCCGCGCCCGGTAGCAGCGCGGGTGGAAGCGGCAGCCCGGCGGCACGTTGGTGGCCGAGCCGATCTCGCCCATCGTCACCGAGGTGCGGCGGCGGTTGCGCATCCGCACGTCGGCGATGGGCACCGCCGCCAGCAGCGAGACGGTGTAGGGGTGCAGCGGCCGGCGGTAGAGGTTGTCGCGCTCCGCCATCTCCACGACCTTGCCGAGATACATCACGGCGATGCGGTGGCTGACGTGGCGGACCACCGCCAGATCGTGGGCGATGAACAGGTAGGACAGCCCGCGCTCCCGCTGGATGCGCTGGAGCAGGTTGATGATCTGCGCCTGGATCGACACGTCGAGCGCCGACACCGGCTCGTCCAGCACCAGGATCTTGGGGTCGAGCGTCAGGGCGCGGGCGATGCCGATGCGCTGGCGCTGGCCGCCGGAGAACTGGTGCGGGTAGCGGTCGGCGTGCGAGGGGTCGAGCCCGACGAGGCTCATCACCCCGTCCACCTTCTGCGGCCCGTCGCTGTCCCACAGCCCATGGACCTTCAACGGCTCGGCGATGCTCTGGCCGATGGTGACGCAGGGGTCGAGCGATCCGTAGGGGTCCTGGAAGACCATCTGGATGTCGCGCCGCATCGCCTGCATCTCGGCCTTGGACACGCCGGTCACGTCGCGCCCGTCGACCAGCAGCCGCCCGCTGGTCGGCTCGACCAGCCGCAGGGCGAGGCGGCCCAGCGTGCTCTTGCCGCTGCCGCTCTCGCCGACCAGCCCCAGCGTCTCGCCGGCGCGGATGGTCAGCGACACGCCGTCCACCGCCCGCACCGCTTTGCCGGCCTTCTTGAACAGGCCGCCGCGGCGGGTGAAGACGCGGGTGGCGTCGACGAGTTCCAGGGCCGGAGGGGGTGCGGAGAGGGTGTCGCTCATCGGGTGGCCTCCTTCCGGTCGGACAGGTCTTCGTGGAAACAGGCGCTGCGGTGGCCGAAGCGGTCACCGGCCAGCGGCAGCGGCCGCCGGGTGCAGCAGTCCGCCCGCCCGCGGCCGACCGTGCAGCGCGGCTCGAAGGCGCAGCCGGGCGGCAGCCGGGCGACGTTGGGCGGCTGGCCCTCGATGGCCGGAAGCTCCTCGTCCACCGGGCCGTCGAGGCGGGGGATGCTGCGGAACAGCGCGCGGGTGTAGGGGTGGCGAGGCCTGGTGAAGACCTCCTCCATGGAGCCGGTCTCGACCAGCCGCCCGGCGTACATCACCGCCACGTCGTCGGCGTATCTGGCGACCAGCCCGAGGTCGTGGGTGATGAGGACCAGCGCCATGCCGGTCTCCGCCTGGAGGTCGGCGAGCAGGTCGAGGATCTGCGCCTGCACCGTCACGTCGAGCGCCGTGGTCGGCTCGTCGGCGATCAGGATCTTCGGCGACAGGGCGATGGCCATGGCGATCAGCACGCGCTGGCGCTGCCCGCCGCTGAGCTGGTGCGGGTAGTCGTCAACCCGCCGCGCCGGGTCGGGGATCTGCACGCGGGCCAGCAGCTCGATGGCGCGGGCGCGGGCGGCGGAGCGGCCGATGCGCTGGTGGGCCCGCAGCACCTCGACGATCTGCTCGCCGATGGTGAAGACGGGATTCAGCGCGGTCAGCGGGTCCTGGAAGATCATCGAAATGACCGCCCCGCGCAGGCGGCGCAGCCGTTCCGGCGGCTGGTGCAGGATGTCGGCGCCGTCGATCCGCACCTCGCCGCGGCGGACGCGGCCCGGTGCCGCGACGAGGCCGAGCGCGGAGAGGAAGGTCATCGACTTGCCCGATCCGGACTCGCCGACCACCGCCAGCGTGCCGCCGGCCCGCACGGCAAGCGACACGCCGTCGATGACGGTGACCGGTCCGTCGTCGCCGGGAAAGACCGTGGTCAGGTCGCGCAGTTCCAGCGCGACCGGGCGGGGGGCCGTGGCGGGGGCGACGGGAGCCGCCGGCGCCACGGGATGAAGATTGGGCATGGCCTTGTTTGGCATAGGGGGCGTCCTCACAGCACGCGTCCGGAGGAGCGGCGCATCTGCGGGTCGAGCGTGTCGCGCAGGCCGTCCCCCAGCAGGTTCAGGGCGACCACCATCACCGCGATGCAGATCCCCGCCGACAGCGAGATCAGCGGGTTCGACGCCAGGAAGCTCTGCCCGTCGGCGATGACGTTGCCCCAGGTCGGGGCCGGCGGCTGGACGCCGAGGCCGAGGAAGCTCAGGCCCGCTTCGGCCAGGATGGCGGTGGCGGCGCTGACCGTGGCGACCACGATCACCGGCGGCAGGCTGTTCGGCACGACGTGCAGGAACAGCAGCCGCATCGTGCCCATGCCGATGGCCCGGGACGCCTCGACGTAGGTGCGCGGCTTGATCGTCAGGACGACCGCCCGCATCACCGCGGCGACCCGCGGCGTGAAGGCCAGCGCCACCGCGATGATGACCGATTCCAGCGACGAGCCGCGGGCCGCCACCAGGGCGAGCGCCAGCAGGAAGCCGGGGAAGGCCAGCAGGATGTCGATGATCGAGACGGTCACCCGCTCGACCCAGCCGCCGAAGAAGCCGGCGACCGCGCCGATCACCATCCCCAGCGACAGCGAGAGCGCCATCACCGCGACGGCGACCTGGAGGGAGATGCGGGTGCCCCAGATCAGGCGGGACAGCACGTCGCGCCCGAACTGGTCGGTGCCCAGGAGATGCGCGGCCGAGGGCGGGGCCAGCGTGTTGGCGAGATCAGTCTCGAGCGGCGACATCGGGGCGATCCAGGGGGCCGCCACCGCCACGATCAGCAGCAGGGTCAGCAGGATCACGCCGATCAGGAAGCCCGGATGGCGGAAATAGCGCATCAGGGACGACCGCCGCGCCGAAGCGGACGCGGAAAGGGTTGCTGTGGCTGCCATGGGGTCACCGTGTGGACAAGCGCGGATCGACCAGCCCGTAGGCGAGGTCGAGCAGGCTGTTGACGAGGACGACGGCGACGGCCAGCACCAGCACACCCGCCTGGACGAGCTGGTAGTCGCGGGCCGAGACCGCCTTCAGGATCATCGAGCCGATGCCGGGCCGGCTGAACACCACCTCGATCAGGATGGCGCTGCCCAGCGACCAGGCGAAGGTCACCCCGACGATGGCGAGGATCGGCACCAGCGCGTTCTTCAGCGCCAGCCGCCACACCACCCGGCGTTCCGGCACCCCCATCGCGCGGGCGACGCGGATGCAGTCCTGGCCCAGCACCTCCAGCATCGCCGATCGGGTCAGGCGGGTGATGTAGGCCGCGACCGAGATGCCCAGCACCCCCGCCGGAAGCACCAGATGGTGCAGGTGGGTGACGAACCCGCCACCCGAGCTGGCCCCCAGCGCCGGGAACCATTTCAGCTCCTGCGAGAACAGCAGGACGGAGGCGAGGCCGAGCCAGAAGACCGGGAAGGAGATGCCGAACAGCGCCACGATCATGATCAGCATGTCGCTCCACGATCCCTGCCGCTCCGCGGTGAGGATGCCGAGCGGGATGCCGATCGCCACCGCCACCGCGAGGCCGGCGAAGGCCAGGATCGCGGAGTCCGGGAGGCTGAACAGGATCTCCTCCAGCGCCGGGCGGCCGGTGACCACCGACGATCCGAAATCCCCGGTGACGGCGCGCAGCACGTAGAGCCCGTACTGCACATAGACCGGCTGGTCGAGGCCGAGCTGGGCGCGCAGCGTCGCCAGCGCCTCCTCGGTGGCGTAGTCGCCCAGCATGTACTGGGCGGGGTCGCCGGGGATCATCCGGACCAGGAAGAAGGTCACGGTCACGATGCCGAACACCGTGATCGCGAGCTGCGAGAGTTGGCGAAGAAGCCGGTCCATCGTCACGCCTCCAGCAGCGAGACCGGATAGGCGCTCATCGTGAACAGGGAGTTCTGGACGAAGCCGGAGACCTTCTTGGTGTGGGCGATGAACAGGTGGTCGGCGTAGAGCGGGATCACCGGCACGTCGCCCATCACCTTGGCCTGGATCTTCCCGTAGACCTCCTTGCGGGCGGCGTCGCCCTGGGCCTGCCGGGCGGCGGCGATCATGTCCTCGATGCCTTCGTAATGGGCGGTGTTGAGGCCCGGCGGGAAGGAGGACTTGGCGAACAGCGACAGGATCGGGCTGTCCGGGTCGGGGGCGCCGACGACGCCGGTGATGCAGGTCGGCACCGTGCCCTTGTTGCGCGCCTGGAGGTAGGCGCCGCGCTCCAGCACCTTGATCTTGGCGTCGATGCCCACGGCGGCGAGGTCGCTGGCGATCGGCACGACGATCTTGTCGTAGGGGTTGGCGCCCGGCGCCACGAGGTCCAGCGTGAAGCTTCCCACCCCGGCCTCCTTGAGCAGCGCCTTGGCCTTCGCCGGGTCGTAGGGGAACAGCGGGACCTGATCGGTGAATTCCTGGAAGGAGGAGGTCAGGACGCCGCTCGCCTCCGATTTGGTGCCCTTGAAGAAGCCGTCGATCAGCGCCTTGCGGTTGATGGCGTGGTGGATCGCCTGACGCACCCGCACGTCGCCCAGCGGTTTGATCGAGGTGTTGAGGACGAGGTTGATCGTGTGGTTGGCGTCGCGGTCGAGCACGGTGACCAGCCCGCCGCCCTTCAGGCGCTGGATGACCTCCGGCTGCTGCAGGCCGAAGAAGATGTCGATCTCGCCGTTCTCCAGGGCGATGGCCGCCGCCGTCTCGTCCTTGATGACGCGGAACTGCACCTCCTCGACCTTGGGCGCGCCCGCGAAATAGTCCTTGTTGGCGGACAGCTTCACCTCACGGCCCGGCGCCCAGTTCTGGAACACGAAGGGGCCGGTGCCGATGGGGTTCAGCGCGAAGGCCTTGTCGCCGATCTCGCCCAGCGCCTTGCGGCTGACGATCCAGCCCTGGTTGAAGGCCGACACCTTGTGCAGGAAGCCGGAATTCGGCTCCTTCAGCGTGATGACCACCTTGTCGGGGGACGGCGTCTCGATGGACTTGATGGAGGCGAGCTGCCCGCTGTAGCTGCTGCCGGTCTGCGGGTCGAGCACGCGCTCGAACGAGAATTTCACGTCGTCGGAGGTGAAGGGGCCGAAGCCCTTGTGCCAGGTGACGCCGCTGCGCAGGGCGAAGCTGTAGACGGTGCCGTCGCCGGAGATGTCCCAGCCGGTGGCGAGGTCGGGGACGATGGCGTTGCTCGCCTCGTCGTACTTGACCAGCCCGTTGAAGATCTGGGTGGCGACCGTCTGGTTCTCGATCTGGAAGATGCGGGCGGGATCGAGGTTGCCGATGTCGCTGCCGATGCGCACCCGCAGGACCGGCGGTGCCGCCGACGCCGGCAGAGGCCAGCCGCTGCCCGCCACCAGGGCGCCGGCGGCCAGCAGGGTGCCGAACTGGCGGCGGTTGACACCGCTCCGCTCGATCCGGCCGGCCCGTTCCTTGCGATTGATCCCGTCCATAAGCCTGCTCCTCTGTGTCAAAGATTTTACGGGCAGCGCCAAGATTTGTCCGGTCTATTTTTGCACACAATCTGCGCTGGACCCTTATGCCCGACCAAATTCGCAGGAATCGTGCCACCCTGCGACGGACTGTCGCAGACCGCCTATAAATCATTTTAAATCAGGTATTTAACGATTTGTTTCGTGGCATTGCTTATGAATACAGCAATATGCATATCTGCGCAAAAGGCGGGCAGAGGCAGGTTTAAAATGGTGAAACTATGGACTTTGAATGCAAAAAAACCTCGTTGTATGCTGGTTGGGCGCCCGTGATGCGGCGCAGCAGCGGAAGAAGGAACCTCCTGAAATGAGCGATCTTTCCATCTACGAGCGCCAGGGCATCGGCAAACCGCTCGGCTTTGGCCGCAAGTGCGCCGTCCTCATCATCGACTTCCAGATCGGTTTCACGCGCGAGGACGCCTTCGGCGGCTTCAACATCAACAGCGCCATCACCGCCACGGGAAAGTTGCTCGGACATGTCCGCCCCTTGGGCATGCCGATCGCCCATGCCTGCTTCATCGCGCCGGAGGCTCCGGGCGGCATCGGCCCGTTCGGCGAGAAGATTCCGTCGCTGCTGACCCTGACCGCCGATTCCCCGGACGTCGCCTTCGCTCCGGAGGTCGCGCCGCTGTCCAACGAGTTCATCGTGCGCAAGCAGCACGCCTCGGCCTTCTTCGGCACCGCCCTGTCGTCCTGGCTGCGGGCGAACGCGGTCGACACGCTGCTGGTCACCGGCTGCACGACCTCGGGCTGCGTGCGGGCCAGCGTGATCGACGCCTCCGCCCACGGGCTGCGCCCGATCATCGTGGAAGAGTGCGTCGGCGACCGGGCTGAGGAGCCGCACCGCGCCAACCTGTTCGACATGGGCAAGAAATACGCCGACGTGATGCCGCTGGATGCGGTCATCGCCCATCTGGCGCTGGCGGACGCCGCCTGACCCGGCGGTTCCACACCCAAGCGCAACCAAGCGACTTCAACAGGCCGTCGCCGGAGCAGTTCGTCCGAAGCCATCCGGCACGCGAGCGGAAAGCAGCAACGCATGTCCGATCTTTCGACAACGCATCCGGCCCGGTCCGGCGGCGGCAGCCCTTCCATGCCCGGCGCCAGCGAGGCGGAAACCCGCGCCCGCCTCGCCCGCATCGAGAGCCTGAACCCGATCGTCAACGCCCTGCTGGCGGTGGACGCCGACGGGGCAATCCGCCGGGCGCGGGCGCAGGACGAGGCGCGGGCGGCCGGCGACTGGCCCGGCCTGCTCGACGGGGTGACGGTCACCGTCAAGGACTGCTTCGAACTGGCCGGGGAGACGACCAGCTATGGCTCGTCCGACCGCTTCGCCCGGATGGGGCATCGGGACGCCCCGCTGATCCGCCGCCTGCGCGACGCCGGGGCCATCCTGGTCGGGCGCAACAACCTGTCCGAATTCTGCCTGGGCTCGACGAACCAGAACGAGCATCACGGCCCCTGTCGGAATCCGTGGGACACCGGGCGGGTGCCCGGCGGGTCGAGCGGCGGGTCGGCGGCCTCGGTCGCCGCCGGGCTGTGCCGGGTCTCCATCGGCACCGACACCGGCGGCTCCATCCGCATCCCGGCGGCGCTCTGCGGGGTGGTCGGGCTGCGACCCAGCGTCGGCCGGGTGTCCAACACCGGCGTGATTCCGTGCAGCGTCGATTTCGACACCGTCGGCCCACTGGCCTACTCGGTCGCCGATGTGGCGCGCGCCTTCGCCGCCATCGCCGGTTACGACCCGGAGGACCCGAATTCGGTCGACGCCCCGCTCGGCAACTTCCTGCCGGACCTCAAGGCGGGGATCGCCGGCACGCGCATCGGGCTGCCGCGCAACTTCTACTTCGACAATCTCCAGCCCGCGGTGGCGGAGCGGGTGCGCGCGGCGGCGGCGGTGCTGGAGAAGGCCGGCGCCGTTCTGGTGGATATCACCATCGAGGACGCGGAGGTGGCGCAGGCCCGCACCGCCTTCTCGCTGCTCGTCGCCGACATGGCGCAGTATCACCTCGACAAGATGGAGACCGCGCCGGAGTCCATCGGTCCGGAGGTGTTGCGCCGCCTGCAGCTCGGCCTGCCGGTGTCCGGCGTGCAGTACGCGGAATCGCGGCGCTGGCTGGCCTCGTGGAAGCTGCGGTTCCGTTCGCTGTTCGAGCGGGTGGACCTGATCCTCAGCCCAACCACCCCCATCGTGGCCCCGCGCATCTACGACAGCGCCGACATGATCGAGGCGACGCGGGCGGTCAGCCGCTTCACCTACGGCTTCGGCGCGCTCGGCCTGCCCGCCATGTCGGTGCCCTGCGGCTTCGACGGCGACGGGATGCCGGTGGGCATGCAGATCGTCGGGCGCTGGTTCGACGAGCCGCTGGTCTTCCGCGCCGGAGCGGCCTTCCAGGCGGCGACCGACCATCACCGCCAGCGCCCCGCCCTTCCCCTTTGAGTCTCCGGCCCGCCTGACGTCTGACTCACCGAAAGGACCCGCCATGGAACCGTTCGAACTCACGGCCAGCGAGGCCGCCCACGCCATCCGTGATGGCCGCCTGACCAGCGAGGCGCTGGTCCGCTCCTGCCTGGAGCGGATCGAAGACCGCGATCCGGAGGTGCGCGCCTGGATCACCGTCGATCCCGCCCTGGCGCTGGCCGCCGCGCGGGAGGCCGACAAGCGCACCGCCGCCGGCCCGCTGCATGGCCTGCCCTTCGGCGTGAAGGACGTGATCGACACCGCCGACCTGCCGACCACCCAGAACTCCCCGATCTTCCACGGCCACCGGCCCGCCCGCGACGCCGCCTGCGTGGCCATCGCGCGCAGCGCCGGCGGCATCCTGCTGGGCAAGACCGACACGGTGGAGTTCGCCTCCGGCGGACGCAAGGCGGCGACGCGCAACCCGGTCAACCCCGCCCACACGCCGGGCGGCTCCTCCTCCGGGTCGGGGGCGGCGGTCGGCGACCGGCATGTGCCGCTGGCCTTCGGCACGCAGACTGGCGGTTCGCACATCCGCCCCGCCGCCTTCAACGGCATCTACGGCTTCAAGCCAACCTGGGGCGTGGTCAGCCGCGAGGGGATGAAACACTACGCGGTGTCCCTCGACACGCTCGGCTGGTACGGGCGTTCGGTCGCCGATCTCGCGCTGATGGCCGAAGCGTTCCAACTGGAAGGCATGAGCAAGACGCCGCCGGTCACCCTGGCGGGCCTGCGCGTCGGGCTCTGCCGCTCCCCCGTCTGGTCGCGCATCGAGCCGGCGGGCGAGGCGGCGCTGCTGCTCGCCGCGAAGCGGCTGGAGGAGGCCGGCGCGGTGGTCATGCCCTTCGAACTGCCGGAAGACTTCTCGACCCTGGCCGAGGTGCAGGATGTGATCCGCCGCGGCGAGGGACGGGCCTCCTTCCTCGACCTTTACATCAGCGACCGCCACCGGCTGCACCCCGAACTGGCCGACCATTGCGAGCACAACCACGGCATCACCACGCGCACCCTGACCGAGGCCTACGATGTCGCCGACACCTGCCGGCCGCGTTTCGCCGCCCTGTTCGAGTCCATCGACGTGATCCTGACCCCGCCCGCGCCGGGCGAAGCGCCGGAGGGGCTGCACACCACGGGTGACCACATCTTCAATTCGATCTGGACGGTGCTGCACGTCCCCTGCCTCGCCATGCCCTGCGGCCGCGGGCCGCGCGGGCTTCCGGTGGGGGTGCAGCTGGTGGCGCCGCGTTTCCAGGACGCCGCCCTGCTGGCGATGGCCGAGGCGATGGCCCCTGTGGTCGACGTGTGAGGGCGGCGTCCCCCCGGAAACTTTCCCAGACCGGGCGGGTTGGACGGGTGCGGCGCCGCAGCCGGGCGCCCGAGGACGGGAGGAGAGGACGGATGAAGCTCGACGGGTCCTGCCACTGCGGCGCGGTGCGATTCTCGGTGGACGCCTACGCGCCGGTCCCCTACCTGCGCTGCTACTGCTCGATCTGCCGCAAGACGGCGGGCGGGGGCGGCTACGCCATCAATCTGGGGGCCAAGGCCGACACGCTGGAGGTGACGGGGGCGGAGCACATCTCCGTCTTCCACGCCCGCATCGACGGCGAGGAAAGCCCCGGCGAGCGGCGCTTCTGCGCGCGCTGCGGCTCCGCCCTGTGGGTGAGCGACCCGCGCTGGCCGGAGCTGGTCCACCCCTTCGCCAGCGCCATCGACAGTCCCCTGCCGGTGGCGCCGGCCCACGTCCACATGATGCTGGGGTCGAAGGCCAACTGGGTCCCGGTCGAGGCGGGGCCGAGGGACGAGCGCAGCGCCGACTACCCGCCGGAATCGCTGGAGGAGTGGCACCGCGCCCACGGGATGTTGGACGGCGGGGCATAACCCCCGCCGTCCGTGCCGATCAGTTCTTCAGCTTGTAGCCGGTGCGGAAGATCCACCAGACCGCCGTCAGGCAGAGCGCCAGGAACAGCGCGGTCATGGCGAGGCTGATCCCCACCGGCACGTCGGCCTGCCCGTAGAAGCTCCAGCGGAAGCCGCTGACCAGATAGACGACCGGGTTGAACAGGGTGATCTTCTGCCACAGCGGCGGCAGCATGCTGATCGAGTAGAAGCTGCCGCCGAGGAAGGCCAGGGGCGTGATGACCAGGATCGGCACGATCTGCAGCTTCTCCCAGCCGTCCGCCCAGACGCCCAGGATGAAGCCGAACAGGCTGAAGGTGACCGAGGTGAGCACCAGGAAGGCGACCATCCAGACCGGGTGCTGGATCGAGTAATCGACGAACAGCCGGGCGGTCAGCAGGATCAGCACGCCGAGGATCATCGACTTGGTCGCCGCCGCCCCGACATAGCCGAGCACCGTCTCGAAGGCCGAGATCGGGGCCGACAGCACCTCGTAGATCGTGCCGGAATAGCGCGGCATGTAGATGCCGAAGGAGGCGTTCGACACGCTTTCCGTCAGCACCGACATCATGACGAGGCCGGGCACCAGGAAGGCGCCGTAGCTCACCCCGTCCACCGCCGTGAAGCGCCCGCCGATGGCCGCCCCGAAGACGATGAAGTAGAGCGAGGTCGAGATCACCGGCGCCGCGATGCTCTGGAACAGCGTGCGCCAGGTGCGGGCCAGCTCGAACAGATAGATCGCCTTGACCGCATGAAGGTTGATGGGGGAGGTCATGCCCGCTCCTTCACAAGGCTGACGAAGATCTCCTCGAGGGAGCTTTCCTCGGTGTGCAGGTTCGTGAAATCGATGCCGTGGTCGCCGAGCTTGCGGAGAAGCCGGGCGATGCCCGTCTGGTCGTCCTGCGTGTCGAAGCTGTAGACCAGCTCCCGCCCGTCGCCGGACAGGGTCAGGGGGTAGCCGGCCAGCTCCGCCGGGATGGACTCCAGCGGGTTCTGGAGCTGCAGGGTCAGCAGCCGCTTGCCCAGCTTGCGCATCAGCGCGGCCTTGTCCTCGACCAGCACGATGCGGCCGTTGGAGATGACGCCGATGCTGTCGGCCATCTCCTCCGCCTCCTCGATGTAGTGGGTGGTTAGAATGATGGTCACGCCGCTGTCGCGCAGCCGCCCGATCATCTCCCACATGCCGCGGCGAAGCTCCACGTCCACCCCGGCGGTCGGCTCGTCGAGGAAGAGGATGCGCGGCTCGTGCGACAGGGCCTTGGCGATCATCACGCGGCGCTTCATGCCGCCGGACAGCGCCATGACCTTGCTGTCCTTCTTGTTCCAGAGGGACAGGTCCTTCAGCACCTTTTCGATGTGGGCGGGATCGGGCGGCTTGCCGAACAGCCCGCGGCTGAAGCTGACGGTGGCCCAGACGCTCTCGAACGCCTCGGTCGTCAGTTCCTGCGGGACGAGGCCGATCAGCGAGCGCGCGGCGCGCCAGTCGCGCACGATGTCGTGCCCGTCCACCGTCACGGTGCCCGCGGTGGCGTTGACGATGCCGCAGACGGTGCTGATGAGCGTCGTCTTGCCGGCCCCGTTCGGTCCCAGCAGGGCGAAGATCTCGCCGCGGCGGATGTCGAGATCGACCCCCTTCAGCGCCTGGAAGCCGGTGGCGTAGGTCTTTTCCAGCCCACGCACCTGAATGATCGGCTGCATGTCTCCCCTCTGCCTGTCGGTCGGCCCGTTCCGGGCGGGCGTCACCTTAACGGCGGGACGGTCCGTGGTCATCGGGCATTCGGCGCGACGCAACCATTCCGGATAAGGGGGGCCTGATTTGGGAGTCCCGATTCGGGGTGGGGGATGCCCGCCCACAAATGATTTCGGGACAACAGCCCTGCCCATCCCCATATTATGTAAAAAGCACGAAAGAGGACGAGCGCTCATGCCAAAAGATGTTGTGCTCAGCGATGTCGATGTTTGGGAAAGCTCCATCACCACATGGCTGCGTTCCAACGCGGCCGAGGACCCGGCCCACGATGTCGACCATCTTCTTCGCGTTTGGCGCACCGCCAAGGCTCTGGCCGCGGCGGAGGCCGAACGGGAGGGCGGACCGCCGCCCGACATGCTCGTCGTGCTGGCCGCGGCATTGCTCCACGACATCGTGAACGTGCCGAAGGACCATCCGGACCGCAGCCGCGCCTCCCGCCTGTCGGCGGACCGGGCGGAGGAAGTTCTGCGCGGCATGGGCTTCCCGGACGCGCTGATCCCCGCCACCCGCCACGCCATCGAGGCGCACAGCTACTCCGCCGGCATCCCGCCGCTGACCATCGAGGCGAAGCTGGTCCAGGACGCCGACCGGCTGGAAAGCCTGGGGGCCATCGGCATCGCCCGCTGCTTCGCCACCTCCGGCCTGATGAAGCGGGCGCTGTTCCACGGCGAGGACCCGATGGCCGAGACCCGCCCGCTGGACGACCTGCAATACGCGCTGGACCATTTCAAGGCGAAGCTGCTGCTGCTGCCCAACACCATGCAGACCCCGGCCGGCCGGGCGCGGGCGCAGGAGCGGGCGGCCTTCCTGCTGTCCTTCCAGGTCCAGCTTCTGGCGGAGATCGCCGGGGACGCCTGACGGTCCGGGCACGGCATGCGTGTAAAGGCAGGCCCGACAACAACGCTCTGCGCCCCGGGGCGGCGTCGCGTTAGCATAACCTAATGGAGCGTTCCGCGCCGGCGGTTCGGCTCTTGCGGACCGGGCCGCGGCGATCGCGGCGCGGCCCGTTCTGTTGTGCGAAACGACGCAATTCGGGTTGCATCGACCATGAACAAGAACAGGCATCCCGGCGGCCCTTCGCCGGACATGCGCAAACTGTCGGACGCCCTGGCCTTGGCCCAGAAAGGCGATTTGGCACGCGCCGTCGCGTTGTACGAACAGGCGACCAGGGGCGCCGCCCTGACCCTGCAGATCGCGGGGTTCGGGCGGGACCTCCATGCGGCGGTCGGCAACGCCGCCTTCGGAAGCCAGCGCTACGACGACGCCATGAGCGCGTTCGAGCGGGCGCGTCGTTGCGATCCGCATCACCCCGGAATCCTGCTCAACATCGGCAACACCCTGTTCAGGATGGCCGCTTATGACCGGGCCGCCGGGGTGCTCGAGCAGGCGCGGTCGCTGCATCCGGCGAGTCCGGACACGCTGCTCAGCCTCTCGGCAGTGCTGTTCCAACTGGGACGCCTCGCGGAGGCGGAGCGTTTGGGCCGTCAGGCAGCGGCGGTGGCGCCGAACGCTCCGGCGGTGTGGTTCAATCTGGGGACCGCTCGCAAGGGGCAGGACAAGCTGGCGGCCGCCGCAGAGGCCTACCGCCGCGCGCTGAGGATCATGCCCGGGAACCCGACCGCGACGGTCGGGCTGATCCAGACCAAGCAACGGTCCTGCGACTGGTCCAGCTTCGACGACGACGCGGTTGCGCTGGATTCCATCGCTGCGCAGGGCGCGCCGGTCCAAGCCTCCATGATGCTGTCCCACCGCGTTTCCGCCCGGTCGCTCCTGGCGGCGGCGCGGGCGCACGCGCAGACGATCCGGTCGAAGCCGGTGCGGCCGAAGACGAAGCCCGGCAAAGCGGACGTCGCCACCATCGCCTACCTGTCGAACGATTTCCGCCAGCACCCGGTCGCGCAGCTGCTGGCGGAGGTGCTGGCGCTGCACGACCGGTCGCGCTTCCGCGTGCTCGCCTACAGCTATGGCCCGGACGACGACAGCGTCGAGCGTGGCCGCATCCGCGAAGGCGTCGACCGCTTCATCGACATCGACTCGCTGTCCGCGGAGGAGGCCGCCGAGACGATCCGTCGGGATGGCGTCGACATCCTGATCGACCTCAAGGGCTACACCGGCCACCCGCGGCCGCACATCCTCGCCGCCCGGCCGGCACCGGTGCAGGCCCAGTTCCTGGGCTATCCGGGCACCATGGGCGCCCCCTGGATCGACTACATCGTCGCCGATCCCGTCTCCCTGCCGCCGGAGTTGGAAAGCGGCTTCACCGAGGCGGTCGCGCGGATGCCGCGCTGTTTCCTGCCGCGGGACCGGCGTCATGGGGTCCCGCCAGCACCGCCGCGGCCGGCCTGCGGTCTTCCGGCGGGCGGCTTCGTGCTCGCCTGCTTCAACAACGCCTACAAGATCACACCCGAGATCTGGGCCGTCTGGATGGCGTTGCTGCACAAAATCCCAGACGCGGTGCTGTGGCTTGCCCGGACAACCGCGGAGGCTGAGCAGAATCTGCTGCGAGCCGCCCAATCGGCAGGGATAGCCACGGACCGCATCGTCTTCGCGCCCTGGGCGCCGACCTTGGGGGATCACCTGTCCCGGCTCCAGAACGCCGACCTGATGCTGGACACCCTGCATTACGGCGCCCACACGACGGCGAGCGACGCGCTGTGGGCCGGGCTTCCGCTGGTGACGTGCCAGGGACACACGTTGCAATCGCGCGTGGCCGCCAGCCTTCTCCACACCGCCGGCCTGCCCGACTTCGTGACGGGGTCCCTGGCGCAATACGAAAGGGCGGTTCTTCATTGGGCGAACAACCGCACCGGTCTGGAGGCGGTTCGGACCCGACTGCGCGCCGAGCGCGACGGCGGGCCGCTGTTCGACATGAACGCCTACACGCGCCTGCTCGATCAGGCGTTGCTGACGATGCTGGAGCGCCAGCGCCAAGGCAAGCCGCCGGCGACATTCACGGTCGCCGGGTAAAACAGCGCGCAAAACGAAAAAGGACCGCTCCAGAGGAGTCGGTCCTTTTTTCCGGCCCGGATGGGCGGGCCGCCGCGTCGTGGGGCCGAAAGGCCCTGGCGCCGGTCATTCGCGCATCAGCGTCGGCAGGTCGAGCGTCGAGGTGCCGGCCGCCGGGGCGTAGGTGCCGGACGAGACAGCTTGGAATACGATATACAGCGGAGTGGCCGAGAACCAAGCGCTGGCGAATTCCGTAACACCCTTGGCGATGCTCGACAGAAGGCCGTCGTGATGGCTGTGATGGGCGGAAGCGTATGCCATGATGTGTCTCCTCTTTGCTGATGGGGTTATTGTGCCGTGGTATACCCGATACCAGAAGCGCTATGCCCGCAGAGCAGCAAGACCGAAAAATTACAGCTTCCTCAAGCGTTTAGGAACAAAACAGTCGGCTTGGCGAACCAAAAAATGGATACTCCGGTATGACTTCTGCCACATGATTGCGTATGTGTTTGCCGGGGAATCGCGTACTCTCCCATCATTACCCCCGGAGATAATCTGGAGAGCCGTCTGTGCCGGTGCATGAGTGGCCGCAGATCGTGCGCGCGTTGCGAAGGCTGCACGGCCTGACCGCCGCGCAGTTCGCCGTCATGCTGGCCACCACCGAGGAAACCGTCACCCGCTGGGAGTCCGGCACCACCCTGCCCGACCCGCGGGAACAGGCGCTGTTGCGCGACGTGCTGACCGGCCATTTCCGGCACCACCCCACCTTCCTCGGCCTGAAGGCGATGGTGCGGAGCATGGGTGAGAAATGCACCCTCTACACACCCGGACTAATCGCGCAGGCTGTATCCCCGCCGCTGGCGCAATGGCTCGAGCGGCACCGCTTCGACATCGTCGGCTCCTCCCTGCTGCCGCGCATCGACGGGCTGACCGCGGAGATGATGGAGCGCTACGCCCTGCCCATGCTGGAAGGGGCGAGCGACGCCCTGTCGGTCACCTACAACGACCGGGCCGTGGCCTTCCGCAACGCCGTCATCAACCGGCGGCTGAGCGTCGTCCCGGTGGACGGCGTGCGAGTCCTGGTGCTGGTGGACCGGGTGCTCTACCTGGACGATGGTCGGGACACGCCGGACCCGGATGTCCACATGCTCACCGCCGACCAACTGGTCGACGACTGACCGGCCCTTCGAAGGTCCGGCTTGCCCCTGGCGGCGTTGTCTGCTCCATGGACGCCGGTACGGAGGGGAGCCAAGGCCTTGAGCACGGGACTGATTGCACTGTTGGACGATGTGGCCGGGTTGGCGAAGGTCGCCGCCGCCTCGCTGGACGACGCCGCGGGGCAGGCGGCGCGGGCGGGGGCCAAGGCCGCCGGGGTGGTGGTGGACGACGCCGCGGTGACGCCGCGCTATGTGGTCGGCTTCACCGCCGACCGTGAACTGCCGATCATCGGCAAGATCGCGCTGGGCTCGCTGAAGAACAAGCTGGTGTTCCTGCTGCCCCTGGCGTTGGCGCTCAGCCTCGTGGCGCCCTGGGCGATCACACCGCTGCTGATGCTGGGCGGCGGCTTCCTCTGCTACGAGGGGGCGGAGAAGGTGTGGGAGGCGCTGCGTCCACACGCGGCGCACCACGACGCCGACGGAGCGGGCGCCGCCGGGCAGGACGCCGCCCAGTTCGAGCGGGAGAAGGTCAACAGCGCCATCAAGACCGACCTGATCCTGTCCGCAGAAATCATGGCCATTGTCCTGTCCACGGTCGCCGCCGAGACTTCGTCCTTCTGGATGCAGGCCGCCGTCCTCGCGGTCGTCGGGGCGGGCATCACCGGCCTCGTCTACGGCGCGGTGGCGCTGATTGTGAAGGCGGACGACGTCGGCCTGTCGCTGGCGCAGAACGGACGTCCGGCGGTCAGCCTGCTGGGGCTGCGCACCCCCTCCCCCGACGCGCCAGGCGGCGCCGACCGGGCGCTCGCCCCGGTGACCCAGGCAATCGGGCGTGGACTGGTCAAGGGGATGCCGGTCTTTTTGAGGCTGCTCGCCCTGGTCGGCACCGCGGCCATGCTGTGGGTCGGCGGCGGCATCATCATCCATGGGCTGGAGGGCTTCGGCCTGACCGCGGTCGGTCACGCGATCCATGGTGCCGCCGTGGCGGCGGGAGAGGCCGTGCCGGCAGCGAAGGCCGCGGTGGAATGGCTGGTCGGGGCGGCCGGAGCCGGGGTCTTCGGCCTGTTGCTGGGTGCCCTGCTGATCCCCCTGGTGCACAAGGTGATCGAACCGCTCTGGCGCATGGTGACGGGCAAATAGGGCGGCTGGGAGCGAAGCGCGAAGGGGCGGCCCTGCCCGGACCGCCCCTTGGCGTTTGCCCTTCACACGCGGCCCTGCCCCGTTTCCACAATGACAAGGACGCTCCATGGACGGGGCTTGGTGTGCCCGGACCGGCCGTGGGTCCGCCGAGAGATCGGAGCGCTATATACTAGTATATCAGAGCCCCGTCCCTTGGCAAGCCCCCCTTTCCCCTCACATCAGCATGTTCGGCAGGAACAGCACCAGCCCCGGCCACAGCGTCAGCACGGCGACCAGCAGGACGATGGTGCCGACGAAGGGCAGCGATTCGACGACATACTCCTCGATCGGGCAGTCGAGCAGGCTGCACACCGTGTACATGGCCACGCCCACCGGCGGCGTCATCGAGCCCAGCGTGACGATGGTCATCATCAGGATGCCGAAATGCACCGGATCGACACCCAGCGGCGTGACGATGGGCAGGAAGATCGGCGTCAGCAGCAGGACCAGCACCGTGCTTTCGACGAACAGGCCGGCAATGAACAGGAAGATCAGAATCAGCGCCACCACCAGCAGCGGATTGCTGGTCAGTTGGGTCATCGCCTCGGCGATGGTCTGGGGCGCCTGCTCGAAGATGATGGCGTAGCCGACCATGCCCGAGAACAGGATGATGAGCATGATCAGGCCGGTGTCCACCACCGCTTCCTGAAGCGCCTCGGCCACCCCAGCCCAGGTCAGTTCCCGGTGCAGGAGGAAGCCGACCACGGCGGCGTAGACGACGGCGAAGGCGCCGACCTCCGACGGGGTGAACAGGCCGCCGCGGATGGCGAACAGCAGGGCCACCGGGAACAGCAGCGCCCATTTGGCATCGGCCACCGCCCGCCACACGGCGCGCAGGGTCGGACGCTCGGCCATTTCCGGGCGGTAGCCGCGGCGGCGGGCGATCAGCCACACGGTCAGCATCAGCCCGGCCATCATCATGAAGCCCGGAATGACGCCGGCCAGGAACAGCCGCCCGATCGACACGTTGCCGACGAAGCCGTAAAGGATCAGCCCAAGGCTGGGCGGGATCGTCGCGGTGATCAGCGAACCGACCGCGATGGCGGCGGCGGTGAAGCCCTTCGAGTAGCCGCGGGCGATCAGGCTGGGGCCGAGGATGCGGGCCTCCATCGCCGCGTCGGCCACCGCCGAGCCGGAGACGCCGCCCATGAGTGTGGACAGCACGATGCAGACCTGCGCCAGCCCGCCGGACATCCAGGACACCAGCACGTTGGAGCAGTTGATCAGGCGGCTGGTGATGCCCGTCCGGTTCATCATGTGCCCGGCGAGCACGAAGAAGGGCACGGCCAGCAGCGGGAAACTCTGCGAAGCCGAGGCGACCTGCTGCACCCCGATGGACATCGGGATGATGTCGTTCGTGGCGAAGAAGGAGAAGCCGGCGATGCCGATGGCGAAGGCGATCGGAAGCCCAAAGGCCATCAGCGCGAAGAAGGTGACGGCAAGCAGGGTCACGGCACGACCTCCTCGATGTCGCCGGCCTTGGGGGCCGGCGCGAAGACCGGTTTGGGGTGGCTGCGCAGTTCGCGCAGCGTTTCCAGGATCTGAGCGGTCAGCGTGATGGCGAGCAGCAGGCAGCCCACCGGCACCGCGGCGGTCACGAAGGCGTAGCTGATGCCGCTGTCGCCGAACTGGCGTTCCAGGTTCAGCATGGTCAGCCGGTAGCCCATCACCGTCATGGTGACGAGGAAGGCGAGGACCAGCACGCCCAGCACGAGGTCGAGCACGGCCCGGGTGGAGTTCGGCAGGCGCTTGACCAGATAGTCGATGCCGATGTGGGCGCGCTTGCGCAGCGCCATGTCGGCGCCGAGGAAGGCGACCCAGACGAACAGGAGCTGCGCCACGTCCACCGACCAGACCAGGGGATGGCCGAACCAGCGCATGACGCCGGCTGCGAAGACGAGCAGAACAATGGCGGCGAGGAGAAGCATCGCCAGGACGGCTTCCCCCTTGTGAAACAAGGACGACATGATGGCGGTCCCTTGATGGCAGCGGACGGCTTTGGATTCAGAAAGCATCGCCCCCACCCCGACCCTCCCCCGCCCTTTCGTCGGGAGAGGGTGCCTTCCGCAAGGGCGGCCGAACCGACCCCCCGTCAGTTCTGCAGCAGCTTTTCCACGTCCTTGTGGAGTTCGGCGTAGCCCAGCTTCTCGTAGACTGGCGCGGTGGCCTTGCGGAACGGCGTCACGTCGATTTCCTCGATCGTCACGCCCTTCTCCTTCATCTGCTTCTCGAAGTCGGCGAGCGACGCCTGGGTGGCGCGCGACGCGCTGTCGCCGGCCTTCAGCGCCTCTTCCTTCAGGATCGTCTGCTGCTCCGGCGGCAGCTTGTCGAACCAGGCGGCGCTGGTGACGAGTCCGGTGATCAGATTGATGTGGCCGGTCTTGGTGACGCGGTTCGTCACCTCGTACAGGCGGGCGCCGAAGCTGGCCGGGTGCTGGGCCTCGACGCCGTCGATCACCTTCTGCTGCAGGCCGGTGTAGACCTCCGACCAGCCCATCGGGGTCGGGGTGGCGCCCATGGCGCGGATCGTCTCCATCCACACCGGGGCGCCCGGCGTGCGCATGCGGATGCCGGCGAGGTCTTCCGGACCCTTCACCGGCTTGTTGGTCAGCAGGTGCCGTTCACCCTGCCACCAGTTGAAGGACAGCACCTGATGGCCCGACGCCTTGCGCAGCTTGTCCGACCACTGGTCGAACATCGGCGAGGTGACGACCTTGCGGATGCCGTCGTAGCCCTGGGCGAGGTACGGGCCGCCCAGGACGCCGAACTCCTTCACGAAGACGGCGAGGCGCCCGCCGTCCACGACGACCGCGACACCGGCCCCGGCGCGGGCCTGCTCCAGCACGTCCTCGTCCTTGCCGAGCTGCGAACCGGGAAACAGGCGGACGGCCATCTTGCCGCCGGACCGCACCTCGACGTTCTTCTTGAACTCCTCCAGCCCCTTGTAGAGCGGGTCCTGCTGGGCCAGCGCCGTGTTGACGCTGAGCGTGTAATCGGCGGCCAGCGCGCCCCCGGCGACGGTGGCCAGCGCAAAGCCGAGGGCGGCCACGCGCCAGGTGCGGGTGATGATGCTCATGTTTCCTCCCTTTGAGGACAACGCCTCTTGCACGGAGGCGATTGTTCGGTACGCGACTGGTATGGTAGTATACAAGAATGGTGTTGTCCATGGGATTGCAAACGGTGCAGGATGAATCCGCCGTCCAGGATCGTCCGGGCGGGCATCGGCGGGACGGACTGCAAAAAGAAGGGATGGGGAGAGCATGTTGAGGAGGATCGAGCCGGATTCGACGGAACCGGTGGCGCGCCGCGTCTTTCGGGAATTGCGTCATGCCATCGTGACGATGCAGTTCCAGCCTGGCCAGCCGCTGTCCGAGCAGGAGGTCGCCGGCCAACTCGGCGTCAGCCGCCAGCCGGTGCGCGAGGCCTTCATCAAGCTGAGCGAGTCCGGGCTGGTCGTCATCCGCCCGCAGCGTGGCACCTTCGTCGTGAAGATCTCGGCCAAGCAGGTGATGGACGCCCGTTTCGTCCGTGAAGCGGTGGAACTGGCCGTGGCCCGCAAGGCCGGCGAGGGGTTGCCCGCGCGCGCCGTCGCGGAACTGGAGACCAACCTGAAGGCGCAGCGGGAAGCCGCCCAGAGCACCAACCCGGCGGCCTTCCTGGAATTGGACGAAGCCTTCCACCGCACCATCGCGCTGGGGGTCGACTGCGAATACGCTTGGCGGGTGGTGGAGGAAACCAAGGCCCAGATGGACCGCGTGCGCTATCTCAGCCTGCCGCAGGCGACCCCGTTGGACCGGCTGATCACCCAGCACGAGCAGATCGTCGAGGGCATCCGGGCGCGCTGTCCCGACGCCGCCGAGGTCGCCATGCGCGTGCACCTGCGCGAGATCCTGAACTCCCTGCCCGAACTGGCCCAGCGCTTCCCCGATCTGTTCGACAGCGATTCCGCTCCGGCCGAACCGATCGCCGAATCCGCATGAACACTGGGATCGCAGCGCTGCAGAATCCCCAATAGCAGCGCTGTGAGGAGCGCTACGAATACTTCGCTTCGTCAAGGATTCGACTTATAACAGCGCTATGTTGCGCTGCAATATCGATATGGAAGGCATGCGAATTGCGCGGTTTGTCTTTGAGGCGCGCGGTGCGAACATTGGCTCAACACGACAACGGGGCTCGCCCCGCCGCCCGCCAAAGCCAATCGGAGCCTTGCCATGAAGATCCACATCATCGCCCGCCTCGTCATCGTCAGCGGCTTCGCCCTCGCCTCCCTGCTGACCGCCGCCATCCAATAATCCGCCCCTCCACATCAAAAAGGGCCGCGCGGCCCGGGTCTTCCCGGATCGCGCGGCCCCATGGTGTGAGACGAGGGGACGCCGGGCTCAGTCGGCGTGGGCACCGCTCGGCACCGCCGGGGGCGTGACCTTGTTCCGGCCCCACTGGCCGAGGACCACCAGCACCACGATGAAGGCCGTGATGTCGAAGACCGACAGGCAGACGAACAGCGGCTCGTAACCGATCGTGCTGGCGAGCTGGCCGATGATCAGCGAGAAGATCATGCCGCCCATGTAGCCGGCCATGCCGCCAAAGCCGGTCGCCGTGGCGACGTCCTGCTTCTCGAAGGTGTCGGTGACCAGGGCGTAGAGCAGGCTCGACAGCATCTGGTGCGCGAAGGCGCCGACCGAGAACAGGAAGATGGCGGTGATCGGGCTGCTGGTCAGGCCGATCAGGGCCGGACCGATCATGCACACCGCGCCGATGCCGATGCCGACGATGCGCGAGTTGACCAGCGACATGCGGAAGCGCTTGGCGAAGAAGGGCGACAGGTAGCCGCTGAGAACGCAGCCGATGTCGGCGAACAGGAAGGGCAGCCAGGCGAACAGCGCGAACTGCTTGATGTCCATGCCGCGCGTGCTGACCATGTAGAGCGGGATCCAGAAGCTGAAGGTCTGCCACGCCGGCTCGGTCAGGAAGCGGGCGGCGGCGATGCCCCAGAACTTGCGCATGGTGACGACGCGCTTCATCGAGGGCTTGGGAAGCTCAACGTGCTCCTGGCCGTCCAGGATGTAGGCGTGCTCCTCCTTGGTCAGGCGCGGGTGGTTCTCCGGGTTGCGGTACAGCGCCAGCCACAGCATCGACAGGCCGACGCCCAGCAGGCCGGTGACGACGAAGGCGATCTGCCAGCTCCAGGTCACGGACAGCCAGATCACCAGCGGCGGGGCGATCATGGCGCCGACGGAGCTGCCGGTGTTGAACCAGCCCGTGGCGATGGAGCGCTCCTTGGCCGGGAACCACAGGGTGGCGGTCTTGGCGCCCGACGGCATGGCCGCGGCCTCGCTGATGCCCAGCAGGCCGCGGAAGAAGGCCATCGACTGCCAGCCGCCGGAGAAGGCGTGCAAGGCCGCGGCGCTGCCCCAGACGAAGGCGAACATCGCGTAGCCGAACTTCAGGCCGACGAGGTCCGTCACATAGCCGGCGATCGGCTGCATCAGGCTGTAGCAGAGCTGGAACACGCTGACGATGTAAGAATACTGCTCCGTTGTGAAGTGCAGTTCTTCCTTGAGCATCGGCGCCAGGATGCCCAGCGTGTTGCGGTCGATGTAGTTGATGATCGTCCCCAGCATGATGAGCGCCAGGACTTTCCATCTCAGACCACGCACTATCTTCATGACTTCCTCACTTGCCTGTTCATCGGCAGGCATGGGCGCACGCCTTTCCCTTCCGGGAAACTCCTGGCGATTGCAATTATTGGATGGGGCCCAGGGCTTGAACGCTGGCACGCGGTGGGCTCCGCATATGCGGCATATATTAATATATCAGTTCGGCGTGCAAGCGCTAAGTCGGCCGGCCTGTCCTGACCGACAATATGTCGCATACCAGATGGCAGAAAAAGCAAAGGGGCACAGCCCTGTCCAGCGCCGCGCCCCTGTCAGACAACCCCTTGAACGGGAATTAGAATTGGCTCTCCGCAACCTTCTTGACCAGGAAGTCGCGGAAGACCGCGATGCGCTTGGAATGGCGCAGTTCCTCCGGATAGACGAAGAAGGCGTCCACCTTCGACCCCGACTGGTCCGGCAGCACCCGCACAATGTCGTTCAGACCGGTCACCAGATAGTCGGGCAGAGAGCCGACGCCCAGCCCGCTCTCCACGGCGCGGAAGATCGCGTAAAGGTTGTTGACCTGAAGGACCGTCCGGTCGCGGGCGACCGGATCGGTCACCAGATCGCGCAGCCAGTGGGTGTTGGCGAAAGGCGCACGCAACTCCTGCGGATAGGTCACCAGATCGTGGGAGGCGAGATCGGCCACCGTCTGGGGCTCACCCTTGCGGTCCAGATACCGGCGGTGCGCGTAGAGGTGGGAGCGGAAGGTCATCAGATGCCGCTGGATCAGGTCCGGCTGGCGCGGCGGGCTGACGCGGATCGCCACGTCGGCTTCGCGCATGCCCAGATCCAGCTCCGTGTCGGTGATCAGCAGGGTGAGCTGGATGTCCGGGTAGAGCGCCAGGAATTCCCCGATGCGCGGAGTCAGCCAAGTCGAGCCGAAGGCGGCCGTGGCCGTCACCTTCAGCGGCCCCTTGGCGGCGTCCTTGCTCTCGCTCAGCATCGCCTGGGTCATCGACAGCTTCGCGAAGATGTCGCGCGCCGCGTGGTTCAGCAACTCGCCCTGCTCGGTCAGGATCAGGCCGCGAGCGTGCCGGTGGAACAGCGGAACGCCGAGGCTGTCCTCCAGCGCGCTGATCTGCCGGCTGACCGCCGATTGGCTGAGGTTGAGGGCCTCGCCGGCGTGGGTGAAGCTGCCGGCCTCGGCCACAGCGTGGAACACCCGCAACTTGTCCCAGTCCATCATCCCGTCCTGCTTCCCGATGCCTTTGCCTGTTGGGCGGGGTCTGTCAGCGGAAAAATTCGCCGCTCGCCCCTGTTCCAATACTCTTTATGGCAAAACGCGGCCCAGGTCTTCCATCGCGAACGTCAGAGAAAGACGCCGCGGACATTAGACGTCTAATTTTTTGCCCACCTCACTCCGCCAGATGGCCCAACGGCAGGGCCGTGCGGTAGCGCACCTGCTTCAGGGCAAAGCTGGACCGGATGTTGGCGACTCCGGAAATCCGCGTCAGATGCTCCTTCAGAAAGCGTTCGTAGCTGGCAAGGTCGGGCACCACCACGCGCAGCAGGTAATCGGCGTCGCCGGTCATCAGGTAGCATTCCATCACCTCCGGCAGCGCCATCACGGCGGCCTCGAAGGCGTCGATCCGCTCCTCCACCTGCCGCTCCAGGCTGACGCTGACGAAGACGTTCACCGGGAGATCGACCGCAGCGGGATCGACCAGCGCGACGTGGCGGGTGATGACGCCCGCCTCCTCAAGCGCCTTGACCCGGCGCAGGCAGGGAGACGGCGACAGACCGACGCGCTCCGCCAGATCGTTGTTGGGCATCCGCCCGTCCTGCTGGAGCAGGGCCAGGATCTTCCGGTCGATGCGATCGAGTTTGATTTTTGGCATTTTGTGCTGTCTGTCCCGATTTTGCGCAATTGGATGCTAAACCGGCGTCGCTTGCGGCGCCACTTTGCAAACTCCTGCCGCAGCACAAATGATAGGCTTCACCGATCATCGACCGCCGTTCCATCAAAAATGGAAGATTGAAGGGGAACAGACATGGACGCGACCATTCCGAACCACGCCAACCTCGCCTGCCTGCGCGAGCTGGAGCGCAAGGTTCTCTGGCTCGCGTCCTGGACGATCCACAACGCCAACCACGTACGCCCCAACCAGGACGGGCTGAAGATCGGCGGGCATCAGGCGTCCTCGGCCTCGCTGGCGACGATCATGACGGCGCTCTATTTCCAGGCCCTGCGCCCGGAGGACCGGGTGGCGGTGAAGCCGCACGCCAGCCCGATCTTCCACGCCATCCAGTATCTCCTGGGGAACCAGACGCGCGAGAATTTGGAGAATTTCCGCGGCTTCAAGGGCGCCCAGTCCTACCCGTCGCGAACCAAGGACGTGGACGACGTGGACTTCTCCACCGGCTCGGTCGGGCTGGGGGTGGCGCAGACGCTCTTCGCCGCGCTGGTGCAGGACTACGTGAAGGCCAAGGGCTGGGCGAAGGACCTCCCCGAGGGGCGCATGGTGTCGCTGGTCGGCGACGCCGAGATGGATGAGGGCAACATCTTCGAAGCCCTCCAGGAAGGCTGGAAGCACGGGCTGCGCAACACTTGGTGGATCGTCGACTACAACCGCCAGAGCCTGGACGCGGTGATCCGCGAGGGGCTGTGGGAGCGGCTGGAGAACATCTTCCGCGCCTTCGGCTGGGACGTGGTGATCCTGAAGTACGGCGCCCTGATGCAGGCGGCCTTCCAGGAGGAGGGCGGGCAGCGCCTGCGCGCCTGGATCGACCAGTGCCCGAACCAGCTCTATTCCGCGCTGACCTACCAGGGCGGGGCGGCGTGGCGGAAGCGGCTGCTCGACGATCTGGGCGACCAGGGGCCGGTGACCCGGCTGATCGAGCGCCGCAACGACGAGGAACTGGCCCTTCTGATGGGCAATCTCGGCGGCCACGACCTGCCTTCTCTGCTCGACGCCTTCGCCCAGGCGCGCACGCACGACCGGCCGGTCTGCTTCATCGCCTACACCATCAAGGGCGCCGGCCTGCCGCTGGCCGGCCACAAGGACAACCATTCCGGCCTGATGACCCCGGCGCAGATGGAGGCTTTCCGCGCCGCCAACGCTGTCCGTCCGGGCCATGAGTGGGACCGCTTCGAAGGGCTGAATCGGCCGGCGGATGAGTTGGACGCCTTCCTGAAGCGGGTGCCCTTCGCGGCCAAGGGGCGGCGGCGCTATGGCGCCGCGGCGGTCCCGGTGCCGGCGGCCCTGGCGGCTCCGGCGCAGAAGGCGCTGTCCACCCAGGCGGCCTTCGGCCTGATCCTGAACGAGTTGGGGCGCGAGAAGTCGGAGCTGGCGGAGCGCATCGTGACGACCGCGCCGGACGTGACGGTCTCCACCAACCTCGGCGCCTGGGTGAACCGCCGCGGCCTGTTCGCCAAGAGCGCTCTGGCCGACCTGTTCAAGAAGGAGCGCATCCCCTCCACCTACACATGGGACTTCTCCCCCGACGGCCAGCATTTCGAGCTGGGCATCGCCGAGTCCAACCTGTTCATCCTGCTGTCGGCGCTGGGCCTGTCGCATTCGCTGTTCGGGGAGCGGCTGTTGCCCATCGGCACCGTCTACGACCCCTTCGTCATGAGGGCGGCGGACCAGATGAACTACGCCTGCTATCAGGACGCGCGGTTCCTGCTGGTGGCCACCCCGTCCGGCGTGACGCTGGCCCCGGAGGGCGGGGCGCACCAGTCCATCGCCACGCCGCTGGTCGGCATGGCCCAGGACGGTCTGGCCTGCTTCGAGCCGGCCTTCGCCGACGAGCTGGCCGTCACCATGCGCTGGGCCTTCGACTACATGCAGCGGGAGGGCGAGGGCGAGCCCGACGAGCGGACTTGGCTGCGCGACGAGACCGGCGGCTCGGTCTATCTGCGCCTGTCCTCCCGCGTGCTGGAGCAGCCGACCCGCACCATGGACGCGGAGTTGGAGAACGGCATCGTCCAGGGCGCCTACTGGCTGCGCCGTCCCGGCCCCAACGCCCAGGTGGTCGTCGCCTACAGCGGCGTGGTAGCGCCGGAGGCCATCGAGGCGGTGGGGATGCTCGGCGAGGATCGCCGCGACGTCGGGCTGCTGGCCGTCACCTCCGCCGACCGGCTGCACGCCGGCTGGAGCGCGGCGCAACGGGCGCGCGAGCGCGGCAAGCCCCACGCACGCTCCCACATCGAACGCCTGCTGGAGGGTGTGCCGTCCCATTGCGCGCTGGTGACGGTGCAGGACGGGCATCCGGCGGGGCTGGGCTGGCTGGGCTCGGTCCACGGCCACCGCACGCGGGCGCTGGGGGTGGAGCATTTCGGCCAGACCGGCACCATCGCCGACCTCTACCGCCATCACGGGATCGACGCCCAGGCCATCGTCCGTGCCGCGGAGGCGCTGTCCCCCGGCCGGCCGGTCCGTTACTTGAAGGCGGTGTAGCCTTAATCGCGCGCCGGCTGCGTCCGTCCTGTGAAAGGCCGCGGCGCACGCCGGACGCTCGCGCGAAGAATCATGTGCCCTTGGCGGCGTCGGTGTCGCTGTCAGCGCCACCACCTTCGAGCGACCGCAGCGGGCTTTCCGCTGCCGGAACGAATTTTCCCAGGCAGAAAAATAATCCCCGGCACCGGCCACAAAAGAGGAGAAACAGGCGCGTCAAAATGACGCTGTAAGTTAGTTAGATAACTAACCGCAAACAACGCCATCAATATCAATGACTTCAATAATTGATATTATAATAAATTGCACTCTCCTGAATGCTTTCGATTTCAAATGTATACGAGAGTAACCGGTTTTGAAATGCGCTCCATTGACTCCAGCACACGCTGCTGGCGAAAAACATAGGCCGTCATGCGGCTAATAATATGGAGGCACTTACGATGACGACTTGGTACGGAACTTCCGGAAATGACATTTACGACGCCCCTTCGGGACCGAACATACTGTTCGGACTGGGTGGGAACGACGACATCCTGGGAAACACCGACGCCGACTACATTGATGGTGGCGACGGAAACGACACGCTGTATGGCAGCTTCGGGAACGACAGCCTGTATGGCGGCAGCGGGAACGACACGCTGTACGGCAACGACAACAACGATCTCCTGAGCGGTGACATCGGGGACGACTTCCTCTACGGCGGGAACAACAACGACACGCTGTACGGTGGGGCTGGCAACGACACGCTGTTCGGGGATTACGGGTCGGACATCGGCCAGGACGTTCTGGCGGGCGGAACCGGCAACGATGTCCTGTACGGCGGCAACGACAACGACAACTACCTCTACACCTGCAATTCGGACGGCATCGATCTCATCTCGGATTCGCAGGGCGATTATGATCGTCTCCGCTTGAACGGCCCGACGGCGCCCAACCAGCTCGAATACTACCGGGCCAGCACCTTCGGCGGCGATTCCAACGACCTTCTGTTCTTCACCAAGGCCGACGCCGCCGACGGCACCATCAGCGAGTACATCATCATCGACGACTTCTGGAACGGCGCCGCCGCCGGCGCCGGCCGGATCGAGTATCTGAACCTCAGCGGCACGGATTACTGGTTCAACACCGTCGTCTGGGGTCTGTAAGGTCGTTGGAGGGCTGGGCCGGCCCCAGCCCTCCTTCCGATAGGCCCATGACGCCGCACGCCGCGCGACACCACATAAGGAGTCTGTCGAGCAACGGTCACAGCGCGAGGCGAGGTCGGGATGAGCTGGTCGATCCCCATCGGCACCGTGAAGGGCACGGTGATCCGCATCCACATCACCTTCTTCCTGTTCCTTCTGTGGATCGGCGCCGCCTACCACGCGCAGGGCGGCTGGCCGGCGGCGCTGGAGGGGGTGGTCTTCCTCTCGCTGCTGTTCCTCTGCGTCCTGCTGCACGAGTTCGGCCACGTCTTCGCCGCCCGGCGCTACGGCGTCCGCACGCCGGACATCACCCTGCTGCCCATCGGCGGGGTGGCGCGTCTGGAGCGGTTACCGGAGAAGCCGTCGCAGGAGCTGGTGGTGGCGCTGGCCGGGCCGGCGGTCAATCTGGTGATCGCGGCCTTGCTCTACGCGGCGCTCGGCGGCTTCGTGCCGGCGGGGGCGGCGGAGGTGCAGAACGCCGGCATCGACGTGCTGTCCCGGCTGGCCGTGGTCAACCTGTTCCTAGCCCTGTTCAATCTGATCCCCGCCTTCCCCATGGACGGCGGGCGCGTTCTGCGGGCGGTGCTGGCGAGCCGCATGGGCTATGTCCGCGGCACCCAGGTGGCGGCCTCCATCGGGCAGGCGGTGGCCATCGGGCTGGGGCTGCTCGGGCTGTTCGGCAACCCGATGCTGCTGTTCATCGCGCTGTTCGTCTATCTGGGCGCCTCGTCGGAGGCGCACGCGGTGCAGATGCGCGAGATCACCCACGGCGTGGTCGTGTCCGACGCCATGGTCACCCGCTTCGAGACGTTGCCGCCCTCCGGCGTGCTGGAGGACGCGGTGCAATGCCTGATCCGCACGACCCAGCACGAGTTTCCCGTGGTGGACGGGGCCGGCACGCTGCGCGGCGTGCTGACCCGCGACGACCTGATCCGCGCCCTGCGCGACCGCGGACCGGACACGCCGGTGCTGGAGGTGATGCGCCCCGACATTCCGGTGATCCACCGGCACGGCAAGCTGGAGGAGGCGCTGCGGCTGATGCAGGAGAAGAGCCTGCCCGCGGTCGGCGTCGATGACGGGAACGGGCGGCTGGTCGGGCTGGTGACGCCGGAAAATGTGGGGGAGATGATGATGGTCCAGGCCGCCCGGCACGCCCTTCGCCGCTGACCGCCTCCCCCTTCCGTTGCACGGCCTCTCCCTTCGGGAACAAGCGGCGGCCGGGGTCATTGTGCTAGGACAGCGGATGCCCCCACACCGGAAGGGAGGATGACATGGCGATGCGCTCCACGCGCCGGGCGGCGCTGGCTCTGGCCGGATTCGCCGGGATGACCGCCGCCATGGCGGGGCGGAAGGCCGGGGCGGACCAGCCCGGCGTCCACCGAGTCGCCATCCAGGTCAGCAGCAACGACCCGGCGCTGATGAACATGGCGCTGAACAACGTCAAGAACATCATCGAGTATTACAAGAACATCGGCGAGACGGTGGAGGTCGAGCTGGTCACCTTCGGCCCCGGCCTGCACATGCTGCGCGCCGACCGCTCGCCCGTGAAGGACCGGCTGGCGTCGCTGAAGGGCAGCCTGCCGACCCTGACCTACTCCGCCTGCGAGAACACCCGCAACGGCATGATCCGCGTCGAACAGGGCGAGGTCCCCATGGTGCCGGAAGCCAAGCTGGTGCCCTCCGGCGTCGTCCGCCTGATGCAGCTTCAGGAGGAGGGCTGGTCCTACCTCCGCCCGTAACCGGGCCGTTTTACTCCGCCGCGATGTCCTTCAGGAGGGCCGCGGTCACCGGTCCCACGGTCCCGGCGCCGATGATCTGCCCGTCGACGCGCAGCAGCGGGCGTACGCCAAGGCTGTTGGTCAGGAAGGCTTCCCCAGCCCCCAGCAGGTCAGCGACGGAAAGCGGCGCCTCACTGGCATCGCCCCGCTCCAGGATCAGGGCGCGGCGGATGCCCGGCAGCGCGCCCTCGGTGACCGGCGGGGTCAGCAGACGCCCGTCCCGGACGATGAACAGATTCGCCACGCTGGATTCGGCCAGACGGCCCGCGCTGTTGAGCAGGAGCGCCTCTCCCGCGCCGCGCGTCGCCGCCTCCTGCCGGGCGAGGATGGAGTCCAGGTAGTTCAGCGACTTCACGCGCGACAGCGGCGAATGCTCGTTGCGCCGGGTGACACGGGCGATGACCGCCTCCACCGGGCCGGCGGGCGGTGGAGCGGGCGCCAGCGTCATCAGCAGTGTCGGCACGGCATCCACCGGCGGCAGCACGCCGCGCGCTCCGGTCCCCCGCGTCAGCGTGATCCGCAGCACACCCTCCACGCAGCCCTGCGCCGCGATCAGCGCTTCGGCGGCGGCCAGCGCCGCCGCGTCGTGGGGAAGCGGCAGGCCGAGCAGCGCCGCGCTGTCCGCCAGCCGGGCGAGATGCCGGTCGAGATGGCAGGCTGTGCCGCCGGCCACGCGGATCGTCTCGAACAACCCGTCACCCAGCGTGAAGCCGCGGTCCGCCGGGTCAATGCGTGCCTCTTCCGCCGACAGCAGGCGCCCGTTCAGCCAGACGACGGTCATGTTGACGCCTCCCCCAGCGCGCGGAGCTGGGCGCGGATCTTGACCATCATCTCCTCGTGCTCGTCCGCCGGGTCGGAATCGGCAACGATGCCGCCGCCGGCCTGGGCGATCACCGTATCCGGCGTGATCGACAGGGTGCGGATGACGATGCTGCTGTCCATCGCGCCGTCGAAGCCGAGCCAGGCGACGGAGCCGCAATAGGCGCCGCGCCGTGCCACCTCCAGCTCGTCGATGATCTGCATGGCGCGGATCTTGGGAGCCCCGGTGATCGAGCCGCCGGGCAGCGCCGCCCGCAGCAAGTCCACCGCCCCCAGGCCGGGCCGCAGCCGCGCCGTGACGACCGAGACGAGGTGATGCACGCTGGCGAAGCTCTCCAGCCCGTAGAGCGTCGGCACCCGGACGCTGCCCACCCGCGACACCCGACCAAGGTCGTTGCGCAGCAGGTCGGTGATCATCAGGTTTTCCGCCCGGTCCTTGACGCTGGCCACCAGCTCCGCGGCGGCGGCGGCGTCCGCGGCGGGGTCGGCGTAGCGCGGGCGGGTGCCCTTGATCGGGCGCGTCTCCACCTCCCCGGCGGCGCTGAGACGGATGAAGCGCTCCGGCGAGGCGCTGGCGATGCGCAGGCGCGGGCCGCAGTCGAGATAGGCGGCGAAGGGCGCCGGGCTGATCGCGCGCAGCCGCCGGTACAGCGCGTAGGCGTCCAGCCCGCAGCACCGCTCGGCCAGGAAGCGCTGCGTGAAGTTGGCCTGATAGATGTCTCCAGCCCGGATGTACTCCAGCACCCGCTCCACCCGTGTCAGATAGTCGTCGCGCTCCAGCTCGCTCCGCCAGGGGGCGGTCGGGACGGGGCCGAGGGGGGACGCTCCGCCGCCCTCCAGCCGGGCCGCCAGGGCGCGGGCGCGGCCCTCCGCCTCCGGGCGGGCGGCGATCACCCAAGCGCGTCGCTCCGCATGGTCGAAGGCGGCCACCACGTCGTAGAAACCGAAGGCCATCTCCGGCTGGCCGCCGGGGTTGGCGTGGCGCGAGCGGATGCGCTCCAGCCGCAGCCCCGCCTCGTAGCCGATGAAGCCGACCGCTCCACCACAGAAGGGTGCCGGTTTCAGCAGTCCCTCGGGCGGCCCCTCGGGCCGGGCGTGGCGCGCCAGTTCCTCCGCCAGCACGGCGAAGGGGTCGCCTTCGACCCGCCGGCCGTCGAGATACGCCCGCCCGTCCAGCGACTCCAGCGTGCGGAAGGGCTCCGCCGCGATGTAGCTGTAGCGGCCGTGGGCCGGGTGCGGGGCGGCGCTGTCGAGCAGCATCGACCAGGGCTGTCCGGACAGGGCGCGGAAGGCCTCCGCCGGATCGGCGCATGACAAGGGGATCGCCAGCATGGCGGCGGAGCTTCCTCTAAGACCGGCCTTCACATGAGAATGGTGGCGCCGCCGTCCACCACCAACACATGCCCATTGACGTAGGACGCGGCGGGCGAGGCCAGGAAGACCGCAGCCCCGGCGATCTCCTCCGGTCGGCCCCAGCGGCCGATCGGGGTGCGTCCCTCGAAATAGGCGGACAGGGCCGGGTTGCCGGTGATGCCGGCGTTGGTCTCCGTCGCGAAGAAGCCCGGCGCGATGGCGTTGCTGGTCAGGCCCTTCCCACCATATTCGGCGGCGAGCGCCCGCACCATGCCCGCCAGCCCGGCCTTGGCGGCGGCGTAGACCGCGTCGTTGGCGCGGGCGATCTGCCCGGAGATGGAGGTCACCGTGATCAGCCGCCCGAAGCCCTGGGGCAGCATCAGCCGCGCCGCCTCCCGCGCCAGGATCAGACCGGCGGCCAGATCGACGTTGAGCAGGTCGCTGATTTCCTCATCCGCGAAGTCGGTCAGCGGCTTGCGGTTGCGCTGCCCGACATTCTGGACCAGCACGTCCAGCCGCCCGTGCTCCCGGTCGATCCGCGCGAAGGCGTCCCGCACCGCCTCCCGGTCGGCCACGTCGAAGGCCAGCACCGAGGCCCGCCCGCCCGCCGCCGCGATGGCCTCGGCCAGCGGCTCCAGCCGCGCGGCGTCGCGCCCGTTCAGCAGCACATGGGCGCCGGACCCAGCCATGGCGCGGGCGATTTCCAGACCCAGCCCGCGCCCGGACCCGGTGACCAGCGCCACCCGTCCTTCCAGCGAGAACTGCGACAGATAAGGAAGATGCGGGGCGGTCATGGTCACCGATGCGGAGGACGTGGACGGTTTTTCAGATTTAGCAGATGCCCCGCCGGATGGCACCCCGTTCGGCGTCAGATTTCAGGCGTCAGGCGCGGGGGAGAAACTCCACCGTTTCCGCGATGGTCCAGCCGTCCGCCCGCATCAAGCGTCCGATGCGCCCGTACAGCGTGGCGCCGGGGGACACGCGCCCCTCCGCAACCCAAACATCGGCGGCGGGCACGGTCAGCAGGCCCAGCACCTCCACCGAGAAGGCAACGCCGTTGCGCGCCAGCAGGCGCCCGAAGGGCTCCGTCCCCTCGCGAAGCTGTTCGGCGAAGGCCGTGGGAAAGCCGTCGAGCGCGATGCGGATGCTTGCCAGCTCCACCGGCAACGCGTCCGGCCCGACGGTCAGCACGATGTCGCGCAGCAGCGCCGTCCCGTCCGGCTCAGTCCGCTGGCGCAGCACCCGCACGCCCACCGGCTCGCCCCACCGCTCCGACAGGACGGCGGTCATGCCGCGGTCGTGGTCGAGCAGCGCCCGATAGGGCGCCGGGACCGAGGCGGCGGGCAGCGTGGACAGCGCCCGCGCTCCGGCCCCCCATCCCACCGTCAGAGCCCGCGCGCGCGCCAGGACGGAGCCGGACTCGTCCACGGAGGAACAGCCGGCGGCGGAGGCGGACGAAAAGGAAGGCTTCATTCGAAATCGCGGTTCTGCGGAAGGATGCGGGCGAAAGGCGTGGGCAAATGGACTTGGCCGCTCCCGGCGGGGCAGCGGCCACGGGCCGGCATTCTAGGAACAGCGCCCGCCCAACCGCAATGCCGAAGGCGCACATCCCTGCGTCGTGTCCTCCGTTGCCCCCACACAGAAAAGGGTCGCCGCCCACAGCCCTGCCCCGCGACGCCGGCCTCTTGCGCTGGCCGTACGCTGCATTAGATCACGCTCATAAGGATGCCCGCCCTGGAGGGAAGCCGCGCCATGTCCGACCTTCTGCACGTCGCCTGCCCAAGCTGCGACACTCTGAACCGCATGCCACGCGGACGCCTGGACCAGCCCGGCGTCGGGAAATGCGGCCGTTGCGGGCAGCCGTTGTTCCAGGGCAAGCCGATCCCGCTCACCGCCGCCCGCTTCACTGCCCAGGCGGAGCGCAGCGACCTGCCGCTGCTCATCGACTTCTGGGCGGAGTGGTGCGGGCCGTGCCGGATGATGGCGCCGGTCTTCGAGCAGGCCGCCGGCCAGCTGGAACCTCACGTACGCCTCGCCAAGGTCGACACCGAGGCCGCGCCCGATCTGGCCGCCCGCTTCGGCGTGCAGAGCATCCCGACCCTCGTGCTGGTCCACCATGGGCGCGAGGTGGCGCGCACCGCCGGGGCGATGCCGCTGCCCGCCCTGCTCGGCTGGGTCCGGCAGGCGATGGCGGCCGTCTGACCTTTATTCCGCTTCCAGAAGCAGCCGGGTCAGGTCGGAGACGGAGGCGACCTCCAGCTTGTCCATGACGTTGTGGCGGTGGACCTCCACCGTCTTCAGGCTGAGGTTGATCTCCGCCGCGATCACCTTGTTCGGCTTGCCCTGCACCACCAGATCGGCGACCTGCCGCTCCCGCGGGGTCAGGCGGCCCAGCAGGGCGCGGACATGGGCTTTGCGCGCCTGCGCCTCCCACGCCCGCCGGGACGTCTCCAGCGCCTCGTGCACCCGGTCGAGGAGGAGCTGGTCGTTGAAGGGCTTCTCAATGAAGTCCACCGCCCCGGCGCGGAAGGCGCGGGCGGCCATCGGCACGTCGCCGTGGCCGGTGATGACCACGACGGCCAGGACGGAGCCGGCGCGGGCCAGCGTGTCCTGCAACTCCAGCCCGCTCATCCCCGGCATCCGCACGTCGGTGACGAGGCAGCCCGGCCGGTCGGCGCGCATGGCGCGCAGGAACTCCTCCCCGGAACCGAAAGACTCCACCGCCACGCCCAGCGAGCCGATCAGCCAGCCCAGCGAGTGGCGCATCGCCGGATCGTCGTCCACCACGTAGACGGTGCGGGCCGCATCAGCCTGCATTGACCTTCTCCTCCGCTGCGGGCAGGACGAAGCGCACGACGGTGCCCCCGCCCGGATGATCGGTGGCCCAGAGATGGCCGCCATGGCTTTCCACGATGGTCCGGCAGATCGACAGGCCGAGGCCCATGCCGCCGGGTTTGGTGGTAAAGAAGGGATCGAACAGGCGCGCCCGCGCGTCCTCCGACAGCCCGTGCCCGCGGTCGGCGACGGCGATCTCCACCCGCCCATCCGCTTCCAGGCCGGTGCGCACGGTAACGCCCCTGCCCTCCCACGCCGCGCCGTCCGCCCCATCATCCATAGCGTCCAGCGCGTTCTTGACGAGGTTCAGGACGACCTGCTCAATCTGCACCCGGTCGGCCAGGACCGGCGGCAGGCCGGGCGCCAGTTCGCGGGTGACCGGAATGTTGCCGCTGCGCGCGCGCCCCTCGCAGAGCTGCAGCGCCGCTTCCACTGCGCCGTTGACGTCGGCCGGCTCCAGCTGGACGGTACGCTTGCGCACGAAGTCGCGGATGCGGGCGATGATCTGCCCAGCGCGGTCGGCCTGGGCGGCGATGGCGCGGGAGGCTTCGGCGAACTCAGCGGTGCTGCCCACCCCGGCCTCCAGCCGCCGCGTGCAGCCGCGGGCGTAATTGGCGATGGCGCCCAGCGGCTGGTTCAGCTCATGCGCGATGTTGCTGGCCATCTCGCCGAGGATGGAGAGGCGGGCGACGTGGTCCATCTCCTTCTGCCGTTCCCGCGCGGTGTCCTCGGCGCGGCGGCGCTCGGCCATCTCGCGGCGCAGTTCGCGGTTGGCCGCGCGCAGCTCGGCGGTGCGCACCTTGATGAGATGCTCGACCCGCAGCGAATGGACCGCCCACCACAGCAGGGCCAGCGCCGTTAGCGCCAGCCAATGCCAATGCTCGCGCGCGAGGTCGAGCAGGGTGACGTCGCGCAGATGCTCGTAGGGGCCGATGCGCAGGCTGCGGAACAGCCCGTGGACCGGCTGATAGTCCATCGGCACCGTCCAGCCCTCATAGCCGCCGGCCAGCGCCGCCGGATGGCCGTCCGGCATCTGGAACAGCGCGACCACCACCGCCTTCGCCAGATCCTCCGGCGTGTTGGCCAGCCGGGCGAGCGGCCAGTCGGGATAGAGGCCGGTGGACAGGGCGCAGCCGAACCCCAGCTCCGTCCGGGCACCGACGACCTGAAAACCCGCGCGGTCGAGGTGGCCTTCCTGGGCCAGCTCCTCCAGCACGCAGGCGCGCAGCACGCCGGCGTCCACCGCGCCGTCGCGGACGGCGAAGGCGACGCGGTCCACGGGGAACCCGGAGAAGCGCAGCTCCTTCAAGTCGGAATAGGGATCGACCCCGGCCGTCAGCATCGCGCCCCAGGCGACCTGGAAGCCGCCGAAGGCGTCGGGGTCCACCGCCATCACAGTCTTTCCCTTGAGGTCGGCCAAGGACCGGATGTCGTCGCGCCCGGCGCGGACGATCAGAGCGGACCCCACCGCTGCCCCCGACGCGCCGGAGCGGGAGGAATGGAGCGTGGCGATGCGGGTGACGCCGTGGCGGGCCTCCAGCTCCACGTAATTGCCGGTGTTGGTCAGCACGAAATCGACGCTGCCGGCAGCCACCGCCGCGTCCATGCCCGGCAGGTCGAGCGGCACCATCTCCGCCCCGCGCTGCGGAAAGCGGTCCGCCAAATAACGGACGGTCGGTTCCCAGACGGCGTTCGCGTGGTCGCCACCACGGTAGGCCAGCACGCCGACGCGGATCGGCGGCTCCGCCGACCGGGCGGGAAGCCCGGCGGAGAGCACCCCCAGCAGCGCCAGCATCAGGCAACCCGGGCGGACCGTGAACCGCATGGCATCCTTCGGACGGGTGAAGACGTGGGGAACCGCCGGAACGGCCCCCGACGCGCCGCATACACCCTTACGCTGCCGCTTTCAATCCGCGTGGCCGCATGCGCTCAGGGGAAGGCGACGCCGGGGCGCAGGCCGATCCGCTTCAGCACGATCGCCAGCGGACAGAAGCCGGTGAAGGCCGCCTGAAGCAGGTTGGCCCCGACGAAGGCGGTCAGCCACAGCCAGTTCGGGCCGTGAATCTGGGACAAGGCGAGGCTCAGCAGGATCATAGTTCCGGCGAAAGCCATGACGACGCGGTCGATGCTCATGGTGTGGTCTCCTCTGTGCTGGTTGGCAAGGTCATTTCATTCGTTGCCACTAATTTAGTAATCTCTAATATATAGAGTCAAGACACACTGAGTTCCGTTCCCCCCGTCCGAAGTGGCCCGCCATGCCCCCGCTCGCTCCTCCCACACACGCCAGCCCGCGAGGCGCTGCTCGTCCTGCTTGTGGTCCTCCTGCCCCTGTCCGCGACGGCGGCCGAGCCCGGCAGCCTGACCGTGCAGCCGCGCCCGGTGGAGGACCTGAAGGCCGTCTTCGCCACGGTGGAGAGCATGCGCGAGACGCTGGCCCGCACCCGAATCGGCGGCACGGTGGCCGACCTGACGGTGACGGAGGGCGACAAGGTGCCCCTCGGGCAGGTCATCGCGACCGTGCGCGACCCCAAACTGCCGCTCCAACTCGCCGCGCTGGACGCGCGCATCCAGGCGCCCCGGCGCTGGCGCGCGGTGCTGTTCGGGCCGTTCCGTTCGACACTTCTGACGGTGCTGGTGATCCCGGCGATCTACATCGTCCTGCGCGGGGACGCCGCCGACCGTCGCGACCGTTCCAACTTCCAGGGATGACCATGCTCAAGACCCTTCTCTCCCGTCTCGGCCTCAACCGGAGCGCCAACGCCATGAGCGACCAGATCAAGACCGTCGACGCCGCCACCGTCATGGGCTGGCTGAAGGACGGATCGGCGGTGATCGTCGATGTCCGCGAGCCGCACGAGCACCGCGCCGGCCACATCCCCGGCGCCACGCTGGTGCCGCTGTCGCAGTTCGACCCGGCCCACGTGCCCGACGCGACGGGCAAGCATCTTGTCTTCCATTGTCAGAGCGGGCGGCGCTGCGGCCCGGCCTCAGCCAAAATGGTGGCCGGCGGCTACACCGGAGACATCCACCGGCTGAGCGGCGGCATGGCCGCCTGGATGGCCGCGTCCGGCCCGGTCAAGCGCTGAGAGGAGTGTTTCAAGGGCTGGGGTCCGCATCGGCCACGCAGCGCGCGCCAACGCAGAACTGGCGGTACAGCTCCAGCAGGATCGGACGCACCCGGTCCGACCCGATGCGGTAGTGGATCGAGGTGCCGTCCCGCCGGGTGGCGACCAGCCCCTCGTCCCGCAGCTTGGCAAGATGCTGCGACAGGTTCGACGTCGACAGGCCGAGCTGCCGCGCGAGGTCGCCCACCGCCATCTCCCCGTCCAGCAGGCTGCACAGGATCATCAGCCGGTGGCGGCTGGCGATGGAGCGCAGGAAGGTTTCCGCCTCGGTTGCCCGCTCTTCCAGCTCGGCGGGGTCGAGCGGCGGCTCAACGACTGGCTCGGCAGGTGGCTCGGTGGACGACATGGGCCTCATCCGCCCTTCAAATAAGATATATCTAATTTATGGGCCGCCCCCCGCCGATCAAGCGGTTTGTGAGCAGCCTTCCTGAACCGCGGTTGAACGCCCCGTTCAGGCGAGGCTCAGCCGCGCCCTGCCATGATCCCTCCTGTTCGGGCGGACCTCCCGCCCCTTGCGATGGAGACAGGATCATGCGCCCTTCCACCACCCTCCCCGTTCTTGCCACCCCCGTCCTGGCCGCGGCCTTCGCCGCCCTTCTGCTGTCCGGCCCCGCCGACGCCGGCGAGCGGCACCGCACGGTCCAGGCCGCCTCGCCGCAGCCGGTCGCCGAGGTGCTGCGGACCGGGGGCGGCACCGTCTCCGGGTCGGTCGCCGCGGTGGGCGTCAACTGGATGACCGTTCAGGACGACAGCGCACGGACGGATGTCAGGATGCGCGGCGCCCTGCCGCAAGGCATTGCCCAAGGCGCGCCCATCACCGTCACCGGACGTGCCCACAAGGGCGGGCTGCTGGCCAGCGAGGTCATCCTCGCCGATGGCTCCCTGCACCGGCCGTCCCGCGACCGCGACGACGATTGACCGCACAAAGCGTCCCGCCCCGGGATTAAAAGGCCCTCCCGAAACGAAAACGGAGCAGGAATTCGGGAAAATCCAGTCCACGGGGTGGAGACGTGACGTTCAGCCTGCGCGACCAACTGTCGAATCAACTGCGCTCCCTGCGCCGCTACGCCCTCGCGCTGGCGCGCAACCGCGACGACGCGGAGGATCTCGTGCAGGAGACGCTGGTGCGCGCCATTTCCGGCTCCCGGACCTTCCGGCCGAACGGCGACCTGCGGTCCTGGCTGTTCGGCATCCTGCACAACGTCCACGTCAACGGGGTGCGGCGGGAGCAGGTGCGGGCGCGCGGCGCCTCGGCCATCGAGGCAATGACCTACGGGCAGATGCCGCCCAACCAGCCCGACCATGTCGAGCTGATGCGGACCATTGAGGCCTTCTCCACCCTTCCGGACGAGCAGCGCCGCGTCCTTACCCTCGTCGCCGTTGAGGGGATGAGCTACCAGGAGGCCGCCCGCCAACTGGACATCCCGCTGGGCACGCTGATGTCGCGCCTGGCCCGCGGGCGGGAAGCGCTGCGCGTGGAGATGGGGCACCGGGATCGTGCCCAGCCCGCCCTGCGGGCGGTGAGGTGAGCCATGGGCGGTGATCCCATCAGCCTCAACCAGGACGCCGACCTGCATCTCTACATGGACGGCGAAATGGAGCCGGGCCGCCGCGCCGCCTTCGAGGCGCAGTTGGCCGCCAACCCGGCCCTGGCCGCCAAGCTGCATGAATACCGGCACCAGCAGGAAATGCTGAAGCTGGGCCTGGACATGATGGCCGCCGTTTCGGTGCAGGAGACCGAAACCTTGGCCGGGCGCCTGCGCTGGCGCCTGGACATGGACCGCTTCTCCCGGCGGGTCGCCCCGCTGGCCGCCGCCATGCTGCTGGTCATGGGGGGGTGGAGCCTGACCGTGTGGGTGCAGTCGGGCGCGGGCACCGGGCCTCAGTTGGCCGGCGAGATCGACGACGTCCCCGCCTTCGCCGACGAGGCGGCAGAGGCGCATTCCAAGGCCGTCGCGCTCAACACGCTGCAGCCGGCCCCACCCCAGATGGACGCCACGCCGGTCCCGGCGCAGACCGCCCAGGTGCCGCTGCCGGAGGGCCGCGGCATGACGGTGGCGCTTCCCGCCATCGGTCCGGAACTGACACTGATCCGGGCCAGCATCGTGCCATGGAACCATGGCACCGCTCTCCAGTTTCTCTACAGGGAACCGGACGGCGAATTGCTGACCCTCTTCGTCGCGTCAGGCGAGCCGGCGCAGGACGGCACCCTGCAAACCGTGGTGCACGACAGCCTGCGGCTCGTCTACTGGCGGGCCGGGCTGGTCGCCTACACCGTCACCGGCAACAAGGCCGACGGCGATCTGCTGACCGTCGCCAAGAAGATGGCGGACAGCATCCGCCGATCCTGAGCACCGCCCCGAGACCCTGTCGGGCGGAGCCCCACCGAACCTGTGGAGCCCAGCCATGAGCCTGTACACCGATCCGGACGAGCGGAACGGCCATCCGCTGGACATGGTCGAAACCTTCGTCGCCCGCGAGCATTGGGAACCGATCCTGCGGCAGGCCGCCTTCAACGGCATGGTGCTGGGCGCGGTCACCCTGCTGCTGGGGCTGGACGCGCTGCCCGGCCTCGCCATCATCCACATCATCACCTTCGCGTCGGGCATGGCCCAGGGCTTCCTGGCGCTGCGCCTGGAGGAGAGCGGGCAGGACGAGGCCGCCGTCGCCGTGGGGCGCCGCTCCATGGCCGCCTTCACGCTGGCCTCGGTCACACTGTTCCTGATGCCCTTCGCAGCCTGATCCGCGCAGAAGTCACGCGCGGAACCGGCCGTTCCGTGCCATGGTCCCCGTCCCGCCGGGGACCTCTCCTCGAATGAGGATTTCAAGCCAGGGAATGGGACAGCCGATGCGGCGCAGGCAGACACGCTCCGGGAGCCGGATGCAGATCCGTGCGCCCTATCTCGACCCGGTGCGTGTGGGGGAAACCTCGGGAAACCTGCGCTGCCGCTGCTGTGGGCGGCCCGACGGAGTCGTCGTGCGCTGCCTGCCCGACGGTCGCTGGTACGACGGGGTGGACGAGACGTGGCGCGACGGCCGCGGGCGCCGCGTGCCCTGGCCGGAGGCCACCGAATACGCCGCCACCACCGACATCTTGGTCAGCGTCGAGGCGCTGCGCATCACCCGCTCGGCGGTCGAGCGGGTCCGCCTGCTGTGCAACCGCTGCCGCCGGCTGGAGGGCGCCGTTCATGGCCGCGCCCGCGCCCGGATCAGCATCCTGCTGCGCCGGGCCATCGGCGACCTGTTCCTCGGCCGCTACGACGATCCCGCCGTCCTCACGGCGCTGGTCGCCCTGTACCGCAAGGACGGCTGAGCGATGATCGCGCCTCAGCCGGCGTTGTCTTCGGCCATCCCGCCGTCGAGCCGTGCCGCCAGCTCCCGCCGCGCCAGCAGTTCCGGCGCCACCGACGCCGCGGGAACCGCTGTGGGCAGGCGACCGTAGGCGCCGATGCCAAAGGCCCCGGCGTCGCCGACGATCCACTCCTCGGCCGGCGGGGACGGAGGCGGGGGCGTTTCGATCTTCCGGAACAGCGCGGCGGCGGAGGCCAGCGCGGAGGAAGCGGTGAGCGGGATGGTGGAATTCGCGCGTTCGGTCCGGCCCTGCATGGCCAGGACTTCATCGTGTGCATCGGACATCGGACTCTCCCTCACCGCGTGACGAAGGGTAACGCTGGAACTGTGGCATGGAAGTCACGCTCCGTCCAATTGCACGAACGGATGAACCGCCGCTTGGACAACAGTCCGCCCCCACCGCCGGTTCATAAGCAATTAGGGGGAATACATTCCGGGGAGGCCGCGCGACCATCCCGGCTGTTCATCCTTGCGGCACGGCAATGGGGAGTGACGGCAGACGTATGGGACGGTTCTTGCGCTGGACGGCGGCCCTGCTGCTTCTGACCGCCATGGGCGGGGCGGCGATGGTGGGAACGGGCGCGGTCACGGTTCCACCCCGCTACGCCCCCTGGGCGCCGCTGGACATCGCGGAGGCGCCGAACCTGCTGACCCGCCTCAAGCTGTCCCGGCTGGACGGCGCGCCCCGGCAGTGCCACGCCGTTCTGGGCGACGCGGGCCTGCGCTTCAGTCCGGTGACCGACCGGCAGACCGGTCCGGGCTGCGGCCTGACCGACGCGGTGCAGGTCAGCCGCTCGGCGGTGGCCTTCAACAGTGGCTTCACCGTCACCTGCCCGCTCGCCGCCGCCTGGATGCTGTTCGAGACGCACACGCTCCAGCCCGCGGCGCAGCGGCATTTCGGGCAGCGGGTGACGCGGGTGCGGCATCTGGGGAGCTACGCCTGCCGCAACGTCTACGGCCGGGCGGAGGGGCGCCGCAGCGAGCACGCCACCGCCAACGCCCTCGACATCGCCGGTTTCACTCTGGCCGACGGCACCACCATCGCCCTGCCCGGCGACTGGAGTCCGGCGGATGGACGTAAAGGCGCCTTCCTACGCGAGGTGCGCGATGGTGCCTGCGAGGTTTTCCGCGCGGTGCTGGGCCCCGACTACAACGAGGCCCACCGCGACCACTTCCACCTCGACATGGGCCCCTACCGCGTCTGCCGCTGAGCCTGCGCCGCCGGGATCAGACGCTGTGGTAGGCCAGCACCCCGTCGGCGCGCGTCTCGGTGCGCAGCTCGCCGCGCCCGACCATGTGGTTGATGTGGGCCAGCGCCTCGCCGAAGGCGAAGCTCAGCTGGTGGGAATCCAGCGCGCGGCGGAACAGCACCGGCACCAGCTCCTTGCAGCTCAGCGGCTTGGCACGGCAAGCCTCGGAGATTTGCGCGCAGCGGTCGGCGTGATGGGCCTCCAGCGCGCGGGTGCGGTGGTCCAGCCCGTAGAAGGGCAGCCTGTGACCGGACAGGACCAGCGCGTCCGCCGCCACCTCCTCCCGGATCGCCGCCAGGGACGACAGGTAGAGCCCCAGCGGGTCGGCCTTGGGCTGCATCGCCGAGACGCTGACGTTGGGGGAGATGCGCGCGATGACCTGATCGGCGGCGAGGAACAGCCGGTCGGCGGCGCAATAGAGCATCGCCTGTTCCGGCGAATGACCGCCGCCGGTCAGGATGCGCCAGTCGCGCCCGCCCAGCCGCAGGGTCTGGCCGGGGATCATCCGCTCGAAGCTGGGCGCCAGCCCGGTCGTGCGGTTCAGGTAGCTGAGGCCGCGGCCGAGCATCTGCTGGATCTCGTCGGGCGACAGGCCGCCGGTCTGGTAGAAGGTCTCCTGCGCCTCCAACGCCTGGGGGTCGCGCCCTTGTTGCAGAAGCTTGGCGTAGTAATACTCGCTCTGGGTCATGTGCAGCGGCGGGGCGAAACGCTCGTGCAGCCAGCCGGCCAGACCGACATGGTCGGGATGGAAGTGGCTGACCACCAGCCGGACGATCGGCTTGCCGCCCAGCGGGCCGCGCAGCAGACGGTCCCAGCAGTCGCGGCTGACGTCGTCGCCAAGCCCAGTGTCGAACAGCGCCCAGCCGTCCCCTTCCTCGAAGAGGTAGAGGTTGACGTGGTCCAGCGCGTAGGGCAGCGGCAGGCGCAGCCACAGCACACCCGGCGCCACCTCCCGGACCGTTCCATTGTCCGGTGCTTCGGAAAACGGATGGCGGATGAGTTCGGCGTCGTCTTTCACCCTGATGATCCTCCTGCGCTGCGGTGCCCCCAACCTCTTGGCTACCCGTTGGTTCGCGTCCGGTCAACTATCCGCAGATAGAACATTCAGACCATTGACGCACCTCGTGTTTCGTTCCATGCCCACTCCGCCGCGGGAGCATCGGGGGATTCGCGACGAATGGGCCGCGCATCGGTTAACCAAAGGGCATTGCCAAAGGAGAATACCCGGATGACCACCGCAACATTCAGGATCATCCGCCACGCCGACGGGCCGGTTTTCTTCGACGACCGGACGATCACACTCGCGGAGGCGCAGATCATCATCAACGACGCCATCGCACGGGGCGATCTGGAGGTCGGGTCCTTCCTGCGCATCGACGACGAAGAGCTGGTGATCGAACACGAGGTTGCGGGGTAGGCGGCGCGCCGCCCACCCCGACCCGTTCGAAGCCGTCAGCTCCCAGGTCAGCTTCCCAGGTTAGCTCATGGCGACAAGGCTGGCGTTGCCGCCGGCCGCCGCGGTGTTGACGCTGATCGACCGCTCGTTGAGCAGCAGGTCGAGATCGTAGCCCTCGCCCCGACCCGCCGCCAGCGCCTCGGCGGTCGCCGCCTGCACCAGCAGGATCGGGCCAGGCAGCTCCGCGACGCGCCGGTTGATGGCGGTCACGCGCTCACGGTCGCCCTCGACCAGAACCGCGGCGAGCGGCCCGACGTCCCGCCAATCGGCCGTGGTCCGCACCCGCGCGGCCAGCGCCGGGGGCAGGCCGTGCAGCAGCTCGGCCAGCTCCGGCGGGGCGTCCACCGCGGCGCTGTTGCCCGTCGCCAGGACCGCGCCGAGTTGGAGCAGCAGGCCCGTCCGCGTCTGCGGCAGCAGCAGGACACGGCCCCGCCCATGCAGTTCATAGAGGTTGCGCTCGCCCACCGGGCCGTTCAGCTCCGCCCCGCCGCCGATGGCGCTGCGCGCCGCATAGCCGGCGCAGCGCGACGCCTCCGCCGTGAAGCCCTTGGCGCGCAGCCATTCGCCGTAGGCCAGCCCGGCCCCGCGCGCCGCGTCCGGACCGCGGAACTCAAGCCAGCCCTTGGGACGGCGGCTGAGCAGGCGGGAGAGGTAGAGCGGACCGCCCGCCTTGGGTCCGGTGCCCGACAGGCCGTGGCCGCCGAAGGGCTGCACCCCGACCACCGCGCCGATGGTGTTGCGGTTGACGTAGACGTTGCCCGCGCCGATCCGCCCGGTGACCCGCTCGATGGTCGCATCGATGCGGGTGTGCAGGCCAAAGGTCAGGCCGTAGCCGGTGGCGTTGATGGCGTCGACCAGCGCGTCCAGATCGTCGCGATGGAAGCGGACGACGTGGAGGACCGGGCCGAAGACCTCCCGCTCAAGCTCATGGATGCCGCCGATTTCGATCACGGTCGGGGCGACGAAGGTGCCGTCCGCCGTCTCGGCGGGCAGCGGCAGGAACTCCACATTGCGGCCTTTGGCGCGCATCGCCTCGATATGGCCGGCGATGGTGGCGCGGGCCTCCTCGCTGATGACCGGACCGACATCGACGGCCAGCCGGTCCGGGTTGCCGATGCGCAGTTCCCGCATGGCGCCCTTCAGCATGGCGAGCGTGCGGTCGGCCACGTCCTCCTGCAGGCAGAGGATGCGCAGGGCGGAGCAGCGCTGGCCGGCGCTGTCGAAGGCGGACGCGATCACGTCGCCGACCACCTGTTCGGCCAGCGCGGAGCTGTCCACGATCATGGCGTTCTGGCCGCCGGTCTCAGCGATCAGCGGGATCGGCGCGCCGTCCGGCAGCAGGCGCCCGGCGAGCTGGCGCTGGATCAGCCGCGCCACCTCGGTGGAGCCGGTGAACATCACGCCGCGCACCGCCTCGTGCCCGACCAGGGCGGCGCCGACCTCGCCCGCGCCGGGGAGAAGCTGGAGCGCCCCGGCGGGGATGCCCGCCGCGTGCAGGATGCGCACGGCCTCGGCGGCGATCAGGGGGGTTTCCTCGGCCGGCTTCGCCAACACCGGGTTGCCGGCGGCCAGCGCCGCGGCGATCTGGCCGGAGAAGATGGCGAGCGGGAAATTCCACGGGCTGATGCAGACCACCGGCCCCAGCGGGCGGTGGGTGGCGTTGTCGAAACGGTCGCGCGCCTGCGCCCCGTAATAGCGCAGGAAGTCGATGGCCTCCCGCACCTCGGCGATGGCGTTGGGCAGCGACTTGCCGGCCTCGCGGACGATCAGGCCGAGCAGGGTCGGCATCCGCTCCTGCATGGTGTCGGCGGCGCGGAACAGGCAGGCGGCGCGCTCCTCCGGCGGGGTGGCGGCCCAGGCGGACGCCGCCGCGACGGCGTGGCCGAAGGCCTCCGCCACCAGGGCCTCGCTCGCCTCGGTCACCGAGCCCACCACGTCGCGGCGATCGGCCGGGTTGCGCACCGGCTGGGCCTGCCCCGCCCGCTCGCCGTCCGCCAGCAGCGGCGCGGCGGTCCAGGTCATTTCGGCGCTGGCCGACAGGGCGGCGGACAGGCGGGCCAGCTCCGTCTCGTCGGACAGGTCGATGCCGGCGGAATTCGCCCGCTCCGGCGCGTAGAGGTTTCGCGGCAGGGCGATCAGCGCGTGCGGCGCGCCCGTCGGGGCGATGGCCCTGGCGACCGCCACCGGGTCGGCGACCAGCTCATCGACCGGGACTGCCGGATCGGCGATGCGGTTGACGAAGGAGCTGTTGGCCCCGTTCTCCAGCAGGCGGCGGACCAGATAGGCCAGCAGCGTCTCGTGCGTGCCGACCGGCGCGTAGATGCGGCAGGGCCGCTTCAGCGGGCCGACGACCTCCTTGTAGAGCGGCTCACCCATGCCGTGCAGGCACTGGAACTCGTACTTGCCGACCTGGAAGTCGCTGCCGGACATCTCATAGATGGTGGCGAGCGTCTGGGCGTTGTGGGTGGCGAACTGCGGGAACACCGCCTCCGGGGCGGCAAGCAGCTTGCGGGCGCAGGCGACGTAGGAGACGTCGGTGTAGACCTTGCGCGTGTAGACCGGGAAGTCGGGCAGCCCGTCGAGCTGGGCGCGCTTGATCTCGCTGTCCCAATAGGCGCCTTTGACCAGACGGATCATCAGCCGGTGGCCGCTGCGCCGCGCCAGATCGATCAGGAAGTCGATGACGTAGGGGCAGCGCTTGCCGTAGGCCTGGACGACGAAGCCGATGCCGTTCCAGCCCGCCAGATCCGGATCGAAGCACAGCGATTCCATCAGGTCGAGCGACAGCTCCAGCCGGTCGGCCTCCTCGGCGTCGATGTTCAGGCCGATGTCGTAGCCCTTGGCGAGCAGCGCCAGCGCCTTCACGCGCGGCAGCAGCTCGTCCATCACCCGGTCGGCCTGGGCGCGCGAATAGCGCGGGTGGATCGCCGACAGCTTGATGGAGATGCCCGGCCCCTCATAGACGCCGCGCCCCGCCGACGCCTTGCCGATGGCGTGGATGGCGTTCACATAGTCGGCGTAGTAGCGCGCGGCGTCCTCCGCCGTCAGCGCCGCCTCGCCCAGCATGTCGTAGGAATAGCGGAAGCCCTCGGCCTCCATCGGGCGGGCGTTGGTCAGCGCCTCCTGGATGGTCTGGCCGGTGACGAACTGCTCGCCCATCATGCGCATGGCGAAATCGACGCCGCGGCGGATCAGCGGTTCGCCGCCGCGCGCGATCAGGCGCGTCAGGGCGGAGGACAGCGCCGGCTCGCCGCCCGCCGAGGTCAGCTTGCCGGTGATCAGCAGGCCCCAGGTGGCGGCGTTGACGAACATCGAGCCGCCCTTGCCGAGATGGGCCTGCCAGTCGCCCCCGGCGATCTTGTCACGGATCAGCGCATCGCGCGTGGCGTGGTCGGGGATGCGCAGCAGCGCCTCCGCCAGACACATCAGCGCCATGCCTTCCTGGCTGGACAGGCTGTATTCGTGGATCAGCCCTTCGACGCCGCGTCCCCGCGGCTTGGCGCGCAGGGCGGTGATCAGCTTGCGGGCGGTGGCCGCCGCCGCGGTGACGATGCCCGGCGGCAGCGACGCCTGCTCGAACAGGAAGGGCAGGCATTCCGGCTCGGGCCGGCGGTAGGCGGCGGTGATCGCGGCACGCAGTTCGGTCGCCGGGCGGATCGGCGGCGCGAAGTCCGCGAAGGGCGCCACGCCGCCGGGGGCGGCGGACGGGGGGGCGGTCCGGGTGTCGGCCCGGGTGGCGGTCGGGTTGGTCATGCTGTTCATCGGTGTCGTCCGCTCGAATCCGCAGGCCGGGGGCGAGCCGGTCCCTGATGGTGAAAAGGGGTGTGCTTCTCAGGCTTTCGGGTCAGGCTTTCGGGCCGGTTCCGCCCAGTTCGGCGGCACGCTGGGCCGCCGCGCGCAGGGTCGCGTTCAACAGACTCTGGAGGTGGTCATCGGCCATCAGCTTGGAAAGGCCAGCCGCCGTGGTCCCGCCGGGCGAGGTCACGCCGGCGCGAAGCTCGGCCGCCGGCTGGCCGGTGGCGCCCATCAGCGCCCCCGCCCCCTCGACCGTGGCGCGGGCCAGCCGCTCCGACACGTCGGCGGGCAACCCGACCTCCACCCCGGCGCGGGTCAAACACTCCACGAGGTAGAAAACATAGGCGGGGCCGGAGCCGGACAGCGCCGTGGCGGCGTCGACCAGAGCCTCGTCGGCCAGCCACTCCAGGCTCCCGACCGCGGTCAGCAGGGACGCGGCGCGCTCCTTCCGATCGGCCGGGCAGCCCGCCTCGGCCACCGCGACGGTGGCGCCGCGCCCGACCGCCGCCGGAAGGTTCGGCATCGCCCGCACCACGCTGCCCGCCGCCGGGAACAGGCGGCGCAGGTCGGCCAGCGTCTTGCCCGCCATAATCGAGAGCACCAGCGTGTGCGGCGCCAGAGTCGCCTGCACGCCCGCGGCGGCACTCTCCACCATCTGCGGCTTGACCGCGACCACGAGGGTATCAACTGGGGCGGCATCGACCGCGGCGCTATCCGCCGGATTCACGCGGACGCCAGTCCGCGCGGCCAGTTCGACCAGATCCGGTGCGGGGCTGGGATCGGCGACCGAGATGGCGGAGGCCGGCACGCCCTGCGCCAGCCAGCCGCGCAGCATGGCGCCGCCCATGCGTCCGGCACCCAGCAGAAGGATCGTGCCGCCGCCCGGCGCCGATCCGGCGCCATCCGCAGCATTGGGGCCAATGTCGAAGGTCACGGTGTCTCTCACCCGATCCAATTCGTCTTTTCAAAGCCGCAGCGTCCGCTTTGTTTTGCTTGTTCCACTGCGGCATCCGCAGACTATCGCGGAGTTCGCCGTGCCTCCACGGTTGTTTTTGCCTTTTGGCCGCGATATCAACGGATATAGATGGCATGGAGCGCAGAAATGACGGAGCTTGACCGGACCGACCGGCGCATCCTGGCGATTTTGCAGATGGACGGGCGGATTTCCGCCGTGGATCTGGCGGAGCGGGTCGGCTTGTCGCCCACGACCGCTGGCGAGAGGATGCGGCGGTTGCTGAAGGACGGCTATGTGACGGGATTCACGGCGCGGCTCGATCCGCACCGGCTGGGCTTCGGCCTGATGGTGTTCGTCGAGGTGCTGCTCGACAAGACGACGCCCGACGTGTTCGACCGCTTCGCCCAGGCCATCCGACACGCGCCGGAGGTCCTGGAGTGCCACATGGTGGCCGGCGGATTCGACTATCTGGTGAAGACGCGGGTGGCCGACATGGCGGCCTACCGGCGGTTCCTCGGGGATGTGCTGCTGTCGTTGCCCGGCGTCCGGGAAACCCGAACCTACGCGGTGATGGAGGAGGTCAAGAACGACGGCCCCCTCCCCCTCTGACTCACTTCATGTAAGGGGTCCGGTCAGGACACCCGAACGGGAGCCACCGGGCGGCGGGCCGGAAGAATGACCCGCACCGTGGCGTGCAGCGTGGCCATGCCCAGCACCGACAGCGCGGTCAGGAAGCCGGTCAGCAGAAGCGCCAGCACCAGAAAGACCATCGTCTCCATGTCATCTCTCCTTGCAATGCATGGAGGGAAGGCTACGCCCGGACCGGCTCCGGCGGATTGACCCGAGTCAATGGATGGTCTGATTCCGGAGACATCCCCTTTATTGTCCGCATCGCTGCCATCGTTGGCTGCGCACCGCTCTTCCCGGCATCGCCGCTGCGATGGGTATCGACAAGGCATTTCCCACCGGTTGTGACGCTGAATCACCCCGCCACCGGGGCGGATCGGCCTCACTGTGACCTGGATGTCACGCATTTGAGATTTATTATCCTAAAATCGTCCCATTTAAGGCCACAGCGAAGTGGGTAGTCTTAAGGGGTAAGCCAAAAGGCGAAAGCGCTAACCGAAAGGATGGGGACGCACCGACCGCGTGCCGGCCCCGCTGGCCACCAATCGCGGTGGCGCCCCCGCAAGGAAGAGAGTGCAGACCATGGACGATCTGGGTATCGACCTTCACCACCAGGATCTGACCGACCACACCAACTACGCTGGCGATCTCGGCGCCGACACGTCGCATCTGACCATCAGCGAGACCCCTGTGTCCACCGCCGATCCGTTCGCGACGCCGGCCAGCCTCCTCCAGGCGCAGGCTCTGCAGACCGCGCAGCCGCTGGCCCTGGCCGACGCCGCCGCGACCGCCGACAACGCCACGAAGATCGTCATCAACGCCGCCGGCAATGTGGCGGGTGGTGTCGCCCCGCACTTCAAGGTGATGGTGGACGGCAAGGTCATCGGCGAAGGCTCCGCCGGCACCGATGCCAAGGACTTCACCTTCAACGCCAACGTCACGGCGGATCAGGCCCACAAGATCCAGATCCAGTACGACAACGACGGCTTCGTGAACGGCCAGGACCGCAACCTTATCGTCAACAAGATCACCATCAACGGCCATGCGCTCGACGCGGCCGACCCGTCGGTGACCTACGACAAGGGCGCGCTGGACGGCAAGGATGTGGTGAAGGGCCAGTCCGGCATGTGGTGGAACGGCACGCTGGTCGTCGCCGCGCCCAAGGACTTCTTCCCCGCGGCGACCGCCGAGGCGGTGACCGGCGCCACGAAGATCGTCGTCAACGCCGCCGGCAACGTGGCGGGCGGCGTCTCCCCGCACTTCAAGGTGATGGTGGACGGCAAGGTCATCGGCGAGGGCTCCGCCGGCACCACCGCCAAGGACTACAGCTTCACCGCCGACATCGCGCCCGGTCAGGCCCACAAGGTCCAGATCCAGTACGACAACGACGGCTTCGTGAACGGCCAGGACCGCAACCTGATCGTCAACAAGATCACCATCAACGGCAACGCGGTCAACCCGACCGACGCCTCGGTGACCTACGACAAGGGCGCGCTGGACGGCAAGGACGTGGTGAAGGGCCAGTCCGGCATGTGGTGGAACGGCACGCTGGTCGTCGCCGCGCCCAAGGACTTCTTCCCCTCCTCGACCACGACGCCCACCACACCGACGACGCCCACCACCCCCACGACTCCGACCACGCCGACCACGCCGACGGCCCCGCCCGCGCCGTCGAACCCGGGCGGCGGCACGTCGGATTATCCGGCGACCCCGGCCTCGCAGGTCTTCTACATCGACGCGACGCACGGCAACGACAGCAACTCCGGCCATGACCCGAACCAGGCCTGGAAGTCGCTGGCCAAGGTGAACGCCACCAACTTCGCCGCCGGCTCGCTGGTCCTGTTCGAGCGCGGCGAGACCTGGACCGACAGCCTGCTGGTCTCGACCTCCGGCACCTCCGACAAGCCGATCATCTACGGCGCCTACGGCACCGGCGCCGACCCGATCATCAAGGCCAAGAGCGGCGCCAGCTTCGCCGTCAGCCTGAACAACAAGGACAACATCACGTTCGACAACCTGACGATGACGGGTTCGAACGACACCGGCCTGCTGCTCAACGGCGGCGCCAACAACGTGAAGGTCACCAACTCCCAGATCATCGACAACCGCGGTTCGGGCGTGGTGATCAGCGGGACCTCCAACAACCTGCGCATCGATCATTCGACGATCGACGGCAACGGTGGCTACGGCCTCGTCCACTACTCCGCCGACAACGCCAACCAGTACTTCACCAACAACATCATCAGCGACAACGGCTGGCGGACCGATGCGGTGTATTCGGGCTGGAACGGCCGCATCCTGAGCGGCGAGATCGCCGGCAACACGATCTTCAACAACGGCAGCGGCGGCGGCGACGGCCGGTCGCACGGCCTGTACCACGACCACAGCCAGGCCAACAGCACGCTGAAGATCCACGACAACGTGATCTACTCGAACCCGCGCGGCGCCGGCATCCTCGCCAAGTCGAGCACCGAGATCTACAACAACACGATCTACGGCAACTCGAACGTCGGCATCTCCCTCGGCCAGAACCAGACCACCAACGTCACCTACAAGATCTACGGCAACGAGATCTTCAACAACAACGGCGGCATTCTGGAGCACCTGAAGGGCAGCGGGTCGATCACGCTGAGCCTGTACGACAACACCTTCTACAACAACAACGGCCGTGCAGCGATCAACATCGCCGACAGCATCAAGCAGACGGTGACCAACAACACCATCTCCTCGGTCTCCAAGGCCAACCCGATCATCTGACGATCGGGGGTTCCAACCCTTCGGCAACGTCCGCGCCCGGCCCCTTGTGGCCGGGCGTTGGCGTTTAAAGGCGGCGTTTCAGGGCAGTGTTTCGGGACGGCGTTTCGGGCTTCCGCTCACGACACAAAACGGCAATAATCGAAAGCACAGCCCGCCCGGCGATGTCGCCCCGGTCGCTATTTCTTGTGCATTGCACAATAAGATGCGCCTTACCCGAGTGATGAAGAGCGGCCTCCATCCCTCATCGCCGGTTTTTCATGACGATCAGCCGTTATTTCTGCTCAGTGCGCGCGGCATCCCCCGCTTTCTCCCGAATCCACCAAAGTGGCAGACGGCTTTCCCTTTGGGACGCTGCGAAGGGGATATTTATCTTGCACTTTATGTAGGTTTACCCGCCTTCCGCCCTTTGATAGCGTCCACAGACCTATTCCGTGCCTATGCGTGCATCGGCACCGGCCGATACGACGGCCAGGGGTGTCCTAGTCCGGGATGCGGACCGGAGGAAGACCCCGACAGAACCGACCAGGAAAGGGACGAGACAGGGCAAAAAAGGCACTGACAACGACGACAAGGACGGGACGGCTGGCGCCGCACAAGCGCCCAACCGACGGCCACGGGGAAGGAACGCCGAAACCGCTTCCGCGCGCGTGCCGCGGGAGCGGGGCTCAGGGCGGCACGCACACGCCTCCATTCCCAGGGCCGCGGTGTCCGTGGTCATGGCCATCGCGCGTCGCTCTTCGCGGGCGGCGCGCGATGGCCGGACCACCGGTCGCCGTCCGCGTCGCCACGACAAGAGGGGTGGAGACCAGGTATGAATCACGTGAGCGGACCGAGGGACGGTCGGGACACTCAATCGATCAGCGTGCTTATAGCCACCTACGCCGGCGAGAAGGCGGACAACCTTCAGGCCGCGCTGGAGAGCGTCTATACGCAGACGCTTCTCCCGCGCGAATGCGTGCTGGTGGTGGACGGACGGATCGGGGAGGAACAGGAGAAGGTCATCGCCCGCTATCAGGCGTCCAACGCCTGCCGGCTCGTGGTGGTGCGACGGCGCAACCAGGGGGGCTTGGCCCGTGCGCTGAACGATGGGCTGCAATATTGCACGGGCTATCTGGTGGCCCGCATGGACAGCGACGACATCTGCCTGCCCCACCGCTTCGAGACGCAGGCGCGCGCCTTCGCCGAGCAGGGGTCGCTGGACGCGTCCTTCTCCTGGCATGCGGAGTTCGAACAGGACCCCGGCGCCATCACCTGCGTGAAGCGCAGCCCGGAGACCCATGAGGAAATCAGCCAGGGCATGAAGTGGCACTGCGTCCTGTCGCACCCCACCATGATGGTGCGGCGGCGGGCGCTGAACGCCATCGGCGGCTACCGCTCCTGCTTCGGCAATCTGGAGGACTACGACCTCTATGTCCGCCTGCTTCAGGCCGGGGCGCGGATGGAGACGGTGCAGGAGGCGCTGCTCCTCTTCCGCACCAGCATGGCCCAGCGCGTCCGGCGCGGCGGGTTGCGCTACGCCGTCAACGAATGGGCCTTCCGGGTGTGGTGCTGGCGGTCGGGATTCCTGACCAACTCGGAATTCCTGGCGACGGCCTCGCTTCAGATCGGCTTCCGGCTGACGCCGCCGGGCCTGAAGAGGATGCTGTACCGCTTGGTCCGCACGCCGACCGAGGCGCAGGCCATGGCCCGAATCCACAGCGCCATGATGCAGCCCAAGCGCCTCGCCCCCGACGGCGCGGACGCCCTCTGACCCTCTGCCCTCTGACCCTTCCGCGGGAGGACATGAATGAGCGTTGCCGACGTGATTTCCGGTGGCGGGTTGGGCCGGCGGCTCCGGTGGACGGACGCGCTGCGCAACCCGCTGGGGACCGCCTGCCATCACGCCTACGGCAGCCCGGTGCTGGCCGTCGTCTACCACGCCGTCTGCGACACGGTGCCGGACCATCTGAAGCATATCTACCGGCCCCGCACGCCCAAGGAGTTCACGGAGGATCTCGACTTCCTCCTGAAGCACTTCGAGCCGACGGACCTGCCCACGGTCACCGGGGCGGCCCTGGGCGGGCCAGAGATCCGCCGCCCGTCGCTGCTGGTCACCTTCGACGACGGCATGCGCGAGGTCGCGGAGGTGGCAATGCCCATCCTGCGCCGCAAGGGCATCCGTCCGGCGCTGTACCTCAACCTGAACTTCCTCGACAACAGGACGCTGTTCTACCGGCACAAGGCGAGCCTTCTGGCGGAGCGGCTGAGCCGGCTGGCGGAGGCCGATCCCCGCCGCGCCGTCTGCGCCGCCACCCTGGCGCGGGCGGGCGCCGTCGCCGCCGACCCCGCCGCGGGCGTCATGAAGGTGAGCTGGCACCAGCGCGCCGTGCTGGACGAGATTGCCACCGTGCTGGAGTTCGACACGGCCGGCTTCCTGGCGGACGAGAAGCCCTATCTGACCCGCGACGAGATCGCCGACCTGATGGCGGAGGGGGTGTCGATCGGCGCCCACGGTTTCGACCATCCCAACCACCGCCTGTTGACGCCGGAGCAGCGGAAGGAGGAGGTGACGGGCAGCGTCGCCGGCATCCGGGAGCTGTTCGGCCCGGGCTGCGGCTCCTTCGCCTTCCCCTATTCGGACGAGGGCCTGCCCGAGGCGCTGTTCGGGGAACTGTACGGCGATGGGGTCGACGTCACTTTCGGCACCTCATGGCCGCGCCGTGGCGGTCCGCAACGGCGGATTCAGCGGATCTGCTTCGAGAACGGTCCGGCGCCCGCGAAGCAGCAGCTGGTCAAGCGCCTGCTGCGCGGCGGTGCCGGCAACATGAAGCGCGCCCTGGCCGGATGAACGGTCTGGCCGAATAAGCGGTCCGACCTATGGAAGGCTCCCTCCTCCGCCATGGGGAGGGAGTTCTTGCCGTTGGCATAGGCATTACGAAAGAACACCACTCAGCAATTCCAAAGAGAATGCCTATTCCTCCCTTTGGAATGCCCCCTTATCGTAGCCTGATCGCTTAAGCGTGATCCCTTTTCATTTCCCTTTATTTGTCCGCGATGTAACACAAAATACCGCAACAGGGACACGTTGCGGTTTTAATCGCCGGCCCTTCCGCTTATCAGGCCCCCCGCGAGGAGATCGCTATGATCGAGCAAGCCACGCCGGCCAGCACGAACCTGCTTGTTGGGGTTGCGGACGTCCTTCCGACGGACGCCGCTCCGAAGGCGACGGACCGCGCCGCTCCCCCCATGCTCGATCTTCAGCGGGCGGGATGGGCCTTGCTGTGCACCGGCTGCGCGTTGGCGGCCTGGGGCCTCGCCTACGCGCTGATCCGCGTCGCCGTGTAAGGCCGCGCGAGACGGACCCATGGATTCCCTGCCCCCGCCTCCCCCCGCCATCGAGCGTCCCGCCCAGCCGTCGCTGTTCGTCAGCGCGCGCCGGAACGCTGAGGATGCACCGGTCTTTTACGTCGATGCCACGGACGGCGACGACCGCCGGTCGGGCCGCGGCCCGAAGGAGGCGTGGAAGACGCTGGAGAAGGTGAACGCCACCGCCTTTCCGCCGGGAAGCCGCGTGCTGTTCGAGCGCGGGGAGAGCTGGCGCGGCAGCCTTCTGGCCTCCTCCTCCGGCACGACCGACCGGCCGATCACCTATGGCGCCTATGGCAAGGGCGACGCTCCGGTGATCGACGCGCGGGGTTCCTCGGTCGCGGTCAATCTGAACGGGCGGACGAACGTCGCCTTCGACGGGCTGACGATCACCGGCGCGGCCGACACCGGCCTGCTGCTCGGCCCGCGGGCGCGCAACGTGTCGGTGACGAACGTGACGGTCGCGGGCAACGGCGGCTCCGGAATCGTCGTTGCCGGCACGTCGGATGGACTGCGGATCGACGGGTCGGCCATCACCGGCAACGGCGCCTATGGGATCGTTCATTACGCCGCGGATAACACCGACCAGGTCATCACGCGCAACACCATCGCCGACAACGGCTGGCGCAAGGACGGCGGCGTCTATTCCGGCTGGAACGGGCGCATCCTGACCGGCGAGATCGCCCACAACCGGGTCTTCAACAACGGCGTCAACGGCGGCGAAGGCCGCTCCCACGGCCTCTACCACGACCAGGGGCAGGCCGGCAGCGCGCTGAAGATCCACGACAACCTGATCCACGACAACCCGCGCGGCGCCGGCATCCTGGCGAAGTCCAGCACCGAGATTTACCGCAACGTCATCTTCCGCAACGCCGATGCCGGCATCTCGCTCGGCCAGAACCGCGGGATCGACGTCACCTACCGGGTCTACGACAACGAGTTCTACGACAACAACGGCGGCGTCCTGCAGCACCAGAAGGGCAGCGGCTCGATCACGCTGGAACTGCGCGACAACCTCTTCCACCGCAACGGCAAGCGGGCCGCCATCATCATCGCCGACAGCATCGGCAAGACCGTCACCGGCAACCGGGTCAGCAACGACGCCAGAGCAGAAACCGAAACCAGGGCCGGGACCACCGCCAACCAACCATTGGTCAACCAACCATCGGCCAAACAACCATCGGGAGGACCTGTGCAGGAAGCATCCGGAATGCGGCCGGAATCCGTGCGCTGACCTTGGCCCCGACGTCCGCGGGCGAGCCGCGGGCCGGGCAAGGGACGGCGCGTTCGAACAAGGGGGGGCATGTGAGCACCAGCAGCAGCACCGTCGGTCAGTCGATCACCGACCGGCTGAAGAAAACCGTTTTCCGTTTCGACGCTTCCGACACGGGGGAGTTGCGCGGCTTCCAGCGCAAGATGTTCGGGGAACGGGTCTGGCAGGTGGACGAAGCCTACAACCGCTGGCTCTTCGACGAGGTGCCCGACCGGGACGCGGATGGGCCGCAAGTCTGGGTGTGCAAGCGGCAGGGACAAATCGTCGGCCAGCAATGCGGGATTCCCTTCCGCCTGAAGGCGCGGGACCGGGAAATCCCGGCCTCCTGGGCCAACAGCCTGATGGTCCTGCCGGAATGGCGGATGCGCGGCGCCTTCACGCCCCTGGCGGAAGCGCAGCTCGACAGCCGTCCTCTGGCGATGGCCATCCACATTTCCGATTCCGCCTACAAGGCCTACAGCAAGGCCGGCTGGATCGACATCGGCGCCCTGCCCGCCTACGTCTTCCCGCTGGACACGCGGCGATGCCTGGAGGCGTCCTCGCTTCAGGGCCGCATGCGGACCATCGGGGCGATCGCCGGGCCGGCCCTGCACGGCGCACGGATCGGCGGCCACCTGCTGAGCCGGGCGACCGGCGCGCGGTTCGAGGAGATCGGGCGGTTCGACGGGCGGGCCGACGCCATCTGGCGGCGCGCCTCCCCGCATTACCCGCTGATCGCGTTGCGCGACCTGACGCATCTGCGCTGGCGCTACGACGCGATTCCCTGCGCCTCGGACTACCGCCGCTTCATCCTGACGCGCGGGGACGAGCCGCTGGGCTACGTGGTCCTGCGCCGTGAGACCTGGCGCAAGGAGCCCTGCCTCGCCGTCGTGGATTACCTGTGCGAGCCGAAGTGGCTGTGGGTCTTGCTGAGCCACACGCTGCGCATCGCCGCGACGGAGCGCGCGACCGCGCTGATCTGCCGGACGCTGAACACGCGGGCGGAGCGGACCTTCCTCGCCATGGGCATGATGAAGGTGCCGGACCGCGTGGGCTTCCCGGTGCGGGTGATGGCGCATCCCGGCCCCGACGCGGGGATCGATCGGGACGAGTTCGCCGACCGCGGCAACTGGCTGCTGACCATGGGCGACGGCGACGCCAGCTTCCTGATGCACAACACGTTGCCGGAGGCCGCCGGGCTGCAACCGGAAGGAGTCGCCGTCCAGGGATGACCGGGGTGCGAAGGAGCCGTCCGGCCGCCGACGCGCCGGTCCGGCTCCTTTCGTCTATTCTGCCCGTGGTTACTCAAAAGGGGCTAATGAAGCACCTTTCGGGATGGTCATCCCGAAAGTCTCACAAGAAAGGTCACCCGGTAAACTGACGGTAGTTCGGCCTTTTACGACGTTTACGGCTGCCCCTTTTTCTATCACGATTGCTGGGTGCTTAGACAAAGCAGCCTAATGTATTCGGTGAGAGGAAACGCCGATCGATCAGTCTTATGAACAGCAAAAGCCAAGGCCCGATTTCAGATCCGGACCTTGGCTTCGGTTTTGTGTCGGTAAAATTGATCTCAGAATTACAGCGCGAATAACGGTGAAACCTCTACGAACAAGAGAGTCGGAAAAGGAGACGTCTTATGTCGAGCAATGAGTTTGCCGACCTGTTGGTGAGCGGGGGTTCGGTCGGCACGTCCGGCATTCCGGAAGCTCTGGCGACGCTGGAGTCGAAGATCGCGGCGGGCACCGCCAGCGTCGGCGTCATCGGCCTGGGTTACGTCGGCCTGCCTCTGGCGCGGCTGTTCGCGCGGGCCGGCTTCTCGGTGACGGGCTTCGACATCGATCCGGAAAAGGTCGCCAGCCTCAACGGCGGCACCTCCTACATCGGCACCGTGTCGACCGACGAGGTCCGCGGGATGCTGGAGGAGGGCCGCTTCACGGCCACGGCGAACTTCCAGTCGCTGGCCGACATGGACGCCATCGTCATCTGCGTGCCGACGCCGCTCACTCGCAACCGCGAGCCGGACATGAGCTGCATCGAGGTCACCACCCGGCAGATCGCCCAGGTGCTGCGCCCCGGCCAGCTGATCGTCCTCGAATCGACCACCTACCCCGGCACGACTCGCGAGGTCGTGCGCCCGATCCTGGAGAAGACCGGCCTCAACAGCGGCACGGACTTCCTCCTGGCCTTCTCACCGGAGCGCGAGGACCCGGGCAACGAGACCTTCACCACCGCCCGCATCCCGAAGATCGTCGGCGGCGAGGACCCCAACGCGCTGCGCATCGCCTGCTCGATGTACGGCCGCGCGCTGGAGCGCGTGATCCCGGTCTCGTCGCTTGAGGCGGCCGAGGCGGTGAAGCTGACCGAGAACATCTTCCGCTGCGTCAACATCGCGCTCGTCAACGAGCTGAAGGTCGTCTACGACGCGATGGGCATCGACGTCTGGGAAGTGATCGAAGGCGCCAAGACCAAGCCCTTCGGCTACATGCCCTTCTACCCCGGCCCCGGCCTGGGCGGTCACTGCATCCCGATCGACCCCTTCTACCTGACCTGGAAGGCCCGCGAGTTCGACGTTGCTACCCGCTTCATCGAACTGGCCGGCGAGATCAACACCCGCATGCCGCATTACGTGGTGGAGCGGCTGTCCCAGGCCATGGACTCCAAGCTGGGCCGCGCGCTGCGCGGGTCGCGCATCCTCGTTCTGGGCGTCGCCTACAAGAAGAACATCGAGGACATGCGTGAAAGCCCGGCGCTGAAGATCATCGATCTTCTCCAGGACCGCGGCTGCGAGGTCTTCTACTACGACCCGCACGTGCCGGAGCTTCCGGAGACGCGCCGGCTCGCCCGCATGGCCGGCACGCCGTCGGTCGCGCTGGAGGAAATCCAGGAAGGCGCCTTCGACGCCGCGATTCTGTGCACCGACCACGACTCCTTCGATCTGAAGGCCTTCCTGGACGGGCTGCCGCTGATCGTCGACACCCGCAACGCCTTCGGCAAGGCGGGCATCGTCGACGAGAAGATCGTGAAGGGCTGACCGCCGGCCTGGACCCTAACCGACCGATCCTCAGGAGAATGGGATGGCCGCGTACACTCATGTAGACGGAGCCCTGGGGTCCGAAGCCAGCACCCGGGAGGTCGCGCTCCGCGACCTCCTCCAGGTGCTGCGCCGGCGCCGGAGCACGATCATCGCCAGCGTCCTGTGCTGCACCGCGCTGGCCACCACCGGTGCCCTGCTCTATGAGCCGCGGTTCACCAGCCAGGCCGTGCTCATCATCGACCCGCGCACGACGGAGGTCACGGACATCAACGCCGTGATCTCCAACCTCCCGCGCGAGGCGGCGGCGATCCGGACCGAAATCGACATGATCACCTCCAGCGCCACCGCCGCCAAGGTGGTGGACCGGCTGGGGCTGGTCCATGACCCGGAGTTCAACGGCGCCATCGAACGGCCTTCGGCCATCGACCGGGCCATCGCCGGGATCAACGACACCGTCGGCTACGACCTGTCGCCGCTGCAACAGCAGATCACCGGTTATCTGAACTCCGTTGGCATCGGCGTGAAGGAGCCGACCACTGCGGAGAAGGAGCGCGCCGCGGTCATCGCGGACGTTCGCCGCGGCCTGTCGGCGACCAGCGACGCGCAGTCCTACACCATCGTCGTCTCCTTCAAGGCGAAGGAGGCGGACAAGGCGGCGCGCATCGCCAACGCCTTCGTCGACGAGTATCTGCTCGACCAGCTCCAGACCAAGCAGGAGGTCACCCAGCAGGCCAACAAGTGGCTGGAGGACCGCATCAACGAGCTGCGCGCCCAGGTCGAGGTGTCGGACAAGGCGGTGCAGGATTACCGCGCGCAGCAGGGCCTCGTGCTCGGCAGCGCCGGCGGCGAAACCTTCCTGTCGCAGCAGTTGGCCGAGCTGAACCGCGCCCTGGTCGTCGCCCAGACGGAGCGTGGCCGGGCGGAGGCACGGGCACAGAACGCCCGGATCGTCGCGCGCAGCCCGACCGAGGGCAACGCGGCGGAGATTCTTGGCTCGCCGCTGATCCAGCGGCTGGGCGAGGAGGAATCGGGCATCGCGCGGCGGCTGGCCGAATACCGCACCCGCTACGGCGACCAGCATCCGGCGGTGCAGGCCTACGTCAACCAGTTGACGAACCTGCGCCAGAAGATGCGCGAGGAAGCCACCAAGATCATGGCGGTCATCAACAACGAGGTCGAGATCGCCCGCGCCCGCGAGCGCGAGCTTGAGGCCGCGTTGAAGAAGCTGACCGCCGAGACCGCGGGCGAGCTGGGCGCCAACGTCCGTCTGGCCCAGTTGCAGCGCGAGGCCGACGCCAACCGCCGCGTCTATGAAGGGCTGCTCCAGCGTCTCGTCGAAACGCGCGAGCAGGACGATCTTCAGCAGCGCGACGCCCGCGTCGTGTCCAAGGCGGAGCCGCCGCTGGAGCCGTCGACGCCGGGCAAGAAGCTGTTCGTCGGCGGCGGTCTGGCCGTGGGCCTGCTGATCGGCATGTTCCTGGCCTTCCTGCGCGACCATCTGAACAAGACCTTCCGCAACACCCAGCATGTGGAAGAGACGATCGGCGTGCCGGCCATCGGGCTGGTGCCGTCCCTGCCGCATCACAAGAACGCCAAGCCGGAAGACTATGTCCTCGACCGTCCGCGGTCGGAGTACAGCGAGGCGGTGCGCGCCATCGGCGTGTCGCTCTACGCCCGCGGCGCCCTGAACACCGGCTCCGTGGTGATGGTGACCTCCGCCGTTCCCGGCGAGGGCAAGACCACCGTCTGCCTCACCCTGGCGCGCATGCTGGCGGCGTCCGGCCGGCGGGTCCTGCTGCTGGAATGCGATCTGCGCTGCCCACGCATCGGGAACGTGCTGGGCGACAACGCCCCGGGCGACCTGAGCGACCTGATCGTCGGCAAGGCGGAATGGCAGGACGTGGTCCAGGTGGATGGCCGCAGCGGACTGCACTACGTCGTCGGCCGCCCGCATTGCGACCACCCGCAGGAGCTTCTGGGCTCGGAGAAGCCCATCCGCCGCAGCGTGGCCCTGGTCGGCACGACCATCTTCGGCCTCTATGTCGGCCTGTCCTACGGCGAGGTCGCGCTCGCCCGGCTGATCCACCGCGCGGTCTTCGTGCTGGCGGTGCTGAGCGCACTTTTGGCGGTCGGCCTGCCGAGCTACGGTCTGATGCCGGCGGAGCAGGGGTCGCAGTGGCGCGGCGTCTTCTCCCACAAGAACGGCCTGGGCGACGCCATGGCCTTCGGCCTGACCGCCGGGCTGTTCGTCCTGCGCTCCCGTCCGGTGACCGACACCATGGCGCTGGTCTGGCGGCTGGGCACCTTCGCCATCATGGCCGGCTGTCTCGCCATGTCGGGCTCCGCCACGGCGCTGATCGTCGCCACGGCCGGCATGACCCTGGTCATGCTGGTCACCCACCGGCAGGACGCCGGGTCGCTGGCGCTGGAGCTGTACGGCGGCACCATGGTCATCATGCTGGCCGCCATCTTCGCGCTGCTGAACCTGGAAAGCATCACCGCGCTGCTCGGCCGCGACATCACGCTGACCGGGCGCACGCTGATCTGGGACTTCGCGATCCGGATGATCGAGCAGCAGCCGGTGCTGGGCTACGGCTTCAGCGCCTTCTGGTCGGGTCTGGACGCGCCGGGGGCGCTGTTCTGGCGCACCTCGGGCCGCTTCGACATCCACGCCCACAACGGCTTCATCCAGACGACGCTGGACGTCGGCCTGCTCGGCCTCGGCCTCTTCCTGGTGGCCTATGTGATCTACCTGTCGCGCATCGCCCGGATCGTCCCGGTCGACCGCAGCGGGGCGGCGCGCTGGCACATCGTCTTCGCCATGATGCTCCTGCTGGGCAACGTCGCGGAAAGCAGCCTGCTGATCCAGAACGGCCTGCTGTGGTTCCTCTTCACCGCCTTCCAGACGCGGCTGGCCAAGACGGTCCACGCCCACGCCCTGACCCCGCGTCCGGCGGCGGGACGGCGGCCCAAGCTGCAGAACGGAATCCCGGTTGCGGAGTCGCGGTCATGATGTCGAGCGGCTTCGCCTTCTTCGCGACCCGGATCGCCGTCGGCATCCTGGGCTTCGCGGCGGTCGCGGTCTTCTCGCGCATCGTCACGCCGGAGGCCTACGGCCATTACGCCCTGGTGATGGCTGCGGCGGCGGCGATCAACGCCTGCGGCTTCTCCTGGATGGGCCTGTTCGTCCTGCGCAAATGCGGCGGCGACGCGGCGGAGCGGGACGCCTGGCTCTCCACCGTGGTCACCGCCTTCCTGGTGGTGGCCTGCGGGGTGCTCGCCATCCTGGGCGCGGTGGTCGCCTTCTACCCCGGCATGAACGGCATCGACTATGTGCTGTATCTGCCGGTCATCGCGATCCTGATCTCCTGGTTCGACCTGTCGATCCAGATGTCGCGGGCGCGGCTGAAGGGCTCGGTCTTCGCGGCCAAGTCCTTCGCCAAGGCGCTGTTCGGGCTGGCGCTCGGCTCCGCCTTCGTGCTGATCGGCTGGAAGGAGGAGGGGCTGCTGCTCGGCACCAGCATCGGCTTCCTGCTGGTCACCGCGATCTGGCTGCGCTCCGACCTCAAGGGCATCTCGCTGCGCTGGCCGGCGCGGGAGCGGGTCGGCCTCCTGCTGACCTTCGGCGGCCCGCTGATGCTGAGCCTGATGGTCGGCTGGGCGCTCGACTTCGCCGACCGCTTCCTGATCTACTGGTTCATCGGCGAGGCGGCGGCCGGCGCCTACGCCATGGCCTTCGACCTCGCCAAGCAGCCGATCATGCTGGTGGCCTCGGCGGCCTCGCTGGTCACGCTGCCGATGGCGTCGCGCGCCTTCGACAGCGCCGGCCCGCGCGCCGCGCGCCCGATCATGGCGCAGAACCTGACGATCCTGCTGCTGGTCTGCCTGCCGCTGGTGCTGATGGAGGTCATCTCCGCCCAGGGCATCGTCGGGCTGCTGCTCGGCGAGGCGTACCGCGAGACCGGTGCGGCAATCATGCCGCTCGTCGCCCTGTCGGTCTTCATCAGCATCCTGCGCATCTATCACTTCGACCTGTCGCTGCACCTGACCAAGAAGACCGGCTACATCCTGAAGCTGACCATGCTGACGGCGGTGCTGAACATCGGCGCCAACCTGTTCCTGATCCCGCGCTTCGGGGTGATCGGGGCGGCCTACGGCTCGCTGGCGGCGCAGCTCGGCTGGGTGGTGGCCGCGGTCATCCTGATGCCGCGCGCCGGCGTGCTGGCGGTGCCGGTGAAGGATCTTCTGAAGGTGACCACCGCCGCCCTGCTCTTCGCCGCCGGGCTGAAAGTCGCGGCGATGGAAAGCGACCTGCTGCTCGTCCAGCTCGCCCCGGCGGGCAGCCTCTATCTGCTGGCCCTGGCCGTGCTCAACCCCGCCAACCTGATGGGTCAGGTGCGGATCGCGCTGGCCCGGCTGAAACGCACCCGATCCCCGGCATGAACCCCATGAACAGGCGTGAGGAAGGAACAGGCATCATGTCGAAAAAGCTGGTGGTTTGCGTGTGCACCTACCGCAGGCCGAAGGATCTTCACCGCACGCTGCTGTCGCTGGAGGGGCTGACCTTCAACCCCGACGCCCCGCTGGACGTCGAAGTGCTGGTTGTGGACAACGACCCGGCGCGCTCCGCCGAACCGCTGTGCCGCGAGATGGCGCAGGACTGGCGCTTCCCCATCCGCTACGCGGCGGAGCCGGTGCCGGGCATTCCCGCCGCCCGCAACCGCTGCCTGGACGAGACCACGGACGCCGACCTGATCGCCTTCATCGACGACGACGAGGTGGCGAGCCCCGGCTGGCTGGACTGGCTGGTGACGGCCATGGAGCGCACCGGCGCCGCCGTGGTCGCCGGCCCCGTCCTTCCGATCTACGAGAAGCGCCCGCCCGACTGGCTGACCAAGGGCCGCTTCCACGACCTGCAGCGCATGCCCACGGGCAGCGAGCCGGCCTATTGCGCCACCGGCAACGTGCTGTTCCGCCGCTCCATCCTGAAGGGCGGCGTGCGCTTCGACCCGGAGCTGAGCCTGTCCGGCGGCAGCGACGTGCTGTTCTTCGAGCAGATCCGCCGCCAGGGCCACCGCATCGTCTGGTGCGACGAGGCGACCATCGAGGAGCATGTGCCGGCCAGCCGCATGACCGCGCGCTGGATCCTGCGCCGCGCCTTCCGCCTGGGCACCTGCGTGTCGCTGACCGAGGCCAAGCTGAACGGCCAGCGCCGCACGCTGGTGAAGCGCTCCACACTGGGGCTCGCGCACATCGCGCTGAACCTTGCCGCCCTGCCGCTGGTGCCGATGGTGATGGCCTTCGACACGAGCTGGCCGATCCGCCGTCTCCAGAAGATCTGCGTCGGCAGCGGCTATCTCTACGGCCTGATGGGCTTCCAATATCTGGAGTACAAGCGATGAAGGACGTTGCGGCGAACAGCGGGGCGATGAAGGGCGGCGCGGCGGAAGCCCCGCCCGTCACCGTCAGCGCGGTCATCCCGACGCGCAACCGCCCGCATCTCGTGCTGAACGCCGTGGAGAGCGTGCGCGCCCAGACGCTCAAGGACGTCGAGATCATCGTCGTCGTCGACGGTCCGGACCCCGCCACCGTCGCGGCGCTGGAGGCGGTGGAGGACCGCCGCCTGCGCATCGTGCAGAACCCGGCGTCGCTCGGTCCCGCGGGGGCGCGCAACGCCGGCGTGCAGGCGGCGCTGGGCGAGTGGATCGCCTTCCTGGACGACGACGATTCCTGGGCGCCGGAGAAGCTGGAACGGCAGCTCGCCGCCGCCAAGGCGTCGGGCGCCAAGTTGCCGGTGGTCTCCTGCAGCACCAGCGTCAGCATCGGCGAGCGCCGCTACGTCTGGCCGCAGCGCCGGCCGGAGCCGGGCGAGCCGATCAGCGACTATCTGATCGACCGCCGCAGCCCGCTGTCCCGCCCCGGTTATCTCGCCACCCCGACGATCATGGTACCGCGTTCGCTGGCGCTCGCCGTGCCGATGCCGGACTACCGCCATTTCGAGGATTGGGGCTGGCTGTTCCGCGCGCTGGATCAACCCGGCGCGGAGCTGGTCTTCGTGGATGAGCCGCTGTGCTTCGTAGAGATCGACGAGGGCCGCGCCTCGCTGCATTCGGTCGACGACTGGCGGCAAGCCTTCGAGTGGGCGCGCACGCACCGTCCGCTGATGACCGGCAACGCCTACGCCGCCTTCCTGATGACCAAGGTCGTCGGCATGGCCCGCCGCGAGGGCGACTGGAACGCCGTCCGCCGCCTGCTGGCCGAGGCGACGCGGGCGGGCGATCCGAAGATGCGGCATTATCTGATGTTCTTCGGGACCTGCGTGGTGCCGCCGTCCTTCCACCGCCGGGTGCGCGCGGCGACCCATTCGGACGCCGCGACGGCGTGAGGCCCCCACCCTAACCCTCCCCCGCTATCGCAGGGGAGGGAATCAATCTCCCTCCCCCGCCCAGCGGGGAGGGCCGGGGTGGGGCAAGCGCTCCCCTCCCCCCTCTTCACATCACAACGGCCAGCAGCAGCGGCAGCGTCAGGAACGACAGCGCCGTGGACCCCAGCACCATCCCGGCGACCTCCTGCGGCGCGTTGTTGTAGCGCAGCGCCCAGAGATAGTTGAACACCGCCACCGGCATGGTGCTTTCCAGCAGCACGACGCCGCGCATCGTGCCCTCCAGGCCCAGCACCTCCACCACCGCCAGACCGGCGGCGAAGCCGAGCAGCAGGCGCAGCGCCGACATGGCCAGCGACCGCATCATCCCCTGCATCCGCAGCCCGGCAAGAGCCACCCCCAGCGAGAACAGCATCAGCGGCACCGCGCAGTTGCCGAGCAGCGTCGTCGTGTTGGTCACCCATTGCGGCGGCTGGACGCCGGTCAGCAGGACAAAAACGGCCAGCGCGACCGCGTAGATCACCGGAGTGCGCAGCACCTGCTTGGCGTCCGTGCGCCCTGCCGCCAGGGCCGGGCCGATGGTGAACTGGAGGACGGCGAGCGTCGCGAAGAACAGCACCGCCAGCCCCATCCCAGTCTCCCCGAAGGCGAACAGGCAGACGGGAATGCCCATGTTGCCGCCGTTGGGAAAGCTGAGCGCCGGCAGATAGACGCGCAGCGGCAGGCGGCTGGCGAGCAGGATCGGCGTCGCCATCAGCCCGGCCAGCGCCATGCTGCCGACCGAGGCCGCCGCCATGGTCAGCAGGTCGTCCCCGCCCAGCGTCAGGCGGGCCAGCGAGGAGAAGACCAGACAGGGGGTTGAGACGTTGATCGCGAAGGTGGTGATGAAGGCGCTGTCGTAGGGCAGCTTGGCGCGGCTCCAGCCGAAGCCGAGGGCGGCGATCAGGAACACCGGCACGACGACGGCGGCGATGCTGGACAGGGGGGCGAGCAGATCCATGGTCAGCGCGCAGCCTGCGTGCTGGCGGTGTGGAACCAGCCCAACCCGTCCTCGGTCCGGGCGCGGGGGCGGTACTCGCAGCCGACGAAGCCGCGGTAGCCGGTGTCGGCCAGAACCTCGAACAGATAGGGATAGTTGACCTCGCCACGGTCGGGCTCCTGGCGGTCGGGAACGCCGGCAATCTGCACATGGGCGGTGAGGTCGGCGTTGGCCCGGATGCGGGTGGCGAGATCGCCCTCGCTGATCTGGCAATGGTAGAGATCGAGTTGGAGTTTCAGGTTCGGCGCCTCCACCGTCTCGATCACCCGACGGGCCAGCGCGGTGCCGTTCATCAGATAGCCGGGCATGTCGCGGTTGTTGATCGGCTCCACCAGCAGCGTCAACCCGGCCTCCGCGCAGGCCGCCGCGGCATGGCGGAGGTTGTCCGTGTAGAGCGCCAGAGCTGCATCGTGCCCCTCCGGCGGGATGCCGGCCATGCAGTGCAGCAGCCGGTTGCCCAGCACCTTAGCGTAGGCGATGGCGGTCGCCACGCCCTCGCGGAACTCCGCCTCGCGGCCGGGCAGGCTGGCGATGCCGCGCTCCCCCGCCGCCCAGTCGCCGGGGGGCAGGTTGAACAGCGCCTGGGTCAGCCCATGGGCGTCCAGCGCCGCCTTGATCCGCTCCGCCGGCACGTCGTAGGGGAACAGGAACTCCACCGCATCGAAGCCGGCCGCCGCCGCGGCGCCGAACCGCTCCAGGAAGGGCCGCTCGGTGAACATCATGGACAGGTTGGCGGCGAACCTCATGGCGTCCGTCCCCCGGTTCTTATCGGCATGGTCCCCTCCCGCGTCGTCTGGGCCGCCGTGGCGGCCGGTTGCTCCGACAATGCAGCAGGCGGACGGTCCGGACAATCGCCGGCCTATGCCGCACACGCTTGTCAGGTGACCGCCCATACCGGTTGCGCGGGATTGCGGGTGACACGCACAGTGCACGGCCCTTGCCGCAGCCGGACCCGACGGATGATGAAGCGACTCGCCTCCACCGCCCTGACCCTCCTTCTGGCCACCCTGGGTGGCGGGCTGTTCGCCTTGGCGGGGCTTCCCGCGGCGTGGCTGATGGGGGCGATGACCGCGGTGGCCGGTGGGGCGCTCGGCGGGTTGACGCTCCGCCTGCCCTCCCCGCTCGGCACCGCCGCCTTCGTTCTGCTCGGCATCTCCATGGGCGCCGGCGTGACGCCGGACACGCTGCACCAGATGGCCTCCTGGCCGCTCAGCATGGCGCTGCTTGCCGGATCGGTGATGGCCTGCCTGTACGCCTGCTCGGCGTGGCTGGAGCGGGTGCACCGCTGGGACCCGGCGACCGCGCGCTACGCTGCCGTTCCCGGCGCGCTGGGCGCGGTGCTGGTGCTGGCGGCGGAGAGCCGGGCCGATCTGCCGCGGGTGGCGCTGGCGCAGAGCCTGCGGCTGTTCGTCCTGGTCGCCGCCATGCCCTGGTTGCTGGATCTGATTGCCTCCACCCCCGGCCTGCCGCCCCGCCCTGCCCCGTCCGACCCGGCGGACGCCCTGCCCGAACTGGCGTTGCTGATCGGGGCCAGCGCCCTGGCCGGGCTGCTGTTCCAGAAGCTGCGCGTGCCCGGCGGCGTGCTGCTCGGCGCCATGCTGGGGAGCGCGCTGCTGCATGGCAGCGGCCTCGTGGACCACCGCCTGCCGAACTGGCTGCTCAATGCGGGCTTCGTGGTGACGGGGGCGCTGATCGGGTCGCGCTTCGCCGGGGTCACGCTGGCGTCCCTGCGAGCGGCGCTGCGCCCGTCGCTCGAAAGCGTGGCGCTGGCGCTCGTCCTTTCCTCGGTTTTCGCCTGGGCGGGAGGCTGGCTGCTCGGCCTCCCCTTCGGCCAGCTCTGGCTCGCCTACGCGCCGGGCGGGGTGGAGGCGATGACCATCGTGGCCTTCGTGCTCGGCCTCGATACCGCCTTCGTCGGCACGCACCACGTCGTGCGCTTCGCCGGGCTGGGCTTCCTGGCCCGCTGGTGGCAGCCCCGCCGCGGCTGAGCGGACGTCTTACAGCCCATCGAACAGCAACTGTGCCGGCGGCTCGGCCTTGCGCTTTTTCTTCTTCTCCTTGGGCGCCTTCTCCGCCGCCGCCTTCTCCTCAGTCTGCTTTTCCTGGGCCGCCGCATCCTGGGCGTCCGGGTTCAGGGCCATCTCCACCCGCTCCAGAGGAGCCGGTTCGGGCACGGACGCTTCCGGAGCAGCCTCGACCGGCTCGGGCGCGTGGGCCGGTTCTTCCGGAGCCGGCGCCGCGGCAGGAGGCACGTCCTCCGCCACAGCCTCCTGGACCGGCTCGACCGCCGGTTCCTCGGCCGGCTTGGCCGCCTTTTTCTTCTTCGGACGGGCCGGGCGCGGTTCGATGCCCACCCCGTCCTTGACGCGGGCCTTGGCCTTGTCGCGGGCGACGGCCTCCGGAGCGTTCGGGTCGTCGTTCAGCCACTTGCCGCGCTTGATGACCTCGTTCACGCGCCCCTGGTTGACGCTGAGCTGGAACGCAATCTCCTGCTGCGTCATGTCGGTGGTGCGGTGAAGCTCCAGAATCTGCGCGGCAAGTTCCGGGGTCATCTTCTTGCCGACGACGCGCCGCGCCGGGCGGATCGACCGCTGGGCCTTATCGCGTTCGCGCAGCTTGCCCAGGATCTCCAGGGCCTCCGTGTTGCCCGCCGTCTTCAAGGCTTCTTCGAATTCCTTGAGCGTCGCCACCCGTTCCTCCTGCCACCATCCACCCGCGGCGACGCCATCGCATCGCCGGCCTACAAGACCGACTATACATGGAATCGCGCAGGCGGTTGAGAAGGCTCTTGAGAGGATATCCACAGAATGGCACGGGCGGGAGGAGACGGCGATGCGACGCTATTAGACGTCTAATCACCGGGAACCGTCATTCGCCGGGATACTGCTTCTCCTTCATGAAGCGCGCGAGGTGGGCGGCGTTGCGCGCGGCCATGGCCGAGGTAGAGGCCACCTTGTCGGGCACCCTGTCCAGATCCTGGAAGACAGTCTTCTGCATCGCCTCCCCCACCCAGTAGCAGACGGCGGTGACGGCAAGCAACATCACGCCTTGCCAAACGTTGCGGCTTTCAGAACACGGCCACCGAAAACATGACCACCGAATTGCCCCGGCACAGCCCATCCGCCATCGGATAGGATGCGGTGGACAGAACCACAACGGAGGAAGAGCAATGCCGACCATGACCGTCCGACCCCTGTGCCTTGCCGCGGCGCTGGCCGGGTCCCTGGCGCTGGCCGGATGCGCCGGAAATTCGACGGGGCTCGGGCTGAACCTCGTCTCGCAGGAGCAGCTCGTCGAACTCGGCCAGCAGGACTGGCAACGCCTGATCCAGTCGACCCCGGCCACCACCAACGCCAGCTACCAGCGCCGCGCCGAGCAGATTTCGGCCCGCCTGCTGCGCGCCGCCTCGCTCGACCCCGCGGGATGGGAGGTCCGCGTGTTCCAGGGCAAGGAAGCCAACGCCTTCGCCCTGCCCGGCCAGAAGATCGGCGTCTATGAGGGCCTGTTCCAATACGCCAAGACCGACGCGCAGCTCGCCGCCGTCATCGGCCACGAGATCGCCCACAATCTGGAAGGCCACGCCGCCGAGCGGGTGAGCACCCAGATGGCCACCGACGCCGGCACGAGCATCCTGGGGGCTGTTGCCGGGGCGAGCGGGGTCGGCGGCAGCGAGATGATCGCCGCGGCGCTGGGCACCGGCGCGCAGTACGGCCTGCTGCTGCCCTATTCCCGCAACCAGGAGCTGGCGGCCGACCGCGCCGGCCTGCTGATGATGGCCCGCGCCGGCTACGACCCGCAGGCGGCCATCGAGCTGTGGCAGAACATGAAGCAGGCCGGGGCCGAGCAGCCCACCTTCATGTCCACCCACCCCGGCACGGCGGACCGCATCGCCGCGCTGCAAAAGCTGATGCCCGAGGCCAAGGCGGCGTACAAGCCGAGCTGACCGGAGCGGCGGGTGGCGCTGCGGCCGCACCGCCCGCCAGGGCCCCGTCTCGCGAGAAAGGCCCGCGAGAAAATTTTCTCGCCGAATGTTGACTCCCCTCCCCTGCCCCGGAGTCAACATTCCGGCTTGACCGGACTCCGGCGCCGCGCAAAAGTGGCGTCGGGGCAAGGCAGGGGAATGAACC